>CAMMSL010000001.1 GCA_946499505.1 uncultured Lachnoclostridium sp.
TTCAAAGAAATTTTCAAGGGTTGTTGTCTATTGTTCAGTTATCAAGGTTCCTGTCATTCTCTCTCAAGCGACAGCTTTAATATTTTATCAAATCCATTCCGCTTTGTCAAGAACTTTTTTATTTTTCTTTTGTTTTTACTGTCTCTCACGAGTCAGCTTAAATATAATACCACTCATAATTACCATCTGTCAACCATTTTTTACAAGTTTTTCAACATTTCTCGCAAGTTTTCTTCCGGTACTATATATGGTATTTTTACACGATATTATCACACTATTTTCTCAGATTTTACACTGGACAAAATTTTGTCTGACCCATCTCATATTCACGGTTTAAAAAAACTACCGGACTATTCCAGTAGTTTTTGCAGATAATATCGAGCGGAGAAGGAGGGATTTGAACCCTCGCGCCGCTACTAACGACCTACTCCCTTTCCAGGGGAGCCCCTTCGGCCAGCTTGGGTACTTCTCCAAAACGGAGAGGGTGGGATTCGAACCCACGCGCCCTTTCGGACAAACGGTTTTCAAGACCGCCTCGTTATGACCACTTCGATACCTCTCCATAGCACGCCGTTTATACAACGTTTTTCAATTTATGCCGCCTGGATAATAATGTATTCACATCACTCCGTGCGACGTGGACTATTCTATCACATATCCAAAATGCATGTCAAGACTTTCTTTTCAAAAATACGCCTGCGATTTCAAGATCCTCTGGTGTTGTGATTTTAATGTTCTCATAGGAACCGTAAAACAGCCTGATCGGATAACCGATCATCTGTTCCACCACCATGGCGTCATCCGTCACAGTGATCTGTTCTTTCTCCATGAGCATAGCATACGCTTTCCGTATAAGTGCTGTGTCAAACACCTGCGGTGTCTGCACAATCCAGACACTGCTGCGGTCAGGCGTTTCTGCCACCACGTTATCAGGATCCGCAATCTTAACCGTATCTTTGGACGGCATCCCCGCCACACAGGCGTGGTACTCTGAGACACATTCATACGCTCGCTCTATCATTTCTCCATCGACAAACGGACGCGCACCATCATGGATATAGACATACCCGTCCTTCGTCTCCCGAAGTCCGTTCCAGACAGAATTATATCTCTCGGCACCTCCGGAAATAATCTTACATACTTTAGATAATCCATATTTTTCTACGATCTCCTGCCGGCAGTATTCTTCTTCTCCGGCGCCGCATACAAGAATAATCTCATCAATCCGTCGGCAATCTTCAAATGCACGCAGGGAATAATAAAGCACAGGCTTTCCTCCCATGAGCAGGTACTGCTTATGTACTTTTGTCCCCATCCGTTTTCCACTTCCCGCAGCGAGCACAATAGCTGTACAGTATTTTTTCTTTTCCATTATATTTCTCCCATTCTTTATGCAGCATCCCTCAGTATTCTCACCGCTCTCCGAGCTTCAGATTCGGCACCGCATTCAGATCCCATCCGTGCCGGGTTCCTGCAAGGTACTCATAGAACGCCGCAGCCCCGATCATTGCCGCATTGTCCGTGCAGTAGATTGGTGACGGATGATAGAACTTCACGCCTTTTTCTTCACAGGCCTGCTTCATGGCCGCGCGAAGAGCCGTATTAGATGCCACGCCTCCGGCAATGGCAAATTTGTACATTCCATAATCTTCTACCGCTTTCATCGAGTTCTCTACCAGCACTTCTACCACCGCTTTCTGGAAAGAAGCCGCGATATCCGCCGGGTCAAAACTCTCACCTTTCATTTTGCATCCATTGATATAATTCAGCACTGCCGACTTCAGGCCACTGAAGCTGAAGTCATATTCCGCGCCGTCAATATGTGCTTTCGGGAACTTAATGGCATCAGGATTTCCCTCTTTCGCTATCCGGTCGATCTTCGGTCCGCCCGGATAGCCCAGTCCGATCGCGCGCGCCACTTTATCGTATGCTTCTCCCGCAGCGTCATCTCTTGTACGCCCGAGGATCTCATATTTGCCATATTCCCGCACGCAGACCAGATGTGTATGTCCGCCGGATGCTACAAGGCACAGAAACGGCGGTTCCAGGTCCGGATGCTCGATATAATTTGCAGAAATGTGTCCCTCGATATGGTGCACTCCGACGAGGGGCAGATTTCTTGCGAACGCGATAGCCTTCGCCTCTGCAACACCTACAAGAAGAGCTCCTACCAGTCCGGGGCCATAGGTCACTCCCACTACGTCAATATCATCAAGCGTCACATCCGCTTCTTTTAACGCCTCTTCAATAACCTGATTGATCTTCTCAATATGTTTTCTCGATGCAATCTCCGGAACCACTCCGCCATACAGCTTATGCAGGTCGATCTGGGATGAAATGATATTTGACAGCACCTCCCTGCCGTTGTGAACGACCGCCGCCGCTGTTTCATCGCACGAGCTCTCGATCGCAAGGATATTCAGATCTCTGATTTCTTTCATGTCACGCCTCTCAATCTTCAAACATCAGTTCCGCCGACATTCCGTCTTTTCCCGCCTTTGCCGCCGGGAATATTTTCCGCACGTCATCCATGTACGGCTCCGGTCTTGTCAGGGACGGACTGTAATGTGTCAGCCACATTTCTTTTACCTGCGCCGTACGGGCAAGCTCTGCCGCTTCGTAAAACGTCATATGCTTATACTCCGATGCCTTTGCGGCTTTGTCTTTTTCTCCATACATTCCCTCACAGATAAACAGATCCGACTTCTCTGCATTCCGCCGGATGGACTCTGTAGGACGTGTATCCGTCGTATAAGTCAGCTTAATTCCTTTTCGGGGAGGACCTAATACCATACCCGGGGTGAAATGCCCGTCCTCGTTGTCAATCGTCTCACCGCCCTGCAGACGGCTCCAGTATTTCAGCGGGATGTCCTGTTCTTTTGCCTTTGCAGCATCGAACTTTCCTGCCCGGTCAATTTCCATAGTATATCCATAGCAGAGTACATTGTGATTCACACGAAACGCTCTGATACGATAACCATTCATCTCAAACGTCTGCTCCGCTCCCTGAATTTCTTTATAAATGATCGGAAACGGAAGTTCCGGTGCGATCACGCGAAGGCAGCCCACGACGCGCTCCAGACCTTTTGGTCCGATCATCGTCAGGGGTTCGGTCCTGTCCGCATTTCCCATGGTAAGGAGCAGACCCGGGAGCCCGCTGATATGATCCCCGTGATAATGGGTAAAACAGATCACATCGATGGGTTTAAAACTCCATCCTTTTTCTTTTATCGCGATCTGGGTGCCCTCGCCGCAGTCAATGAGCATGCTGCTGCCGTTAAAACGGGCCATCAGCGCTGTGAGATAGCGGTAAGGGAGCGGCATCATGCCTCCGCACCCCAGCAAACAAACATCTAACATATATTCCCTCTATCTTATTCTTCTATATCTGCAGGCAGCTGAAAGGAAGAAAGGAGTTTGTCATAGCACGACTCGCACAGATCAAAACTGTGTTTTTCTCCGTCTTTATCCGAAAAATATCCCCACGTATAATCTACACTGAAAACTCCCTCTCTGGGGGTTCCGTCTATAACACTTATCTCTTTTCCGCACTGATTGCAGACAATCTTATTTATTTCTTTTGTCTCTTTTAATTGATACTGGCGCATACAATCTCCTCCTGTGTCTCTGCCGTTCCCGGCAGAACCGCCGGACAACAGTAAACAGTTTTTCTTTTTTGCTACGCCTACAGTATATCGAACCGGCACTTCAATTGATAGTGGAAACTGCTGCCGCTGCTATGCATTGATTTCCAGTTCCCTGCTCATAAGGATCGCATCTTCCACCGGATTTTCATAAAACCGCTGACGAATACCATCCTCTTTAAAGTTCAAGCTCTCATAAAGCGCTCTTGCCGCAGTATTTCCACAGCGTACATCCAGAAGGAGTTTTTTGATCCCTTCTGAACCGCAGACGGATTCCAACTCTTCGAACAGGGCACGGGCTACCCCCTGCCGCTGCAGTTCCTTTACCACCGCGATCCGGGCGATCTCAGCTTCATCCACCGCTGTGTATGCAATGAGATAACCTGCCGTCCGCCCTGCTTTTTCTGCTATCAGGCAGATGGTGTTCGCCTGATCCAGAGTCTCCAGTATGGTTTTTTCACTCCATGCATCGGGAAACAGCTGATGTTCCATTTCCGCTACCGCAGCGCCGTCTTCCATCGTCATTCTGCGCACCTTTGGGACCGCATTTTTCTCACGTTCAGCTCTCTCACGCTCAGCCTGCGATTTTCTCAGATACTCAGGCTTAAACTCAGCGGCCATCTCATACCTGCCCGCCTCGTAGTAACGGATTCCAAGAGCTCCTACCGCTGCCGCTCTCTGCCGGTTCATAAAGGACGGAGCAAAGGAATAAGGAACTTTAAGCCCTTCTGCCAGCATGTCCGCATAGACGGGAACGCCGTCTCCCAGAAATACAACCCTCCGCCTGTAAACGTTCAGATGGCGGATCAGTTCCTCCACCGGAACCGCCATCTGCATCCTGAGCACCTGAAAGACAGGCTCGTCATACAGACTTCCATCTTCGTTTTTCTTATGGGCGAAGGAATAAAGCCCGGTATACACCTGCTTTCTCCGTGCATCCATGATCGGACATATAATATCTTCGCAGCCATACAGGCTGTAAGCCATAGCGTCCACTGTAGGCACATGGATGAGCGGCTTGTCCAGAGCAAGGCCCAATCCTTTGGCCGTAGCAGAGCCGATTCTCAGCCCGGTAAATGATCCCGGTCCTCCCGCCACTGCAATGGCATCGATTTCCGCCAGATCCGCATCGACCATCCTTACCATTTCATCGATCATGGGAAGCAGTGTCTGCGAATGTGTCTTTTTGTAATTTGTCGTATATTCAGCGATCGTCTGGTCATTCTCCACGATCGCCACTGTGGCTGTCAGCCCCGAGCTGTCTATCGCCAATACTCTCATAGTCTGTCCCGCTTTCTGTAATCTCGTTCTCTGCACGATCTGCAGAGCAGCTTACTGCGAATCCGATTCGCTTATCGTGATCTTCCGGTAGTCAAATCCCTGCTCAAGATCTTTCTCGATCAGAATATCCGTGCGCTTCTCCGGAAGTATCTCCTCGATCAGGTTTGCCCATTCGATCAGAGAGACTCCGTCTCCCATAATATAATCTTCAAACCCGACTTCTTCCATCTCTTCTACATCACCGATCCTGTACACGTCAAAATGATAGAAGGGAAGCCTCCCCTCTTCATATACCTGTACGATCGTAAACGTGGGACTGTTGACCGGTTCTTCTATCCCCAGCCCTTTGGCCAGTCCCTGTGTAAATACTGTTTTCCCCACGCCAAGATCCCCGGTCAGGGTAAATACCTGCCCGGGAATCGCATGTTCTCCAAGTTTTTTTCCTATATTAAATGTCTCTTCAGGACTTCTCGTCTCCAATACCATAAAGACATCCTCTTTCTTCTGCACCGCAGCTTCAATTAGTGATGGAACAGGCGAATACCTGTAAACGCCATGACCATGCCGTACTTATTGCATGTGGCAATGACATTGTCATCTCTCACCGAACCGCCCGGCTGTGCGATATATTTCACGCCGCTCTTATGTGCGCGTTCGATGTTGTCTCCGAACGGGAAAAATGCATCAGAGCCGAGAGATACATCTGTCAGTTTGTCAAGCCATGCCCTCTTTTCCTCACGGGTAAATACTTCCGGTTTCTCTGTGAAGATATTTTCCCATGCGCCATCTGCAAGCACGTCCATATATTCCTCTCCAATGTACAGATCAATAGCATTGTCCCTGTCCGCACGCTTGATGCCGTCTTTAAACGGCAGCTCCATTACTTTCGGGCACTGTCTGAGCCACCAGTTGTCTGCTTTCTGGCCTGCCAGACGTGTACAGTGGATACGGGACTGCTGTCCTGCACCGATACCGATTGCCTGTCCGTCCTTTACATAGCAGACAGAGTTGGACTGGGTATATTTCAGCGTGATCATAGAGATCGCCAGATCCATCTTCGCCGCATCTGTGAGCTCTTTGTTATCTGTTACCACATTAGAGAAGAAATCTTTGTCAATATTGAGTTCATTCCTTCCCTGCTCAAATGTGATGCCGTACACTTCCTTGTGCTCCAGCGGAGCCGGTACATAGTCCGGATCGATCTGGATAATGTTGTAATTTCCTTTTTTCTTCTGTTTTAAAAGTTCCAGCGCTTCCGGCTCGTATCCCGGTGCGATCACACCATCGGATACTTCTCTCTTGATGAGTCTTGCAGTATCTACGTCACAGACATCAGAGAGTGCGATAAAGTCTCCGAACGAAGACATGCGGTCCGCACCTCTCGCCCTCGCATATGCACTGGCAAGCGGAGAGAGCTCTCCCAGATCATCCACCCAGTAAATCTTCGCAAGCGTCTCTGTCAGCGGAAGCCCTACTGCCGCACCGGCCGGAGAAACATGCTTAAATGACGTAGCCGCCGGAAGTCCGGTCGCCTTCTTGAGCTCAGATACAAGCTGCCAGCCGTTGAACGCATCGAGGAAATTTATATATCCGGGACGTCCGCACAACACTGTGATCGGCAGGTCACTTCCATCGCTCATGTAGATCTTTGATGGTTTCTGGTTCGGGTTACATCCATATTTCAGTTCTAATTCTTTCATCTTCTTATCCGCTCCTTTACGATTTATCACGATTACTGATTCTTATTTACGATCTTTGTCTCATAGTTTCCTGTCTCAATATCGATATAGCGGACAAATAGTGAAACTTTGTTGTCCTCGTTTAAGCTGTTCCACAGAAGATCCGTAAACGCTTCCATATCATCCGGTATGCCGATAAGCTTCGGTTCGCCCTCAAAGCTCGGGAGCGGATTGCCGTCACACATATATGTGTGAATAAAATGTCCCTCGCCCGCTGCCGGATTCTCATAAGCAAACGTATAGCGGTTGCAGCTCTCCGGACTTCCGTTATTGCTCTTTAAGATAGACATTGCATAGTTATAGGTACCATTCTCTATATGCATGATTCCGGAAATGCGTGGTGTATAGTTCGGTCCGTCAGGCTCAAACTCTCTTGAGCGAAGAGTCTGTTCAAATGTGAGCTGTTTGTCCATCCCCTCATAGATCGTGTCCGTCTGATCACCGTTCGTCACGATTGTCTTATTGCCCAGTACTCTGACCGGCGCATAGATGATCAGGCTCGGGTCAGTCAGCTTTGACGGATCAAACGCCTGCGTGCGGATCCCCTCCCCGTCCTCTACAAATATACGGTTCCTGCTGTTCTCACTTCGCCCCATGATAAAATAGGCTGTGACAGCTTTCTTCCCATCCGGTGTCTTCCCGATGATGATCCCTCTTCCGGGATAAGAATTATTCTTAAGCTCCTCCTCAATTGACAGCATCTTCATCTCACTGCATCTCCTTTCAATCTTTCTCTTCTTCCTCCTCGGACGCACGCCGCTGTTTCTTCTTTCCGCCGCGTTCTTCATCGTCCTCCTCTGTCTCAGCGACAGGCTCGATCTTCATCCTGACTCTTGTGATCCGGTTATCTTTGACTTCCTCTACGGTAAAAACCAGATTTCCCTCCTCGATCACATCTCTGTCATCCTTTCCCGGAATATGGCCCAGCTTCTCGATCAGATATCCGGAAAGAGTATCATAGTTCTCCGTCTCCAGCTTCAGGCCAAGTTCCTCGTTGAGATCATCGATCAGGATTCCTCCGTCCAGACGATATTCATTTTCACTGACGGCCTCGATCTCCGGAACGACTTCTTCATATTCTTCATTAATGTCGCCCATGATCTCCTCCACCAGATCCTCGATCGTAACAATACCCGAGAACCCACCGTATTCATCCACCAGGATCGCCATATGGTGTCTTGCCTCCTGCATGGTACGGAAAAGTTCATCAGCCTCTTTTGTCTCAGGCACAAAAAACGGTTCGTGCAGCATCTCTCTGATGTTCATCTGCTCGAGACTGTTCTTCCGCAATTCGATCATTACATCCTTGACATGGAGTACTCCGATGATATTATCTATATTCTCCTCATAGACCGGTATCCTGTTATGCCTTGTCTCAAGGATCTCATCGATCAGTTCCTCGAATGGTTCGTTAATATCGATGGTGACCACATCACGTCTCGGAACCATGATCTCTCTGGCTGTTCTGTCATCGAATGCAAATACAGAATCGATCATCTCACGCTCATCATCGTCAAATGTTCCGCTCTCATTTCCCATCTTGAGAAGAGCCTTTATTTCCTCTTCCGTGACAGCCTCTTCCTGATCCTCCGTCTTCATGCGAAGGATCCTGAGCACCAGCTTTGTTGAAAAAGAAAGCAGCCTGATAAACGGTGACAGTATGATCGAAATATAATGGATAGGCATGACAGTCAGCATGCTGAATGCCTCTGCTTTCTGAAGTGCGATCCTCTTTGGCACCAGCTCTCCGAATACAAGGTTAAAGAACATGAGCACCAGAGTCACACCGTTATGTGCAATCTGCGAACTGTAAAGAATACCTGCTCCGTGCAGCCATTCTGCCAGCACCGGTGAAATGCTCGCCGCTGCAGATGCCGATGAATAAAATCCGGCAAATGTGATCGCCACCTGGATCGTAGAAAGGAACTTCGTCGAGTCCTCGAACAGCCCCTCGATCACCTTTGCCTTTTTATTGCCCTCTTCTGCAAGACTCCGTATTCTGTTCTTATTGACAGATACGACCGCCATCTCGGCTCCGGCAAAGTAAGCATTCATCAAAGTGAAAAACAACAATAGTAACAAGTCGAATAAAATAGTGTTCCCCGCAGGGTCCGCGTCCATAAAAAATAACTCCTCCTAACAAAATATTATCAGGAGAAGTATATCATGCACCTGTCATTTACGCAAGATGCAGCTCAATGGTTCATCACGCCTTGTTCCCGCTCTCCGTTTCCACATGGCTTGCAATAAAGCTCTGCATCTCCGAAGCAGGAATGCCCAGGGCAAAAGCAAATTCACTGTACAGTGCATGTTCAAGAAGCATCTGATACTTTCGGTCAAGACTCGTAACACTTCCTCTGCTCTTCGTCCTTTTGTAGGTCGTTTTCAGAACTTTCACCCAGTTTTCCGGGCAGAAATCAGAAATACATTCCTTGTATTCCTGCTCACGGAACTTTTCATTTTTCACCTGGAGCACTTCAATCTGTGGCATCCGCCTGATAAGATCAAGCGCCTCGTCCCGGCTCACCGGGCGCCGGATATTTGTCTCGTCATCCGCCGGAACATACGCCTTATCCCCTGCATCTTCCACAGACTGAAGTGTATAGTACTGTTTGCTGTTGTCCACAAAAGAAAAATCAAGCGTTCCAATATCTTCCACCTTATACAGGCCCCTGCACTTATAGACTACCGCATCTCCTCTGCTGAGCATCCAATTCCTCCTTCTTCTTGTATTACATGTAAGTTTTGCCGTTTTCCTCAAAGTATAGTCAAAGAAAGACCGATACAACGCTGTAACGGCCTTTCAATGGTCTCACTATGATATATTTTAACACAATTTTATCATTTATGTAAGACTTTTCGCTATAAGTTCTTGATTTTTATTAATCTTCCTTGTCGTCCCCGACAAGATTTCCGGAGGTTGGTGTATGCTACCTGCAGGTAATAATCAGTTCTCGTTCTCTGCGTTTAAGAACATCCAGATCAGAGCTGCGATCGCCGCGCCGACAAGCGGTCCTACAATAAATATCCATGCCTGAGAGAGTGCTTCGCCGCCTGCAAGAAGTGCCGGTCCGAGACTTCTCGCCTGATTTACGCCCGTGCCTGTCAGCGGGATACCGATGATATGAACGAATGCAAGCAAAATGTCAACCATTACACTTCGCTCACTTTTTTACAGCTTATTCTTTAAAATCATAAATTTCTCTTGCAAATCGTATTCCAGAACCGACAAATTCATCCAAACAAAATATTTACACAAGACGGCAACACCGCCCCGATCATCATCAGCACAGCTGCGATCAGTGAAATGATCCGCATAACACGGAACCTTTTATCCGAGGAGCGGTCAGGAATGTCTGCATCTCCCGCAGCCGTTCCATCTTCAAGAGGAACGGTCAGAGCCTCGATAATCTCTTTTGCCCTGTCCGCGTCCTTTTCATTCACATAAATGTCATTTCCGAATATTGATGTCCCCATGTAAATATTCATATAATCTCCGCTGCCCTTAGACTCAGAATAAGCCGGAATCCCACGGTCATTGAGCGTCTCCGTGATCATGTCCGCGTCCACGCGGTCGGCACATGAATAAATTTTTACAGGTTTCATTCCTTCCATAATTATCCCCCTTATACGCGTTTACTGATCTCATTGTACTTTCTCCCTGAAAATTAGTAAAGACGTAAAACATTTTGGTTGTTAATACAACAGATTTTAAAAATAGACTATTGTATTCTAAATACAGAAAAATGAAAGGAAGTTGATTTTAATGATCCGTAGAATTATTCAGATAAACGAAGAAAAATGCAACGGCTGCGGCGCCTGTGCTTCAGCCTGTCACGAAGGTGCCATCGGCATGGTAAACGGAAAAGCCCGGCTGCTGCGGGATGATTACTGCGACGGACTGGGCGACTGTTTGCCGGCCTGCCCCACCGGCGCCATTACTTTTGTAGAGCGTGAGGCTGCGGCATATGATGAAAAAGCCGTGAAGGAAAATATGAAGAAGAATGCGGAGACAGGTGCGCAGAACACAGTTCAGCATACCGGCTGTCCCGGCAGCCGGATGCAGCGATTTGAACGTACTGACCATGCTTCAAATGCACTGCCGTCTGTAGAGCACGCCGCTTCTCAATTAGGACAGTGGCCCTGCCAGATTAAATTAGTTCCTGTCAATGCGCCTTATTTTGACGGAGCAAAGCTGTTGATCGCCGCCGACTGTACAGCTTTTGCCTACGCGAATCTTCATCAAGAATTTATGAAGGGGAAAATCACACTGATCGGCTGTCCCAAACTGGATAGTATCGACTACAGCGAAAAGCTGACTCAGATAATCAAAAATAACGATATTAAAAGCGTGACCATTGTACGCATGGAAGTTCCCTGCTGCGGCGGGTTAGAGGCAGCAGCAAAAACTGCTCTGCAGAACAGCGGGATATTTATCCCGTGGCAGGTGGTCACCATCTCTATAGACGGAGATATCCTGGATTAATCCTGACTTCCCGGATATATCGATGCCCGGGTACTGTCTCGATGATTCAGCGCCCGGGCATTGTATTTCATATGTTTTTGTTTATTTATCCTGACAGTTTTCTTCGATTTCTCCGTCCTGTTCCAGGAGTTTTTTTATTTCGGGAATCGTCATTTTCCTGTCCCGCAATTGTCTGATATAAGTAATCCGCTCTATGCTTTCTACCCTGCGGTACCGTCTCGTCAGGTTCTCCTCCGCCTGTTCGAATGGCAGCATGCCTTCTTCGGTATAAAACTTCAACGTACTGTACCGCACCCCGGTCAGTCTCACCAGTTCTCCGATGGTTACATATTCCGAATGTTCAATTGTCTCCATACTTCTCTGTCTCGACATCAGGCTCACCTTTTCTTCTTACCAGTATACCGGGACCAGATTAGCCCCCTGAATCGGCACTTTATACGCTCGTTTCGTCATAGGGAATATGCGGTAATAAGCATTATCAACTTTTAACAGCGTCTCGCTTCCTGACTTAACCTCTTCAACATAATGCCCCATCTTTGTCAGATGTTCCATCACTGCCATCCTGCGTTCTTTTACATTCGTTCCGAGGATCACGAAGTCTATGAAAATTGATTTCCGCCGTTCCAGATACGGAAAAAGCAGATTCACGCCTTCCAAATAAGGATTTTTAAACAAGTTATGCTTTGCTCTCAGGAAACGCCCCGCAAAACTTTCAACCGCGCTGTGAAATTCTGCCTGCCACAGGGCACGGAAGTTCTCATCCTCTGAAGCTGCCTCTGTCATCCTCGCCTGTACTTTCTCCTGCTCCGACACCGAAAACAGATCATGAATGCAGCCGCTCTCACGGAAAAGCCACAGCAAGACAGCGCACTCTGCGGTTACAGGTCCGTCTTCCAGAATCTCAGCCCGGATTCCCTCCCTGACTCCCAGATAAGTGTTTTCTTCACTGCGGTATGCCTTCAGTTCTACCCCGGCGGTATAGTAATCCATATCACAGCCAAGAATATCGGGAACCACTTCCATCACTCCGTCCGCTTCCAGCATATCAGCCATTTCTTTTTCCAGCTGCTTTGCCTCTTTTTTCTTAAGACTTTTTGCCGCCTCCACAGCCTTGTTCACACCGGAAATAAAATCTGGAGTCTCACACTCTTCATCTGTATCGATAACTTCTTCCAATACTTTCGCCGCCGCAATCCCGCGTACTGCAGCGCTCTTTGACAGGGAAGGATGCAGGCTTTCCTGCCCGTCCAGCGCAATGATCGCATACTGTTGAGATAAAACTAAATCCTTCATAATCGTACCCTCCTCTCGTTTATGCAGCTATCCGATTCCATCAGTTATACCTGCTGCAAATTACTTGCTACTTATTACTTACTACTTATGATTTAATCATACACTGGGAAGGCAGTTTTTTCAATAGAATATAGGAAAAATTTATTGCATATTCTTCGTCTCCTGTGAGCTACAGTAAATATCTGTAAACAAGTCTTTCTATCGTTCTGGTGTTCAGGACAATTTTCCCTGTCTCAAATGTAAGTATCAGACGCTCTCCAGGATAAATGCCATTTCCTTCATATGCCTGTATTTTTCTTACTGCATTCTGCGCATATACCGGGTCATCCATTCTGCCGTCATGTTCCCAGTAAATTTCCTGTTTTGTCTTTCTGGAAAGGAAAGTGAAATCCGGATGAACTGTGCCAAAACGTTCTAAATGCAAGGGACATTCATATTTGTATATAATTCCGTTCCGGTAAAAATAGTCCGCAAGGATTTTTTCTGATTTTGAGCGCACGCGCTCCCCCTTCTCGGTTAATATAACAGGCATATCTTCCTGAAATTCTTTTCTCTTGTAATCCTCAGCAGCCCACTTGCTCAATTGCCGTTCCCAGACAGGTTCAACCGGCTTAATCAGCTTTTGTCTTTCAGGATGTTCAGCCAGGAAAATTTTTTCAATTTCTTCCTCGTCATAATCTTTTGTAATTCTTCTGATCTGGGACAACCTTTTTTCAGCAAGTTTCATTATCTTTTCATCGTAAGATTTCTGTGCAAGCCTGTACGCCAGTTTCTCCTTCTCTTTCGGAAGATATTCCCCGTTTTTTCTCCCTCCCGGCACGCAGTAATAATACTGAACACATTTGTTACTGCTGGACAGACGCAGCTTCCCCTGCGGAGCATCTTTCAATTGTTCTGAAGTCTTCTGAATTATCTTCTCCAGTCTGTCCTGCTCCTGTAATAACATCTCTCTAAGACCTGCCATATGATTTTCCTTTCTTTTCTGTATAAAACATGTCTGAAACGACAGACACTCCTGTTATAGAGTAACTTGAAAGTAACTTGGAATAATAATTTCTGGAATTTATACTGATTTACGGTTATGAATTGCTTTATAGACTGTAAAACCGTAGTCTTTTCTTGTCTTATACGGTTAAATCAGGATTTTTAGTATCCGAACCGTATCCTCGTCACGATTCTTACGGTTAAATTTGGAGTTTCTGATATCTAAACCGTACTCCTACCACGATCCTTACGGTTGAAATTCGACTTTCTAGTATCTGAACCGTACTCTCGCCAGGATTTTTACGGTTAAGAATTGTTTTTTTGGTTATAGAACCGTTCCGGCAGTTCATCTGTTACTAAAAGCCAAAACTGCCTGCTTATGAATGAAATGATTTCAGATTTATTTGAAAAATCCCGGAAGCCGAAACTCCCGGGATAAGATTTCTTTTGATATTCTGCGTAAACGCTTTGATTAACGTTTTGAGAACTGCGGAGCTCTACGAGCTGCTTTGAGACCGTATTTCTTACGCTCTTTCATTCTCGGGTCACGAGTCAGGAATCCTGCGCTCTTGAGTACCGGTCTGTAATCAGCGTCTGCCTCAAGGAGTGCTCTTGCGATACCGTGACGGATTGCTCCAGCCTGTCCTGTGTAACCGCCGCCTTTAACGTTTACGATCACATCGAATTTGTCTGTTGTGCCTGTAGCCACGAGCGGCTGGCGAACAACAACTTTCAGTGTCTCAAGTCCGAGATACTCGTCGATGTCTCTTTTATTGATTGTAATCTTACCTGTTCCAGGTACAAGATATACTCTTGCTACTGATTTTTTTCTTCTTCCTGTTCCGTAGTATTTTGCGTTAGCCACTGTTATATCCTCCTTTCAACCTCTACCTAAAATGTCAGAACTTCCGGTTTCTGTGCCTGATGTGCATGATCCGGTCCAGCGTAAACGTGAAGTTTCTTGATCATGTCTCTTCCCATAGGTCCTTTCGGGAGCATTCCTTTAACAGCAAGCTCGATCACTTTCTCCGGTTTCTTAGCCATCATCTCTGCAAGTGTTGTCTCTTTCATTCCACCTACATATTCGGAGTGGTTGTAGTAGATCTTCTGCTGAAGTTTCTTACCTGTTACTTTTACTTTCTCAGCGTTTACAACGATCACATAATCGCCTGTATCGATATGCGGTGTGTACTCCGGTTTGTTCTTTCCTCTGAGGACTTTAGCGACCTCAGATGCAAGACGTCCGAGTGTACATCCTTCAGCATCAACCACATACCATTTTCTTTCAATCTTGTCAGGGTTAGCCATATAAGTTTTCATGGGTGTTCCTCCTATAAAATCATCAGATAACGTTTGCTTGTGTAGCTTATATATTTGAAATCAGCATACTCCGGGGCTATGGCGCATACTGTTTCTCCTTTAGTCATGCTGTAATATTATAGTCCTCAGCCTTCTCTCTGTCAAGATTTTTTTCATTTTCTTCTTAATGATGTGTTTTCATTTTCTTCTTTTAATAATGATCACGACCAGCGCTATGACTGCGGCAGCAGCTATGACTGTGACTACTCCCCAGATCAGGACGGAATTGTCATCCCCTGTCTGCGGATTGACAGTCAGGGATCCGGCAGATGCTGTCAGCGACACACTGAGCGGATTCGAATATTTTTTTGTCAACTCCAGCTTCTGCACCTTGGAAGTCATTTCCAGTGAAGCCGGAAGTTGGGGCTGCATTTTCTTTTCCATTACAACATAAATTCCTGAGTGATCTGTCTCAAATACCGCTTTTCCATTATTATATGTAAAAGAAAGTTCCGTCCTTACCGGAGTTTCTCCGTTCATGCTGATCTCACTGACCACAACTCTGCCAGTGTCAAACCCTGCCGGCACATCCAGTGATACCTCTACCGGGCTGTCCGGCTGAACCGGCTGCTGGGTTACAGGATCAATGACCGCCACTGTATAGATCCGGAACTGATCCGAACTAAGTGCCAGGAACTGGCTCAGACCAGAATAGAGCTCATCTGAACTGTCCATTAAGATTGTGAAAGCCATCGGGCCCGGTACGATCTCCGGTATTTCCCCCGGCCATGTGCTTTCCTGTCCGTCTCCTATCTGTCCTTCGTCTTTCTCCGGATCCTCCGCCTGCTGCCCGTCATGCTGACCGTCATCTGACTGATCCGTCTGATTCGTCTGATCATCTTTCCCGATAACATCCTGACCGTTTCCGTCACTTTCCACATCGTCGGCATTATCTGAATCTTTCGTTTCTTTTTCTGTGCCTGTATCCTGAACTTCCATCGTCTGCACGGGCTTTTCGCCGCCGATCGTATCATCATCTGCAGCGGGATCCGGTTCTGCATCATCCCCGCTCTGCATACTGATTTCGGTATCGTCCTGTTCACTCTGCTCCTGTGCCCGTGCCTGTCCCGGCATCATCGCTGATATCAGCATTGCGGATAAAAGCAAAACTGTCATCTTCTTTGTGATCATACTCCATTTTCTCATGCCAGTTCCTCCATATATGAAATACAAACATCGAACATTAACCTTTATTTTTAGTATATCTTCCAGACTTTGCGGTGTCAATTTACGATTCCATTTTACTTCTATTTCCTATAAAGATATGCTATAATAACTGAGTTATACACGGGCCGGACCGGCCATGCTGATCCAGCCTGCAAGATTATATAGAAAACGTAAACCAGCAGTAAAGGAAGGTGCTAATCTATGTGGGCTTACAATGAAACTTTTTACCAGATATATCCTATCGGATTCTGCGGCGCTCCTGTACACAATGACGGCGTCACAGCGCACCGCATCTTAAAGATCGGCGAATGGGCAGGATATCTGCAGGAGCTGGGAATCGGATCCATCATTTTAAATCCGATTTTTGAATCTGACAATCACGGCTATGATACAAGAGATTTTAAAAAGATCGATTGCCGCCTCGGAACGAACGACGACTTCAAAGAGGTCTGTCAGACGCTTCACGATCACAATGTAAAAATCATGCTTGACGGCGTGTTCAATCATGTAGGAAGAGGTTTCTGGGCATTTAAGGACGTTCAGGAAAAGAAATGGGATTCCCCGTACAAAGACTGGTTCTGCATTAATTTCGACGGAAACAGCGGTTACAACGACGGCTTCTGGTATGAGGGATGGGAAGGCCATTATGAGCTGGTCAAACTGAACCTGCAGAATCCGGCAGTTGTTGACTATCTGCTCGACTGTGTGAAGATGTGGATCGAGGAGTTCGGGATAGACGGGCTCAGACTGGATGTAGCTTACAGTCTGGACCATAACTTTATGAAGAGACTTCGCCATTTCTGTGAAGAACTCAAACCGGGCTTTGCACTGATCGGTGAAGTTCTCTTCGGAGACTATAACCTAATCGTAAATGACGAGATGCTGCACAGCTGTACAAACTACGAATGTTACAAAGGGATCTACTCCAGCTTTAACAGCATGAATATGTTTGAAATCGCGCATTCGCTGAACCGTCAGTACGGTCCGGAGCAGTGGTGTATCTACAGAGGGAAGCATCTCATGACTTTCGTGGACAATCATGACGTATCAAGACTTGCCACGATCCTGACAAACAAAAATCACATTCCGCTCGCATACGGTCTTCTCTTCGGAATGCCCGGCATTCCCTGTATCTATTACGGAAGTGAATGGGGCGAGGAAGGGGCAAAAGCTCCGGACAACGATTATGCTCTCCGCCCGTGCTTTGAAGAGCCGAAGCCGAATGAGCTGACCGCATTTATCAAAACACTGATCGCATTGCGCAGAGAGAGCGACGCACTCTGCAACGGAACATATCATAATGTAGTGATCACCAACCACCAGCTTGTCTTTGAGCGCAGGACAGACGCCGAACGTGTCCTTGTGGCGATCAACGCGTCCGACTCCGAATACACGGCCGGCAGCCATGAGTTGAACGGTACATTCAGCCGGATTCTGACATACCCGGGTGAATTTA
Source organism: uncultured Lachnoclostridium sp. (assembly GCA_946499505.1). Classification (GTDB taxonomy): domain Bacteria; phylum Bacillota; class Clostridia; order Lachnospirales; family Lachnospiraceae; genus Mediterraneibacter. The sequence continues at coordinate 17,410 of CAMMSL010000001.1, forward strand.
AAGCACTTGCATCAGAAGAAGCTGCTGTCGAAGATAACTGTGAAAGTCAGGAAACCGCTGTCGACACAGTCACTTTAAACGGACAGATCACTATGCCCGCTTACAGCGTACAGTATTTAAAAATGCAGTGAGCATATTATTTTCCAATCTTTGCAGATCTGACTATTTTCCACAGATCTGATCTGCGATGATCTGCTGGCCTGTCTGGTCCGGATGGAGTCCGTCCGGCTGGACATGGTCACAGACTTCTGAGCTGAATATATCCGCTACCTGATAGCCGTACTTTTCCGCATATTTCTCTATGATCCGATTCATATTCCGGATCACATTTTCAACTCCCCGGTCCATCGTAGATGGAATATTCAGATTAGCCACCGGATTATAAATATTGGTAACTATGATCCATGCATCCTCTTTTTTCAGACCACTGATCCGGTTCATCATCTCTATCCAATTCGCCTCAAACATCTGATAATCCCACTCTTCCAGCGTTTCTATGATCTTAAAGACGAGAAGCGGATTGTCTGCCGCTGATTCCCGGAGCGCTTTCAGTGCTTCACCTGCGCTCTTGAATCTCGTATCCGTATCGAGGATCTCCTGTACAGCGCTTTTACACTCGTTGAGAAGGTCATTGGAACCGACCGTAATAAATATAACGTCCGATCTGCTCACACTGTCGCAGACTTCCTCATCCGTCAGGATCTTATCATTCATCCCAGCCGAATCAAGTCCGTTTCTGGCATAGTTTGTAATCTCATACTGAAAGTTTTCCTCTGAGGCCATCTGCTGCATCGCAAGACTGCTGTACGGTTCAATGACTACATTTTCATCGCCGGAGTATCCTTTCGCTATACTGTCTCCCAGTACGGTGACATACACATCCTGCCTGCCCGTCAGAGAGGACGCCGTCACATTTTCGATCGTGCCGGCTTCTTCTGCCTGCATCTCTTCGTCAGTATCCGGTTCATCCGGCACAGTCACATAAGTGGTGACCGCTGTCACCGCAAGTACACCGGTCATCAGGAATACTGTCGCCGTCTGCATTATCTTTCTGATCATACGATCACTTCCTTCTCACTTATAATACCCATGATGTACTGCTGCCATGCTCATTTTTTGTAACTTTAAGTTTCCAGTCAATCTGCTCTTTCAGCTCATTAACATGGGAAATAATCCCCACAAGACCTTTCTCTCCCGCCAGCTCTTTTAATATCTGAATTGCACGCTCCCGGGCAGCATCATCCAGGGAACCAAAGCCTTCATCCACAAACATCGTCTCCAGACTCACCGCTCCTGCTGTATTCTGTACGATATCCGCAAGCCCAAGGGCCATGGAGAGTGCAGCCATAAAAGACTCGCCGCCGGACAGAGATTTCACGTCGCGGACAGAATCTGTTACCAGATCATATACATCCAGATCCAGTCCTGCCTGTCCCTGACTGCTCAGGGCACTGATCTCCCGGCACTGGAGGATAAATTCATTGGATGTCATGCGGGCAAGCCTCTTGTTTGCCGCCCGGATGATCTGCCGGAAATATTTTCTCTGGACATATGTCTCAAAGTCCAGCTTCACGCTGCCACTTAAGTTTCCGTTTGCCGTGCGGCTTAAATTTCCGATCATCTCATACTTCTGCCGCAGTTCTTCTTCTGAAGCAAAATACTTTTTCAACTGCTCGTAAGCACTTTTATTAGTCATATTTTTCCCGTGCAGTTCCAGGCTCTCTTCCCGCCTCTTTTTAAGAACTGATGTGAGCTCCTGCTGCCGCTGCCGGTCGGCCTCTATGTCTTCCCGTTTTCTTCCCTCAGTCTGGGCTTTCAATGTCTCGACCTGTGTCCGGCACTGAAGCACATTTTTTTCATACTCCTTTACCCGCCGGTCTTTCTCCTGCCATTCCCCGATCCACTGCTTTGCATCCCGGTACTCGTCCTGATCTTTGAATTCCTGCTTTCGGATTTCTTCGTGGAACGCCTCCCGCTCTTCCCCGAACCGCTTCTCAAGCCGTGTTTTCTGGGCTTTCATGCTCTCCAGCAGTCCGGATCGGCGCCTCGTTTCTTCCACACATTTCCGGTAATGATCCCGGGCCTGTTTTACCTTCTCTTTCTCAGCCTTTAACTGCTGTTCCAGATCGTTAAGCTGTGCCTTTGCCTCTTCTTCAGCAGGCGGCTTCTCTCCCAGGGCCGCCTCCCCTGCGGCCAGTTCGGCACGCACGCTCTGATAGGTTTCCTGTAACCGGGCGCGCTTCTTCTCCGCCTGATCGCGCAGTTTTTTTGCCTGCTCTACCGCCTCCTGATCCGGTACATTTTCTGACAGATCTGCCTTTTCCGGATGATGGATGGATCCGCATACCGGGCAGGGCATTCCCTCTTCCAGACCTTTCGCCATAAGCCCGGCCTGTCCTTCGAAAAATCTCCGGTATCTGTCCTCATAGTCTTCGGATGCCTTCCGGCATGCCTCCATACACTGCGCCATCTCAGCAGTCCTTTGGTCATATTCTTTTCTCAGTCTGCGCACATTCGCATATCCCGGAAGCATCTCCCTAAGGCGGAGAATTTTCTCCTGCATCTGGGGCTCCAGCTCATTCAGTGCGGCCTCCAGACGCCCCGCCTTTTCTTTGAGACGCTCTTCGTCAGCTCCGTGTTCTTTCTGCCATATGAGCTGGGACTGTATTTCGGTTTCGGCATTTTCCTGTTCTTTCTTTGTCCGGAGCGCCTGCACCTCCAAGCTGCGGGCACGCTCCGCGCGCTCGCCTTTTGACGCCTGCTGTTTCATCTTCTCATAGACTTCTCTGTCACGCTCCAGCGCCTGTTCCCTCTCCCGTGCCCGGTCGAGCAGATCAAAGAGCCGGTTTGTCTCCTGTTTCTTCTCGATCACGGCGTGGAGTTCATCGGACTCTTTCTGAAGCTTTTCTTCTTCCCCGGCAAGATCCCGGGCAAGGTCTCTTCCCTCTTTTATGATCTGCTTTAACACCGGCCTGACTTCTTCCGCCGGCGGCATTTCTCTCTCCAGGAGTTCCTGCCAGACTGCTCCTGCTTTGACAGGCATATTTGTCACTCTTTCTTCCCCGGGGCTTTCCATACCGGCGCCTTTGGTACTTGCCGCAACGTCTTCTCCAACGTTTTCCAAGGTTTCTTCCGGATCATCAGACACCGGAACTACCCGCTCCATCTCTCTTCGTATATCGGTTTCATTTTCTTTCAGGCTGACATACAAAGTTTTCCCCTGTTCTTTCAATTCCTCCTGCATCCGCCAGTAGATCTGCGTCTGAAAGATCCTGGAGAATATCTTTTTGCGCTCTTTAGAGCCCGCGTGCAGGAGTTTCAGGAAATCCCCCTGGGCGATCATGGCGATCTGGGTAAACTGCCCCGCATCCAGCCCTATGATCTCTTCAATCTTCTGGTCGATCTCCCGCTTCTTTCCCTGAAATTCTTTCCCGTCCGGCAGAAGAAGGCTTACCTTAGCCGTCTCTTTCACCAGACGCACTGTACCGTCTGCATTTTTCCGTTTTCCGACGCGCATATATTCCGGATTTCTCCGGATCGTATATTCCTCCCCGCGGTAAGAAAACACATACTCCACATAAGTATCCGTGTCCTCGGCGGCATACTGGCTGCGCATCATGTTGCCGTCTCGCGCTCCGCCGCTGGTCCTGTCATAGAGCGCATAGGTGATGGCGTCAAATATGGTAGTCTTCCCTGCACCCGTATCGCCGGTGATCAGGAACAGGCCGCCCTGCACCTGCGTAAAATCTATCACTTCCGTCCCGGAATAAGATCCGAAAGCGGACATTGTAAGCCTGACCGGTCTCACCTCGCATCTCCTTTCACTCTGTCAAATACATGCTCTACGATTTCCGTCTCATCTTCTGACATCCCGCGCCCCTGCATCTCGCGGAAAAAGTCCGAGAACACCTGCACCGGATCTTCTATGCGTATCTCTTCTTCGCCGAACTCCAGCTTCTGCCTGGTTCTCTCATTATCCATTCTCACTTCCAGAATATGAGTGTACACCTTTTCCAGCTGTTCCTTGGGCTTATATGGATCGATCTCATCTGTCAGCGTAACGCTCACATAGTCGTCTCTCTGCTCCGGTTTCGCCGCATCAATGATCCCGGCAAGTTCTCCCCGCAGTTTTCGCACATCCCGCAGCGGATGGAGCGGAAGTTCTTCCATCTTGACCAGAGTGCCTTTATCTCCCAGTTCTACCATATGCAGTGTCTTCTCATGCCCTGCTTCGCTGACAGAATATTTTAACAGCGTGCCGCAGTAACGGATATGCCCCGCTCCGACTTTCTGTGCCCCGTGGAGATGTCCCAGGGCGGCATAATCAAAGTCTTTCAGGACAGAAATATCTACGTTGTCAATGCCGCCTACACTCAGCAGTTCTGAATCGCATGTCTCGGGAGTAATATTTTCTCCCGTACTTATATCCTTTCCTGTATAAAACTGGTGGGATACGAGCACGTTCCGTTCTTCCGGATCAATCTGCTCACGCTCTAATACGGCCCTGACCGCGGCAGTATAGCTCTCCGGAAGTTCGCCTCCGCACAGGCCCCGCACATATCCTGGCTTCAGGAACGGCAGGAGCCAGAAATGAACATCGCCGTATTCGTCCTGCAGCGTGATCTTCCGCAGATGTTCTTCCTCCGTTTCCGGCGCCTTTCCGGCAATGTATATCTGATGGCTCCCCAGCAGGCGGCTTGCATAGTCCAGACGCTGGGCAGAGTCGTGATTTCCTGAAATGATAAGGATCGGTATCGCAGGCTCTATTCCCGAAAGCCGGGTAAGGAAATCATCGAACACTGCCACCGCCTCCCCTGACGGAACTGATTTGTCATAAATGTCTCCCGCAATGACAACAGCATCGGGGTGAAGCTTTTCTGCATAGGAAATAACCTCCCCGAGGATATGTTCCTGATCCTCGCGGAGGTTATAATGATGCAGCTGTTTTCCAATATGAAGGTCTGATAAGTGAAAAAATCTCATTCCGGTCTGTCCCTTCTCTAAGTTCTCGCGTTCTTCCAGGAGCATATAGCAGCTCCGTTGTTTATCAAATCTATTATAGCAGAATCCGTCTGTTCCGGGCAAGGCACCCCTGCCGTATTGCTCCTACAGGCAGACCATAGTCGGCTCATGTTCCATGGCAGGAATTACTTTTTCCATAAGATCCGACGTCTTGAACCTCAGGCTGGATGTATTGACACACGGATGGCAGGCGAAATATTCATCCTGCAGGACATCTTCGTCAATCAAGAGCCTGACTTTTTTCTCTTTATCGTTCATTAATCCCATTACACTCACAGAGCCCGGTGTGATGTCCAGATACTGCTCCATATATTCCGGCTTTGCAAAAGACAGCCTTGAGGAGCCGATCTGCGCGGACAGATATTTCGTCTTAAATGGCTTGTCTCCCGGTATGAGCAGCAGATAAAAATCCGTTGCCTGGCGGTTACACAGGAACAGGTTCTTGCAGATGGCAACTCCTTTCTCCACGCCTTCGCTCAGCGTCCGGTCAATCTCCTCTCAGGCTTCCATGGTCATGGCCGCCTCATGGTCAACTCGTTTATATTCTATTCCAAGAGAGTCAAGAAAATCGTACACTCTTATTTCTTTCTCAAGTCTTCCTTCTGTACTCTCCGGTCTTCCGTCAACTAACTGCATTTGATGTCACTCCTTTATCGTCTTCTTATATCACATCTTCAGGCTCCGGTAACGGTCAAAACAGGCAAAGATTTCCTGCCGTCTGGGCATTGCCATGCAGGATATGCTGGAACTGCTCTCGCACAGAGCCGCCAGCGTCCCTTTTTCTATGACTTGCTCCAGTTCGTCCACGATCTGCCTGAGGTCTTTTCTTCCGTCCATAATATGCTTCTGCGCATACCTCATACAGTACCCGAGCGCCGTAACCTGCTCGCTGTCCGTGATCTGCTCCACATAGCGCAGATCGATAGTCTCCTTGTTGATCATGACCGCCTCGCGTCCCATGGTCTTTATCTTGATCCTGTCATTCTCCCGGAAGCCTTTTCCCGCCCGCGGGCACCGGTGGAAATCCGGTCTCTTAGCCGGTGTCTCCGGACCGCTGACCGCCGGATAGCTCTCCGCTTCTTTCTTTGCATAAGCGGTGATATCCTTCGGCACATAGCGGTCCATCTGGATAATGGTATCCGCAACATGGAAATAAGCCCCCGAGCTTCCCGCCACGATCACAGTGGAAATGCCGTAATCATCATACAGTTCCCGTATCCGCTCAATAAACGGAGTAATAGGCTCCATGTCGCGGTGGATGACTCTCTGCATCAGTTCGTCCCGAATCATGAAGTTAGTCGCGCTCGTATCCTCGTCGATCAGCAGAAGGGAAGTCCCCGCCTCAATACTCTCTACTACATTCGCAGCCTGCGATGTACTGCCGCTGGCATCTTCAGTACAGAATCCCACAGTGTCCTTCCCGTTCGGCAGATCATTGATGAACATGGAAATGTCTGTCTTCTGAATGCTCCTGCCGTCCTCGGCGCGCAGCTTCACTGCAGTGTTATCTGTGATAACATATTCCCTGCCGTCCCCTGCAATATGGTCATACACTCCCAGCTCCAATGCCTTTAACAGAGTGGATTTTCCGTGGTAGCCTCCGCCCACGATCAGAGTGATTCCCTTGCGGATCCCCATACCCGTGATCTTTCCTTTGTGCGGAAGTTCCATCGTCACTTCCAGTTCTTTCGGGGACTGGAACTTCACTCCGCCTTTCATGGGACGGGATGAGATACCCGACTCTCTTGGCAGCACACTCCCGTTCGCCACAAAAGCGCAGAGCCCCATCTTTGGAAGCATTTCACGGATATAGTGCTGATCCTCTGCAAGATCTGCGATCGCTCTTAGACGCTTTGCATCCATATTTTTATAAAAGAGGGCGTGTTTCACACACTCCGGCACAAAATCAAAGAGAATCTTCTCCAGCTCTCTCGCGTTGATCGTCCGTCCGTTCGCCGGAAATCCGATTTCCATGCGCAGCACAATATCTCCGCTCTTCGGGTCGATGCGGCACGCCGTGCGTTCCAGCACTTCCTGAGAGCAGCGGCTCACAGAGATCAGTCCGCTCTTTCCCGAACCTTTCGCCTTAAACGCAAACTGCTCAGCCTGTCTGCCGTACTGTCTCGTCAGCTCGTCCTGCAGCGCAATTCTCTGATAGTCTTCCTGATACAGTTCCTTTGGGAAGCCCGCTGTGCGTCCGGCAGCATGAACGCTCACCTTTGACGGAGAGGCGAAGGGGTCGCCCTGCACATGATCAATGGATAATATATAACCCGGAAACTGATACGTGCCTCTTGTATCTTTATAAGCCGGATAGCCCCTGTGGTCGATCCTTTTTAATAAACTTCTGAGTTCTGTTGATGACTGCATGGTAATGTCTCCTCATATTCCAAATAATTATCTGCTTCAAGTTCCTGCATGGAATTTTAGTATACGCTTTTGAGAAAGTCAATAATACAAAAACCGGCCATTTGCGAGAATGACCGGTTTTTCGTATTCTTTTCAGAGTTATATTGTTTTCCTGTCAATTATGCCTTTCTCTCAAGCACCACGCACTGAAACGCCCCAAGCTCCAGCTTTCCTTCATAGACCGCTCCGCTCTCGGCGTCCGTCCATTTCCCGATGCCGTCCACGCAGACCGGCTCATTCTTAAAGTTCATCACGAATACTGCGTCTCTTCCGCCTTTACCGGATTCGTCCATGCCGGTACGCTCCGTTACCGTCACGCCGTAAGGAAGTTCCGTCTCCAGCGCGTTCTTCAGGCCGGAGCGCTGAAACACATCTCCGTAAAGTGCCCGCAGAAATGCAATATCCGACTCTGCCGCCAGATAATACGCCTCTCCTTTTCCGAATGCGTTGCGCGTTACCACCGGGCAGCCCTCGTAAAAATCCCGTTCGTAGGCAGAAAGGACCTCTGCACCTTCTTTCGCGTGATTGATCTCGCACATCCGCCGTGCCGGGTACTCTGTCCCATTATATGCAAACTGATTTTCAAACTCTTCGGAAGGAGCGTCAATTTCCTCCTGCATAACGCCCAGCACATCCTCCAGCGGATGATGTCCGGTAAAGCAAAGATCCGTCTCATCCGCCATGCCGCTGAAATATGTAGTAACGAAAGTTCCGCCGTTTTCAACGAACGCCTTTACTTTTTCGGCCCATCCGGATTTGTACATATAATTTAGAGGAGCAGAAACGAGCTGATATCCGCTGATATCCGCATCCATATCTATGATATCCGCCTCGATGCCTTTCTCCCAGAACGCACGGTAATGTGAGATCACACAGGCAGGATAGTCAAAGTCCAGCCTCGGTCCTGTGATATCTTCAACGGCCCACCAGTTTGCCCAGTCAAAAAGGATAGCTGCTTTCGGATGGTTTACAGTTCCGTCGAGGATGTGATCCAGACCCGGCAGCCGCTTTCCGACTTCCGCCACTTCACGGAATGTACGTGTATTGCTTCCATTCTTGTGATCCAGCACGGCGCCGTGGAATTTCTCATAGGAACCGCGGCCTTTTCTCCACTGGAAATACTGGACAGAATCCGACCCGTGGGCAACCGCCTGCAGGGAAGAAAGCATATGCATTCCCGGACGTTTTACCGGATTATTATTTCTCCAGTTGATCACAGACGGCACACTCTCCATCAGGAGGAACGGTTTCTTCTTCATAGTGCGCATCATACTGTGGTTAAATGCCGCCTGAACCGCTGCGGGGACTTCATCTTTCTGCTTGTGCCAGAACGGATAATTATCCCATGATACAATATCCAGCTCCTTCTGCAGCCTGTTGTAGTCGATATTTTTAAATGTATCCATAAAGTTTGTGGTCGCCGGAAGATCCGAGTGCTCCGCCACCGCACGTCTCTCCATACCGCAGAAATCACTGATCTGATCCGTGACAAATCTGCGCCAGTCAAGCTCCAGTCCGGTCACAGTCGTCTCACCGTGGGGCGCCGGGCTGTGAATCTGCTCCCAGTCCGTATATACATGGCTCCAGAAACGTCCCCACCACGCGTGATTCAGCGCATCCAGCGTGCCGTATTTTTCTTTCAGCCACTCTCTGAAAGCGCTCTGGCACAGATCGCAGTGACAGGCTCCGTCACTGAAATTCCCCGCCAGCTCATTGGACAGATGCCAGAGGATCACATTTTCCTTTTTCCCGAATCTCTCCGAAAGCGCTTCGTCAAGAGCAGTGATCTTCGCGCGCATTACCGGCGATGTATAACAGAAATTATGCCGTTTCCCCGGCAGGTTCCTCCGCCCGTCAGCGCGCACCTGCATCACCTCCGGATATTTCTGCGTCAGCCAATGGGGCATGGCGCCTGACGGCGTCGCAAGGATTACCTGAATCCCCGCTTTTCCCAGATTATCAATGATCTCTTCCAGCCACTCAAAGTCGTATACGCCCTCTTCCGGTTCCAGTACCGCCCACGAGAACACCCCCAGCGTCACACAGTTGACGCCTGCTTCTTTCATAAGTCTGATATCTTCCTCTAAAACCTCCGGGCAGTCCAGCCACTGTTCCGGATTGTAATCTCCGCCATGGAGCAAATGTCCTCCTAACATGATCGTTCTCCTTTTTGTGTTCTATTTTTTCTGCAGCCTCTTAAATACCTCTGAAGCTGAATGTAAATGTCATCTTTCCGTCTGCATCCAGCAGATACTCCGGATGCGGACGCGAGCCCCAGCTGTCATCCCCTGCAATTCCCATCTGGCCGAGCGCCGCACGGACCACAGTATAATGTACCTGCGGAAGTTCATACGGATGCTTCGCATTTTCCAGTTCATGCGGCGTGTACGGCAGGGCAGAGAACATCATAGGCCCGCTCTTTTCATCCATTTCAAAGAGCATTCCTCTTCCTCTCCTGTCCGTTACCGAGGCATACCGCACCTCCTCTTTGGCTCCGCACTCCTGAGGCACAATATATTTTGCCATATTGTCTTTCACTAGATTCTTATAAATGCCGAGCTTTGCGCCTCTCTTTCTGTCAGCATAAGTCTCCGAAGGCCCGAGTCCGTACCATTCCACATGATCATAATCCGCGTCAAGTTTGAAGAGAACGCCGAATTCCGGCATATCCCCCAGCTCTTTTACCGGATCGTAAGACAGGGTCGTCTTCACTCTTCCATCTCCTGTCACCTCATATGCAAGCGTGCACCTGCTCACTGGTATCGTGGGCATCAGATAAGTATAGGTTATTCTCACAAAATGTATCCCTGTTTCGCTGATTCGCTCTTCTACCTCAGGCTCCATGACCGTACCGCAGGAACCTTCCCGAAAATCCTTGTGAGACACATACATACTGGCGATCTTCCACTGTGCATAACGCTTCGGCATCTGATTTCCCTGATCATTATCCACAGGCGCTCTCCAGAAATTAGGCTTGGGGATCTCTTTTATCATCTCTCTGCCTGCATACCGGTAGGACACAAGCCCTCCGTCCAGCACAGAAAACAGTACGTCAAAGTTCCCGCCTTTTACTCCGATGTTATGCTTCCCCCGTATCACGGTAACTTCTCCGGCACTTTGTCTCTTCTCTGCTTTGATCCTATACACATACTGCCCAAATGCCGCCTCATGGCCTGCCGCCGCCCAGACCGTCTCTTTTTTCAGCCTGAAGGATACCGTGATCGTATATTCGCCCGGCGCAGTTTCCGGCTGTACCGGGAGATCATATGTTTTTTCACTCAGCGGCTCTACATCTGTTTCCAGCTTTTCACACCTGATCTGCACCCCGTTTCTCGCCGCCGTCACGATACAGTCAAATGTGTCCGTATTTACAAAAAGATTTTTGTTAATCACTTTTACCTGTTTTTCAGATACTTCGGCGGTAATATTCTGATAGTTGAATTTTACTTCCTGCATCTTCGGGGAGGGCTCTCTGTCTCCGCCGTACACGATACCGTTGGCGCTGAAATTATAGTCTGTCGGCCGTTCGTCAAAGTCGCCGCCATACGCCTGAAACTCATTGCCGTACCGATCCTTTTTCGTAATGGTCTGATCGATATAATCCCATATGAATCCGCCCTGATAAAGAGGCTCCGTATCCGTCAGATCAGTATATTTGTGCATTGCGCCGCAGGAGTTCCCCATAGCGTGGGTATATTCACAGCAGATAAACGGCTTGCTCCGATCCTTTGCCAGAAACTCTTTGATTGATCTCACCGAAGGGTACATCTGGCTTTCCATATCACTTGTATCATTATAACTGCGGTCGTTGAATACTCCCTCATAATGCGCCAGACGGGTGGGATCCTCCCTGCGGAAAAACTGAGACATTTCATAAATATCCTTGCCGCCATATGATTCATTGCCGCAGGACCAGATCAGAATGGAGGGGTGGTTCTTATCCCTCTGATACATGGAATTCGCACGATCCAGCACCATATCCAGCCATTCCGGTTTACTGCCCGGCACAATATAATCATAATCGCCTGTTACATAAGCCGTATCCCATGAGCCGTGCGACTCAAGGTTCGTCTCATCGATCAGATACAGGCCGTATTCATCACACAGTCTGTAGAGCAGCGAGGAATTCGGATAATGGCAGGTACGTATGGCATTGATATTATTCTGTTTCATTACAGCCAGATCTTTGCGCAGTTCCTCCTCCGAGACACACCTGCCTCCCGCAGAGCTGAACTCATGGCGGTTCACGCCTTTAAACACGATCCTCTTTCCGTTCAGCGTCATAATATGGTCTTTCATCTCGAATCTGCGGAATCCGGCCTTTTGGGGTATGACTTCACACAGACTGCCGTCCGCATCATATACCTCAATTGTCAGATCATACAGTTCCGGTTCTTCCGCACTCCAGAGCTTTGGTCTGTCAATCTCCCACAGCCATGTATTCTCTCCTGCCAGCTCTTTCTCATCCTCCAGACACACCATGTCCTTATAAGCAAGACGGATGCGGGCCTTTCCCGTTCCCCACGTCTCTGTCCGGATCTCTAATTTCCCTTTTGACAGCGTCTCGTCCGGAATGGCGCGTACTCTGAGATCGCGGATATGTACATCTGGCACGGTATAAAGATAGACATCCCTGTAGATGCCGGAGAAACGGTAAAAGTCCTGATCCTCGCACCAGCTCCCGGACGTCCACTTGAACACCTGAACCGCCAGCTTATTCTCCCCGTCTTTTATAAGATCCGTCAGTTCAAATTCTGAAGGAGTAAATGTATCTTCACTGTATCCGGCAAACGCTCCGTTGAGCCAGACCGCGATGCCGCTCTCCGCTCCCTGAAAAGAGATAAAAATACGTCTGCCCCGCATTCTCTCCGGAACCGTAAAATATTTCACATAGCTTGCCGTCGGATTAAAATGCTCCGGAATCCCGCCCGGACGTATATCCTCGCGTCCTTCCCACGGATACTGTACATTTACATAATGGGGAGCATCATACCCTTCCATCTGTATGTGTGCCGGCACGCGGATATCATCCCAGTCAGAGCAGGAGTAATCCGGTTTTTCAAAGCCCTGCACAGCCAATCTGTAATTCTTTGCATAGTGGAATTTCCACACCCCGTTCAGGCTTTCCCTGAATTCTGATTTTCCGGACAGCATGTCCGCCTCTGACGCATAATAGACATGATCGGAACCGGCATCCAGCCTGCCGTCCCGAAAATACCGGGGATCTTTCACGTTTGTGTAGTCAAATGTTTTCATGCAGCGCTTCCTCCTTCTGAACATAGTAACTGCCGTCTGCACCGCAGCTGGTTATCCCGCTGTATTCCCTTATTATAACGTCTCTGGACGTTTCGGTGTATGATATGTTAAACTAAAAATATAATATTTTGAAACTGATTATACAGGAGGCGCTTTATGAATGTTGTTTTCCGCAGTTCCCCCGTGACAGATCCTTATACATTTGAGTCTGTCGGAAGCGGATGGGAGCAGGATCGAGTCACACGCCCGTCAGGCTATCCGTTCTATCATTATCTGCAGACAGAGCAGGGATCCGGAAAGATTGAAACAGCCGCCGGCACCTATACCCTGAAGAAGGACGAGGGGCTCCTGATCGCTCCGTTTATCCGCCATTCCTACGACAGATCCGAGACTGTCTGGCGTGTAAAATTTGCCACTTTTACCGGAACAGCCGAGCGGAGCATCCCCCAGATCATGGGCAGCCGTCCTGTCATTCCCGTAAGCGCCGGACAGGGCGCACAGATTGCCCGTCTGATCGATGACAGTCTGGAACTGTACAGCCGCCGCCCTCTTGACCAGAAACAGCTTTCCGTCAACTGCTATGCTGTTCTGGTAAATATTGCAGATACCGCACATGCAGGCAGCCCGGCTGACGAACCGCTGTACCAGAATTATGTACTTCCCGTAATAAAAGAAATTGAAAGGGATTACTCCCTTCCTCTCACTATCGCGGATTTAAGCCGGAAGGTATTCATCACCCCCCAGTATCTGACCCGTCTCTTCCGCCGGTATCTCAACTGCTCTGCTTATGAATACCTGACCTCATACCGGCTCAGCAAGGCAAAAGAGCTGCTGATCAGCAGCCCCCGTCTGGAGATACAGGATATCGCCCGGCGCACCGGCTTTACTGATTCCAGTCATTTTATCGCTGTATTTAAGAAGGCGGTCGGAACCACGCCGCTGGACTTCCGGCGGATGAACTGAATTCTTTCAAAACGCAGTCGCAAAAAGTGCGCCCCGGGTATTTTATCCAAGATACCCGTGACGCACTTCCGTGTTATAAAAATACAGATTTAGAAATCTTCCATCTTATATCTTTTCATCATTGCACCGTATTTCATCCGGATGACTTCATTTCTCTTAAGAACATCCTCTTCGTTGCCTACATACTGGCAGCGGATGCAGTAATATTCGTCTTTGTCCTTATCATAAAACATATCGATATCAAGATCTCTCATAAAACACATCGGACAGCGGTAATTTAATCTGCCTTTTCCAGCTTGAGCCATGTGGACACTACCTCCTTATCAGAAACTTCTGTCGTATATCCCAGTGTAAACATCGGTGAGAATGCATAGCCCTCGCGGACATAGCCCTTCGCCTCTTTTTTGTCCATGCTCATGGACACCTTTGTCTCAATTTCAGGGATTACTGCGCTGACGCTGTCGGCGCCTTCCATATCTGCTTCTCTGCACTTATATTCATAGCTGATGGTCTTCTCTTCTCCCTCTTTTGTGCAGGCAAGGGTAATATGCGTCATATCCTCCGGATATTCTGTCGTTCCGTAGCATGCAACCATGTATTCATTCAGCTCGACTTTAGCAGACGGATCGCTCATCCCCAGTATATTTCTCTCAATCTGGATGTCAGATTCACCCTCCGCGAAGATGACCCGTGTCTGAAGCTTTACAGTCAGATCAGCGAACTCAATATCCACCGGATCAAGGGTAAGAATTCTCTTTTTCCTGCCGCCTTCCATCTCTTCTTCTGAGAAATGGGCTTTTGTACGGCACAGGCACAGATCTACTTCCTCGCCATTGTGGGTAAGTTTCGCGCTGCGCACAGTTCCCTCTCCTGCGTAATGAGTAAAGTATCCGGCTCTGTATTTCTCCTGGATCAGGAACGGATAAGACGCATCCTGCACATGTTTTGTCCCGATTCCGACTTCCCATTTGAGTTTCGCCGCATATGGACGCAGATCTACGATCGCGCCTCCCTGATCCATGTTGACGCAGGCTCTCATATATGGGTCGCAGTACCAGAATACCTGCTTGTCTGAGCCGTAGAGAATATCTCTCCACAGAGCACACTCAGGCTCTGTATAAGTCTTTTTCTGACGGTAATGATCTGCGAACTCCGCCATTGTCATATCGACAAGTTTTCCTTCTTTTTTAAGCTGTCCGTAATATGCCATGCCGTCCTCATAGGATTTTTTGAGCAGTTCGTACGGAGCTTCCCAGCGTCCCATCTTATTGAGCCAGCCCGGTCCTACGAACATCATATTGTAGGCATAGCCGTTGTTGTATTTCTCAAGTGCACGGTACTGATCAATGAGGTTGTACAGATACGGATACTCCCATGTCTTTGTATCATAGATCATTCCGCGCAGCACATTCTGCGGATGGGTTCCGAAGTTGGAGCCGTTTCCGTCATAACATGCCAGCAGGTCACGGGAGAGATGGGGGATTGCTACAACGCCGCTGTCCTCCGCCTCATTAGCCGCCGGTGCATGTGTATTCTGCTTTGAAGGGATCCACGGATTCCACGGACCTCCGTCGAACAGAGTATACCATGAATTATTGCATGTGTGGTACGCCTTTGGTCCTTCCTCCCAGCAGGTCGCGATCTCACATTTTACTGACGGATACTTTTCCTTGATATAGTTTGTCAGTTCCGCGTCCATATAGTAGGAACCTGTTGACTCCGGATAGAAACCGAATGTGTCATAAAATTTTCCGAATACGTCATCCACGATGGATTTCTTATCTTCCATGGAGAACATCCAGATACAGAAATCTTTCGTCTTATATTTTTCACGGAACTCCGTACACGGAAGTCCCAGAAGCGACAGTGCGATCTCGTCTCCGTATTTCTCGTGGTCTTCCTTCGCGATCTGGATCGCCTCTTCATTAAAGAGAGAGGCATATGTCATCTGGATCGTCGTCTTAAGTCCGTTCTTATGCGCAGTCTCCTGCTGAAACTTAAAGATATCAAGAGACTCTGTGAGAAGAGACTTCCTTCCGATATCCTCTTCCTTCCCGTGGCCGGTCACCTTCTCGGCATATTCCGGCACCATCTCGGGACGATGAATAATATTAACAATAAATTTATCCATGTTTATGTACCAAACCTTTCTGTTTCACTTTCTGCTGAAATCCCGGATTGTATCAAGCGCCTTCAGAGCGTTGCCCCTGTAGTTAAAGAGCGCCTGATTTGCCCACTCATTTCCTCCCGGTCCTTCCTCTTCGATATAGGCCAGTGCTGCATCGTTTGCCCATCCGCTTCCGGGCACCGGAAGCCAGCCCGGCTCCCAGTAATAGAATCCGCGGGCTCCTTTCACCCTCGAGATCCTTGTGAGGAAATCCTGCATGAAGTCGCTCTGGCCTTCCGGCGTCATCGGATACTCCACCTTCGCGGCAAGCTCCGGTTTCGTCGCCATACCTTTACGCTCGTTCTCCCCGAGCTGTTCATACACGGCATAATCCTCCATCGTGTGTCCCATGGACACTTCCGCCACGATCAGTTCTTTGCCGTATCGCGAAGAAATGTCATGCATATTGTCCTCAAGATCCTGCAGGGTCCCGTGCCAGAACGGATAATAGGACAACCCGATTATTTCGAACTCCTCTCCCCGCTTCATAAACTCATCAAACCACTCTCTGTAGAGAGCGTTGTTGCCGCCATTATCCAGATGCAGCATGACCGGAAGATCCGGATCGACGCTTCTTACCGCCCGGATCCCGGCATTTAAAAACCGCGCGATATTGTCATACTGCGGCACTTTCCCATAAGGCCAGAGCAGGCCGTTTGAGAGCTCATTTCCAACCTGTATCATCGTCGGGAACGCATTCTGCTCCTTCAGCGACACAAGCACCTGTCTGGTGTAATCATATACGGCCTGCTCAAGCTGCGGCACATCCATGCCGCGCCATGCCTTCGGGATGCGCTGTTTGCCCGGATCCGCCCAGAAATCACTGTAGTGAATATCCAGCAGAAATCCCATGCCTTTGGCGAGCACTCGCTTCGCAAGCTCTGTCGTCGTCTTAAGGTCATTGGTGCCCGCACCGTACGGAACCCCCGATTCGCTGTACGGATCATTCCACAGTCTCAAGCGGATCGAATTCACACCATATTCTTTTAATATTTCCAGAAGCTCCTTCTCCTGTCCGTCTTTGTAGTATTTTGCTCCCAGCTCTTCCAGTTCTTTCAGCGAGGAGACATCCATGCCCTTGATAAACGATTCCATATACTGCCCTTTCTGTCAGAATGCCGCCGGTGTAAAATTGCACCGGCAGCGCATTTTTTTAACCCTTAACTGCTCCGCCTGTAACACCTTCTACATAGAACTTCTGCATGATTATAAACAGGATCGAGATCGGGATCGATACGATCACGCCGCCCGCGCAGAACTGTGTAAAGTATGTATTGATCAGGCTCTTCTCAAGCATATTGTAAAGTCCGATTGCCACGGTCCACTGAGACGCCACACCGGAGTTGAGCATCATCTTCGCGTATACGAAGTCCATCCACGGTACGAGGAAAGAACTGATAACCGTATACACGATGATCGGCTTGCTCATCGGCATAACGACTTTGAAAAATACTTTTGCCTCACTTGCACCGTCCAGATAGGCAGCCTCACGCAGAGACGCCGGAACTGTATCCAGGAAGCCTTTTGCTATAAGATAGCCCAGTCCGGATGACGCTGAATATACAAAGATCAGACCGAGATGGCTGTTCGTCAGACCGATACTCTTTAAGATAAAGTACACGGCGATCATCGCCAGAACGCCCGGGAACAGATTGATGATAACGGCAATATTCATCAGCGTCTTTCTTCCCCTGAATCTCATACAGGATGTGGCATATGCCACCATCAGTACGAAAGCTGTTGAGATGATACAGGTAAAGCAGGCGATAATAAACGTATTCCAGAACCACTGCGGGAACTGTGCTACCGTATCCGACCCGAACAGCAGGTTCTTATAACTGTCGATCGCCCACTCTTTCGGGAAAAATGTAGAGGTGTTCATACCGGTGTATTTACTGAACGATGTGGCAAGCAGCCAGACAATCGGAATCAGCCATACCACAGCCAGAAACGCCAGAAGTACATGCCTTAGAATATCTGAAACTTTGATCTTCATTATTGATATACCTCCTCTCGGTCTCCTCTGGTCATACGGCCAAATGCAACCAGTGTAAACGCCGCACAGATTACAAAGACAACAATACCGATAACGGCCGCCATCTTATAGTTATAGTACTCCTGCGTCAAACGGAACAGCCACGTGACAAGCAGATCCACTTCTTTCGCCTGGGAGTTTGCCAGTGCCTGATTCGTCGTCGTATACACATCCTGCGTCAGCAGGTAAATTACGTTAAAGTTGTTAATGTTCTTTACAAAATCCGTCACCAGCGCAGGTCCTGTGATAAAGAGCACATACGGCATGGTGATATGACGGAAAATCTGTACCGGTGATGCGCCGTCAATCCGCGCGCTCTCCACCTGATCTGTCGGCAGATTCATGAGAACACCGGTTGCGATCAGCATCTGATAGGGCACACCCACCCAGATATTGATCAGGATGATCATTACATGCGCCCATCCCGGAGATGAAAGGAACGGGATATAGGATGTACTGATCAGTCCCACATCTCTCAGGAAACCGGTAAGTCCGATGTTCGCACAGATCGTATTGACAATACCGCCGTCAGCGAAGAAGTTTCTCACCAGCAGCAGGGACACGAACTGCGGAACCGCGATCGTGACCATAAACAGAGTTCTCCACATTTTTTTCAGTTTTACACGTTTATGATTGATCAGCAGGGATAAGAGAATACCTCCGATGTAGTTCGTAAACGTGGCAAACACTGCCCAGACCAATGTCCATATAAGAACTCTGACAAAAGAATAACCAAATGTAATGGTCAGGCCGCCGCCTCCGAACAGATTGATAAAGTTGTCGAGGCCTACCCATGTAAAGAGTTCTGTCGGCGGCATATGCTGCTGATCATAGTTGGTAAACGCTACCAGTATCAGGATCAGAAGCGGCACAATTGTAAATACCACGACTCCTGTAACAGGAAGCGCCAGCAGCGTCTTATAAAAATTCTCGTTGCGGTAAGTATTGAGATCTTCTTTAAATGTATTGATGTGTTCTCCGTTTTCCGCCATCTTCTGAAGTTCATAGGCATGTTTTACATTGGAGAACCAAACCACAAGAAATACCGCCCAGATCACAAAACTCACAACAGAAAACAAAAGGATCATAAATGAATTATCATAATCATTGATCTCATTTTTCATTGTTACCGGATTAAACACCGATTCCCTCTGTACTGTACCCAGCGAACCGAACTTCGGTACATACTGGGAGGAGCACACAACGCTGAACACGATGACCAGCGCTTCAAAAATAGTGATCAGGACAGATTTCACATACTGTTTTCTGCGGAAATATCCTGCGCCCATCCAGATCAGGGAGAGCTTTACGAATAGATCGCCCTTTGCTACAGCTTCTCCGAACCCCCGAAAAAATCTTCCGATCGCACTGAAAAATCCGGCGACTCTGCCTTTCGATTTTTCCATATTTCTCTCCTTCCTAAACCGGACAAAAAGCTCTTTTCATCCGGTCCTCTTCCAAAAACCGGCCGGCTCACTGCTGCATTCCATGTGGCCGGCCGGCTGATCGGCATTCCTATTGCCGATCATTATCTCTATCGCTTCTTACTCCTTTAGTTGATCGGAGCTGTTGCACCATCTTCAAGTGTATCAAGTGCTGCCTGAATTCCTGCTGTATCATTCACATCGAGCTCGCCTTTGGCAACCATCTCACCGAATGTAGCTGCCGGATCCCAGAAGTTCTGTCCTGCGAACTGTACAACACCATATTCATTCTGTGCTGCCAGTGCTGAAAGAGCTACGTTTGACTGAACCTCATCGGACTCAAGAACAACTTTGTTGGACGGTCCAATCTGGCGCTCCTCAAACTGTGTTCTCTGTGCGTCTTCATTTGTGATCCAGTCTGCAAGAAGTGCTGCCCATCCTGCATTTTTAGAGTGAGCGTTTACGCCTACCATCTTATAACCGGATACAGAAGCCTGCTGTAACTGGTCGCCTGCAATTGTAAATGTAGGAAGCTTTGTTGCTGCATATCCATCGCCGAATACTTCCTGTGCCACACTTGCATCCCATGTACCGGATACTGCCGCGCAGAGCTGTCCGGATGCAAGCTGATTGGAGATATCACCGTCAGCAACTGCCATGAATGCCGGATTTCCAGCGATATTCAGCATAGCCTGAGTAACTTCCACGCCTGAGTAATCCGCATCTCCGTTCCAGTCCATGGATGTGGATCCGTCATCATTCAGGCTGGTTGTAAATCCTGCACTGTAGAAGAAAGAAGCATTGTACCAGCCGGATGCCAGCGTCATGCCGACTTTCTTTCCTGCTTCATTTGCAGCTGCCAGAAGAGAATCCCATGAAGCTACGTCATCCTCTGAAAGAACAGATGAATCATAGAACAGGAAGTAACCGTTATCTGCTGTTCTCGGGAATGCATACAGTGTGTCATTGTATGTACATGCTTCTACAGAATCAGCAGTATTTGCTTCTTTCACATCATCTACGCTCTTGCCGGCATATGCCTGAAGTGCCTCGTCCATATCATCAATAGACTGCAGTGCACCGGCATTTACCAGATCCGGAAGCTGATCGGAAGCAAATGAATAAACATCTGCTGCTGCCTCAACGTCTGTAAGGACAGTATCTTTTGCCGTAGACTCACTCTCTACACCTACTTCAACAGAGATATCTGCTGCATCTGCATATTCTTCGGAGAATGACTCTGCCATTTGCTTCAGGAAATCCTGATCTTCCTCAGCCCCCCACATTCTTAACGATACCGCCTGTTTCTCTCCGGATGCCGCACCGTCTGACGAATCATCTGATCCGCCGCCGCAGCCTGCAAGCAGTGTTGCAACCATCGCCGCTGACAACAATACACTTACCAACTTTTTCTTCATAAAAAAACCTCCTTTTCCGATTCTCTGTCGGAATGCTAATTTACGCTCCTGCGCAATTTATTTTGCGCAATCGCTTGCTCTAATAAGGATTATAGCACTAGTCTCAAATTTATACAATATACAGATTTACTATTCGTCAAAAAAACTTTTTGGAAAAAATGCATAAAAATAGCACCATCATTTGCGCAATTTGCGCATTTAATGGCGCTTTCTGACAGATTCCTGTTTTTCAGATGTTATTTCGTCGATTCCTTCAGAACGACTTCGTAATCCAGCAGTGTCTTTCCCTGAACTTCCTTTCCATCCAGCATATCAAGGAGCACATCGCATGCGACCCGGCCGATCTCTGTATTGTCAAACTTCAGGGAAGTCACCGCAACCGGATAGCTGTCCAGCACTTTGCTGTTATGGCAGGAAGCCACACGCATCCCTCCGGGGATACTGACATTCTGGCTGTAAAGCTCCTGCAGTACAATATTGCATATGTCATCGTCCTGACAGAGGATGCAGTCCGCTCTTTTCCGCACAAGTTCATCTGTATTCTTGCGTATGATCGTTTCTGTCATATTATCTCTGTACACAAGACTTGCATCCACGTCCATCCCGATATCTCTGTAAGCCTGAAGATATCCCCTGTAGCGTTCTTCATTTACGATCAGATCATCCGATCTTCCCATATATGCGATCCTGCGCATCTTCCGGGATAGGAGAATCGCCGCAAGATCGCGGCAGGCTCCCATATTGTCATGATCCACCTGGACAACCAAGTCATCGTCCAGAGAGCCGATCGCCACAAATGGGCAGCCTCGGGATTTCAAAAACTTAGCAAACACATCATCCCTGTGGGTATTTCCAAGGATCACACCATCCACTTTACCGTTGTCAAGAAGACGTTTCAGCCTGGTTATATCCATTCCGTTCGTAGTCACTACAAACATATCATATCCCCGCGCCTGCGCAACCTCATTCACACCGCACATACACATATAGAAGAAAGGCTGCGCCACAAGTGTTTTTATTTCAGGTATAAGGAGGGCAATATTTTCTGTCTTCGCCTGCGCAAGGCTCTTTGCGCTGCTGTTGGGATGATAATCGTGTTCCTCTATAAACTTCAGCACCTTTCTCCGCGTCTCGTTTCCGATACGTCCTTTTCCGGAAATCGCCCGCGATACTGTACTGATCGAAACCCCAAGCTGTTCCGCCACATCATTGATCGTCATCTTCTTCCCTTTCCCATCACTTTCGCGCATTACATCACGCCCTCTTTCCATCGCCATATTTCTATTTAGTATGCATCTTTACGAACAAGCTGTCAATAATTTGCGCAAAAAATCCCGGCGGGGAAAGAGAGAGAGGTGTATCTTTCCCCGTCGGGAGACAGGTATCAATATTTATACTTCAAAGATCAGATCGCCATAAGACGGCATCGGCCAAGCTTCCTTGTCTACGATCATCTCCAGTTTGTCAACCGGTGCACGGAGTGCTTCCATAGCCGGGAAGACATCTGAATGATAGAAGTTTGCCTGCACAGCGCCCTCTTCTTTTGCAGCAGCCTCTTCTGTCACTTTAGCCAGTGCATCAAGAGCTTTCTTTGTCTCTCCCATGAGGGCCGTCACTTCAGCAAGTGCTTCCTTCTGTACGGACGCATCTGCCCCTGCCGCTGTCACTGCATTTACAGTGTCGGCAAGCGTCTTTGTATATTTGATAAATGCCGGCATAAACTGTTTGCTAGCCATATCGATCATTGTGCGTGCCTCGATGTTGATGGCTTTCGCATATGTCTCATACTGGATCTCCGCACGTGATTCCAGCTCAGCTTTTGTGAACACGCCAAATCTCTCAAAGAGATTTACTGCTTTATCTGTTACCATTGCCGGAATTGCCTCTACCATAGAGCGGATATTCGGCAGGCCTCTTCTCTCAGCCTCCTCAACCCATGCTTCTGAGTAGCCGTCTCCATTGAAGACAATTCTCTGATTCTCTGTCGCATATTTCTTGATCAGATCATGTACAGCCAGATCAAAGTCGTCTGCCTTTTCAAGTACATCGCACGCATCCGCAAATGCCTCTGCAACAATTGTGTTGAGCACGATGTTCGGAGAAGCGATGGAATCACGAGATCCTACCATACGGAACTCGAACTTATTTCCTGTAAACGCAAACGGTGAAGTACGGTTTCTGTCTGTAGCATCTTTCGACAGCTCCGGAAGTGTACTAACACCTGTGTCAAGTTTGCCGCCTTTTATACTGTGTGTTGCCTCACCTGTGCTGATCAGCTGCTCCAGCACATCTTCGAGCTGCTCGCCCAGGAAGATGGAAATGATTGCCGGCGGTGCCTCGTTCGCTCCAAGTCTGTGATCATTTCCCGGATCTGCTGCGGATTCTCTTAAGAGATCTGCATGCATGTTGACTGCTCTTAAAATACATGTCAGAACGAGAAGGAACTGTGTATTCTCATGAGGCGTCTTACCCGGATCAAGCATATTGATGCCGTCATCTGTCGTGATGGACCAGTTATTATGTTTACCGGAACCATTGACACCTGCGAACGGTTTCTCGTGAAGCAGGCATTTCAGTCCGTGCTGGCATGCAACTCTCTTCAGTGTCTGCATTACGATCTGGTTGTGGTCAACTGCAATATTGGCCTCTGAGTAGATCGGAGCCAGCTCATGCTGTGCCGGAGCAACCTCGTTGTGCTGAGTTTTAGCCGTAACTCCGACTTTCCACAATTCTTCATTAACATCCTTCATGAATGCCGCGATTCTCTGACGGATTGTTCCGAAATAATGGTCGTCAAGCTCCTGCCCTTTCGGAGGCATAGCTCCGAACAATGTACGTCCTGTATAGATCAGGTCTTTTCTCTGCTCGAATTTCTCAGCATCTACAAGGAAATACTCCTGCTCCGGTCCTACGGACGGAGTTACTTTCTTGGATGTTGTATTTCCAAACAGTCTCAGCAGACGCAGTGCCTGTTTGTTGATTGCTTCCATGGAACGAAGAAGCGGCGTCTTCTGATCCAGCGCCTCTCCTGTATAGGAGCAGAATGCTGTCGGAATACAGAGTGTAGCTCCGCCTGCATCCTGTCTTACAAATGCCGGTGATGTACAATCCCATGCTGTATATCCTCTCGCCTCGAAAGTTGCTCTCAGTCCGCCTGACGGGAATGAGGACGCATCCGGTTCGCCCTTGATCAGCTCTTTACCGGAGAAGCTCATCAGCACCTTTCCACTCGGCAGCGGTGCAGAGATAAAGGAGTCATGTTTCTCTGCCGTAACTCCTGTCAGCGGCAGGAACCAGTGTGTATAGTGTGTAGCGCCTTTCTCGATTGCCCATTCTTTCATCTCATGTGCGATGACATCGGCTGTCTCAAGATCCAGTTCTTTCCCTTCCTCAATCGTTTTCTTCAGATTTTTGTAAACCTTTTTCGGCAGACGCTCCTGCATCACAGTGTCATTGAAGACGTTTTCTCCAAAGATATCGGCTACATTGATCTTTTCTGTGCTCATATGAATTCCCTTCCTTTTCATATTCTTTTCATTTCCGGGGAACTTATTGGAAATATATTTTCCGCCGCCTTATCCTCTATGTCTGAAGGCTTCCCGGAGACTGTTCCGCAGGTTCCGCCAGCAGGTTCCTACGAAAAAAGGGCACTCCAAGCTATCTTGGAACGCCCTTGTTCTTGTCTACGTGTGACAGTATACCTCAATCACTCCAAAAAGGCAAGTAAAATTTTCAAAAAAGTTATTCAGGTTTTCCTAAAAAGTTTTTAGGCCTGTCCTACAGAACCGAACAGCTCCATTTTCTCTTTTACTTTAGCCATGATTGCTTCTGCGCCTGGTTTCAGGAGTTTACGCGGGTCAAAGCCTTTGCCCTGTTTGTCTTTTCCAGCCTCGATATACTCGCGTGTTGCCTCTGCGAATACGATCTGGCACTCTGTATTAACATTGATCTTAGCTACGCCAAGGCTGATCGCTTTCTTGATCATATCATCCGGGATACCTGTACCACCGTGAAGCACGAGCGGCATATCGCCTGTCTTCTGCTGGATCGCATCCAGAGTCTCAAAGCTTAATCCCTCCCAGTTGTCCGGATATACACCGTGGATGTTTCCGATACCTGCTGCCAGGAAATCGATTCCGAGGTCTGCAATTCTCTTGCACTCGTCCGGATCAGCGCACTCGCCTTTTCCGATAACTCCGTCTTCCTCGCCGCCGATCGCTCCGACCTCTGCCTCAAGGGACATGCCATGCTCATGTGCGATCTTAACAAGCTCTGTTGTCTTTGCTACGTTCTCGTCGATCGGATAGTGTGATCCGTCGAACATGATAGAGGAGAATCCTGCCTCTACACATTTCAGGCATCCGTCATAGCTGCCGTGATCCAGGTGAAGTGCTACCGGAACTGTAATGTTCAGCTCTTCGAGCATACCGTTTACCATTCCTACAACTGTCTTGTAGCCTGCCATATATTTTCCTGCGCCCTCAGATACACCAAGGATAACCGGTGAATTGCACTCCTGTGCTGTTAAAAGGATCGCCTTTGTCCACTCAAGGTTGTTAATGTTGAACTGTCCTACTGCGTAGTGACCTGCTTTTGCTTTCTGAAGCATTTCTGTTGCTGATACTAACATTTTTCTTCTCCTCCAATTCTGCCTCCCTGCTGCATCCGGTAAAATGCGGTGGCAGCCGGGATTTGTCTGGTTTTATAAATCCTTTCTTATTATAGCGTAACAGAGAAGAAAATACAATCTAATTTTCTGTATGCCCTTCGGCACCACATATCTCCTCGTATGCCTTCTCCGCCGTGATCACACGTTCTTTCGTAATACAGCTCCGGAGCACAACAAGCGCCGCCTCATGTTCTTCTATCCCCGACGTCGAACCGCACAGATCTTCTATCACCGCACAGTCGACCAGATCGTTATAGCAGTCCATAGCACTGTGCAGGACACAGCATCCTGTATTCACGCCCGCAAAGTATATCTTTTCGATTTCATGATCACGGACAAACTCCTTCATCTCTTCATTCCAGCAGCTGTACTTGTCCTTGTCAAATACTCTCTGCATGCATCCCCGGAGCTCAGGTACGATCTCAGCATCTTCCGATCCCGCCATACAACTTTTCCATCCCTCAAACACATAGCACGCTGTATGCTCATGATTCACATAGCGTGTGCCTGCTGTGATCACACGATTCGCGATGCTTGCCTGGAAATCATGTATCTTTTCCACAAGCCCCTCTGTAAAGTTGTTGATAAATCCATTCTGCATATCTATGATCATAAATAATATGTTTCCCATATTCTATCCTCCCTGACTTCCATTCTCAGCCTTTGTATAGTATGTTTCCGTCACTGTCTTCTTATTCTCTGCTTTCATCAGTTTTCTGCCTGATATACAAATCTTGTCCCGTCTCGGAGAGTATTCTCTTCAAACCGCGGTATCTCCGCGGATTTATCCG
Source organism: uncultured Lachnoclostridium sp. (assembly GCA_946499505.1). GTDB lineage: Bacteria > Bacillota > Clostridia > Lachnospirales > Lachnospiraceae > Mediterraneibacter. The sequence goes on from CAMMSL010000001.1 coordinate 43,564, forward strand.
CCTGAAATATCAAATCTTTTCCATCAATCACAAAAGTATATTTTTTATCGAACATTTCGTCCTGCAGGACCAAGGTGCCGTCCTCTATCGTAAACTCTCCCATCGGGAGATCACTGGAAAGAGTGGAGTAAAACAGTGTTGCCTTCTTATCTGCATACAGGTCAATAGTCGGTTCCAAATATTTATCATACCCTTGCGCAATATAATGTCCCGGCATCAGCCCGGTACCTGCGATCGGCTTCATCTCCAGTCCACATGGATTTCCCGGCAGTCTGCTCTCATGCACATCCCGTGGTTCACTATCGCACTCCTTCCAAAGCGCCTCTATATCCGCTGAAGTAACGTATTCCTTTTCATCTGTCAGGAAACAGATTGTCCCGCTTTTCCCGCCTCCATATGTATATACTACTTCGTAATCCGTACCATCTGAAAGGTTAAATCGGAAACTGGTCGTCGTTCCTCCCGCCATGTCGTCCTCCGGGTTTCCCTGACTTATCGTCTGTCCCGAAAATGAATCATACAGCGTTTCAACATCTTCCATCTCCACTACTGCCTTCTCCTGCGCATCCCCAGGCACACTATAGTGGTATATTTCTATAAAATTTACATCCGATGCGTCAAACGGAAATTTTATTTCTTCTTTACTGGCACATCCGGACAAAAGAAACGGGGTTGCAAGAGCAACATACAACAGTTTCGTCGTTTTCATAACCAACCCTCCGCAAAAGAATGAAAGAATAAGCCGCCTCTGATCAATATAGAAATATTATAGCAAAAGAAAGTACATATAGCTATAATATCAGTGCCGGAGTATGATTAAATCGGGTTTTCAAATACAAAAAAAGCTCGTAAAAACGAGCTTTCTTAATGACTCCGAGGGGAATCGAACCCCTGATTCCAGCGTGAGAGGCTAGCGTCTTGACCGCTTGACCACGGAGCCTTATTTATATTCGCTGTTTGGTTGTCCCTCACAGCGAATATTACTATATCATATAGATTAATGAGATGCAAGTACTTTTTTCATTTTTTTACATTTTTTATCACAGTTCAGTCATGGCACGGCTGAACTGTGATATTTTATTCCTCGACTGCACCATTGATTTCAGTCGCTTCTTCCGCCATCTTTTCCGCCGAGAGCCCTGCTGCCACCTCCTGGCGCACCATGATCTGAAGCGCCTGTCTGTTATTCCGGACAGTAACCTCCTCATGGCTTCCTCCATACTCGCCGTCAAGCGTCCAGGGAATCGCCTCCATGGATTCAAACCGCACACATCCCGACTTGAAGGAATACATGCGCTCCGGATTGATCTGTCTGAGCATGATCGCCCCGAGCAGATCGTTTAATTCAAGCGGATTCTTTGGGGTCTTGATAAGCGTCACCTCAAACTCGCCGTCATCAAATACCACATCCGGCCCAATGATTCCTGTAAATCCCCCCACCGACCGCGAGTTTGTCACCATGCCGTAGATAAATTCATCTTCGATCTCCTCGCCATCATGAATCACGCGGATCTTGTAGGATGGTATATTAAATATCCTTTTTGCCCCCTCCAGCACATATGCCAGATGACCGAGGATATTCTTCATACTCTGCTTTGTCTCGTAAGAAACATCCGTAAAAAGGCCGAATGCTGCGATATAGATAAAGTAGTCATCGTTAAATGTTCCTACGTCGCACGGAAACGGCACCCCATTGACTGCTGTATCTGCAGCTGCGAGAATGTCTTTTGGAATGCCAAGGCTGGTGGCGAAGTCATTTGTAGTGCCAGCCGGAATGTATCCCAGTGGAGCCTTATACGACCGCATCCGCATACCTGTCACAACTTCGTCAAGTGTTCCATCACCGCCGCTGCACACGATCAGATCATATCCCTCGGCGCAGGATTGCATCTTCTCCGCTCCGTCATGATATTTCTGGGTCGGATATACCGTCACCTCATATTCTGCTTTTGTAAAAGTGTCAATTACATCTGAAAGTTTGGGCTTAAGTGTCCCTGTGCCTGCGTTCGGATTATAAATAAACAACATCTTTTTCATGCTCATATCCTCCCCGTTTATATAATCCTGCCATATAGTCAGCAAAAGGCTGTACTTATGCACAGCCCTCCCTTTTCAAAATAATCTTTATTTTACTCTATTTGCAAAAAATGTCCTGATTCCTTCTGCAGCTTTCTTCTCATCCTCACCCTCAGTAACTACAGTAATTTTCTCACCATTCGAAAGGCTCAGGCTCATCATCCCCATAATACTTTTTGCGTTGATATTCTTCTCACCAATCTGAATGTACACTTTGCTCGCATACTGGCTCGCTTCCTGTACAAGCAGAGCAATCGGTCTGCCGTCAAATCCGCCTTCTGTCTTAACTACAACAGGTGTTTTAATCATAATAATCCTCCTTGTTCCTGCCTTACCTTGTCTGCCATCTCGCTGAGTCTGCGCAGTCTGTGGTTGATTCCGGACTTTCCCACCGGGGGATCAAGAGCCTCCCCCAGTTCTTTCAGAGTGGCGTCAGGATGATCAAGACGGGCGATCGCCGCCTCCACCAGATTATCCGGCATATGGTCAAATCCCACCGTATCTCTGAGATATGTAATGTCCTCAATCTGTTTCACCGCTGCTGACACAGTTTTATTAATGTTGGCAGTCTCGCAGTTCACCTTCCTGTTTACAGAATTACGCATCTCTTTCAGGATCCTGACATTCTCAAGTTCCATCAGAGCCACATGCGCTTCCATTACATTAAGGATATCTACTATCTGAGAACCTTCTTTCAGGTATACAACATATGAGTTCTTGCGCCTCACGATCTTGGCATCCAAACCAAAGCTGCAGATCACCTCGCGGATCTTCTCCGCTGCCTCGGGCAAGGAACAGACGATTTCAAAATGATACGCCTTCTTCGGATCGCTCATAGAGCCCGCCGCCTGATATGCTCCCCGCAGGAATGCTCTTTTACAGCATGTCTGCTGGATTACAAGAGGGCTGAACGGCTGGATTTCATCTGCATTTTCTTTTTGTTCGCCGATCATCTTCGTTGCCTGAAGGATGCGAAATGCGTCTTCATGATGTTGCACAATAACTGCATACGACACGCTTTGTTTCGCAATGTTTCTCCTTATTGAGATATCAGTTCTAATATTAAATGTTTTTTCTATCAATGTAAAGACTTTTCTTGCAACTAGAAAGTTTTCCGAATGAATTTTTATGCTGCAGCGATCGAACCGATTAAATACAATCGTTCCACACAATCCGATGAAAGCCGCCAGTTCTGCTATCTGACAATGTCTTGCAGAGCTGATATTTCCTGCAAGTTCCTCTCTTACTTTTCCAGAAAAAGACATACTCTCACTCTTTCCTTTTTGTGATCGCATCTTTTCCGATATCCCGGTGCTCGATGCGAACTCCGTAATTCTCCTGTTTATCCAGCCTTTGATACAGAGCATTCGCAAGAGTTACAGACCTGTGTTTTCCACCAGTGCAGCCGATTGCGATAATAAGCTGATTCTTGCCTTCCAAAATGTAATTTGGAATAAGGAAATCGACCATATCCGTCAGTTTATCAAGAAATACCTGTGCCTTTTCATTCTCCATGACATAATCCTGCACCGCCGGGTCATTTCCAGTCTTCTCTTTCAATTCATCGATATAATACGGATTCGGCAGGAAACGTACGTCAAATACAAGATCTGCATCCTGCGGGATACCGTACTTAAACCCAAAGGACATAACTGTGATATACAGATTGCAGAAACTCTCTCCTTTTACAAAAATCTTCTCCAGTTCCAGTTTCAGTTCCCTGGTAAGCATTTTGCTTGTGTCTAAAATATACGTAGCACGCATCTTCAAAAACATGATCTTTTCACGTTCTTTCGCGATTCCCGTATCCACTCTGCCCGAACCGCTCAGCGGATGCTGTCTTCTCGTTTCCTTATATCTTTTGATCAGCACATCGTCCTGCGCATCCAGAAACAGAATCTCATAGCTGACCTGTTTTTCATCCATCTCATCGAGCACTTCCTGCAGACCGCTGAAGTCCTGTCCTCCTCTGACATCAATTCCCAGAGCGATATTCTTTACCTCTTCTTCCGGCTCACTGAACATCTCTACAAAGCGGGGAAGAAGCGGAATGGGAAGATTGTCTACACAGAAGTATCCCATATCCTCCAGCATCTTTAACGCAGTCGTTTTACCTGCACCCGACATTCCCGTCACGATCACCAAACGCATCTGTCAAAACTCTCCTATCCTTTTCACTTCCGGCTCCAGCCTTACGCCCGAGTTTTCCTCAACCCGGCGCACTATCGTCTCCATCAGTTCCGCTACTTCCCGCGCAGTCGCCCCGCCCCTGTTGATCACAAATCCACAGTGCTTCTCCGACACCTGGGCATTTCCCACGCGAAATCCTCTCAGTCCGGCCTCTTCGATCAGCCTGCCCGCGAAATATCCTTCCGGCCTCTTAAATGTGCTTCCTGCACTGCCGAATTCGAGCGGCTGCTTCGATACCCGCTTCTCCTTCAGTTCGTCCATCTTGGCACGGATTTTCTCTTTATCTCCTTTCCTTAAGACAAGCTCCGCCGCCAGAACTACATAATCCATCTTTGAGACAATACTGGTGCGGTATCCCATCTTCATCTCTTCAACAGGAAGTGTCAGCACTTCGCCCCCGGGTGTAAGGACATCAGCACTTTTGAGCACCTGTCTGATCTCACCGCCATATGCGCCTGCATTCATGCGGACCGCGCCTCCCAGCGTGCCCGGAATACCGGAGGCAAACTCGAATCCCTCCAGTCCGGCCTCATATGCCGCAGCAGCTACCTTTGAAAGCAGCGCCCCCGCCTGTGCCCGGATGATCTCTCCATCGGTCTCAATCTCTCTCATATTCTTAAAGACCTGTATGATGACGCCCCGGTACCCTTTGTCGCCCACAAGAAGATTGCTTCCGTTTCCTATTATATAGTATGGTATCGCCTTCTCTGTACACAGTGCCGTAATCTTTCTGATCTCATCAGCAGAAGACGGCATGACAAAATAATCTGCCGGCCCTCCGATGCGAAAAGTCGTATGCCCGGACATCAGTTCGTCTCTCAGAACGTTTTTCTCTCCGGTAATGGAACAAAGATCATTATACAGGTTCATAAATATACTCCATTTCTCAATTCTATGCTTATTTGCCACATTATTATAAGCCATGCTCAAAGCGATGTAAACCATCATTTCTTGCAAATCTGCCAGATCCAGTGTATAATGTAGCAGTATCTCTGAGTTTTTCAGCGTCAGTTCAGACGCACTGTAACAGATAAAGGAGTGAAAAAAGTACAGTGGACTCTGGTGACACCTTTCAATTTATCATATTGATTATCCTGCTTATGCTCTCAGCATTTTTCTCATCAAATGAGACTGCGCTCACAACGGTGAACAAGATCCGGCTGCGCTCTCTGGCAGATGACGGGAACAAAAAAGCGGCAATGGTTCTCGATATCACGGAGAATCATACATCCAAGATGCTGAGTGCCATACTGATCGGCAATAATATCGTCAACATCTCTGCATCTTCCCTTTCAGCCACACTTGCATATGCATTCGGCGGATATATGGTCAGCATCGCTACGGCAGTCCTTACAGTCGCGATCCTCGTTTTCGGAGAGATCACGCCGAAAAACTATGCCACCATAAACGCAGAAAAGATATCGATGCGTTATATCCGGATCATCAAATTCTTTATGACGATCATGACTCCGGTAATCTTTATCATCAATCTCTTTTCCCGCGGCATCATGTTCCTTCTGCGGGTGGATCCTGCCGCTGCAAAAAAAGTCATGACCGAGGAAGAGCTCAGGACCATTGTAGATGTAAGCCATGAGAGAGGTGTGATCGAATCTGATGAAAAAGAAATGATCAACAATGTATTCGATCTCGGTGATGCCGACGCAAAAGACATCATGGTCCCGAGGGTACATGTGACTTTTGCCGATGTTAACAGCACATATGATGAGCTCATCGATATCTTTCGTGAAGATAAATTCACCCGCCTGCCTGTCTATGAAGACTCTCAGGACAATATTGTCGGTATTATTAATATGAAAGGCCTTCTTCTGTGCAACCGGGATGAATCTTTTAATATCCGTGATATCATGCGCCAGCCGCATTTCACATATGAATACAAGAGCATCTCCGAACTGCTTGTAGAAATGAGGGAATCAACATTTAATATCGCGATCGTACTGGACGAATACGGTGAGATGGCCGGTCTGATCACTCTTGAAGATATTCTGGAGGAGATCGTTGGCGAGATCCATGACGAGTATGACGAGCAGGAAGACCAGTTTTATCAGCTGTCTGACCGTGAATATGTGATCGAGGGCGCTATGAATCTTGATGATGTAAATGAACGGCTGCAGACCGGGTTCTCTTCCGAAGATTATGATTCGCTGGGCGGTTTTATTATCGAACACCTTGACAGGCTGCCCGAATTAAATGATGAAGTCATAACAGAAGACGGTATACGCCTGGTCGTAGAAACTCTGGATAAAAACCGTATCGAGAGCGTACATGTATATCTTCCGGAAAAGACAGAAGACGAAGAAGGCGCTCAGGCGGAGCCCGATGATTCTTCCTCAGGAAATTCCGATGATGACAGTACTTCCGAAAACATTTCTGACAAAAATACTGCCGAACCGGACAACTCATAATTTATATTGCTTTTTCAAATGGTGGCTGCCAAATGACAGTCACCATTTTTCTTTCACTGCATATTCTGTTATAGAGTAAAGCGGAAAAGGAATCAGAACTATGCCTTATACTATTATGCTGGATGCCGGACACGGCGGACGCGATCCCGGCGCGGTATACAACGGACGGCAGGAAAAAGACGACTCACTTGCCCTTACACTTGCCGTCGGCGAACTCCTTCAGGAACGGGGAGTCGACGTCCTCTACACACGTACTACAGACGTCTACGAATCTCCTTATCAAAAAGCAATGGAGGCAAACGCAGCCGGCGCTGATTTTTTCATTTCCATCCACCGCAACTCCAGCCCGGAAGCCAACACTTATTCCGGTGTAGAATCTCTCGTCTATAATAAATCCGGAATCAAGCTGAAAATGGCCGAGAACATAAATGAACAGCTGGAAGCCATAGGATTTGTCAATCTGGGCGTAAAAGAACGCCCGGGACTGGTCGTCCTCAGGCGTACACGCATGCCGGCAGTTCTCGTAGAAGTCGGCTTCATCAATTCAGGCACCGACAACATGCTCTTCGATAACAACTTTGATGATATCGCGCTCGGGATCGCGGAAGGCATCCTAGACACGCTCCAGATGAACGGCGAGGTGTCTGCCCCTGGCTCTTATACCGTACAGGTCGGTGCTTTCCGCAATGGCGCATATGCTGATCGTCTCCAGCAGGAACTGCTGGAACAGGATTTTCCTGCCGTGACCAGCCAGAATAACGGATTGTACCGGGTTACCGTGGGCACATACCCCACGCTGGATGAAGCGGCAGCTGTGGAGAGAAGACTTAAACGTGCCGGATATCAGACAGTAATCGTAAGCGGATAGATTCGTGAGTGTCGAAGAGATACTTCCGATTGGATAAACGCAGAAAATCATTCGGATACAGCTGTTCTGGTGAACCTTTCGGATCAGGCGGGATTGTAATGCGGACAGTGACTGTGTAAGGTCGTTAGACAAAGTTAAAGCCTGTGATGTGGCGTTAATCAAGCAAATGAAGTTGTCTGAGCAAAGCGAGTTCTTCATTTGCTTGATTGTTCTTAGCCATATCGCAGGCTTGTTACTTTGTCTTATGACCTGTAACCGGAGCCGGAAGTATTACAGTCCCGACTGATCCGAATACATACATTATTCCACTGTATCCGATTGATTTTCGGACGATTTATCATAGAATGCCTCTCCGACAAATACGAATTACTCCGTCAACCCTTCTGCTTTGATGACATCCACCACACTATCCACGTATTTCTCGCAGATCTCGTCCGATGCCGCTTCTACCATGACGCGGATCACCGGCTCAGTGCCGCTCTCGCGCACAAGAATACGTCCATCTGTTCCCAGGGCATCTGCCGCCTTCTGGACAGCTTCTACGACTGCAGGATTTTCTCTTGCAGTTTTCTTATCTTTCACGCGTACATTTTTCAGAACCTGCGGGAAGATCTTGACTTCATCCGCCAGTTTTCCAAGTGTCTGTTTCTTCTCAAGCATGACTTCCATGAGCATCAGTGATGTAAGGATGCCGTCGCCGGTTCTTGCATGCTTGCTGAAGATGATATGTCCGGACTGCTCGCCTCCGAGCACGAAACCGTTCTTCAGCATATTTTCATACACATATTTATCACCCACTGCTGTCTGCTCGTATTTCATACCAATCTTATCACAGGCTTTGTAAAGTCCCAGATTGGACATTACTGTCGTGACGATCGTATTGCCCTCAAGGCGTCCCTGCTCCATCAGATACTTACCGCATACATACATAATACGGTCGCCGTCCACTACATTGCCGTTTTCATCTACTGCAATACATCTGTCTGCATCTCCGTCATAAGCAAAGCCCACGTCCAGTTTCTTCTCTTTGACAAATTCCTGAAGTACATTGATATGAGTGGAGCCGCAGTTCGTATTGATATTGGTTCCGTCCGGCTCGTTATTGATCACGTATGTCTTTGCGCCGAGTGCATCGAACACACTCTTTGCTATAGCAAATGAACTTCCGTTCGCGCAGTCGAGTCCCACACGCATATCCTTAAATGAACGGGTTGCAAGGGAGATCAGATGGCCGATATAGCGGTTTCTCCCTGCGGAATAATCGATCGTACGTCCGATATTCTCTTTTGTAGCAAGCGGAAGCTCTTCTGTCTCTCCGTCAATATATGCTTCGATCTTATTTTCAACCTCCGCTTCCATCTTATGTCCGGCACTGTTGATAACCTTAATACCATTGTCATAGAACGGGTTATGGCTTGCAGAGATCATAATACCACAGTCGAAATCTTCTGTCCTTACAACATAGGATACACTCGGAGTTGTCGTCACGTGAAGAAGGTATGCATCTGCTCCTGATGCAGTAATTCCTGCTGCCAGGGCATACTCAAACATATAACTGCTTCTTCTTGTATCTTTTCCGATCACAACTCTTGCCTTGTGGTCCTGTCCGAAGTACCAACCCAGGTAACGTCCTACTTTAAATGCATGCTCCACTGTCAGTACCACATTCGCCTCACCGCGAAAGCCATCAGTTCCAAAATATTTTCCCATAATCATAGTCCTCTTGCTTTTCAATTATATTTATGCCGGAACAGGAAATTTCATCTCGCATTCCACCATGTTTCCATTATATTACTATTACAAAACAGTTACAAGTATTTCTTTTCTGTTACATCTGCTTGCCGGAACCCCGTACATACTTGCCGCAGATCCATACAGTTCTCTCTTTACGCCGGCTTTTTTTTCGGTTATACTTGAATTTGGTACGGAAGCTGTATGCGGAGTATGATCTTCTACATACAGCTTTTTCCACAGACATACTTTCCACGGAGGAATCTATTATGATCAAATTAATCGCAAGCGATCTGGACGGTACACTGCTCCACAACGGAGCTCAGGAGCTGTCCGCTTATACAATAGATCTGATACACAGAATCACAGAGAAAGGGATCCATTTTGTCGCGGCAAGCGGACGACAGTACGACAATGAACGCCGGCTCTTTGCCGATATCAAAGACGAGATCTCCTATATTGCAGAAAACGGTTCTATCTGTATCCATCAGGGAAAAGTTATCTCCCGGGGTATTATTCCGGACGATCTGGCTTACCGGATCATGAATGAGATTAAAAAGGAACCCGGCTACGAAATTGTTGCATCTCGTGAGGATACCTGTCTGATCGAAGACAATGATCCGGTATTTGTCAACCACATTGTAAATGTAATGCACAATACGACGCAGATCGTCGATGATATTACAAAAGTAAAAGGACCGTTTCTTAAACTTGCCATCGCAAACATGAAATCCCACGATCTCGGGGCGTATCTGAAGCATCTTCAGGAAATGTTTTCGCCGGCTGTCAAAGTCGTCACATCGGGAAATATCTGGATTGACTTTATTGTACCGGGATATAATAAGGGAACCGGCCTTCAGAAAATGATGGAACTTTTTAATGTAAAGCCTGAAGAATGCATGGCTTTCGGAGACCAGTACAATGACGTAGAAATGCTGGAGCTTGCCGGATACGGCTATGCCATGTCAAATGCTGCGCCCGGCATTGCAGGGCATGCCAAATATGTGACAGACTCTGTTGAAGAAGTACTTGAAGATGTACTGGCGGGGCTTGACTAGTCCTGCTTAAACGGACAAGTTTTCCCGGTCAGACCAGACAACAGATCAGATATTGTAAAATTCAATTCCGCGCCTGATATAATCAACATTCAGACGCGGAATTTTTTCTGCACCTCTCTGACAAAATCTTTCCATTTAAAGATCACAAGACCTATCAGGAACAGCAGACTAACGCCGGAGCAGATCACAGACGGATACGGTACGGAAGCCACTCCAGCCACAAGCAGTATAAACGGGAGCAATCCGCACACACCTGCCTGAACCAGATAGAAAAGATATTCCGATACTTCCATCTTTCCCGCAGCCGAGATGATCACCATAGACAGCATATTCACAAGGATTGCCAGAGGAATGACAAAATCCACAGACCACCCCTGCCATCCGGTAAACAGATCCCACAGGAGGGATCCCACTGTCACGATGACAAGCTGCCACATCCCGTTTTTCAAAGGGTTCTTCCGCTTTCGGTAACCGACCATGATGAGCAGCCATGTGCAGAATACTCCGGCAGTCACATAACCAGCCCACCAGATTCCGAATGTCAGAAGGTAGTTAAGCATCCAGCAGATCACAACTGCCGCGGTGCATGTAAACGAGAAGATCTTAAGTCCCATAAGCGCCCTTCTCGACGGCTTTTCGTGATACCCCGGGAAATCATTTTCCTCCATATGGCACTCGATTCCGTCTTGTTTAAGGATGCCGATAAAGTTTCTGCATATATTGGGATCTATGATCTTTGAAGTAATCCCCAGCACCATGGTATCCCCATATGAACAAGAGCACATTTGCATCTTGTCCGTGCTTGCAAAGAAACCGAACCGCTCGATATAATCCTCATATTCGTCCGCCATCTGAATACGGCCCATATTAGAATATACTGCGGTTACGCTGCGCCCGCCCAGCGTAGTACCTGCCAGCAGGAACAGATTCTTGATTTCCAGCGGTACGGCGCGCAGGAAAGGATTCTTTTCCAGACGCACCAGTTCATTCATCCGTCCGGAAATTTCCTTTTCCACAGAGTCTTTTCCGAACATCTCTTTCATTTTCCTGATGACATCTTCCAGCTTTGTATTTTCACGAAAGTCAAAGGCTGTCTCGATCCAGCTCCAGAAATTCGTCATAGAACCGGACGGGAAGAAATTTCTCAGATTTACCGGAATCATAAGTGACACCGGACGTTTCAGCCTGCTTTTCGGCACCTCTTCATATATTGCATAAAGAAAGACCGCCGCAAGATAAGCTGTCACTGAGACTCCGTATTCCTTTGCCTTTCGATGAACTTCCGATGCCGAAAGGATAAGCTCCGTGATCTGCATCTCCGACTGTTCCAGGCGTTCTCCTTTCAGCTGATATGCCTTTCTCGATTTCCCGGCTCTGCTTTTTCTTCCTGTATAATACTGGGAAAAGCTGTCCTCCTCATAATCACTTTCTGTGAGCTCTTCCCCGATATCTGTTTCCGGGAAACCGGCATCCGGGTATGTAAGTATCAGATAATTTCTCACAAGCTCTTTCAGAAACTGCATAGCGCCGGTTCCATCGGTCAGTCCGTGAAATACTTCCAGATTGATCCTGTTTTTATGGTAGGTCACTTCAAAGAGAAGCCTTTTCTGATCCGGGACATAGATCCGGCTGCATGGCGGACGGTCTTCCTTTCTGACCAGAGCCGGAAGCTCTCTCGGCTCCATATAGAACCAGAAGAGTCCTTTGCGCAGAACGAACCTAAAGACTGGATATTTCTCCATGGTCAGATCCAGCGCTTTCTGCAGAATATCCGCATCGATTCTTTCTTTTAACACGCAGTAAAACCGGAATACTCTTGAGTCTTTCTTTCCTGTAGCTGCCGGAAATGCCTGCGCCGCATTATCAAGTTTTCTCCACCGGCTCTGCCGTTTCTCTTTCACCCTGCCTGCCTCCTTGTTCATTCATTGCCCTCTCCACACTCAGGAACCGGTTGATATGCCGGAAGCTCTCCTGAACATACAGGTGCTGGATTCCAAGGGCAAAATATCCATGCAGCGCCCCGGCGATCCGCTCGATATGCACCCGGCATCCTGACTGCCTCAACCGTCGGCCGTACTCTTCCCCTTCGTCCCGCAGTGGGTCGTATTCTGCTGTCAGGATAAGTGTGTCCGGCAGATTGGAATAATCCTCCGCGCACAGCGGGGCAAAATAGGGATTCTCCCGGTCTTCCGGTTTACTCTCATAAAGTTTCAGATAATCCGCCATCTTCTCGCTTGTCAACAGGTATCCCGTACCGTTCGTCCGCACGGATTCATAAGGCGAGTCCTCTGTATAACAATTGCTCAGCGCGGGATAAATGAGGATCTGGCGCTGAGGGCTGAAGTCCCCGGTATCCCTTGCACGCATACACACCGCCGCCGCGAGATTCCCTCCCGCGCTGTCTCCCATGACAGTAATCTGCTCCGGCAGGATTCCCGGCAGGATCACACCGGCAAACAGCGCCTTGGCCGCCGCATAACAGTCTTCAAACCCCGTCGGGAACCGGTATTCCGGCGCAAGCCTGTACTCCACGGAAATTACCATCTGTCCGATGGACTGCGCCATGCGCGAGCAGACCCGGTCATAGGTCTCTACGCTCTCCGTCGTCCAGCCCCCGCCGTGGAAGAAGAGGATGACCGGGATATCCTCATTGCCGGCTTCCATTGATTTCTCATCGGCGAAATACAGTCGGATGGGAACTTTATATTCTTTATTATATACTTCTGTATCCAGTTTTTTTACAAAGATCCGCATAGGATCCAGCTTTTTCAGATCCGCGATCCTTCGGGCGGACTCTACCTCGATACCGCCGTAGGAGAGCGCCTGCAGGATCGTCTGCATTGCTTTGTTCATTTTATTTATTTCATCTCCACGATCGCATATGGTTTTCCGTCCGCATCACACAGTTCCACCACTGTGCGCTCCTGCTCCACTGTCATTCTCGGATAGATCATATCTCCGAGCACCGCTGACTTTTTATAGTCCACTCTCAGCTGCCGTACCTGCACATCCCCCGGCACCATCTCCATCGCCATCTGCACATACTGGCAGTTATTGACATGTTCATTCGTATCGATATGATATTTCCGCACCGGGAAGGGTTCTTCCGCCTCCGCGTGTTCCGGAAGTACGATCTTCCTCCCCTCATAAGGCATGTCCAGCGGTTCCCTCGTACCATACGGATCGATATGCTCTGCCGTCGGGCGTGCCGGTCTGCCTTTCTCCAGATCCATAAACACCCAGATAGAATTGGCGCGGGCGATCATTTTCCCCGACTCATCTTTCATATAGAAGTTACGGTTTCCGTAGAGTCCTTTAAACTCTGTGGCAAATGTTCCTGTTGTGATCTTCTCACCCATTTTCGGATAACGGTCTGCGATAACCTGCCAGTAGGAGAGCACCCAGGCTTTCCTGTCATGCTTCAGTCTTTCCATGCCGAGGCCGACCGCTTCTGAATGAAATGTACTGCAGTCCTGAAAATAATTGATCAGGGCCGGAAGTGTCATCGTCCCTCTGTGGTCTATCTCACTGTAGCGCACTCTCCCGTCAAATTCATATCCTGTATTACCATTCTTTTGCTGAATCATCGTGCTCTCTGTCATCTTCCGTCACTCCTTGTTATACTTTTCTGTCATTTATCCTCCGGGCTGCTCTGCGCCACATAATCAGACTCCACTGTTATAACGCATTCGTAGCGGGGATCTACAGCTTTGATCCGCTCCATCAGCTGTAAGGGAAGTTCATTTTTCTTTTTCTCATCATAATCGATAGGAACGACCATATCAAAGATAAGATTCGTCTGGTTTTCTCCCGGCACCATACGGAAATCATGGATCGTACAGTCAGGATCAAGATCATGCAGAAGCTGCACGGTCTTATCACGTATCCTCAGTACCCGCTTATCTCTCATCTCCACCGGATCCATATGGATCACGAGAAAAATTCCAAGTTCTTTCGCCGCATCCCGCTCGATCCGGTCAATGATCTCATGGGACTGTTCGATATCCACGTCATTTGGCACCTCCGCATGAATTGACGCCATGCTGCGGCCCGGTCCGTAGTTATGTACGATCAGATCATGAGTTCCTTCAATGCCGTCATATTTTTCCACAAAATGCTTGATCTCCTCATATACTTCCGGATCGATTGCCTGACCGATCAGCGGCTCCAATGTATCTTTCGCAATTCCCACGCCGGCCCACATGACCACAAGCGCGACGCCCACACCAACAATACCGTCGATATTGATATCTGTAATCGCGAAGAAGATCAGGGACAGGATAGTGGCGGATGTGGTGATCACATCGCCCATGGAATCCGTAAATACAGCCATCATTACTTTAGAGTCGATCTTCTCGCCCAGTTTCCGGTTAAACATGCCGAGCCACAGCTTTACAGCTATCGACAGGATCAGGATGATAACCGAGACGATCTGGAAGTTCATTGTTTCCGGATGCAGGATCTTGCCGAAAGAATCTTTCAGAAATGTAAATCCTACTTCCAGCACAAGGAATGAAACGACCAGCGCCGCTATGTACTCAATCCGCCCGTGTCCGAATGGATGGTCTTTGTCTGCAGGCTTCTCCGCCATTTTCACACCGACGAAGCTGATGATAGACGAGCCTGCATCTGATAAGTTGTTAAATGCATCCGCTGTAACGGATACACTGTGTAGGATAAGCCCTACCACAAATTTTACTGCAAACAAAAAAACATTGCAGAAGATACCCACGATGCTGGCCAGCACTCCGTATGCGGTCCGCACGGATATCTTCTCCACATCCTTATAGTCTTTTATAAAATGTCTGATTAAAAATTCTGTCATAACTCTATTTCCGCCAGAAAAACCAGCTGATCTTAAAATCTGTGTCAGCCGTAATCCTGGAATACTCCTCTTCTGTCAAAACGTTTTTCAGTTGCTCTTTTCCTTCATCCGGCACGACTGCATTTACAGTATCCATAAAACACAGTCCCGGGTAGAGCACGCACCACCAGTTATGGCCTTTTGCCTCACCGATCTCAATGCGGAGCGCCTCATAATTTCCCGCCGGAAATGTAACGTCGCCGTAGCTTTTGTCCGGGAACCAGCAGGTCGTCACCGCTGCACTCACCGGATAATCCGCTCCGTTCTCTGCAATGACACTGCAGCTTGCGTCCTCTATTTCATCAATATGTGCCCGCGCCCAGTCTTTTACAGCATCAGCGCTGTCTTCCTCCGGCATATTCTCTTCCATATATGCAAGGACCGCATCTCTCACCTGCAGCTTCAGCTCCTGATCTTCGTCACTGTCGCTGTTGGCGAGCACATGGAATCTCAGTACCTCCTGCGCCAGATGTTCCTGAAGCTTTTCCTGCGCCGCCGCATCCACTCTGAAATATATTCCTGCTGTAATCAGTGCCGCAAGAATGACTGCAAGCACAAAACAGATCTTTACAGCCCGTTTCTCAATCACTCTGTATAATCTCTCTGTCATATCCATATGTAATTCCTCCATATCTTTTCACCTGATATGGAGAGTATGGACAGATCACAGAGAATTATACGAAAAGGCCTGTAAATCTTCTGTTATTCTCTCCTGCGGATCTGCAGAAGCCTTTACCTTTAGCGGTGCCGCAGTGTATCCACCACGGTATCCGCCTGATTCGCGATGTGCTGGATCGTGATCTGCGTTGCCTTTTCTTTATCATGCTCCTCTATGGCTTTCATGATCGCCGCATGTTCTTCCAGCAGCTGTGGATGGCACTCTTTCTTCTTCAGATACTCGATGCGGTAACGGTACATCTGCTCTCTCAGGTTGTTCAATAGCTGGATCAGACGTTCATTGTCCGTGGCAGCAAAGATCACATCGTGAAATGCTTCGTCTGCCTCAGCGATAGCCGTGATGTCGTCACTGTCCAGTATTTCCCGGAAATGATCCGCAGCAGCATGAAGTTCCTTGAGCTTTTCTTTGTCGATTCTCTCACATGCAAGCTGTACTGCCAGTTCTTCCAGAGCACAGCGGACTTCAAGTACATCCCTCAGATTCTTCTCCGTGATTTCCGCTACTTCTGCGCCTTTCCTTGGAATCATGAGCACAAGACCTTCCAGTTCCAGCTTGCGGATAGCCTCCCGGATTGGCGTCCGGCTTACCCCCAGCTTGTTGGCGAGCTGGATCTCCATCAGACGCTCGCCCGGTTTTAATTCTCCCCGCAGGATCGCCCTCCGCAAAGTATTAAATACTACGTCTCGCAGCGGAAGGTATTCATTCATCGTAACTTCAAAATCAATCGGCATTCTGATTCCTCCTCACACTGTGTATATTCGTCACATAGACCTGCCTGGTCAGTGCTTTTTCCCTGATGCGTCTCTGTGCCTCGCGGGCACCCGCACGGCTCTCAAACAGTCCGAATACCGTAGGCCCGCTGCCGCTCATCATTGCGCCCAGTGCCCCTGCATCTTTCATTGCCTGTTTGATCTCATCAATGACCGGATGCATCGGAATAGTGACATCCTCAAGGACATTTCCCATACAGCCCGCGATCTTCTTCAGATCCTGCTGCTCCAGCCCTTCTATGATCCCGTCGATATCCGGATGCTCCGTAATCTCTTTTGAATCCAGCGCCTCGTAAACCGTCTTTGTAGACACGCTGATCGGAGGCTTCGCGATCAGCACAGTACATTTCGGCATAGCCGGAAGTACCTTCAGTTCCTCGCCAATCCCCTCTGCCAGGACTGTCCCCCGCATAATGCAGTATGGGACATCTGCTCCCAGCTTCACTCCGCGCTCCATCAGACTCTTCTGGGAAAGGCCAAGCCGGAACATCCGGTTCATCCCGAACAGCACCGCGGCAGCATTGGAACTGCCCCCGGCCAGCCCGGCCGCCACGGGAATATGCTTCTTTAAAGTGATCTTCACACCTTCATTGATATGAAACTCTTCTTTCAGCAGTTCTGCCGCCTTGTATGCAATATTGTCTTCATTGACAGGCAGATAGCTCAGATTCGTCACCACTTCGATTCCCGGTGTATCTTTCTTCTCTATCTTTACTTCATCA
Source organism: uncultured Lachnoclostridium sp. (assembly GCA_946499505.1). GTDB lineage: Bacteria > Bacillota > Clostridia > Lachnospirales > Lachnospiraceae > Mediterraneibacter. The sequence goes on from CAMMSL010000001.1 coordinate 60,945, forward strand.
TATAAATAAATTGACTGCATGATCATACGCACATCATGATAGCCGTTCTCTCTTCTTCCCAGTACATCCAATCCCAGATTGATCTTAGCAAGTGCTTTCAGTTCGATCTGATTCATCCTGTGTCCTCCATACTATGCAACAGTTCAGCCCATCTGACTGTCAGCTGTTGACTTATTAATACTGTGTTCTGTATCTTGTATACATTGTGCTTACAGTATACTCACATTTTCCTTAAAAATCAATAGTTTATCCCCTGGTGAAACTTTTTCATCACTTAGCCCATTTATTTCCTTGATTCCGTCGGTCGTTGTCATATATTTCTTAGCCAGGCTCCAGAGATCTTCGCCATTTTGCACAATATGTCCTACAATCCCCGGACGCTCTGACAGTTCTTCCATATTAAGAGGCTCCATCCGGACTTCTGTGATCATCTCAACAGGTATAAGTCTGCGCAGGAATACATCAAATGACAATATGGCTTTGACTTCAACCGCCTCACTTCCCGCCAATGTTACAGCGAGCTGTTCTACATGATAAGAAAGACTGCTGCTCACTTTCTCCGGCATATCAGAATACTCGATCAGCCAGGAAAACGGTATCATCCCCTGCCAGCTTCCATAAGGCTCTGAATCATCCCCCCGCAGGTACAGAAAAGACAGATGCAGAATGCCCTCGATCTGTATTCCCTCCGGCGTATGTTGTTCACTCTCCACCTGAATGCTGCCCCTGCTGTGAAGGATCTGAAGGACATCTTCTTTTAACTCCGGCAGGGACAGTCTTTCCGCAATTTTACATTTGGACTGATTCTGCATCAGGAGCTCCTCCAGAACAGTATCCTGCGTGTCGAATACACACTGTTGTTCCAGTGAATACATATCACTGAGGATTTCCGCCTCTTCTTCCTCATAAATGTTCATCCTCAGTGCAAGAGTAGCTTCAATCCCCAGAACACGCATTTCTCCGTCTTCATCCAGCCGGATATCCGCCAGCGTATCTTCCACAGAATGCTGGATATGATAGTACATATTCTCGGATACTCCATCGCAGAGGACCCGACCTTCAAATGGTACGCTCTGCTCGATCCAGTCTGCTTTTTCCTCGGCAGACAGATACATACAGAATACGAGCATCTCGCCTCTGAGCAGGATTTCATCCTGTCCTGTCCGGATATCCAGTTTTCTAACATTGATATCCGTGAGCAGGAGCTGCCCGATACTCTCCTTTGTTCCCGGCAGTGTAACCTCTTCCTTGATCCGGTATGTATCTTTCTTCGAGACTGCCAGGCGGAGCAGATTCATTTTCCGGGTCTTTCGATAGATTGGTATGTCGCTGTCGATATTTTCGGTCAGTTCCTCGTCCCGGAGCCACTCTCTGCCGATTTCAATCTCCGCCATAATTTTCAGTCCCAGTTTTCGAGAATGGACAACAGACGCCGTGAATTCTGTCCTTACATTCCTCACATAAAACGACTCGTTCCCGTCGCTCTCCGCATATACCATTTCCTCAAACGGCAGTTTTCCTTCCAGCACGGCAGGTTTTGAGTCTCCCGACGCTGTCATGTAGAGAATCGTAAAGTACACTTTCCCCGAGATCTTTACATAATTTTCCACCGGCCGGATATCCTCTGTCCTGAGCTCGGCTTTTCCCTGGATGATCCTCTGTACATCCTCTTTCTGATCCGGCACATTGTAATCCTCATCCAGATAAAACTGGTCGAAGATGCTCTTTCCCTCCTGTGTATAATGAATCGGTTTTCTGATCAGCTCCATATCTCTCCTCCTCAATCAAACAAGACGTCTTTGTCAATATATCCAAGCTGCACGACCACATAGGGAAATGTAGTGATTTCCTTTATATCCTCCCCTTTCTCCGGACCGAGAAGATCCGTACGGATTTGGACAGTATTTTCTGTCTCGTACAGCTCCCGCACCACTACACTGTATCCGGTGGTCGGCTGTTCTCCGTACCCCTCTGCAATATAAAGCTGTCCCTGGTCCGCATAGAGCATCTGGAATGGATGTTCCTTTTCTTTTTCGATCATCGTGCTCAACTCTTCCGGTTCGTCTTCCCTGTCCACCACAGTGAAATCAAGATCCCGCAGTTTCTGCTCCTCGTTGTATTTGCTGACACAGCCGGCAGCCAGGCCGGTAATGAGGATTGGCAGGATCCAGATGATGCAGGATGCCCTCAGACGTTTCATTTCCCTGTCCCCGCAGCATTTTTCCATATATCATATGAAGCCTGCCCCTCAAATATGTCAATTCATGTTTCTTGAACAAATACCGCCACAATAGTAAAATGTATTAATCGAATAGCAGCGAACGCAGAAAATCAGTCGGATACAGCCGATATGATGCACCTTTCGTGACCGGAGCCGGAAGCATCCTCTCCCCGCCCGTCACGGATACGTGAGTCAATCCCCTGTATCCGATTGATTCTCGGACACTTTACCGGGAAAATGTCTCTCAGACAAACACGAATTTCACGAGCATTTTTCTTGTATTTTCCATATACCGGCTGTATAATTGAACGCAGGGGCGATATTGCCCTCTTTATTTTACAGAAAGAAAATTGAGGACTGACACATGATTCGTTTTATATGTATTGTAATTTTTGTAATCCTGTTTTTGATCGTGACCGTCCCGGTGCTGATCGTGGAACGGATTCTTCACAGATTTAACCCTCATGCAAGCGATATCAGTTCCCTGCGTATCGTACAGTGGGCTTTCAAAGTGATCTTGCGGATAACCGGAGTAAAGACGACCGTGATCGGCGAGGAAAATATACCTGACGAACCGGTACTGTTCATCGGCAATCACCGCAGCTATTTTGACATTCTGCTGACTTACAGCCGATGCAAAAGAGTGACCGGCTATATTGCCAAAAAGGAAATGGAACGTTATCTGACTCTGACCTCATGGATGAAGAGGCTGCACTGCCTCTTTCTTGACCGGAAGAATCCAAAAGAAGGTTTAAAAACGATCCTTCAGGCAATCGATGATATCAAAAATGGCATCTCCATCTGCGTCTTCCCCGAAGGGACGCGCAACCGGGGCGAAGAGCTGTCCATGCTGCCATTCCGCGACGGCGCCCTGAAGATTGCCACGAAGACCGGATGTGCAGTGATTCCTATCTCCATGAACAATACAGCCGAAATCTTCGAAAACCATCTTCCGAAAATCAGGAAAACTCATGTCGTAATTGAATACGGCAAACCTGTTTACCCTGACCAGCTGGACAAAGACACGAAAAAACATATCGGAGATTATATAGAGAATATAATCCGGGAGACCATCCATAAAAATGCGGAGCTCGTCTGAGCCCCGCATTTTTTCTTTCCCAAACCGAATTTCAAAATTTGTAGAAGATTAGGCCGTCTTGTGCTATAATCGAAAAGAAAATTTGTTACAGCGCCGCCATCCGGCGCCCCGCATAAACGAAAAGAGGGAAAATATATGAGCGCACAGAATCTCACCCTGCTCACAGACTTATATGAGCTGACCATGATGCAGGGCTATTTTGAGACACAGGAAAACGAGACTGTCATCTTTGATATGTTCTTCCGGGATAACCCGAACAAGGGCGGCTATTCCATCATGGCCGGACTGGAACAGGTCATCGATTACATCAAGAATCTGAATTTCTCCTATGAAGATGTGGATTATCTGAGAGGGCTGGGCATCTTCAGCGAAGATTTTCTTCATTATTTAAGCGGCTTCCACTTCAGCGGAGACATCTATGCCATCCCTGAGGGAAGTGTGATCTTTCCGAGAGAACCTCTGATCAAAGTTGTCGCTCCTATTATGGAGGCACAGCTTGTAGAGACCGCTATACTGACGATCATCAATCATCAGTGTCTGATCGCCACGAAAGCTTCCCGCGTAGTACATGCTGCACAGGGTGACGGCGTCATGGAATTCGGACTGCGCCGCGCGCAGGGTCCGGATGCAGGTCTGTATGGTGCCAGAGCTGCCATCATAGGGGGATGTGTAGGTACCTCCAATGTACTGGCAGGAGAAATGTTCGACGTACCGGTTCTGGGAACCCATGCGCACAGCTGGATCATGAGCTTTAAAGACGAGTACACTGCTTTCAAAGAATATGCAAGGCTGTACCCGAATGCATGTACACTGCTTGTTGACACATACGATACCCTGAAGTCCGGTGTCCCGAATGCGATCCGCGTGTTCAAGGAGATGCGCGATGCGGGCATCCATCCGAAGAGCTATGGCATCCGTCTGGATTCCGGCGACCTGGCTTATCTGTCCAAAAAAGCGAGAAAGATGCTGGACGAAGCCGGATTCACCGATGCAGTCATTGCCGCGTCAAATGATCTGGATGAATTTCTGATCAACGACCTGAAACTTCAGGGCGCTGCCATTACATCCTGGGGTGTGGGGACAAACCTCATCACCTCCAAAGATTGTCCTTCATTCGGTGGCGTATATAAACTTGCGGCGATCCAGGATGAAAAAGGCGAATTCATTCCGAAGATCAAGATTTCCGAAAATGTAGAAAAGATCACAAATCCTGGAAACAAGACTATTTATCGTATCTACGACAAAGAGACCGGTAAGATGCGCGCCGATCTCATCTGTTTCGTGGGTGAAGAATATGACACCTCCAAAGACCTTCTGCTCTTCGACCCGAATGCAACATGGAAGAAAACACGTCTTGAGGGTGGTACTTACACAATGAAAGAAATCTTAAAGCCTGTCTTTATCAGAGGCGAGTGTAAATACACTTCTCCGTCTGTCAAGGAGATTGCCGAATTCTGTAAACAGGAGAAGGCAACATTATGGGACGAGACAAAACGTCTCTTTAACCCGCATAAAGTATATGTAGATCTTTCTCAGAAGCTCTACGATACGAAGACAGAACTGCTCAATGAGGCAAATCAAAACATATAAAAAATATAAAGGAGTATAAGTATCATGAAGATTATCGTACTGGCCGGAGGGTTGAGCACAGAGCGCGATGTATCCCTCGCATCTGCTGCCGGAATCTGCCGGACACTGTTGGAAAGAGGACATGATGCATTTCTTCTGGATGTATTTCTGGGACTTGAAAATGCACCTGAGAATCTGGAGGATGTATTCACGATGCCCGGGCACGGACTCGAGATTGCGAAAAACATCAGTGAGGAAGAACCGGATCTCGCAGCCGTTAAGGCCTCCCGCCCAGACCAGTCTGACTGTTTCCTCGGGCCGAATGTGATCGAGCTCTGTCGGATGGCAGATATCACCTTTCTCGGACTGCACGGCGGAGAAGGGGAGAACGGAAAACTTCAGGCAACATTTGACCTGCTCGGCATCCGCTATACAGGACCTGATTCTCTCGGGTGCGCAGTTGCTATGGACAAAGGCTTTACAAAGCAGGTATTTCTCCAGACCGGGATCGATACCCCGGACGGCGTATGTCTCCACAAAAACGATGCAGACCGTTCACTTGCATCTCTGGGGCTCTCCCTTCCGGTCGTTGTCAAACCGTGTTCGGGCGGTTCCAGCATCGGCGTTTATATTGTAAATACAGAAGACGAATACAAAGATGCACTGGAAAAATCCTTCCAGTATGAAGACGAAGTTGTGATCGAAACGTTTATTAAGGGGCGGGAATTTGCCTGCGGCATCATCGACGGGAAGGCACTGCCGCCCATCGAGATCATCCCGAAGACCGGTTTCTTCGACTATGCGAACAAATATCAGGACGGCGCGACTGACGAAGTCTGCCCCGCCGATATTCCGAAAGATGTTGAAGAGCGCATGATGGATCTTACCGTAAAAGCGTTCCATGCGCTTAAATTAAATGTCTACAGCCGGGCAGACTTCCTTCTGGATGATCAGGGCAATCTGTACTGTCTGGAAATGAATACACTGCCGGGCATGACTGCAGCCAGCCTGCTGCCGAAAGAAGCGAAAGTGGCCGGTATTGAATACGACGATCTGTGCGAACTGATCATACAGAAGTCCATCGAAGCAAGATATTCAGACTGATCATCACGCAGGTTACCCAGGAAAGGAATTAACTTTTATGAAACATATGTCATTACAGGAAATCACGGCAGCATGCGGCGGCGTCTACCACGGCGATCCGGCTGCAGCAGCCCGCGAGGTGTCAAGCGTCGTCATCGACAGCCGGAAAGTTGAGAAGGACAGCCTCTTCGTGGCGATCAAAGGCGCCCGGGTGGACGGCCACACGTTTATTCCCCAGGTAATGGAAAAGGGTGCGCTCTGTTCCATATCTGAGCAGGATCTCGGAGATGTAGATTATCCATACATTCGTGTCACATCCTGCGAGCAGGCGCTGAAAGACATCGCTGAACATTACCGTCGTTCTCTTGATATCAAAGTGGTCGGTATTTCCGGCAGCGTAGGGAAAACAAGCACAAAAGAAATGATCGCGTCCGTCTTGTCTCAGAAATACTCTGTTCTCAAGACAGAAGGAAACTTCAACAACGAGATCGGACTCCCGCTTACTGTATTTAATATCCGTGAGGAACATGAAATAGCTGTGCTTGAAATGGGGATCAGCAATTTCGGTGAAATGACCCGGCTTGCAAAGATCGCCCGCCCCGACATCTGCGTTTTTACGAATATCGGTGTAGCGCACATCGAAAGCCTCGGCTCCAGAGACGGGATCCTGAAGGCCAAGACCGAGATGATCGACTATATGAATCCGGAGGGCATGATCATTGTAAACGGAGATGATGATAAACTGCGCGGCTTTACTCCGCAGAATGGTCTCACTCCGGTCTGTTTCGGACTTGACAGCTCCTGCCCGTTCCACGCAGAACAGGTCACAAGCAGAGGGCTGAAAGGAACAGATGCACACTTTGTCACTCCTGTATCTTCATTTGACGCCCATATCTCAATCCCGGGCAAACACATGGTGTACAATGCGCTTGCTGCAACTGCTGTAGGTTATGCTCTCGGACTGACAGATGAAGAAATTGCACAGGGTATTGCCTCAAACGTACCGATCGCAGGGCGCAACAACCTTATTGAAGGCAAATACTATACAGTCATTGACGACTGCTACAATGCAAATCCGGCGTCTATGAAGTCTTCTTTAGATGTACTGGCCTATGCAGATACAAGGACTGTCGCCATCCTTGGAGATATGTTCGAACTTGGAGCAGACGAAAAAGAAATGCACTATAATGTAGGCGTCCACGCAGCAGAAAAAGGGATCAACGTCCTGATCTGTATCGGAGATTTGAGCGCGGAAATTGCCCGCGGAGCCCGGGAGACAGTAACCAGCACAGAAGCTGAGAATGGAACTCCGTCCGCCGGCATGGAAATACACCATTATAAGACAAAAGCCGAATTCTTTGAAGATGCCAAAAACGTGCTCAGAGAAGGCGACACCATTCTCGTAAAAGCATCCCACGGTATGGAATTTCCTGAAATCGTGGAGCGCCTCAGCAGAAAAGAATAACAGGCTCACAGGAAACAATTATGAAATATGAGATACTTGTTCTCGATCTGGACGGCACTCTGACCAACTCCAGGAAAGAAATCAGTGAAGCTACAAAAGAAGGCCTTCTGGAAATACAGAAGGCCGGTAAGATTATCGTACTTGCAAGCGGCAGACCGGTCAACGGAGTCGCTCCCATCGCAGAAGAACTGGAAATCATCCCGGTAAAAGATTTTCCATCTGCGATCACGTTTCCCGTGAACAAAATGATCATTTCCGGTGATCCGTCTGTTGTAAAAACAGTGATTACCCCATTACAGGAGCAGTATCAGGATCTGCTGAATATTTATCTGTCCGAGCCATTTTTTCTTGAGATCATGCCCCGGAATATCGATAAGGCTTATGCTCTGCAAAAGCTCCTCAGTCATCTGGGACTGACTGCCGAAAACATGATCTGCTGCGGCGACGGATTTAACGATCTGTCTATGATCAAATTTGCAGGGCTGGGCGTTGCAATGGCCAATGCCCAGCCTACAGTAAAGGAAGCTGCGGATTTCGTCACTTACTCCAATGACGAAGACGGGATCCTGCATGTGATCGATCTCTTCCTTTAATCAAAGAATTTCTCACGTACTTCTTCTACCGGCATCTCCTGTCCCGTAAACAGTTCAAATGCAGCCACGCCCTGCCAGAGGAGCATGCCGCTTCCGCCTACAGCCGCACGGCAGCCGGCTTCTTTTGCCTTTTTGACCAGAAGTGTCTCCTTCGGATTATACACTACGTCTGCAACTGCCAGCTCCGGACGCAGGAACTCTGCTGGGACCGGGATCACATCCTGCATCGGGCTCATTCCCGCACGGGTTGCATTGATCAGGATATCGCTTTCTGCGATCACCTGTCCGAGAAGTTCTGTATTGTCCAGATCTTCGATATACACTTTCTGTATCGATGGTACAGCCTTTTTGATCTTCTCTACCGTCTTCTCCCCGTTTGCGTAGAATTCATCTTTTCGATTGAAGATCGCAATCTCAGCTACACCGTCCAGTGCCGCCTGTACTGCGATCGCCGTAGCAGCGCCGCCTGTACCGAGAAGAACGATTTTCTGGCCTTTAATGTCCACTCCGTGTTCCTTGAGGTTACGCACAAATCCGATTCCGTCTGTCATATGTCCGGTCATTGTCCCATCCTCTTCAAAAACAACCGTATTGCAGGCGCCCACCAGCTCTGCTGCCGGTGACAGCTTGTCTACAAGCTGTGCCACTGCAGTTTTGCAAGGCATCGTTACATTAAATCCTCCTGCATGGAGTGTACGCAGCGCCTCGACTGCTTTCTCCGTCTTTTCAACCGGAACGTCAAAGGCAAGATATGCCGCGTCAATGCCAAGTTTATCAAAGCTGTAATTATACATCGCCGGGGATCCGGAATGTCCCACCGGAGATCCGATCAATGCATAAAGTTGTGTATGTCCGCTGATTCTACTTTCCATGTCTGTTCATCCTCCAATTTAAGACTTGTTCCCGTCAAGTATAGCACAATCACAATGATACTTCAATACTTTAAAGTGCGAAATCCAACAATGCCACAGTCTCCACATGCACCGACATCGGGAACTGATCCACAGCCCTGACCCGTTTCAGTTCATACCCGTTCCCGCACAATATTTTCAGGTCCCTTGCCAATGTGGCGGGATCGCAGCTGACATATACCACTTTCTCCGGCGCCATCTTCACGATCGTATCCAGCAGCACTTTATCACAGCCTTTGCGCGGCGGATCCACCACGATCACATCTGCCCGCGCTGTCTCACCACCGTGTTTCCGGGCGTATTCTTCGTAATATCCGGGCAGTACTTCCTCCGCCTTTCCTACAAAAAACTCTGCATTCTCAATTCCGTTTATCTGTGCATTCTCCCGCGCGTTATGGATCGCCTGCGGTATGATCTCCACTCCGTACACTTTCTCTGCACGCTGAGCCAAAAATAACGAGATCGTACCGATCCCGCAATAAAGATCCCACACAGTCTCGTTTCCTTTCAGATCCGCGTATTCCAGGGCAAGGGAATAAAGTTTTTCTGTCTGGGCCGGATTGACCTGGTAAAAGGACAGAGGAGATATCTGATATCTGATCTTTCCGATATAATCTGTAATATAGCCCTGTCCCCACAGCACCTCATAGGAATCTCCCATGATCACATTTGTCCGTCGTGCGTTCACGCTGAACGTAATGCTGGTCATCCCCGGGATCTTTATCAAATCCTCGATCAGGTCAGCCGCATGTGGAATCTCTGTGCCGTTTATCACAAGACACACCATGATCTCCTTTGTCGTAAAACCATAGCGGATCAACGCATGACGGATCAGTCCTTTTCCGGTCTTCTCATCATAAGAGAGAATTTTATATTTCTTCATAAAGGCAAGGATGATCTCGAGGATTTCCTTATTTTCAGCCACTCCAAGAGCACAGTCTGTATTTGCAATGATATCGTGGGTCCGACCGGCGTAAAACCCGGTGACCGGATTGCCTTTCTTATCTGTCCCGAACGGAAACTGTGCTTTATTGCGGTATCCAAATGGATGCTCCATGCCGACGATTGGTTCCATGACCTGGTCGATCAGCTCCGGCGCGAACCCGCCGATGCGTTCCAGATTGCCCCGGACTTTCTGTTCCTTGAATGCAAGCTGTCTGTCATAGGACATTTCCTGGATCTGGCATCCTCCGCACCGACGCGCGAACCCGCATTTGGGTTCGACACGGTACGGAGACGGCTCAATTACCTGCATAAGCCTTGCATACCCGTAATTTTTCTTTGCCTTTATGACCTTTACTTCTGCTTTGTCACCGATCACGGCGTCCTTCACAAAGAGCGTGTAGCCGTCGGCTTTTCCGATTCCTTCCCCGCCTGCGGCGATATCCGTGATCTCGATAATCGCTGTATCATTTTTCTGCATTTTATGCTCCCGATGTCCTTCTTAAGTTCGACTCAAACAGTCTGTTATAGCCCAGCCATTCTGTCCCGGTCTTTCCTTTGAATATCTCAGTCAGCGTCTGCATCTTAGCGTCTGCATTGTCTGCCAGATTGAGCGCCATCGCTTCTGCCAGAGCCGGTTTCTTCGGAGACCCGTATTCCAGCTCCCCGTGGTGTGCGATAATGCAGTGCTTCAGCTCATTTGCAAGACGCTCCGGGAATTCCGGAATCGAACGGATTGCCTCATCCACCATCTCCACACCGATCACAATATGCCCGATGAGCTGCCCCTCGTCTGTATAGTCATTATCCGGAAATGAAGAAAGTTCCTTTATCTTGCCGATATCATGACAGATTGCCGCAGTGATCAGAAGATCCCTGTTCAGGATCGGATATGCTCCTGAAAAATAATCGCACATGTGGACAACGCTGAGCGTATGTTCCAGAAGACCTCCTGAAAATCCGTGATGTACAGTCTTCGCAGCGGAATGACCTTTGAATTTTTTGATAAAATCCTCATCTTTGACAAAATAATATTCCAGAAGCTGTTTCAGCCAGGAATTGGATATTTTTCCAATATACGCGGTCAGTCCTGCATACATTTTTTCTACATTCTTATCTGTTGTCGGCATATAGTCGGACGGCTCATATTCGCCCTCTTCTGCTTTGCGGATCTGTTTGATGTTGAGCTGTAGATTGCCGTTATAGCTGATCACATCACCGTAGACTTCAATAAAATCTTTCTCATCATAATCTGCAATCCCCTGAGAGTTCGGATCCCAGACCTTACCGTCCAGAGTTCCGGTCTTATCCTGCAGGATCAGATTATCGTAGGGTTTTCCGTTCCTTGTCTCCGCGGAACGCTTTCCCCTGCAGAGATAAACGTTCCTTATTGTCTCGCCTTCGTGTAATCCGTTAATATATCTCATATTTATCCTCTTTCTATCATTAATGTCATTTGGTAACAGTTCAGCCATCTGTTACGCTGTCCCATACTGCTACTCTTTGCTGCCTGCCATCACCGTAAACTTTACATCTACATACCCGTCCGCTCCGAGACGCATACCCCTGACTACGACCTGTTTTCCTGCCTTGATCTGAAGGACTGCACTCTGATATGTCACAATGCTGGACACACTCTCGTCTCCGACCTGACAGATAATATCGCCGCTCTGGATCCCCGCCTCCATTGCCGGAGAATCCGGATCTACATCTACGACATAAACTCCTGACGGCATTCCCTGCTCTTCTTCAAGTTCCTTTGTGACTGTGGTCCCATAAATCCCGATATACGGCACACTCTCGCCGTTTGCCAGGATCTCTATGGCCGATTTCAGATCAGAAATAGCATATGCATTTGCCGCATTACTGTCGTTATCATCCCAGACAGACGGTAAAATAAGTCCTATGACTTCCCCATCTATGTTAAACAATACGCCAGTACCTGACGTCTCTGACACGATATCTGTCGCAAGGACATCGCATTCGCCATCGTAAAACGCCGTTTTGTAATCTGTAGAACTGATCAGTCCGTAGCTCATTCCGTCCGGATATCCGAACATATTACCAAGGGCCATTACGATATCTCCCTGCTTCACCAGATTCGAGTTGCCGAGTACTGATACTTTGATCGCATTCCATGTCGCATCCGAAATATTTCCCCGCGATACACTGAACATAGCAAGCCCCATATTCGTGTCCTGTTTCTTAAGTGCAGCCTCATAGCTTCTCCCGTCATCAAACGTGATAGTCCACTTGGAGGCATCCGCGCAGATCGAGCTGTCTGCAAGGATCAGGAGCTCCTGTCCGTTGTCGGCGGCGATCACCCCTGTTACACTTTTTCCGATGCCGGTCATCTCAGCATCCCAGTCAGTCTGATCGGAAAACTGCTGGACCGTCGCTATTCCTTTTCCGGCCTCTTCTGCTCTTTCATTCATGGAGTCTATGATCTGTTGATAGGTTTCTGCATCTACGGCTGTTTCCGGATTTGTTTCCGCTTCCGTTGAAGCGTCATCGCCTTCTGAAAGTGTTTCGTCTTCCGAAAGATTCTCATCTGACGAAAGTTCCTCATCTTCCGGGATGGTCACTGTCTCAAGATTCCCTCTGAACGCGTCCTGTATCCATGGTTTAAGCGCAAAAAAACCAAGGCAGGCAAAGGCTCCGAGGATCACGCCGTATATCGCGATCCGCACAAGCTGTTTTGCGAACTGCTGCCTGCTGATTGGTTTTGGTTTGATCGTCTCTTGTAAAAAAGAATATTTCTTCTCTTCCGGTATTTCATCCGGTTTTGGAATCTGATCTTTATCGTCTGGCATGGATCTGTTTCCTCCAGATTCTAGTATAACCGATTCAGACGGATAGTTCAATCATTTGGAAAAGACTTTTCTTTATTGAAAGAATGGGGTAGAATATTATGTATCAATCTGAAATTTCAGCTTACGCCATGCCGCTGCAGGCAGGGCGCAGACGATATCTATAAAGGGGAATATATGAATCAGAAAACACTCACCAAACTTGAATTTGACAAGATCATCTCACGTCTGGAAGAAGAGGCCGGATCTTTCCGCGGCCGGCAGTTATGCCGGCGTCTGAAGCCCATGACAGACCTGGAGAAGATCAACACATATCAGGAGCAGACTGCTGCGGCATACACCCGTATCGTCAGAAAAGGACGGATCTCTTTTTCCGACGCCGCACCAGTGGAAGAGTCCATGAAGCGCCTGGAGATTGGCGGAGCATTGAGCATTTCCGAGCTGCTGCGCATCTGCAGGCTGCTGGCAAATGCGGCACGTGCGAAGTCCTATGGGCGCCACGACACACAGGAAGATTCTGCTGACTGCCTTGACGCGTACTTTGACCAGCTTGAGCCTCTGACCAGCCTCTCAAACGAAATCGAGAGATGCATCATTTCAGAGGATGAGATCAGCGATGACGCCAGCAGTACACTGAAGCATATCCGCCGGAGCATGGGCAGCATCAATGATAAGATACACACGACCTTAAACGGACTGGTCAATGGTTCTCTGCGGACTTACCTGCAGGATCCTATCATTACCATGCGCGGCGACCGGTACTGCATCCCGGTAAAGTCCGAGTACCGATCACAGGTACAGGGACTGATCCATGACCAGTCTTCCACCGGTTCCACCCTGTTTATCGAGCCTATGGCAGTGGTAAAGCTGAACAACGACCTGAAAGAGCTATATGCGAAAGAGCAGGAAGAGATTCAGGTGATCCTCGCCCGGCTGAGTGAAGAAGCTGCGCAGTATATCGAAGAAATCCGTGCAGATTACCGGGCCATGACGGATCTGGACTTTATATTTGCGAGAGGTGCACTTGCACTCGCAATGAGGGGCAGCCGCCCGGTGCTCAATGAAGAGGGCCGTATCCACATCCGGGAAGGCCGTCATCCGCTGCTCGATGAGAAGACCGTTGTCCCCATCACGGTGACCCTCGGGGAAGATTTCACATTGCTCATCATCACCGGTCCGAATACCGGAGGCAAGACCGTCTCTCTGAAGACAGTCGGGCTTTTCACTCTGATGGGACAGGCCGGGCTTCACATCCCTGCGGGAGACCGCTCGGAACTGGCTGTATTCCATCAGGTATACGCGGATATCGGTGACGAGCAGAGCATTGAGCAGAGCCTGAGTACATTTTCATCACACATGACAAATATCGTCTCTTTCCTGAAGAAAGTAGACGAACATTCCCTTGTACTCTTTGACGAGCTGGGCGCCGGCACAGATCCTACGGAAGGCGCTGCCCTTGCCACATCTATCCTCTCTTATCTGCATAAGAGGAATATACGCACAATGGCGACCACACACTACAGCGAACTGAAAGTATACGCCCTCTCGACGCCGGGCGTGGAGAATGCCTGCTGTGAATTCGATGTGGAGAGCCTCCGCCCGACTTACCGGCTGCTCATCGGTATTCCCGGGAAGAGCAACGCATTCGCCATCTCCGGCAAGCTGGGGCTTCCTGATTTTATCATCGAGGATGCAAAGAAGCGGCTCAGTGATCAGGATATCTCCTTTGAAGATCTGCTCACCGACCTGGAAACAAGCCGCCGGACGATTGAAAAAGAGAGGAAGGAGATCGCTGCTTACCGCCGCGAGACAGAAGCCCTGAAACAGCAGACCGAGAAACGTCAGGAGAAACTGGATGAACAGAGAGACCGTATCCTGCGCGAAGCGAATGAAAAGGCCAACGCCATCCTCCGGGAGGCAAAAGAAGTAGCTGACGAGACGATCCGTAATTTCCATAAATTCGGTAAAGAGAACATCTCTGCCGCAGAGATGGAAAAAGAAAGGGAACGCCTGCGCAAGAAAATAAAAGATACCGCACCGGCGGCTTCACCTTCCCGCAATGCAAAGAAAACGCATAAACCTGAAGAGTTCAAGCTTGGGGAAACCGTGAAGGTACTGAGTATGAATTTGACCGGAACTGTACAGTCTCTTCCTGATTCCCGCGGCAATGTCACCGTACAGATGGGAATCCTCAGATCTCAGGTCAATATCTCCGACCTTGAAATCGTGGAGGAGCCGTCGCCATATACCCCGAAGAAATTAAACCGGACCTCAAAGGGAAAGATCGGCATGAGCAAATCCCTCTCCGTCAGCCCGGAGATCAATCTTCTCGGAAAGACTGTAGACGAAGCAGTGGCGGAACTTGACAAATATCTCGATGACGCCCTGCTCTCACATCTGAATACCGTGAGAGTTGTTCACGGCAAGGGAACCGGAGCTCTGAGGAAAGGTATCCATGAGTACCTGCGCCGGCAGAAACATGTAAAGAACTATCATCTTGCCGAGTTCGGCGAAGGTGATGCAGGCGTAACGATCGTAGAGCTGAAATAAAAGGATGTCCGCTACTTCCAATACAGATTTTGACAATATAAGGAGGACTCAACATGATAGGGAAACAGAAGATCCTGATCGTCGATGACGATGAAAATATCGCTGAGCTTATTTCACTTTATCTTACCAAGGAATGTTTTGACACTAAAATCGTATACAACGGTGAAGATGCGCTGACTGCTTTTGACACATATCAGCCCAACCTGATCCTTCTGGATCTGATGCTCCCCGGCATCGACGGTTATCAGGTATGCCGAGAGATCCGTGCCCGTTCTGCCACCCCGATCATTATGCTCTCCGCCAAAGGCGAAGTATTTGATAAGGTACTCGGGCTGGAGCTGGGGGCCGACGATTACATCATGAAACCCTTTGACTCCAAGGAAATGGTGGCCAGGGTCCGGGCTGTCCTGAGGCGGTATCAGCCGGCCAAGTCCGACACAGATGACAAAGAAAAGACAAAATGTGTAGAGTATGAGGGCCTTGTGATCAATCTGACAAACTACTCTGTTGTCTGCGATGACAGACATGTGGAAATGCCTCCGAAGGAACTCGAACTCCTCTACTGCCTGGCAGCCTCACCGAATCAGGTCTTTACGCGAGAACAGCTTCTGGACAGGATCTGGGGATATGAATATGTGGGAGATACCCGTACTGTTGACGTACATATCAAACGTCTTCGCGAGAAGATCAAGGATCATCCGCACTGGAGCCTGAGCACAGTCTGGGGGATCGGATATAAATTTGAAACGAAATAACGGATTTGAGATAAGATGAAAAGTATACTACACCTGAAATTTATTGCACTTTATATCATATTTGGCTTTCTGTGCCTGTTTACAACTGCTACGCTCACGACACAGCTTGTGACAAACCGGCTTATGGAAGACTCATCACAGACATTATACGGAGAGGCTACGCTTATTGCCAGTGACTACCTGCCCTCTTATTTCTCAGATGATTCTTCTCTGTATGCCGTACAGGCGCAGCTTGCAGCCATGCGCCTGTATCTGGAATCCTCCCTCTGGTTTGTAGATGCTTCCGGTACGATGATCACTTCTTCTAATCTGGAAAATACGTCATCGCCTGATGAGATTGAAAATTTTAATCCGGCCGAGATCGGCGGAAACCAGTACATCTCCGGCACTTATCACGGATATTTCAACGAAGAAGTCATCACCGTGATGGCTCCCGTAACAGAAGGATTTTCTACAAAGGGATACCTTCTGATCCACAGCCCGGTCTCGAATATCGAGGAACGCTGCCGCTCCATTATGATCCCTGTGTATATTACGCTGGGCGTCATTTTTCTGCTCTCTTTTATCTTTCTGCTGGGATTCCAGTTCTTTGTGTACCGCCCCTTAAGGAAGATCTCCGAGGCAGCGCAGCAGTATGCTATGGGAAATCTCGACTATGAAATCCCGGTTTACACTCATGATGAAATGGGATATCTGTCAGCTTCGCTCAACTACATGGCTGCACAGCTCAAAGATATGGATGACTACCAGAAAAAAATCGTGGCAAATGTATCCCACGACTTCCGCTCACCGCTCACTTCCATCAAAGGCTACGTGGAAGCCATGGCGGATGGTACGATCCCGCCGGAACTGTACAGCAAATATCTGAACATCATCCTGTTTGAGACAGAACGGCTCACAGACCTGACCGGGGATCTGCTGACTTTAAATGAATTTGATACTAAGGAATTAATGCTTAACAAGACAGAATTTGATATTCAGGAAGTGATCAAAGGGACCGCGGAGTCTTTCGAGGCCGTATGTACCCCGAAGCATATTTCGATCGAACTGCTCCTGATGCCCGGCTCCGTGATCGTCTATGCAGATAAGCGCAAGATACAGCAGGTACTCTATAACCTGATCGACAATGCGATCAAATTCAGTGAAAATGAGTCCTCCATAACCATCGAGGTAAGCCTGAAAAATGAAAAAGCTTTTATCTCCGTAAAAGACAATGGGATCGGTATCCCGCGGAAAGATCTGAATAAGATATGGGAACGTTTCTATAAATCAGACCTCTCCCGCGGCAAAGACAAGAAAGGGACCGGCCTTGGCCTCTCCATCGTAAAAGAAGTGATCCAGGCCCACGATGAACATGTCAATGTCATCAGCACCGAGGGAGTGGGCACTGAATTTATCTTCTCCCTCAGCAGAGTACTCTAGCTGAGTACTGCTGCCAAGTGCTGTCGCTGCTGAGTGCTGTGATCATTCATACAGCATTGCCTGTATGCTTTCATCCTCCATATTCTCAGCGTCCACCCACACAAATCCGGTATCTACCTGAGCTTCATTTCCGATCTCGAGGACAGTTCTCGCTGCCGCCACGACCGTCGCATATCCCATGCCGAAAGGATTCTGGACAACAAGTCCGTCAATGCTTCCGTCCGACAGAGCGTTCAGCTGGTCCTGTCCTGCATCAAACCCCATCATAACAATGTCTTCCGTTTTTTCCATACTCTTAAGCGCCTGTGCCCCGAGCAGGACTGTCTCGTCGTTTGTCCCGAAACATCCCTTCAGATCCGGATGCTTCTCAAGATAATAGATGATCGCATCTTCATCGCTCATCCGGCCTGCAATGGAATCAATATCTTCCAGACGTGTTCTTGCCTCTTCGGATATATTTTCTCCGGAAGCGTCTCCGTCCACATCCGATTCTTCCACCTCCGTCTCGGCTTCATCAAGCGCTGTCTGCTCGCCTGCCGCCTCGGCGGTCCATGTCGCCAGATCTTCCGCAGACACGCCCAGTTCTTCTGCAGCAGCCTCTCGCTTCAACTCATCGATCTGATCCATATAGATTGTTTCCACAATCGATACTCCCGTATGATTCTCCGATATCTCCTGCTGGAACGCAGACACCCGGGCTTTCGCATTGCCGGAAACAGAATCCGGGACGATCAGGGCAACCTCGCCGCTTTCGCCGATAGCCTCACACAGCTTTTGCGCCCCCAGTGCTGCCGCCTCGGTATTATTTGTCATGCAGGTACACTGGATATCCTGGTAGCTGTTGCCTGAGTCAAAGGCCACGATCGGGATTCCGTTCCCCATGGCAAGGTCGAACTGTACTTCCGATGCATTTTCGTCGATACTTGCGATCGCGATCACATCAGGATATCTCGCCATCTCTTCATCCAGAATATTGACCTGCTCATCGATATCCTCTCCGTCCGCGGGCGCGTTAAAAAGCACCTTGACAGCGTCATTTCCGCTGTATCCGAGCCTTTCATTGATATCAGCGGCCGCCTGCTGCACGCCTGCCGCCACCTGCCGCCAATAAGGAGAATTCTCTGTCTTCCCGATCACCGAGATATAGGTTCCCGGCTCAAGGTCAAGATCCTCGATATCCGCATACACTGCAGGTGAAATTGCGTCCAGATTTTCCTGCCATTCAGGAACTTCCGGAGTATTCCCTGTAAAAACATCTTCTTCATCCGCAGAACTGCAGCCGCAGGCTCCTACTGCCATGCAGGCTGCAAGAAAAACTGCCATAAATCCTCTTTTTTTCATACTCTGCCTCCATATGATCTAAACCACCGTCTGTTCGGTTGTTGATATCCTATACCATTGTACTATCATACACCAAAATTCCGAAAAAAAAAGTGATTTTTTTCTAAATTTTCAAATAAGTACTAAATTTAGAACATCTAAATCTCTTGTATATTCATCTGCATTGTATTAAAATGAGAGTAGCGAAAAGGGACAAGACTTTTTCGGAAATCAAAAAAGGAGGGTACATACTATGGCACACGTAATTAGTGATGAATGCGTAAGCTGTGGTTCTTGCGAAGGCGAATGTCCAGTAGGCGCTATCTCCGAAGGCGATGGCAAATATGAGATCGATGCTGATGCTTGTGTAGACTGCGGAGCATGCGAAGCTGCATGTCCTACAGGTGCTATCTCAGCAGAGTAATAATAGAAAATCGCAGAGTGATCACACGCAGAAGAGACACTGTATCCGGGAAGTTTCCCGTTGCAGTGTCTCTTTTTTGTCAGACTGACTGACGATGATGCAAGGTGCGAAAATCAGGTAACAATTTGACGAACGATTGTTTGAAGCGTCCTGACATGCCTGTGCTATAATACCCTTATAGTTGAGGGCGTTTTGATCTGCTCCCAACATGTTGAGGCTGATAAAGGAGGTATAAATATTAATGGGTGAAGTCAGATTCATGATTTCTGAAGCCGCGAAACAGGTCGATGTAGAATCCCATGTATTAAGATACTGGGAAGAAGAACTTGGCCTTACGATCGGGCGGACAGAAATGGGCCATCGATATTATACGAAAGATGATATTCAGCTTTTCCGCTGCATTAAGAAGCTAAAAGATGAAGGCATGCTGCTCCGGGACTTAAAACCGCTCATACCTGAGCTGAAAGCTACGCGTCTCAGGCTGCGTGCATCAGAACCAGAGAACATTAATTCCAAAGATCCGAAAACTGCATCTTCTGCCGGACCTGTTGCACCTAAGACAGAACCTGCCTCCACAGACACGGCCGTAGCTCTGCAGGCTGCCGCGGCCGTTCGATCTGAGACTGCCGATCCGGAAGCGGCGGAAGTCGTGATCCCGCTGGAGAAGCTGGATCAGATACGCGCCTTATTTGCAGATGTATTCCGGGAAGTATTAAATGAGAATAACACTGTATTAAAAAAAGACATCAGCAGTACAGTGACTACTGATGTCATGCATGAAATGGATTATCTTCTTCAAGCTAAGGACCGCCAGCAGGAGGAGCATTTCCGCAAGCTGGACACTCTGATCCGACAGCAGCAGGCAAACCGGAAGGAGTCTGCAAAAGCAAATCCCATCATGAAACTCCGAAAGATCTTTACATAAATCTTACTGCTGCCGCAGTTCATTTCCAAAGCGTGTGTACTGCGGCATCCATGCAAGCCGGACGGTCCCGATCGGGCCGTTCCTCTGCTTTGCAATGATAATCTCCGCAATATTTTTATCCTCAGTATCCGGATTATAATAGTCGTCTCTGTAGATGAACATACATACATCGGCATCCTGCTCGATAGCTCCGGACTCACGGAGGTCAGAAAGCATCGGACGCTTATCGGTACGCTGCTCCACCGCACGGCTCAACTGGGACAGTGCGATGACAGGCACGTTCAGCTCACGCGCGAGACCTTTGAGGGAACGGGAGATCTCGGAAATCTCCTGCTGACGACTCTCATTCTTTCGGCCGCCGCTGCCGCTCATCAGCTGCAGGTAGTCGATAATGATGAGATCCAGTCCTATCTCCAGTTTATATTTCCTGCATTTTGAACGCATCTCCGATATCGAGATACCGGATGTATCATCAATGATCATACGGGAATTACCAATAGTACCCGCACCTTCGATCAGCTTTTCCCAGTCGGTATCTGAAAGATTACCTGTCCTGAGCACCTGAGCATCTACGTGGGATTCCAGTGAAAAGAGACGGTTTACAAGCTGCTCTTTTGACATCTCCAGACTGAAGATCGCCACTGCAAGATTCTGTCGGAAAGCCACGTGCTGTGCGATATTCAAAACAAACGCCGTCTTTCCCATAGACGGTCTTGCCGCGATCAGAACAAGATCCGATCTCTGCAGACCGGACAATTTATAGTCAAGATCGATAAATCCCGTCGGAATACCTGTTACATTTCCTTTTGTCTTTGAAGCTTTCTCGATCACGTCAAGCGCATTCAGGACGACCTGCCGGATCGGCACATACTCCTGGGAATTTCCATGCTCTACCAGTTCAAAGACCTGTTTCTCTGTTTTCTCCAGGATTTCCTCAAGAGGCTGGTTTTCCAGATAACACGTGTTGGCAGTTTCTTCATTGATCCTGATCAGTTTACGGAGTATCGCCTTGTCTCTCACGATCTCCGCATAATATTTTACATTTGCCGACGTCTGTGTTCCTTCGAGAAGGTCTTTTACGAATTCCATATTGCTGATCTCCGGCGGAACATTCTTCTCCTTTAACTGCTCCTGCAGGGTGATCAGATCAACCGGTTTCCCCTCTTTGAAAAGATCCACTACACTGTCAAATATAATACCGTAAGCTGTCTGATAGAAATCCTCTCCTGTTATGATTTCGGATGCGACCATAACAGCATCCTTATTCAGCAACATCGCCCCGAGCACAGCCTGTTCGGCCTCTATGCTGTGGGGCGGGATCCGTTTCATTGCCGCTTCTATATTTTCCATTAAGAAGTCTCCTCTGTGCTTCTGCTTCGTTTATGATAAAGATTTCCTTACGCTTCCTCTTTCACGACAACTTTCAACTCGGCAGTAACTTCCGGGTGAAGCTTTACATTCACGATATGGATGCCGAGCGTCTTAATATTCTCTTTAAGAACGATCTTCTTCTTATCCACGTCAAGATTCATCTGCTCTTTGACTGCCGCTGCGATCTCCTTGCTGGACACTGAACCGAATGTCCTGCCGCCTTCTCCTACTTTGATGGCAAGTTCTACTTTTCCGGCTGCCAGCTCTGCCGCAAGTTCTTTTGCTGCGTCCAGATTCTCCTGAGCCACTTTCTTTTCATTATTCTTCTGAAGCTTCAGGTCATTGAGATTCTTAGGTGTCGCCTCTGCCCCGAGCTTTTTCGGCAGGATAAAGTTTCTTGCATATCCGTCATTTACATTTACGATCTCTCCTTTTTTACCGAGAGATTTTACATCCTGTAATAATATTACTTTCATTTTTTAAATATCTCCTTCCTCGATCATCTGGTCGATCGTTGCTTTCAACGCTTTGATCGCCTCGTCCATATTTGTATGGTCAAACTGTGCTCCTGCAGAGTTGATATGACCTCCGCCGCCCAGTTTCTCCGCAATGATCTGCACGTTCACCTCATCGATGGACCTCGCGCTCAAGTAAATCTTTCCGTCATAGATGGTCAGGACAAACGATGCCTTGATACCGCTGATATCCAGCAGCTCGTTGGCCGCCTGAGCCGCCAGTACCGTCGGGCTGTCAATATTGCTCGGACACTGGGCGATCGCAAATTCTTTTCTGTATACTTCCGCCATGCGGACCGCCTCCGCCTTTGCGCGGTATGATTCCATATCATCACGGAACATCTTACGCACACGGGTGATATCCGCACCGCATCTTCTCAGAAATGCCGCCGCCTCAAAAGTGCGCACTCCGGTACGGTTCATAAAGTTTCTCGTGTCGATCATGATGCCCGCGTACAGACAGTCAGCCTCTACGGACGGAATCTTAATATCATCTGCAATGTACTGGAGCACCTCCGCCACCATCTCACAGGTGGAGGATGAATAAGGCTCTACATATGACAGCACGGCGTTCTCTATGACATTACTGCTCTGGCGGTGATGATCGAGCACTGCGATCATCCGCGAGCGTCTCAGAAGTTCCGGACACTCCGTCATCTGCGGTTTATTTGTATCGACCACGATCACCATCGTACTGTCAGTAATATAATCCAAGGCCTGATCAGATGTCAGGAAAATATCATCCTCATACGCCGGGCTCTCTGCGATCTCGTCATACAGAGGACGCACGGATTCTGTCACTGTATTGACCACAATATGGGCTTTCTTCTCCAGGCTTACGACTGCCCTGTAAATACCCATACACGCTCCGAACGAATCCGGATCCGCAATCTTATGGCCCATAACGATGACCTGATCCTTCGTCACGATAAACTCTCTTAAGGCCTCTGCCTTTACACGGGCCTTTACACGGGTGTTCTTAGCCGTCTGCTCTTTCTTTCCGCCAAAATATGTGATGCCGTTGCAGTCTTTGATGACCGCCTGGTCACCGCCTCTGGCAAGTGCAAGGTCGATGGCTACACGGGCAAACTGATAACTCAGTGCATAAGTTGCAGTATTCAGTCCCAGACCGATACTGAGCGTTGCCGAGCGGGCATTTCCGATATTGACCTGTTTTACTTCTTCCAGGATGGAGAATTTATCTTCTGCAATCTGACGGTAACTGGACTTACGGATGACGACAAAATACTTGTCTTTCTCCATTTTCTTGACAATGCCGTCCACGTCTCCGATATACTTGTTGATCTTTCTGTCAATAAGAGCCACAAGCAGCGACTGACGCACTTCCTCGACACTCTCCATCACTTCATCATAGTTATCGATATAGATCAGGCCGGCAATCATACGCTGGTCTTCATTTTCTTTGATATATGCATTCAGCTCCGTCACATCCTGCATGGAGACTGCCACGAAATACTCTTCCTCTTCCGGAATCTGCAGAAGCTCTTCCTTCTGGCTGAAGCCCTGGAGCGATACCCGGCGAAGCTCGACCTGATAGTCTCTGTCGTGATAGGTCACTTCCAGCTCCACATGTTCCATATCTTCTTTCGGGAACACACCAGGATGCAGTTCCGGGATCATCCTGTTCAGATATTTTTCTTTTCTCGGGCCGTCCATGAGAGAAGCAAAAGCATCGTTCTTCCACAGGATACGCCCGTCCTCAAGTGTAATGGCATAAGGAACTGCAAGCTCTTTTAAGAGCGTATGCTCGATCCCTTTATACTGCGCTGAAAACTGGATCAGATCGGCAAGGATCAGAGACCGGTTATAAAAATACAAGCCCCCTGCGATCGCCAGATAGATCAGGATGAATACAGTCATGATAAAGCCGGCTTTTTTATCGATCACATAGACCCAGATATCCACTGCGGCCAGCAGGATCGTCATGATCAGCGGCCAGCTCATATACATTCTGAGTTGTCCTTTCAAGCGCATTCTGTTTTTCTTTTTCATATCATTCTCACCTCATCCGCGCCTGTCTGCAGGCAGCGCATAATGCTTGTTTTAAGAAAAATTTTCAGCAGGTTCTCAATACTAACGTCTTATTATACCATTATTTCAAAAAATATGCCACTGTATAATCTAAAAAGCCGGACAGAGCATGGTATCACGTCCCTCTCTGTCCGGCCTGTATGATTTTTCTTTGTTCAATATTTTAGTTTAGTATAGATACCTAGCAGGTTGCTCCGCCCTTCAGATGCTTCTGCGCTTTCAGGTTTTCTTCTTTCCTTGAAAGGAGATCATTGCTCAGGAGCTGTTCCTGCACATTTTCAAATCCGAGTCTTGCAACCGTATCGGCAAATCTCTCTCCCGTGATTCCCTGCTCGCGGAACAGAAGGATTGCCTTTTCCACGATCTCAAACACTTCGTCTTTATCTGTAAATACTTTGTCCAGATATCTTCCCTGAGCCACTTTCTTGCCCCAGCGTCCGCCGATGTAAATGCGGTATCCGTTCGTGTAATCCTCAACCGCGTGGAACGGGCATTTGCCGACGCAGCGGCCGCAGTGGTTGCATGCGGTCTCATCGACCGTGATCTTTCCGTCAGCCATCTTCGCCACGCCAATCGGGCAGTTGTTCTCAATCTGGCAGACCTTGCAGCCGCGGCACTTCTCCAGATCGATCTGTGGAACTCTCTGGCCGATGATACCGAGGTCATTCAGATCCGGTTTTACACAGTTATTCGGACATCCGCCGACCGCGATCTTGAACTTGTGCGGCAGCTTCACTTCCCGGTATCCGTGATAGAATCTCTCGTGGATCTCCTCAGACAGCGCGAATGTATCGATCAGTCCGTACTGGCAGGTTGTTCCCTTACAGGATACGACCGGGCGGACTTTAGAACCTGTACCTCCAGTCTCAAGTCCTGCCTGCATCAGATACTCTCTCAGAGGTTCGATATTGTCAAACGGTACTCCCTGGATTTCCATCGTCAGACGGGAAGTCATGGTCACCTCGCCGCTTCCGAACTTCTCGGCCGCCTCTGCGATCACTCTCGCCTCATCTGCCGTGATCTTTCCATTCCTTGTAATAACACGTCCGTTAAATTTATCCGGTGTGCGCTTATCTTTCAGGAAGCCGAGTGCTTTCACTCTTGTCTCCTCTTCCTTGGAAACCGCGCCTTCGGCGTTCTCTACTTTAACATCGTTAAAGAATGTAGCGCCTTCAAGCACAACCGTGTTTTTATATCCATAATAACGCATTCTGTTCTGCAGGAAATATGCTCTCTTTCCTTTTGCGCATACAAGCAGGAGCTTCTCGTCCTTGCCCAGCCCTTCGATTTCTCCGTTCACCTGAGCCAGATTTACAAAGAAGGCTCCGCGGATACCCGGCTCGGGCTGCACATCCACTACATGGTATCCTTTCGCCGCACCTGCCGCATACTCCGCCGGCGTCATGCTCACAAATGTACCGTCGATCTTGTTCATCAGCACATATACTGCCTGCACGAACGGATGGATCGCAGTGGAGAACGGCGGAGCATATGCGAAGTCCGCATTTTCGAAATCATCCAGTTTGGCATCCATATTGATGCCCATGACCGCGATATCCACCATCTTATCTACTTCGCCCGGTCCGAACACCTGAACTCCGAGCAGCTTCCTTGTCGTCTTGTCCGCAATCACCTTCGTAATGAAGAAGGATGCATCCGGATAATAATGCGCCTTGTCATCGGTCGGCACAAGTGCGGTAATGACATCGTATCCCGCCTCTTTCGCCTGCGCCTCTGTCAGACCGGTGCGTCCTACATTTAAGCCCGGAAGTTTAACCACGCCGGTTCCGAGCACTCCCGGATAAGTCTTCTGCGCGCCCGCGAGCACCTGCGCCAGTGTACGGCCTTCCATATTTGCAGAGGAACCCATGGGGGACCACTGTCTCTTTCCTGTAATCCGGTTTGTTACCATCACACAGTCTCCTGCCGCATAAACGTCGTCAAGATTTGTCTTCATCTGCCCGTCCACAAGGATGGTTCCCTTAAACATCTCGATTCCTGTATTTTCGAGGAATCCGGTATTCGGACGGATACCTGCAGCCATGATCAGCATCTCGCAGGGCATCGTCCCGGCAGATGTCTTCACGCCTGTCACCTTATCTGTCCCGAGCACTTCCTCCGCACTTGTCCCTGTAATTACCCGAATACCACTGTTGAGAAGATGCTTCTTCGCATAAGCAGCCATCTCCGGATCAAGAATATTGGGCAGGATCTGGGAAGCAAAATCAATGACCGTCACATTAATTCCTCTGGCATGCAGATTTTCAGCAGCCTCAAGGCCGATAAATCCGGCGCCGATCACAACCGCTTTCTTCACGCCGTTTGTCTCTGCATATGTACGCATCGCTTCCGCGTCGTCCGGCGTTCTCATCTTAAATACACCCGGCAGTTCCTTTCCTTTGATCGGCAGTTCTGCAGCGGAAGCACCGACTGCGAGTACCAGCTTATCATAGGAACAGACCTCTGTATTACCGGTCTGCACATCTTTTACCGTAACTTCTTTCTTGTCCGCATCAAGGGCAACCGCCTCTTTTCCGGTGCGCACCTCAACCCCAGTAAGTCCCGAATACTTCTGAGGTGTATTTACGATCAGCTCGTCTCTGCTCTCGATAAATCCTCCTACATAATACGGAAGTCCGCATCCGGCATAAGAGATATCCTGATCTTTTGTGATGACTGTCACTTCAATACTTCTGTCTTCTCTTTTTAACTTTGCCGCAGTTTTGGTCCCGGCAGCGACGCCGCCGATAATGAGTACCTTCATCATCTTCTACCTCTCTTCTTTTTCAATTTCCTGACACTGAGCTCTCTGACGCTTTCACTCGTCCGCCGGATCATCTTCAAACGTCCTGACGCCTCGCGACAGCTCCGGATCCTTATGACAGCAGTGTTCTTCTCCGGCACACTCGGGCCGCATCGCCGGGCAGACGAACACGTCTCCTCCGCCGATCGTAAGCGATTTGCCGTCCACAAGCATATCCGCTATCTTCCGGCGTGCTTCGTCATAGATCCTCGTCACAGTCGGGCGGGAGATCTGCATTCTCTGCGCGCACTGTTCCTGCGTCATCTGCAGATGATCCAGCAGACGGAGCACTTCGTATTCGTCATATGTAAGATTAATACTGCCGGACGGCTCACAGCCCTGCGGACTGAATCCTGTCACACGGGGCACCGAACAGATACAGCGCTGTTTCTGCGGTCTTGCCATGATCTTCTCCTCCCTTCCATTTCTATAGCTCTGATTATAAGTATACTATGTTATGAACATATGTCAATAATATTTCCGCACCAAAAAAAGAGACCACCGCACCATGGCGACAGCCTCTTTCTATTCTCAATTAGTCCTGAACGTACGGCATCAGTGCAATGTGTCTTGCTCTCTTGATTGCTACTGTAAGAGCTCTCTGATGCTTTGCACAGTTTCCTGTGATTCTTCTCGGAAGAATTTTTCCTCTCTCGGAAATATACTTCTTAAGCTTTGCTACGTCCTTGTAATCGATCTCGTTATTCTCTTTACCACAGAATACGCAGACTTTTTTTCTTCTGCGGGCCGGTCCTCTTCTCTTATAACCGCCCTCTGGTCTGCTTCCCTTTTCGTAAGCCATGATGGTTATCTCCTTTCCTTAATTGAACGGTAACTCCTCATCAATGCCATCCGGGATATTCATAAATCCGTCGCCTGCCGGTGCGCTCGGCGCCGATGCCGGTGCAGAATGCTGGTAGGATGCTCTGTTTGCCTCGCTCTCAGCTCTGCTCTCTGCGAATTCCTGCTCCTCCACGATCACTTCCGTTGTGTATACTTTCACACCGTCTTTGTTCGTGTAGCTTCCGGTCTGGATACGGCCGGAAATGGAAACGCGCATTCCCTGACGGAAATATTTCTCTGCAAACTCTGCGGAACGTCCGAACACGACACACGGAATGAAATCTGCTGTCGGCTCTCCGTCTCTCTTGAATCTGCGGTCAACGGCAACTGTATATCTTGCAACTGCCGTTGCATTTTCTCCCTGTGAATATCTGACTTCAGGATCTCTTGTCAACCGTCCTACTAATACTGCTTTATTCATATATACCTCTTTCCGCTTATGCTTCCTGTTTCACGCATAAATATCTGAGCACGTTGTCCATAATGCGGATACGCTGTTCCACTTCGCCCGGAACCGTAGTCTCAGCCTCGAAGTGTACGAAGTAGTAATATCCTTCTGTCATCTTCTGGATCTCGTAAGCGAATCTTCTCTTGCCCCACTCATCCACGTCTGTCACGTTGCCGCCGAAACGTGTGATAAGAGCTTTAACCTTCTCGATTACGTCTGCTCTTGCTTCGTCTTCGAGTTTTGCGCTCACAACAACAGCTAATTCATACTTATTCATGGTCCTGCACCTCCTTATGGTCTCTGGCCCCCGTCCTTACGCGGGAGCAAGGAATTTATGAAACTGTTCAGATGTAATCCGACAGTATGTCACGGTTATTCATGATACCATAAGAAAGTTGAAGTTTCAAGTGTTTTTTATTTTTTATGAGCAAAGATGCGGCGCAGCCGCGCTAAGCACGCCAGTGCGGCTTTGCGAATGGCGCGGGCTGAACTGCTTTCAGTCAAGAGTGATTATCCTCGTACACACTTTCTCGAGCAGCGCCTCACTGTGGCTCACGACCAGCATCCCCATCTCCCGTCTCCGGCTCTCTTCCAGCAGGAATTCCCAGATTTGTGCCTGAGTCACCAGATCCAGCATGGCCGTGATCTCATCGCACAACAGAATCTTAGTCTCGGGCCGGAGAGCTCTTGCAAGGCAGAATCTCTGCAGTTCCCCGCCGGAGAGCTCGGACGGGTAGCGTTCCATCCATTCTCTTTCTATATGAAGCTTTTCCACGAGCCTCTTGTCTATACCTCCGGCTTCCGCCATAGTTTCCTTCAGCTTCAGCAGCGGATCTACTACTGTCTCGGGATGCTGCCACACCATCTGTACCGGGCAGGCGCCGCGGTATTCGCCGACCGGCTTTCCGTCCAGAAGTACCTGCCCCTGCTTCGGCCGTTCATATCCTGCCAGCAGCCGGCATAATGTCGTCTTCCCTCTCCCGCTGGGCCCTTTGAGCCCCACACGCTCACCGGGCGGGATTGTCAGTTCAAAACTGTCGATGATAGGATTTTTCTTTCGGTTCCGATAATAAAAGGTAAGATTATGCGCTTCCAGTATCATAGCTATGCTCCATTTTCCCTTCCTGTTCTATCGCTCTATTCCCAGTCTCCGGATGCATTCCGGCCATT
The DNA here is from genome assembly GCA_946499505.1 of uncultured Lachnoclostridium sp. Classification (GTDB taxonomy): domain Bacteria; phylum Bacillota; class Clostridia; order Lachnospirales; family Lachnospiraceae; genus Mediterraneibacter. The sequence continues at coordinate 90,236 of CAMMSL010000001.1, forward strand.
ACCGCATCTCATCCGGATGCAGACACCGGACTTCACCGCCCCGATACTCCACAAGCGGAATCTGCCCTTCTGTACGACAGTCTTCTCTGCATGCGGTACACTGGCCGGCATAAGGGCACCCTTTTCTGTCATCTCCGGCATAAGGCTGCAGGCCTCCCACAGCCCGGAAGCCGTGCTCCGGCATAGCGTACCACAGAGCCCGTGTATAAGGGTGCCGCAGATTCTCCGGTTTGCCAAAGTCTTCTGCCTTTGCCTTCTCGATCGTCTCTCCGGCATAAAAGACCGCTACTTCATCCGCAATGGAGAGCGCCAGTTCCAGATCATGTGTAATGAACAGAATCCCCGCGCCTTCGTCCGCCAGTTCCCGAAAATGGCTCAGAATCCGTTTTGCCGAGCGCGCATCCAGCCCCGGCGTCGGTTCGTCCGCTATAATGAGCCTCGGCTTCTCTGTCACCGCCGAGGCGATCAGCACCCGGCGCGCCATTCCTCCGGACAACTCAAAGGGATACAGCTCCTCCACATCCGCTCCCAGCCCGTACCTCTCAAGCGCTGACCGGCAGCGCCGCTTCGTTTCCGGATCCTTCTTTCCTTTCCTCAGCTGCGCTCCCACTTTCATGAGCGGATCAAGATAGGTGACTCCCTGCGGGATCAGGAAGATCTCTTTCCCTCTTAATTTCCTGGCCTTTTTTTCCGTTAACGTTTCTCCGTTATAGCGTATTTTGCCCTCCATATGGCTGTTATAGGGAAGGATTCCAAGTATGCTGTGGGCGAGCAGACTTTTTCCCGACCCGCTTGCTCCCACAACCGCAACGATCTGTCCCGGAGTTATCTCAAGCGACAGATCCTTTACCGCTGCCAGCTGCCTCTTCTGAAATGCAGACGAGCGTGGGCCGTGTTCGTATTGTGTAAAATAAACGGATAAATGTTCTATCTGTAATATAGGTTCCATCTTATCTCCTTCTGTCATATGGGTTCACTCATGCGCACTTGACGGATCGAGCAGGCGCCTCACCCGCTCTCCGAGAAGGGCGAACAATGCGACTACCAGAACAAGCGCCAGACCGGGGAAAAGGGCAAGCCACCATTTTCCTGTAGTCAGGTACTGCATGCTCTCTGACAGGATCACTCCGATGGCGGGCTGTTCCGAAGAAAGCCCGAATCCGAGGAATGTCACGCTGGACTCATGCAGGATTGCATGAGGGAACAAAAGGATCAGCCCTGTAAGAAACTGCGGCAGAAGATGGGGCAGCATATGCCGCCTCACATTCTGCAGCTTTGACACACCCATTCTCTCCGCCACAAGGATATAAGGTGCCTGTCGAAGCTGTATCAGCTCCCCGCGTATCACTCTCGCCAGAGACGGCCAGTGGCTTAGAGCTACTCCTGCCACAACACCGGTAAACCCTCTCCCGCACGCCAGAGAGATCAGCATAACAAGCAGAATATGAGGGATTCCCATAACAAGGTCGATGCACCATGAGATCACAGCATCTGCTTTCCGGCCGAGCACCACGGACGCCGTCCCGAGAAGAAGAGCCGCCGCCGCACTGACTGCCGCCGTCAGAATACCGATACGGATGCTCAGGGAAAGCCCTGATAATGTACGGGCCAGCATATCTCTTCCCATCCAGTCCGTACCAAAGAGATGCTGCAGGCTGGGGCTTAAGTTTCGCCGGGAGAAGTCTGTCTCCACGGCACAGCCTTCTGTCAGGATGCCGGCCGCTGTCACCGCTGCCAGTATCATCACTGCCACGATCAGAAAGAATACTGTCCGGCGCCTCTGATTGGTTTCTGTCTGTGTCATGTTTTTCATCCTCTGGACGCCCCCTTCCGTATCTTCGGGTCGATCACTCCGTAAAGGAGATCCGCGATCAGATTGCCGGCAAATACGATTGCCGCCGTAACGACCGTAATGCCCAGAAGAAGAGGCAGATCACTCCCAAGGCCCGCTGTTACCGCTGCCTGGCCAAGCCCCGGATAGGAGAATACCTGTTCCACCAGTACAGATCCCCCGATGATCTCACTGACAGAAGCGAACTGCAGTGTGAGCGCCGGAAGAGCCACGTTGCGCAGGCCATGGCGCAGGATGATGGATATTTCTGATTCTCCCCGCGCCCGGGCGAAGAGTACATAATCCGACTCCAGCACATCGATCATCTTCTCCCTCGTATGGAGCGCGATATTTGCAACGCCGGTGATGCTCAGGGTCAGTGCGGGAAGTATGGCATGACGAAGCCGGTCTGCGGCGGTTACTGCAGCCGCGTCCATCCCCGCAGGCACAGAGAGTCCGATGGGCAGCCAGCCCAGCCATACGGCGAAGATCAAAAGCAGCAGGATTGCCAGCCAGAAAGACGGTGTACTGGAGATCAGAAAACAATATCCTCTGATCAGCCGATCCGGCCATCTGCCCCGGAATGCTCCCGCGATCACGCCCATGGCAAGACCAAGCACGCCCGAGATCACCCACGCAGACAGCAGAAGCCAGAAAGAACTGACAAGCCTCTGTCCGATGACCGAAATCACCGGCTGCCGGTAGAGAAGCGACGTGCCGAAATCACCTTTCAGCACATCCGAGAGCCATCCCAGATATCTGGTAAGGGGCGGAGTATCCACGCCCCAGTACGCTTCCAGTTTCGCGATCTGCTCCGGGCTCATGGTTCCAAGCGCCGCCTGTCCCACATTCGTCTGAAGGGGATCAAGGGGCGACGCGCACATCAGAAGAAACGTGACGATACTGACTCCAAGAAGGAGCAGCGCCATGCGAATTAATTTTTTACCGGTAAACTGAAGACGATGCTTCAAACTCAATCATCCTTTCCAACTCCACTGATCTACATTATTAACGATGGACCATCCGTGTCCATGGGGATGGATCTTCTGCTCCGCCACATTCAGACCGTCTCTCACCCAGTAAAGATGATCGATATTGACAAGCCACACCCACGGAATATCTCCGTCCTGTGTCACGCCTGTGGTTCCGTCCCACTGCGCCTGCTGCCACAGCTTATAGGACTCTTCCAGATCATTGGAGGCAAGAGCCTGATCCATATACGAGTCCACCGTGCTGTTTGAATAAGGCGAATACTGTGCCGAACCCGTCCCTTCAATGGTGTGATAAATATTGTAGAGTTCCATCGGAGTATGGGCTCCCCAGCCCCAGATCAGCGGATCGGAAAGGGCACGGTCATACGCCGTATCCCAGCCGACGCCTTCAAGGCTGCAGGATATCCCGAGTTCCCCGAGCTGGTCTGCAAAATCCGCGGCGAGAGCCTGACGGACCGAATCTCCGGTGGAATAGAGCAGGTTCAATTCTGCCTTTACGCCGTCTTTCTCCCGGACGCCGTCATCCCCCATTGTCCATCCCGCCTCATCCAGCAGCGCCGCCGCTCCCTCGGGATCATACTCTACTTCCGAGGCTTCATTGTACCATGGAAGCCGGTCGCAGACACTGTATGCCGGACTTCCGTATCCGTTTAACACATTGTCGATCATCTCCTGCCGGTCAATGCCGATATTGACAGCGCGGCGGACCAGCACATCGGAGGTAAAGTCATTTCCCACTGTGCGGCTTTCAGAGTCCGTGCTCTCTTCCACAGCCGGAAGGTTAAAGCCTCTGTTGTCTACACTTGCATATGCGGCGAGCTCATATCCGTCAATCTCCTGATCCGAATACGTGGCCGATGTATATGCCAGATCCACCTCTCCTGCCTGAGCCGCGAGAAATGCCGCGTCCTCCTCCATAAACAGGATAGTGACCTGTTTCATCTGCGGCGCTTCGCCGTAATAATCCGGATTCGCCTCAAGGATCACCTGCTGCCCCCGGTCCCACTGCTTCAGGATGTACCTGCCCGAACCAATAGGATTGGAACCGTAAGACGCACTGTCGTAAGCGTGTTCCGGCACGATTCCCACGATTGCCATCGTATAAGGCCAGATGGAGAACGGACGTGTCATATGAAAGACAGCCGTCGTCTCATCTATGGCCTCCGCATAATCCAGCATGGTAAAATCATTGACTGAGCTGGATTCTTTTACCGTATTATATGTAAACGCCACATCTTCCGCGGTCAGCGGCTCCCCGTCGGTAAACTTCACGTCATCGCGGATCGTCACTGTCCATGTCAGACCGTCTTCACTGACTGTGTAGTCTGTCGCAAGATCATATCCTATCGTCAGGTCTGTATTTGTCACCAGAAGCGTACTCTGGATCAGCGGTTCATGGACATGCTCTCCCGCGCCCCAGCCATAAGCCGGGTCGAATCCTGCCTCAGGCTCGGAGTTGGGATCCATGGCGATCACTACAGAAGAGTCCGCCATCCGCTGCTGTACTGCCGACTGCTTTTCCGAATTGCCCCCCTGACATCCGGCAAGGACTGATGCTGTCATGGCCAGTACGAGCAATAAAGGAATCCACCGCTTTCTCATTACTGTTCTCCTCCCTGCTTTGTTTTCCCGGTCTGTTCCTTTCTGAGCATCAACGCCTGTTCATACGCTTCCCTGTAAGGTATCTGAGCCTTTCGCGCACAGGCTGCCGTATCCTCATATTCCGGCTTCTCATGGCGGATCCCGAAGCCCTCCGCCGTCTTGATGCGCACTTTACCTCGCTCTGTATGTATCCTTTCGATACCGGGCGTGAGAAAATATTTCTCACAGATCCGCACCCTGACTCCGTTGGTCGTTGTCTCTCTCATAATATTCTTCGCCGTCTCATCGGTCCGGTCCGTCTCACAGAGCACTGTAAGCTCCCAGCCCGGGCGCCCCTTCTTCATAGTGCCCGCCACTGTATACGCATCCAGAGCGCCGAGCTCTATCAGCCTGGCCGTGGCAAATGCAAGGGCTTCCGGCGTCATATCATCGATATTGCACACTAACTCCGCAATACGTCCGTTTCCCGCAGCCGCGTCTTTGAACTGCTTCTCTGTGGTTTCTCCTGCGGTTTCAGTTTCATCCGTTTCTTTCATTGACTGTGCTTCACCCAGAAACACCCGCACACAGTTTGCCTGCTCAAACTCCTTCGTGCCCACGCCAATGCCCACGCTCGTTTTCGACATGACCGGCATATCGCCAAAGCTGTCAGCAAAGTGTACAAGCAATGCCGCACCTGTAGGTGTACACAGTTCTCCCCGGATGCTGCCGCCGTACATCGGCACATCCGCCAGCAGATTTGCCGTGGCCGGCGCCGGCACCGGCATAATTCCGTGGGCGCAGCGCACAGTTCCGCTCCCCACATGGACAGGAGAGGCCACAATCCGCTCCGGTTTCAGCAGATATATGGCATAACACACCCCCGTGACGTCAGCTACCGCATCCAGCGCGCCCACCTCATGGAAATGTACCTGTTCTACCGGGCAGCCATGGGCTTTCGCCTCAGCGCCCGCGATCGCATCGTAGATCTGTCCCGCATTGGCACGCACCTCCTCCGGCAGATCCAGGCCGGCGATCAGCTCCGCAATGTGCAGGGGATCCGCATGATGATGGCCGGGATGCGTTCCGCCATGCTCATGTCCGTGATGATTGCCGTGCATTTCCCCATGTCCATGTCCGTGACAGCCATGGAGCGTTTCCCCGTGTTCATGACCGTGATGGTCTCCGTGCAGCCCGGCATGATCGTCTCCCAGCTCATGTTCTTCCTCTCCATATACGGTTACCTCCATATGTGTGCCGGATATGCCGCATGTAACTGCCTCGCGGGGTATGATGCTGACGCCGGGCAGCCCCAGTCCGTTCATACGTTTCAGGAACTCTTCTTTCTGCGTTTCATCCATCAGCTCATACAGGGCGGACATGAGCATATCGCCCGCCGCTCCCATATTGCATTCTATATAAAGTGTTCTCATGTATCTTAGTCCTCCTTTATCCCTTCCATCTGATTGATCATACTAGCCAGATATCCCGCTCCGAAGCCGTTATCTATATTCACGACACTGCAGCCGGACGCGCAGGAGTTGAGCATGGACAGAAGAGCTGACAGCCCTCCGAAGCTTGCGCCGTATCCCACGCTTGTAGGCACCGCGATCACCGGGCAGTCCGCCAGGCCGCCGATCACCGATGCAAGCGCGCCTTCCATTCCCGCCACTGCCACAACGCATCGGGCGCTCATGAGCGGATCCAGATTCGAGAGCAGGCGGTGGAGCCCCGCCACCCCTACATCGTAGAGACGGGTGACTTTATTTCCCATGGTCTCCGCAGTCAGTGCAGCCTCTTCCGCAACCGGAATATCGCTCGTGCCTCCGGTAGCCACTACAATACTGCCCCGGTGTTCCTGTTCCTCCGGATAGGCGACGGCAAGCTTGGGAAGAGGATAATACTCTGCCGGCACTGCCCTGCGCAGAATGTCCGCGGCTTCCTGACCGATCCGCGTGACAAGTATGTTCCGGCACCCCCGTTCTCCCATGGCGGTGACGATTCCTTTAATCTGTTCCGGAGTCTTTCCGGCGCCGTAGATCACTTCGGACGCTCCCTGCCGTATGCTCCTGTGGTAATCTATCTTGGCATAATCCAGATCCTCAAAAGGTTCCTCTTTTAAGTTCAGGAGCGCATCCTCCGGCGAAGTCGTCCCGTCTGCCACACTCCGCAGCAATTGTAGAATATCACGTTTATTATCCATACCGAATCTCCTTATCTATCCTCTGATATTGTCCGCATATAAGTCTTTCTGTGATTCTTTTCCACTGTCAGATCAGGGTGCTTAGTCCGACGGCTTTCTTTCATCCAGATCAAGCAGCACCGCCGGGAACAGGCCGCCCAGCTTGTCACAGATCTGTTTTCTCTTCTTCAAGGCAAGATGCATCTGGTCTCCCGTAACCTGAATCCGCGCCCCGTCTCCGTACAGACGCACACGGAAATCCCGGAAACCCAGTTCAGACATAGCGTTCTCCGCCTGCTCCACTCTTTCAAGATCTCTGGTCCTGATCCGCGTCCCGGTGGGAATACGCGTGGCAAGACATGCATACGCCGGCTTCTTCCATGTAAAAAGCCCTGCCTCTTCGGACCGTTTTCTCACCTCTGCTTTTGTAAGCCCGCACTCTCTCAGCGGGGAACGCACCTCCAGTTCACGCAGCGCCCGCATACCCGGTCGGTCTCCTGCGTCGTCCGATGCATTCGTCCCATCCAGAATGACAGAATATCCGCCGGCCTGCGCTGCTTCCCGCAGACGTGTAAAAATAGCCCGCTTACAGTAATAACAGCGCTCCGGTCCGTTTTCTTCCGCTTCGGGCACAGAAAGGATATCCATATCCACTACGGTCATGGGAATATCCAGTTCTTCTGCCAGACGCCTTGCGTCTTCCAGTTCAAATTCAGGCTGAAAATCGGTCTTCACATAATAGGCGTGAATGTCACAGCCATACTCCCTGGCCGCCCAGAGTACAAACGCCGAGTCCGTCCCTCCGGAAAACGCGGCCGCCGCTTTCGGCACCTGTTCAAAAAAATCTTTTAGCGTCATATCTTCACTCCTCTCGCCAAATGTCCGTTTGTACAGCGCACGCTGTTCGCTGTACCGCTCAGCTCGGAACCACGTTCCTCGCTGACCGTTGCCCGTCAAATGTCCACATGGGTCTTCAGGCAAGCCTGACCACCCATGCGGCCGCTCTCCGGGCTTATCGCACAAAAAAGAAAGTACCCGCCCTCTTCCGAAAGCAGATACCTTCCTGATATCTCATATATAGATCAATATAATGCCGGGGTAATACTCCCCTCTGTCATACACGCGGATTGTTTCACGCCTCCATTCCGCGCAGACGCTGATGCCCCTCAGACCGATCACAGCGGCTTCTGCCGTTTCCGCCGGCTTCCTGCCGTTACGGTTTTTAATGATTTTATCTGATCTCCTGAGTAAAGCGCGCCAGTGCTTCCACTGCATTCTGTACATTTTTTCCCATGGACGCGTCGGAAACGCCCACGACAATATTATCACAGAGATTCACGGGAATCAAGATTCTCTTTGCACTGCTCTGTCCTACCGCCACGGCCATACGCGGGGTAATCTCCCCCAGCATGGAGTCCGCGATCACGATTCCGACAGGTCCCATGATCACATCCGCTTTTTTCGAGGCAACGGCAACGGAATTTTCCCCGGTTGCCGCCTGATCCGCTCCTGCCCTGAGCATTGCATTGGTGGCGGCGCTGTTCGTTCCCACGGCCAGCACTTCAATGCCGGGATCATATTCTTTTACAGCTCCCACAAGCTGGCGTCCGAGACCGCCGCCCTGTCCGTCTATAATCAGGACTCTCATCCTATAAGCCCCCTTGTCTTCTGTCACTGCACGCCGCCGTCCGGCTGCGCCTTCTTTGTAATCTGTCTTGTATTCTTCTCCACCAGTTTTCTCGATACCATGATCTGATGGCCGCATCCCATGCACTTCAGACGGAAATCCGCGCCCGTCCGCAGGACTTCCCACTCGCTGCTCCCGCATGGATGAGGCTTTTTCATCCTGATGATATCCCCCACGTCAAATCTGTCCGCCATATTTATTTCCTTTCCGCTGTGCGCGATTCATATAGAATCACAATATAGAATAACCGCTAGTCAACCGCAGTGAGTACTCCCTGCAGCAGGAAACGCTCATCTCTCTGGTCACCGGTACAGGTCGAGAGACTTAGGATCTGTGACTGCGCGTTTACATCCACATCTACCTGATAGTTAGAAGACTCACGGCAGAGCTCTATATACTGCTCAAACTCTTCATCAGAAGCGAATTCAATATCATAATTGTCCGCCGCCGCATTTACAACCCCCGCTGAAAATACTGTATAAGTTCTCACCTTTCCATCCGGTGTATAGATGTAAAAATCAGGATGTTCTTTACAGAATTCTTCATCCTCATACAGGTGAAGACGCGAGAACATATCCGGACTCACATTGAGATGGTGTCCGTAGATAATGGTATTTCTGTCGGAAAAATCGCTGCTGTTCCTCATATCCATGAAGATTGCGCCCAGTTTATTGTCATTCTCCGCAAATGTCTTTGTGAGATATTCATTATTATCCGCACTCTTTACCACAGGATAATTGATAATGGACGGTTCATCGAACCTGATCCACGCGATCGTATCCGGATTGATTTCCAGGAGCGCGTCAAAATCGACAGAGAACCCGGTACCGTCACTGTCCGCCGAAATTGCCAGATCCTGAATTTCCTCATACTCCTTTCCGCCGGTATGATACGGAATCAGCATCATCACAAGCTGATAGAGCGAAAATACAAAGACACAGACCGCCACAATAAGGATCGTGCCGGAAAGGATATCGAACGTTGCCCGTTTCTGTTTCTTTTTTTTGCTGCTTCTGACCGCAGTGCGGGAATCTGATATTTTTCTATTTCTGGTGCCACCGCCGGCTGATATCGTCTGTACCTCGTCCGGTGCTCTCCGGCGGCTGCTCCGTCTGCTGTGCCTGCGGCGTCTCCTCCTGTCAGCAGCGGCTTTCTTTTCTCTGTCTGTTCCCATTGCAATAAATCCTTTCTCTCTCACTAAAAGCCGAGATTGTCATCTACAAGAATAATCTTGAAACGCTTCGGTATCCTGCTGAATCTTGTGACCATGATCTGACAGCAGATACAGTCCGGACTCTTACAGTCAAAGCAGCTTCCGTTTTTCACGCACGGTGTATCAATGCCGAATCTCTGCGTATTGATAGGTGCCGCCTCATTTCTTGCCCTGTGCATGGCGTCCTCTTCCGTCTTTACGATCTTGTTCATCCCGACGATCAGAAGGACGTTCTTCGGCCCGAACGCATATGCTGCCACACGGTTTGCATTGCCGTCGATATTTACAAACACACCGTCCTCGCTCATGGCATTTACGCTTCCGAGGAACCAGTCGCAGGTAAATGCTTTCAGGGCTATCTCCTGTTTTTCCTCCGGTGTCGCAGCTTTATCCCTGTCATAGAACACATAATTCCCTGCATTGATGGCGTCGATCAGTCCTACCTCGCGTACAGACGCCGAACCGCCCATATTGATCGTGCTCCCTTCCGCGATCAGTTCAAGAGCTTTCTTGACAGCCTCTTCCTTGTCGGCCGCGTAATAAGCCTCCATATTTCTCGACTCAAGCGCCTTTACGATACGTTTCCCGAGAGCCTCATTTCTCATCTGCCTTACATCCATCGCAATGACCTCACTTTCATAATATCAAACGCCAAAGTTATAATGATTGCGCTTAGCGCAATCATTATATCATATGTCATGTCTATATTGCAAAAACAGTTCCGTCACAGGAAGCACATCCGTATGGTTTTCCGAATGCGGAGCTGCCCTGTCACGATTTCAGCGCATTATTGAACATATTTTCCGCTTCTTCCATCTGCCTTATCACGTTCTCATGCCGCTCTTCAAATAACAGCCCTTTATTATGCCGGAAATACAGATCATTCCCGTTCTCATTGATAAACCATACACTGTAATAGTTCGCGTTGAGCTCCGTGACAAAGGCTACCATCTCCTGGCTCTCTCCGAACGCATCTTCCAGAAAACGGAATGCATTGTCAAGAGCGTCCGATGTCTCTTCCGTCATCCGGTCAAGTTCTTCTCTCTCCTGCCCGAACATTTCTCTTACTTCATCCAGTACACCGTCGCCGACAAAGATTTCTCCTTTCACCTCAAGTGCAAACCTGTTCAATGTCCCGATCACGCGGTTGAGAATCTGCTCCTGTTCGCGGGTGAGCAGTTCTGCTCTTTTCTGGTCTTCCAGATCTTTCTCCGCCATGGCGCGCACATCGTCCAGCATCATGATTGCCTGATTGTCACGATAATAGATCAGGTATTCATACAATTTCGCCACATACGCATCCTGAAGAAAGCACTCCTGAAACAGACTTCCGAGCCTGCCGTTTAACAGACTGATGATGCTCAGATGCTCGTCAAAGGCCGCAGCCTGTATCTTCTGAAGGGTCACCGGATCCCACTTTCCATTCAAGATCTCTCCGACGTTATAATCTGTCTTGTATTTATAGTAGAGTTCCAGATAATTTGCGAAGTCCTTTGCTATCGTCCGGTGCTGGATATACTGGAAGATCACTTCCCTGTCCGCCGTCTTGCCCAGCATCTCATAGACCTGGATCAGCCGCGAGAGGTCTTCCCATCCTCTGGCGGTGGCAAAACGCTTCCCGTCCACTGTATTTTCAATGCGGCAGAAATTCTCCCTGCGCGCATCCAGATAAGAGATCACCGCCTGATGGATTCCCTGACGGTAGGCATATTCTTTCCACACGGGGAAATCCGCCTCTACATCAATCTTCTTCAGACGGTCCAGCGTAACAACATCAAACTCACGCACAGATTTATTGTACTCCGGCGGATTGCCCGCCGCTACGATGATCCAGCCGTCCGGCAGTTTATGAGTGCCGAACGTCTTTCCCTGAAGAAACTGGAGCATAGCCGGCGCCAGCGTCTCAGAGACGCAGTTGATCTCGTCGAGGAACAGAATCCCCTCACTGTTTCCGGTCTGCTCCATCTTGTCATAGACAGGCGCTATGATCTCACTCATCGTATATTCGGTCACAGAATATGTCCTGCCTCCGTACTCCTTTTCCCGGATAAACGGCAGGCCCACCGCGCTCTGTCTCGTGTGGTGGGTGATCGTGTAAGATACCAGTCCGATCCTCATCTCTTTCGCTATCTGCTCCATAACCTGCGTCTTTCCGATTCCCGGCGGTCCCATAAGAAGGATCGGTCTCTGCCTGATCGCGGGAATCTGATACTCCCCGAAGGCGTCCTTTAAAAGATATGCCTCCACGGCATCTTTAATCTCCTGTTTTGCACGTTTAATATCCAAAATGTTCCTCCTGTATTTTTCCGTCACGGCTGTAAACGGAAAGATCTTGTTCGTTTAAAATCAGTCTGATCGCCCACGGCGGCACATCCGCATCCCGGTAATCCTCTTCCAGAAAAACAAACGCGGTCCGCCACGCCGGCATTCTCTCCGGATAGATCCCGTATCCGTCCGTAAAATAGATCATGCCTTTCAGATCCGTAAACTCTCTGTTCTGCCGCAGTTCTTCCACATATTCAAAGGCAGGGCGGAAGTCGGTGCCACCCTCGCCGTACAGTTGAAAATGTTCCATGTAATCCTCAAGTTCTTCCTCAGAGGTTATCTTCACGTCCTGATGCACTTTCTCGTCACACTGTATGATGTGGATATTCACCTTCTGGAAGAAACTTTCATTTTCCGTCAGGACACTGTATGTCTCTTCTAAAAACTTCCGGATCAGCTCGCCGGAACAGGACATGGAAGTATCGATCACAACAGCGAATTCCTCGATCCGGTGTTCTTCCCGGGTCTCAAGCGGTTCGATCAGCGGCATATTCCCATACAGTGACATGCCGTAACTGTAAAAGCCGTAGTCAAATGTATCCGGATCAGCTTTCAACTCTTCTCGGAATACGGAAAATTTTCTCAAAAACTCCCTGTAATCATGGTGCTCTCTGTTCTCCACACGCAGACCGCCCAGAAAATCTCCGTTTTTCTCCGATGCCTCTTTGGAAAATGTCTCCAGATCTGTCTCCATCTTTTCATCGATATCTTTCCATTTCTGCTGCATCTGCTGATCCGGCGGCCTTTTCCGGTCATCCTTTTCCCAATACCTGTGGTCGTCCACACGGAACTCTTCTTCCAGCATGTTGAATTCTTTCTCCGTCAGTTCCCACTCGGACAGCAGGCTGCATACTCTCTCGGCGTTGAGCACATGTCCGGATAGTTCCAGCTTCCGGTATGTCTCCCGCCGGAGCAGACTTCTGGAAAACCGCACCGGGCGCAGATCATACCCGTCGATAATATGTTCCACAGCGATATCACAGCCCAGATTCCAGAGCCTCTTGCCATCCTCCGCCCCGCCGCCTGCAGAGCCTCTGTTCCCGCCCGTCTTCCAGATATGGCGGAAGATGCAGTGCAGGACCATATGAAGGTAGCCTCTGTTTACAAGGATCCTGTTCTCCCGGTACAGCCCGCCCAGCTCCCGGGGATGAAAATACATATGATACCCGTCTGTCCCGAAAGGACTTACCCCCGCATCCATCGTATAGACAAAACTGCTCAGCGCCACGTCCAGAAACCGCATGGAAAAATACAGCTCGTCCCGGCAGATTCCAAGGATCTCCCTGCCGATCTGCTGCAGCCTCCGCGCCGCCTGTTCTGACGTTCTTTCTTCTATTTTATCTGTTGTCCCGCGCAATGTTCTTTCTATCATTTTTTACTGCTGCCTTCCCCGCTGTCTCACAGTTCATATTTTTTCTTTTTCTCCGGGAACAGGCGATGCTTTTCATCCATAAGAAAAGTCAGAATCTCCCGTTTTCCGTGCGAAGCCGCATAATCCACCGCTCCGGCCAGAGTCTGCGCCGTCCAGAAGCTTCTTTCGGAAAATTCCTTCAGCGCCGCCATATCTTCCACGTTTATCAGATACTCCGACGCCTGCGCCGCATGTTCTCTGATATAATCCTCATATGCCTTCCGGGCCTCTTCGGTCAGTCCGGCCGGATACATCAGCCTCGAAAATACAAGATCCGTGATCACATCTGTTTTATCCTGTGCCCGCGCCGAATAAAACAGACTGTCATACTTTCGGAAATCTATCTCTTTGTTGTAAAAACACTGCCTGTAATTATTTCCGGACCCGTGATGCTGTGTAAAAAGGATACGAGCCGGCGTGTTTTCCACGGCTTCCTCATAGTGTTCGGGAAATACAAGCCTGGCTGATATTTTATCCTGTTCCCTGCCTTCGCCGGCTCCATATTTGCCGTCTCCATATTTGGCGCCCCCATAAAAAGTCACATCGATCCGCTGCCACAGATCTCCAAGAATTTCCGGCACGCAGGAACGGTTTCCATCCAGAAGCCGGACAGACAGATCGGACAGATTACGGCAGCCGGTAAACGCACCGCTCCCGATATTTTTCAACCGGTCCGAGAACCCGAGTTTCCTCAGGTTCCGACAGCCATAAAAAATATAACGTCCAAGCTCTTCCATCGTATCCGGCAGATTTACGCTCTCCACCAGCTCACCGGCCAGAAGCTGTTCTGTGTCACGGAACATACGGTCTTCCTCTGTCGAAAAGACAAGGACGTCCTCATCCTCATGATCCTTTCTCGCGGAAAAAGCGTATGGAGCCATACGCTTTACCGTTCTGCCGTCGATCACTTCCGGGATCACGATCTCCGGATCCGCCCCGAAGCACCGCACGATCTCGATTCCGTCATCTATGATCCTGTAATGAACTTTCATAATATTCCTCTCCTGTGTCAAGACACAGACAGCCGAGCCTTCCGCCCATATCCCCGAATACGGCTCCGCAGTCCATATCTATAAGACGTCCGTCCGTACTGTGCCAGATAGCGGCAGGTTCTCTCGGGTATCCCCGTATAATAAAAGTCGGGACATGGCCCACAATTGAGACATATCCCGGTATCCCTCTCTGCCGGTCGATCAGCGACGTATCCCATATGAGCCGTTCCTTCCGCTTCCACACGCGCAGGATCTCCTCTGTAGAGGCATGTGCCATGAGATAACAGTTCCCATTCATCTTTAATTTTCTATACAGCGGAAGCCTTTTCATGAAACTCACATATTCCGGGATCTTTTTTCTCGTCACTTCGCAGTCCATCAGCACATCATACGTATTATAGTAATACCTCTGCTGTACTTTATCTTCCACATTATCATACCATTCCGCAAAGCCGTCCTCGTGATTTCCTCTTAAGGCGATCACATTCTTATGGGACATAACAAAATCCAGAATTCCCGCAGGATCCGGTCCCCTGTCGATCATATCCCCGAGAATATACAGGGTATCCTCATCACTGAATCCGATCTGCTCAAGCATCCGTTTGAAAAGATCCGCCATTCCATGAATGTCGGACATCACATAAGTCCGTCCCATATCTCCACCGCCTTTTCCGGAAATCTTAACAGTTCAGCCCGCGCCATTCCATGGCTGAACTGTTACTCAACATCAGGTGTGACGTTTGATCGTCTCTTTTAAGATGTATTTCTTATCATTATACCGTTCTACGATATAATCATTCGCTTTTTTCTCCATTTCATCCGGCAGCGGCTCCAGCACCGCGTCTTCACCGTATTTTCTCTTCAACGCGCGCTCCAGAAGATAATCGCACACATGCGGGTTCTTCGGCAGGAGCGGTCCGTGCAGATAAGTGGCGATCACATTTTTATATATAACGCCCTCATATCCGGATTTCCCGTTATTTCCGAAACCGTAGGTCACCTTCCCGAAAGGAGTGTGGTCTCCGATCTCCGTGCGTCCCCCGTGATTTTCAAATCCCACTACCGGACGGTCAAACAGAGGGCTGTCCAGCACAATGTCGCGGATCAGGCGCTCCGGCTCCCAGTCTGTCGTAATATTGAGCACGCCCAGTCCCTCTATCGTCTTCTTGTCTGTTTTATAGTACTTTCCGAGGAGCTGGTAGCCGCCGCACACTGCCAGCACGACGCCGCCGTCCTCCACATAATTTCTGAAGTCATCCTTGATATTCTGCAGGAATCCGCAGACCAGTTCCTGCTCTCTGTCGGAGCCGCCCCCGAGCAGAACGATATCAAGCTTCGTAAAGTCAATCTCATCTCCCGACAGGAACGGGATTACTTCCGCTTCGATCCCGCGCCATTCCAGTCTTTTGCGGAAGCACTGGATATTGCCTCTGTCGCCGTACAGGTTCAGAAGATCCGGGTATAAATGTCCGATCGTCAGTTTCATCACTTATCCGCGCCTCCTTTCTCCAGCTCTGCCAGCATATGGTTGGTCCGGTACAGACCGGAATAGTTCACGATCACATACAGGTTCTTCGTGCCGTTCTTCGCGCAGTCCTCCACGACCGCTTTCAGATCCGTCGTCGTCTCGCAGGGAATATCCTCGTATTTCAGTCGAAGCCCCATATCATAACGCCGTGTTCCCGCCGTGATGATCCGGCTTGCATTGCTGTCTGCAAGATACTGGAAGTCCACATCCCACAGCCAGGATATGTCCCGGCCGTCCTGAGCCGTATCGTTGATCTGGATAATAATATCTTTCGGCTTTTCATCTTTGAGCACAAGAGAAATCTTCTGCTGGAATCCGATAGGATTCTTTGCCAGATGCAGCTGCACTCTCGCGCCGTCGATCGTAAAAATACTCTCTCTGTTATTGCCGTAATCAAAAGCCTCGATCATGTCTTTGAATCCGGCGTATCCCGCCCCCATCGTCTTCAGAGCCGTATAAGCCGAAAGGGTATTGTAGACATTGTATGGCGTGCGCGCAGTGGAATCGATATGCATTCCGTCAAGGTCAAAAGAATACACTTCATCCTGCAGCTCAATATTCTGAGCCGTGTAATCCGGTTCCGGCCGCTCCCATCCGCAGTTCGGACAGTGGTAGATGCCGAGCTGTCCGTAATGGAAGAATTTATATTCCAGCTTCTTTCCGCATTTGCGGCAGAAGATGCTCTCACGTATCTCAGAACGGGAAATGTCATCAAAGATCTGTTCGCTGATGCCGCATGTCACAAACTTGTTTCCGCTCTCTTCCGCAAGAGAATAAGACAGAATATCATCGCAGTTGATGATCAGCGTCGTATCCGGAACACTTTTTACAGCGGTCAGCAGTTTGTTATAAGTAATATCCACTTCACCGAAACGGTCCAGCTGGTCTCTAGAAATATTTGTGAGCAGCGCACAGTCAGGTTTAAGCTTCGGAAGTACGCCGACCGAAGAGATTTCATCCACTTCGATGCATGCAAAATCCGCATCCAGCTTTCCTTTTCTGTCTGTAGCCAGAACAAACGCCGAAATAATGCCGTTGAGCATATTCGCTCCGGTCCGGTTGATGATCACTTTATGGCCCTCAGACTCCAGCGCCCTGCACAGGATCGCATTGGTCGTCGTCTTCCCGTTTGTTCCCATGGTAACAATGATCTTGCCCCTGACCTGTTCCGCCATGGCGGTTAAAATATTGGGGTCGATCCGGCGGGCTACATATCCCGGAAGTGTAACCCCGCTTCCTCTTTTCATCTTTTTGATCAGAATGCTCGTCAGTTTCGCGGCTCTGATCGCTAATTTACTTCTTAATCTCATTTTTATACCAACTCTTTTGTCTTTTTTATTTAAAAGTTCAGCCATCGGGAAGGAGTGGGATGGTTTATGCTTGCATAAGGACCAGCCTGCTCCGTTCCCATGGGGGATATTATACGTGATATCCCTCCTGATGGCAAGGGCTGTCCGCCCCTGTTTCAGCTCTCTTCTGCTCTCTGGTTCTCCAGCAGACGGTCGATGGCATACGCCACGCCGAACTCCGTATTAGACTTTGTAATATACTTTGCGGCGTCCTTTACCTCGGGTTCTGCATTTGCCATAGCCACCGTTGCGCCGAAATCCATCTCTATCATGGAGAGATCATTCAGGCTGTCCCCCAGCGCCATCACTTCATCCATGGTGTACCCGAGCGACTCAATATACTCTTTGAGCACCGGCCCCTTCTGTGCTCTGACATCCGTGATCTCAAGATTCGTAGGGAATGAAGAGGCTACTGCAATCTCTTTGTTCTGCTCCAGTCTCTGCTTCAGCTCGCCCAGCATTCCCTTATCCTCAGAATAAAGGAACAATTTGTAAATCGGAACTTTCGCAGCTTCCAGCTCATCCATATCAGACACCGTTTTCGTCGATCTTATAATACGCTGATATGTCTCCGTCTGCACCAGCTCCTCCCTGGGAAGATCCGAGAAGAAAAGATGCATCTGAAGCATCAGACTCTCCTCGATCTCCTCGGGCGTTCCGATCTTATAGTCATTTCCATCCGTACAGAAAGTAACCGAGATCGGATATTCCTTTATCTCTTCATAGATTGTCCGGCACAGTTCCATGCTGATCGGATGTACAGCAACGACCTGCTGCCGCGGATTTCTCACCTCGGCTCCGCTGCTCACGATATAATCGCATACCAGTCCGCAATCTTTTAACTCAGCCATTGCCCCCGGGAAGTTTCTCCCCGTTGCTATCATAAAACGGATCCCGGAATCACATGCCCTCTGCACCGCTGCCAGCGTCTCCGGCGCCGGCTTGTGATCGTCTCCCAGAAGGGTGCCGTCCATATCACTCGCTATTACTTTGATCATGATGTCTCTCCTTTGTTGTGTTTATACTCCATACTGAACCATCAGCTCTTCGCACAGTGCAGGATCATCCTGTATCTGCTCAAGAAGATCGTACTTCCTTTCCCGGACCAGGATACGGTTTAACTCAAGAAGGCGCTCCTGATCCCGGATCGTCTCCTGCTGCCGGCGCATTTGACTGTCCTGCTCCTCGATTTGCCCCTGCTGCCGGCGCATTCTGTCTTCCTGCTCCTTTATCCGTTTTTCCTGCTGTTCTAATTCTTTCCGGACGAGTCTATCATATTGTTTCTCTGTACATGATAATACCATATTCATAATCGCCGCCCTTTCTTTGATCAGTATATCCCGCAGTACTCCCTTTTCGATACAGATATCAATCGCATCGTCTACTGCCTGCCTTTGATCGCCGCCTTCTTCCAGCGCCTTGCGCACCTCTGCCACAAATACGGAATACTCTTCAAGCCGTCTGCATTTCTCCATCAATTCATAATTATGCCCGTAGTTGATATTCAGCATTGTTGCACAGCACTCCAGACATGATTCTTCGGGTGCCCCCTCTTCTGCAAACGCATCCGTCAGTCTGAGGAGCTTCTGGTCCGGCTCATCCTTCGATCCGTTATAAAATACGATAAATTTAGGGCTGGGCAGATGTTTTAACACCGGACTGAACACATTGATCTCACAGTCGTCGATGTAGTTCTGGTACAGCCTTGCGAGATACATCAGCCCTCTTATTGGCATATTCGGATTGTAAGAGCTCTGATGTTCGTACAGATTCATCGTACCGCCAAGCAGAAAAGAAACGTCATTTTTTATCGAGATATAAATCACATCTTCCAATGTTGTGACGGTCAGTTCTTCTTCATCTGTATACTGCGTGCCATTCAGAGCATTGTAGAGATCCAGCAGATCTTTTCTGTCCGAAAATATCTTTCGGAACAGGGAATCTTTATACTTGCGGTTAACTCTGTGTTCATACTGCCTTCTCGCATTTCTCTTTTTCAGTTTTCTGATGTTCATTTTTCCTCCTTATTATAAATTCTTTCGTGTGTTCCTGCAACCACTGATATCCCTGCTGAAAACCGGCTGAATAAGCCTCCTGAAAAAAATAGAATTCCTCAATTCCATCACGCCTGCAAAAGATCCTGCCCGGAGCGGACACTGCAGGTAAGTAATCCTATTATATAAAGGTGCGGAAAATGATACAAGATGTAATACTGCACAAAATAATACAGGGAATTATGGTATAATGATCGACGTAATGATCGCGAAGAACGTGATCCGAAGCGATTACACCGCTTCGCCCTGTTACACAGGGTTTATACCGCTAATCCAGATCAGAGGTAAGAACTATGCTTGATTTTTTAAGAGAAGAACACGTCGATGAACATATCATAAAGGGGATCGAGGACTTCCGGCGGGAACATCCGTCTCCGGAGGGAGCCCTGAGCGTCCGCCCGCGTTATGTATATTATGGGAAGGAAGTATGGGAGCAGGCGGCCGAGGCGCTTCTCTGCGGAGAGAATCTTCTGCTGGCAGGTTCTAAGGCGACAGGCAAGAATGTCCTCGCTGAGAATCTCGCCGCTCTCTTCGGGCGCCCCTCTTACAATGTATCATTTCATATCAATATGGACGCGTCGTATATGATCGGAACCGATACGTTCCGGGACGGGCAGGTCGTATTCCGCCCCGGCCCGATCTGTCAGTGCGCGGTTCAGGGCGGTTTCTGCATACTGGACGAGATCAATATGGCGCGCAATGAAGCCCTGGCGGTCCTTCACTCGGTCCTTGACTTCCGCCGTGTGATCAATGTGCCCGGCTACGACACAATCCGGGTGCATGACGCGGCGCGTTTTATTGCGACAATGAATTACGGCTATGCCGGCACACGCGAATTAAATGAAGCCCTTGCCTCCCGTTTTATGGTGATCCATATGCCGGAGATCACACAGGAAAATCTGGAGAAACTGCTCCGGCGCGAATTTCCGGATATGAACCGGCAGTTCACCGGACAATTCTCCGGACTGTTTGCCGATATCGACAGGAAATGCCGGAACGGAGAGCTGACGCCGAAAGTCCTTGATCTGCGGGGACTTCTGGACGCTATCCGCCTGATCCGCGCCGGTCTTCCGCCGCGTTCAGCGCTCGACATGGGAATCACCAATAAGACCTTTGACGACTACGAGCAGTCCCTTGTCCGCGACATCATCTCCTCAAGAATATCCCCGAAAGCGGACAGAAACACTATATTTCACTGATATTCTTCCGTCCGGCATACCGGAAAGCAGAGAGGGAAACTCAGAGAGGAAAAACGGAAAACACAGAAGGAGCCAGAATCAGAATGAGCAGCACAGACTACGGCGTCCCCGCACGGAGGCGGGCTTTAAACATCATATGGACAGCAGCCGGCGAATATGGATTTGAGCCCGCATTTATGGCGTTTACGCAGAACGGGCAGCCGGATCTCTACATGGATTCCATCATAGGGTACGTACGGAAATGGTATGACCGCGAAACCATGCAGGAACTCTTTGACACGACCGGCTCTTCACTGATGAGGGAGACCTTTGACGGCATCCTCTGGATCGGTCTGGAGAACTGCGCCTTCGAGCGTGAGGTCAGGGAACGTCCTGTCCTCTCCGAACTGCGTCATGCCTGCGCCGAAATATTCTTTGAGCAGCAGTTCACCAAGTCCCGCCAGCAGTGGATGGCACAGAACAGTCTTGTCTACGCCCTCCAGTCCGCAAGATGGAATACAGTCCTCGGGAAAGAACCCGGTCTTGTAAATCCGTGGGAGAAAAATCTTTTTCAGGAACTGGCATTCAGCGGAGACTGGGACGCACGTCAGATTGCGGACCATGCATACTCCGTCCTGCACCGGTATTTTCGTTTCAGCCCCGGGCGGGCAGAGCACTCTCTTCTGCTTCTTTTAAAAAACAGGCTTTTCTCATTTTCCACCCGTATCCTTCCCTCCCGCATGATGCGGACAGAAGATCTTACCTTTTCCCGGGACAGCTCAGGAAATGGTATCATCACGGCACGTAAGTCCCGGAATGCAGGGCTGCTCACGGCAGCAGAGGAAGAAAACAACCGCATTTATATCCAAAACTGCTTCGGGCTGCCGCTGTATAACACGGAAGAAAGCAGCCGGATTGAACAGCTTCTTTGCTCAGGCAGACATCAGGGCTGTCATATCTACTTTACAGACGGACGTCGCCAGGCAGAAGAAAGCATCGATGTACAGACCGGAAAAGAGCCAAAGAATCCTGCCAGTGACGGACAGATCCGCGAAACCATCCGCGGAGCGCAGGCCCAGGCAGATCGGAACCGGACGCACTATAAAGAAAGACTTCATTTCTATGAAAACTGCATTGCCCGTCTGTCACAGCAGATCCGCAACGCACTGTTAGTATATCCGCAGCCATCGAGAGTGGCGGGACGGAACGGCCGGATCGCATCGGAGAAGATCTGGCGTGCCGTTTATCTTAATGATGAGAGAATATTCACCGAGAAATTTGAAGAAGAGCAGCCGGATTTTTCTGTAGATCTGATGCTGGATGCCTCCGCATCAAGACTGCAGAGCCAGGAGACGATCGCAGCCCAGGCGTATGTGATCGCGCGCAGCCTGCACCTCTGCCGGATCCCGGTGCAGGTCACTTCTTTCTTAAGCCTCAGAGGTTATACTGTCATCCGCCGGTTCTGCGGTTATGATGAAATGGATAAAGACGGACGGATCTTCGACTATTTTGCCGCCGGATGGAACCGCGACGGACTGGCCTTAAGAGGCGCAGGGCATCTGATGCAGGACTCTCCCGCAAAGAACAAGCTGCTCATTATCCTGACGGACGCCAGCCCGAATGACGACCGGAAAATCCCGTCTGACCGTGCAGGAGGACATCCTTTAAGCCGGGACTACTCCGGCGAGGCAGGGATCAGGGACACATCATCTGAAGTGCGCGCCTTAAAGAAATCCGGCGTACAGGTCATGGCCGTCTTAAACGGAGAAGATGGCAGTTCAGAAGCCGCGCGCAGGATCTACGGTGATGACTTTGTGCGTATTGAAAATATACGCCGTCTGTCGGACGCTGTGGGAACTTTTCTTCAGAAAAAGATTGAAAGATTCTTTTGAAAATTTGTCGAATTTATGATAATATACTTACCTGTCAGGACATTCCCTGACGATTTACATTAGAAAACATAAAATGAATTTGCGAACAAGCAACGAGCAGTATCAGAAACGTAAGTCCAGTTGTCTGATACCGTTCGTTGCTTTTATTTTGCCGCAAAATCAGGATTGTTACGAGGAGGAATCACAATGCCACAGACAAAATTTCAGGATCTTACATTTACCTGTATCATGGTACTCATCTTTGTGTATGTCATGACATTCTACAACGCGGGACTGGAAAGCGGCGTCACATTCGCCACTTTCGGCTACGCCCTGACCCATATGTGGGTCGAGGTGATCGGAGCTTTCATCGCACAGCGCTACATAGCCGCCCCGATCGTAAAACGGCTCGTCCGCCGGGTATTTACACCGGGTGAGGACAAGCCGGTCTTCATCATTCTCGCCACTGCCGGATTCACGGTATCCATGATGGCGCCCATGATGACACTGTATGTATCTGTTTATCATATGGGACTCTGTCCGGAACTTCTGGGGCACTGGCTGATGAAGCTGGTCCAGAACTTCCCGTTCGCACTGTGCGCCCAGGTGTTCTATGTAGGGCCGCTTGTACGTCTCATTTTCCGTACGATCTTCAAGAAACAGCTAAGGGCTACAGCTTAATTGCGCCAAGACGTCCCTCTCCTTGCAGATATTTTCTGTAGATAAAGAAGAATACTGTGCAGGAGAGGCACGCCGCTATCCCGTCGCACACCGGCTCGGCATAGAAGGCAGCCCGCGCCACAAATAAGAGCGGCAGAATACATGTCGCGCCGAAATAGATTCCTTTTCTGAGCAGAGAAAGGCTCAGGGATATCTTTGTCATTCCAAGAGCAGTCAGCCCGTCCACGATCACATACTGAAAACTCAACGGAACGATCATCAGTGTAAACACTTTGATGCCCCATACCGCAAGCTTTGTATATTCCGGCTCATCTGTAAAAATGCGCACAAAATACTGGGGCATGAATCTGGAAATAAGGAACATGACCGCCGTAAAACAGAAGCACAGCATGAGTACCCAGAAAAATGTCTTCCGGATCCGGTCCGGCCTGTTTGCCCCGTAATTAAAACTGATCAGAGGCTGGGAGCCCCCGGTGATCCCCAGCATGGGCGAGGTGATCAGGAGCATGTAGCTCTGCACGATCGTCGCCGCCGTGATCAGCGTATCTCCGTACTCGTCACCGCCGTAATACTGGAGCACCGCGTTCAGCGCAATGATAATGATGCTGTCGGTCGCCAGAATCAGGAACGGAGAAAAGCCGATCTTCACAATCTGTTTTCCCACAGAGAGTTCCGGCTTCACAAGCCCCAGCCGGATCTGCATCTTCTTCCGACGCAGCGTACACAGTACAAACGCACAGGAGCAGATCTGGGCAAGCACGGTTGCGGCCGCAGCCCCTGCCACACCCATATCCATGAGAAAGATAAACACTGGATCAAGGATAATGTTGATGACCGCGCCGATCAGGGTGGTCGTCATCCCGAGGAGCGGGAATCCCTGAGCCGTGATAAAATAATTCATTCCCGTGGATAAAAGCGCAAAGAAAGTTCCCGCCGTGTAGATCGTCATGTAAGTATCTGCATAGGGAAATGTCACATCGCTTGCGCCGAACCAGTTCAGGAGCTGTTCTTTCGTCAGAAGAAAAATCAGCGTCAGCGCCAGCGAGACAATGATCAGGTAAGAAAAACTGTTCGCCAGAATCTTCCGGGCGTTCTTTTCATCTCCGGCGCCCATCCTGACCGAAAACAGGACAGAACCGCCGATGCCGAACAATGTCCCGAAAGACGACAGCAGCGTAACAATAGGCGCGCATACTCCCACTCCTGCCAGCGCGTCCGCCCCTGTCACCGGAATGTTGCCCACATAAATACGGTCCACGATGCTGTACAGCACATTTACGAGCTGTGCGAACATAAACGGGACCGATATCTTCAGCACGAGCAGGGGTATAGAATCCCTGCCGAAATCATTTGTTTTTTTCATCTTATATTCCCTCTTTTTTCATTACCGCCAGAACATTATAGCAGAAAATGGGAAAGAGGGAAGTACTCTGCAGAAAAAAACTCTATGAAACAAAGAAAAGCCCGGCGCCTTACCGGCACCGAGCCCTTCTTTATCTTAACTTATCATTATCCTTCGATGGCGATGGTCTTCTTCGTCTCTACAGCCTGTGCATCCTTCTTCGGAATGCTCAGTCTTAAGATACCATCCTCGAATTTTGCTTTGATATCTTCCTGTGTAACTTCATCACCTACATAGAAGCTTCTCTGCATTGCTCCTGCATAACGCTCCTTGCGGATGTATTTACCTTTCTTATCCTGCTCGTCTTTATCAAGACCTTTTGCTGCGGATATGGTCAGGTAACCATTCTCAAGCTCCACATTGATCTCATCTTTCTTGAATCCCGGGAGATCTACATCAAGTTCATATCCTGTATCATGCTCCCTGATATCAGTCTTCATCACTCTATTGGCATTCTTGCCGTACAACGGATTCTTCTTTCCCCAGAAATTTCTCTCAAACGGGAAATCCATCCAATCATCATCAAATAAATTCTCTCCAAAAATACTAGGCATCAACATAAGTCATTTCTCCTTTCATTTATATGAATCTCTGAAATAATCTATGGACTGCTTACGCAGCCTTATCAGCACCCTCGATGTAATCTCGGATGTTGGTTTCAGGGGAACCGGATTTGGAATTGCCGGAACTCTTTTGGATTCCTTTTTGTTCCTCTTCCTTTGTTCTAGTTGTACTATAGCACTTGTTTGTTAGCACTGTCAAGGGGCGAGTGCTAATTTTTTAAAAATTTTTTTGGAAAACCTCAAAAAAGCTTGATTTTACGGGCTTTTTCGGGCTTTCCAAATTTTTGATTTTTTCAAAAAATGGCTTACTACACCATTTTTACACCATTTCTACACCAATTTCAGAATCGGGGACCTCCAAAATCCCCTGTAAATTCAAGGAAATCTGAGTTAATTTACTACACCATCAAAAGCAGAAAAATCCGATTATTTTCATAATTTTCACTCCAAGGCGATCAAAAATCTCTGATTTAGAGACTGAAAATCCAGTCACATGATCTGAACCAGATCCATCTTCGCAATCTCTTTTTCAATCCTGGACCGGTCTGTAATATGGTTATAAACTTCCATCGTGACACTGATGTTG
The DNA here is from genome assembly GCA_946499505.1 of uncultured Lachnoclostridium sp. Taxonomy (GTDB): domain Bacteria; phylum Bacillota; class Clostridia; order Lachnospirales; family Lachnospiraceae; genus Mediterraneibacter. The sequence goes on from CAMMSL010000001.1 coordinate 115,662, forward strand.
GCATGTCCCATCACATACTGAACGACCTTCATATCCAGATCTGTCTCTGCCATCCGGGTACAGGCCGTATGTCTGAGAATATGGGCGGAAATATGAGGCAGCTCTTCCGGCTTTCTCCTCTCCCGCTTTGCCCGCTCATTTTCTTCCTCGTTATACGCCTTCACAATATCCCGGAGAATAAAGTTCACGGTAGTGGGCATCATCGGACGCCCGCTCCTGCTCATGAATACGAAATTCGAAAGCCCTTCGATCTTCACATCCCTGGGAATCCCCATCTGAAAATTCAGCCGTCTCTGGGTCTCAAAGGCTTTTGCCACCATCTTGCTCATGGGTATCTCCCGGATCCCGGCTTCTGTCTTCGGCATGGTCACATGAAAATCACACCCGTCTCCATAGTTCTTATAGATCAGCTGATGATTCACGTATACGGTCCTGGTCTTCAGATCTACATCCTTCCAGGTAAGACCGATCAGTTCTCCACATCGGAGTCCCGTTCCGATCATCACCTGCAAAAGCGGCAGATAGATATGGAATACCTCACTGTTCTTTACATAGTTCAACAGATTTTTCTGCTGGTCAAAGGACAGGGCGGTGCGTTTCTTTTCCGGTTCTCCATAATCTCCCAGCGTTCTCTTGGCCGGATTCTTCCGGATGATATCATCATCTACAGCCACCTCAAAGCTCGGTAAGATCATATTATGGAGAAACTTGATGGTACTGTGGGAATATTTCTGTTTGCTCAGCCGAGAATAAAACAGGCGTACATGAGATGGTCTTACCTGTACCACTTTCATCTGTCCGAGTTCATTCCTCACAAGACTGTTCCACATCCTTCTGTAATTAGCCTGTGTACTCTCTGCCAGCTTTCTGGTATCCATGTGGATCTCAAACAGGTCATTGAGAGTCATGTTCTTGCATTGGGTATCGGTCATAATTCCTTCGCTCTGGTCTTTCTCAATCTCTTTTTCTTTTTTCCTGAGTTCAGCCAGATCCGGAGAATAAACGGCCAGGCGTCTGCCAGTCCGTTCATCTTTATACCGGTACATATAGAGTCCATCCTTGCGCTGGGATTCCCCGGTCCTCAGATTTCTTCCTCTATTGTCTTTTCTTGCCACAAAACCATTCCTTTCTGGAACAGTTCAGCCATCTGGTGTCAGGAGACGGATTTATGCTTGCATAAAAATCCGGTGACTGACATCCAGATGTGGTGAGCGCCCGTGAATGAGCAAAACAATGGCGGCAGCCATCATTAGCACGTAGTGCGGTTTTGCGAATGGCGCGTACTGAACTGTTGCTTCTGTAATAATCACACCTCCCTGTTGTGGGGAATGGTCTTGTCCTGTCTATGAAAAGTATAGCACAAAACCATCCCCACGCACATCCGTATTCCTCTATTCCGCTATTGCTTCCAGGTATTTCTCCACTTTCTGTACGGAGTACAATACCCGGCGGCCGATGGTGATCCGGGCTCCCGCATCTTCCGCAATCTTCCTTGCAGTCATCTGTCCGCAGGAAAGCATAGCGGCCAGCCCTTCAATATCCACTGCCAGACGGCAGCTGCTCTCTCTTTCTTTTGTCTGTCTCATTTACCTCATCTCCTCCTTTATTCTTTTCTGCATCCGCCCCAGCTTTTCCTGAGCCGTACGTTTTCGAAAACTCTCACCTTTAAACTGAACCGGCACGCACATCTCCAACAACCGGTCATAAATCCTGGCATGCGCTGTATCCTGCGGATTCTTTAACTCCTGCAGCGTCAGATTGGTCGTCGCAATCAGAGGCTTCCCGCTCCGATATCTGCTGTCGATCACCGCATAGATCTGTTCCAGTCCGTACTCTGTCCCCCGCTCCATTCCAAAATCATCCAGAATCAGCAGCGGAACTCTGCACAGATTTTTTATGTATGTGTTCTTCTCTGAAAAATTAGCAGACAGATCATTCAGCACTTCCGCAAAATTGTTCATACGTACTTCTATCTCCTGTTCCAACAGTGCATTGGCAATACAGCCCGCCAGAAAACTTTTCCCGGTTCCCACTGCTCCCCAGAAGAGGTAGCCTGTATTTTCGGCCTTCATTGTTTCCCAGTCTTTCACATAAAACTTTGCAAGCACTGTATTTTCGGAAAGTCCCTTATCATTCTTAAATGTCCATTCCTTCATGGATCTATCCGAGAAACAATGTTCCTTCAATTCTCTGACTACAGCTTCATGGCGCTGCTGTTCCCAGTACTGTTCCTCCTCTTTTCTCTTTTGCCTCCGGCACTCACATTCACGCGGATGTTTTTTTATTCCCAAAACTCCAACTTTCTCCTGATCGAAATAAGCCTCCTTCGGTTCATGGCATTGTCCACAATACAGAAGCCCGTCTTCTCCGATGTAATCCTCCTTGGTTCTTTCTCCCGGCTGCATCATGTTCTTTACTGTTTCTTCTACCACCTTGTTCATAGACTTTCCTCCTCACTGCAGGTATAATCCGGAATGTTTTTTACCGGGACTGACCGTTCTGCCCATCTTCTCAAGGTAACGGCATGATCAGCATATTGCCTTCCACTGGAACGCATATAACTGGACAGCTCCTCGATCAGCCTGTCTATTTCCCGGATCTCCTGTTTCAATTCTCCATATTCTGTTTCGGAGAGAAACACATTGTGATATTTTCCATAGGCAGAGTGCGCTTCTCTCTCTTTATTTGTTTGACTATATATCAAGTAACTATTATTTAAGTAATTAGGGGATACTTTTCTATCCATCACAGGGACAGGTTTCTTTCCCTCATAAGTGTCATTTTCTTTCCCTTTGAGGGACACTTTTCTTTCCTTCACAGGGAAACTTTTCTTTCCCTCTGCCGGGGTTTTGATATACAGCAGATTCGGTTTGGAAAATCCCTGTTTTTTTCTCACCAGAAGTCCGGCTTCTTCCAGTTCATTTAATGCCTTTTTTACAGTCATGTGACTCTTTCTAAGATCGTCAGCCAGATAAGCAATGGGATAAACCACAAAAATGTGGCCTTCCTCATCCTTCCACCCTGTCTTCCTGGAAAGACTCGCCCGATCCAGCAACAGAGCATACAGGACCTTGGCTGTCTGAGTCAGATCCATCCCCAGCATAAACCGTGGGTAAGGAAGATATACCGGAATCTGGGTCTGATCCGTCATGTATATCATCTGATCTTTATTCTTCACATCCATCCTTTTGTTTCTGTCTGATCTTCCGCCGGCGGCTTCGCTTGGATTCATAACAGGGGCAACAGACAATCATAGTCCGGAAACTCTGCTTGCAGACTCCGACGCATTTCCTGCAGGTGTCATTGTGGGCAACCCGCCCTCTTTCATTGAGAAAAAAAGCCAATTCCTGTTTCCTTTTCTTGCTCATTCTCGGCACAGACATTCCTCCTTCCTGCCATCCTGCCAGTGTCCAGCACAGGACAGCGAAATATGGTCACGTTTCGGTATCATTTTTTGCATTTTTTGCCCTTTACGACAGGCTTTTTTGACCTCAAATATATTTGCCTGGGGTTTATCCTGTCTGACGGCAGAAAACGCTGTTTGGTCATGTTTCGGTATCGTTTTGGAACAATTCATCTGGACTACTTTAACTGCTCCGGTAATCCCGTTCAAAATCCCCTGACATCTTCAACACTTCTTCCCTGAGTGCAAACAATTCCGCGATGCAGTGACGGATTTCATCTTCCATAGCCAGCGAACGTTCCCCGCCCGTATTGAAGTACCGTGCGATCTGATTCAGGTTCACACCGATCTTTCCATATGCCCCCACCAGACTTCTCAGTTCTTCCATATCGGCGACCACTTCTACCCGATGCACGATTTCCTTTTTCACCAAAAGTTCCCGCAGACATTCGGATCTGGACACTCCCAGGATCTCCGCCTTCCTGTCCAGAAGTTCCAGTTCAATATCCGACAGCCGGACTCCGACAAAATGCGGATGGTTCAGTTCCCGTTCCATTCTCTTTTTTCTCATGGCTTCTTCTCCTTTCTTGTTTCTGTTACTTCAGTAACATCACAAATGGGAGAACCGGCAGTCCTGCCGGAATCTTCCTTTTGTGCTGCGTCTCACTTTTCAGTGGACGCCAATATCGGCCAGATTGACAGATCATCGAGGGTATGGGGAGTCGAAATCCCTGGCAAGAGCCCTACACAGGAAAACACGATAGTGTATTACGGGGTGGATCTTGCCCTGGGAAAATCCCCATCAAGAGCTCAACCTGTAAGTTAGTGGACTGCCAGGAATGGCATAACCGCTTAACACGGGTGGATCTTGCTCTATAATATCTACCCCCTCACTTAACGTAACCGGGAGCGGCCATTATACAGGGTCAAAAAGAAATAAATTTTATTCTTATCAACCAGATCCGCTCTTATCTTTTTTATTCTTTAAAGATCCCCTCACTTAACCCAATCGTCAGAGGCAGAAATACAAGGAGATTCGAAAAATCTTTTAATTTTCTACTACAAAAAAATTTCCCCTCACTTATAGAAAGGAAATTCGAGGATTATACAGTGTTTGGAGACAAAGTCTTTAATAAAGTGCACAAAAAAACATCCCGTCTTTTTTGACAGGATGCAAGATTTTAATTCATAGATTTCTGTTATAAAAAATAGCCACCAGATTTTCCGGCAGCTATTCGCATATTAAATCATCACCATATTCTTTTTTTATCCTTTCGCACAATCGATTCCAGCTTTCTTCTTCCTCCTCTGGAGTTCTTTCCGGCAATGCCACATCCTTTATATCTTCATCGATAGCTTTTATGTATTTATCCGATAATTCCGAATACTCATCCAACAACCTTTCGAAAAGTTTATAGAGTCCCCACTCCGTACACTTAGCCAGACATGAAGAAAAAAGTTCCATTGTCATTGGCTTTTTCTTATCGATTGCCGCCAGCTCATCTTCGGAAAACTCGAATGTTAAGATAAGGAATTCTTCAAAATTATGTTTTTCTTTGTTGGATAGTTCATCATATTTTTTCATCCCAGTTCTCCCTCCATATGCCTCTATTATAGATACATTTTTCAGTATAGTAAACCATTATTTTTACCATGATAATGATTATATTACAAACTGGGAAGTGAGCAGAAATGATAAACTATTCTCCATTGTGGGAAACTATGCGCCAACGGGATATCTCCACCTATACACTGATTCATAAGTATGGGATCAATCCCCGGACAATCAACAATTTAAAACATAATAAGTCTATTACCATGTTTACACTGGAAAGGCTATGTGAGATTTTGAATTGTGAACCGAATGATATTATCAAGTTTGAGAAAGAATAAAAGCTACTGGAATTAATTATTGTCCAGTAGCTTTTCATCATATCTAATATTTCAATCACAAAACGTTGTGAATTTTTAACACATCGTATTATTCAATTTTTAAATCTAATTTTTATTTAGCTTTTCTTGCAACCGGCTAAAACTCTCAAGAGCACTTTGCAAATTTTCAATGATATCACTTGCAAGCTCATCAGGAGACGGAAGATTATCAAGATCTGCTAATGACTTATCTTTGATCCAGAAAATATCCAAGCTTGTCTTGTCCCGCTCCATAATTTCATCTACTGAGAATTTGCGAAAACGACCATCCGGATTATCTGCCGAATAGGTTTCTGTTCGTTCGTATCGGTTTTCAGGATTATAGCAACAAATAAAATCTTCAAGATCAGCGTCGCTCATTGGGTGCTGTTTGAGCGTGAAATGCATATTGGTACGGAAATCATAAATCCATACATCTTTTGTCTGGCGATGAGCGCTGGCAGGACGCTTGTCAAAAAACAAAACATTTGCTTTTACTCCCGGTTTATAAAAAATACCGGTTGGCAAGCGAAGAATGGTATGTAAATCGGTTGTTTCAAGCAGCTTTTTTCGAATTGTTTCACCTGCACCGCCCTCAAACAGGACATTATCTGGCACAACGACTGCTGCCTTTCCGGTAGCTTTGAGAATCGTGTTGATATGCTGTACGAAATTCAACTGCTTGTTTGAACTGGTTGTCCAGAAATCCTGCCGATTATAGACAAGGTCTTCGTCCTCTTGCTCGCCTCTCTCGTTGGTAAAAGTGATAGACGACTTTTTACCGAAAGGTGGGTTTGTCAGCACATAGTCTACACGGTATCCCGGATCTGTCAGTAATGCATCTCCTAGCGTAACCGGAACATTTCCATAAATATCCCCTATATTGTGTAAATATAGGTTCATCAGTGCGGTTTTATAGGTTGCCGGCACAATTTCATTTCCGTAAAAGGTCTCGTTTTTCAGAAATTCTTTCTGTTCTCTGTCCAGCGTATAATTGTTTGGATTAGCAAGGAAAGACTGAGCCGCAAGGAAGAAACCGCCGCTACCGCAGCAGGGGTCGGCAATGGTTTTCATCGGTTCGGGACGTAGACAGCGCACCATAGCACGAATAAGCGGACGGGGAGTAAAATACTGTCCTGCACCGCTTTTAATATCCTCTGCGTTCTTTTGCAATAATCCCTCGTAAATTTCACCTTTTACATCGGACGACATCGCCACCCATTTTTCTTTGTCGATCATCTGCACCACACGGTACAAAATCGCCACATTGCTGATTTTATTGACAGCGCCTTTGAAGATCTGGCCGAGAATACCGCCCTGTTCGCCTAATTTTTCCAGCGTAGCTTTGTATTGATCCTCAAGCTCCGCACCTTTCAGCATATTCATATCTGACCAAGCATAACCGGCAGGAATACCGGTATCCCGTTTATAGGGCGGTTTTGCATATTCGTCAGACATTTTCAAAAAGATGAGGTAGGTGAGCTGTTCGAGATAATCGCCGTAAGATACGCCGTCATCCCGAAGCGGATTGCACAGCCCCCATACTTTTGAGATTATTGTTGTGGTTTGTTCTGACATAAATAAATTCTCCCATTATTGATATAGTGCAATAATTTCCAGTTGATATACCGGTTTATCTTTAATAGACGATACAGCCGTAGCTTCAAAATCAAATATATTTCCGGAAGTCAATCCTTGAACCGATGTAATTAGACTGTCCTTGGAAACAGTATCCTTAATTTTTGTGAAAATAGTATTCTTCATAAGCTCTGTTCCATCTGGAAAAACACGCTTTACCTGTGCAAGACAGGTAAGATTTACGTTTATCAGATCGGAACGGTTTCCTTGATACAGATTTTCATCCAGGATATTACCTGTAATGGCAAACTCATCAGTTTCAAAAAGGATTTCTTCACCTGCAAACAGTATTTGAATAGATTTTAGGATATCCTCATACTTTTTTATGTCTTGTTTGTTACTCTGAATCTGTGCTCCAACTTTCTGCATATTAGTAATAAGTTTTAGAATATCAGTCATCTCAGTAAGCAGGGACTTAATGGAGTTAATTTGAAGATTCACAGGCAAGCAGACAAAATTTCCGGGTTCAGATTTCAAAAGATCAACAAGATATCCTTTATCTGCAAGTGAGGTTTTAACCATACTCAAAATTGAGGTGATGGTCTGAACTTTTTTCTCACGATTTTCTCTGGATTCTCCATTCGTTTTTGCAAGCTCGCCATCCAGTGTGCCACCTAAATTTACTAACTTAAACCCTCCACTGATCTGACCATTAAGCTTTCCAGATTTTGTTTTTTCTGAGGAAATACCTGTGGTAATTTCAGCATATTCAGAATACCCGCCATTCAAAATAGCATAAATATCCAATAAACGACTTTGATTGATATAATAAGGAAAAAACAATTCTACTTTTGTCTCTTTATCGTTGTTCGTCAAAGTTACAGCCTCCCTTCAAACGCCTGTTTTAAAATACTCTGTCGCATAGCTTCAGCTTGTTGCAAAGCGGTATCAACTGTTTTTTCTATGCTGTCGCAGACGGATAACTTAATTTCAATTTCCTCAACAATCTTTGATTGCATATCTATATTTGGTAAGTATACAGTAGTTTTCTTTATATCTGCACCTGCAATACCATTTTGTCCTGAAGTGGTTTTAATTTTACTACGGAGATATTTACGGACATCACCTTGACTCATATAGTAGGCAAGAAATTTTGAATGAATGGTATTTTGAACCTTGGGTCTGCATTTTATTAGTTTATCTGGATATGCGTATGGTTCAGTAAGTGTCGGTACCACAGCACAAATGCCGACATATTCTTTACTGCCATTATATCGTGTAAATAAAATATCATTTTCTGCAATGGTGTCCTCATCTGAAAATCGTGTCTTGTTCAATCGGTTTTCTGACAAGTCTAAACTAAGCGGACGAACTGCACTAATTTTTAAAATACGATATTCACCGCTATCGTCTGGTTTTAATCCATAACCATTTCTCACTTCACTCATTAAATCAGAAAAATAATACTTATCCCAGATTTTACAACCGATAAACGCCTCTTTCAGCACTGTCTGACGATAGACGGCAAGCTGCTGCTTGATGGTTTTCAGTGTCTCAACCGCCTTATCAAGCTCGGAAAACAACTCCTCAATTCGTGCGACAATCCGTTCCTGCTCGGGCAAAGGGGGGACGATCAATTTAGATTGTTTTAGAATTTGAGCATTGAGATGTGGTGTACCTGTTCCCTTTTTTTGAGTATTCAACAATGTGTATTTGCTTTGAATAAAGTATCTGAGATATTCTGTTGTTAAACCGTCTGCACTTATTTTTGAGAGAGTAGAGCCAACTACTCCTTTAATGGCTCGTCCGGTAAGACCGGATCGAGATCCATCACATACGATCAGCAAATCTCCATCATCGCAAAGCACGCACTTTTCCGGGAAAGCGTAGCTGTCAACAATGCCTTTTTCAAAAGCTTTTATATCCACATACGGAAGAAAGCCATCTTCTATTTCTTTGCTTTGCTTTCTAGGCTTCTTGCCTTTTTCCATATGCAAAATTGTTCCAAGTTCAATTTGTTTCAATTGTATTTTCTCCTTAGTTACATTTTGTTTCTTTTAATTCAACATCTGCCCATTGATAGTTTCTCATAATCATATATGTATCTTTTAAAGGAGAGATTAACGATTCGTCAATGTTTGATATCAATTTTTTATAATCACTTTCACTTATTGAAAATGTAAAAGTATACTTCACGGACTTGTTTTCATAGAAAGTTGTTAACTCTATATTATACTGTCCTATATTCCAAAAGAAATCTTTTTCGATAATCGATTTAACCCTTTTGTATTCAGCAGAAGATTGATATTTACTTAAAGCTTCTGAATATTCGACATATTCTTTTTGTATTTGCGATATGCTTTTAAACAAATTTTTTGTTTCTTGATTGAATGTTTTTCCAAAAGAATCAAAATTATCAGCAAATTCTATGAAAGCACACATGATACTATTTGCGTCAATTCGGAATGGATGTGCTGTTTCCGTTGTTTGCAGTGCATTTCCTGCGATATTTTGATAAACTGGAGATCTAAATGTCGACCAAGACAAATTTAGTCTGTCATTATTTTTTTCACAATTCACTTGTATAGAAACTTTTTTAACTGAAACAGGCTTATTTATTGCTTCATATACACCATCAACCTGTAAATAAGATCCACTTTGATTGAATAAAAGTCTTGCCTTACCATTTGAAATATAATTAAGTTGAGGTTTTTGAATCCATTTTTTCCAAATTACCTGTACTATAGGAATAACGATTGCTATTGCTGCTAATATAATCGCCAGCAATTCATAAAAAGTCATTGGAGTTTTAAAATCAATTATCATATTATTTCTCCTTTACGCCACCAATTCTACATTCATTTCCTGTAAAATTTCCTCATATTGACCCCCGAACGCATCATAAAAGGCAAGCAGTCCGCCTTTTTTATCAAAGGGGGTCAGGTCTAAATCCTCCGGCAGAATACTCAAGGAACTTGCAATGTGGTCTTTGATCAGCCGCAGCCATTCCATCTGTTCTTCGGTAAAATGAACGGCACCTGCGTTTCGCTTAAGTGTCCACTGCATAAAATTGTAATTCACCTTGTCTGCGAATGGAGAAAGCTGAGCCGCATAACCCATTTCAAAACGGATAATAGAAATCAGGTCGGCAAGCTGAGCCATTATACCCTTTTTCACTTTATCTGGCTTCTTAATGGCATAGCAATCCCACAGGCGTTCCACAGTAACGCCCTTTGACCTTAGCTTTTCATACAGCGCTTTCAGCTGTTCCACCGCCATTGCACGATTTGCATACGGTTCGCTGTAAATAATCCGCAGGGCAAGGATTTCGTCCCGGTTCTCCTCAATAAAGGTGCGGAATGTCTGTATCACACGGTCAGCATTTTCTTCCTTCTGCGTGTCATATCCGGCAAACAAAACCGAATCGAGATTTACATTGTCGATGATCTGGTCATGACTTCGGCGGACATTTTCAATAAAATCACGTGTATCGGGATTCATAAACGGAGCGACTGCCTGTACAATCAAATCCTTTTGCGCCTGTTTGAGTACTTCGTCTGATGGTTTTTCCATTTTCGTATCTGTCTTTGCTTTTTCTGCAATCACATCTTCGTCAAAGGCATTGAGCAGATTTTCAGCAACCTTTCCCGCACTTTCTCCGACTTTTTCTTCAAACTTCCTGCGCTCAGAAGTGTTCATCTGGTTGTTCAAACGAATTACACGGTTTGCAAGCGAAGTAAGTGTATCCTCGTCTTTAGCACCAAGCGCTACATTCATCATCAATTCTTTCATTGAAACAGATGGTTTGCGTTCCAGCGGACGAGTATCACATTTCTTTGATTTGGTAACCCCCACTGCATCTATAATCACAAAATGATCTTTGTTTTCCGTTGCGGAAGGTGTGACCTTTTGCAAATCGTCTTTTCCAAGCGTTCGGGTACCACGTCCTTTCATCTGCTCAAAATAGTTCTTGCTACGCACATCACGCATAAAAATCAAGCATTCGATTGGTTTTACATCCGTACCGGTAGCAATCATATCTACGGTGACTGCAATACGGGGATTATAGTCGTTTCTGAAAGAGCTTAATACCGATTCTGGATTTTCTGCAGAATATGTAATTTTACGGCAGAAATCATTTCCTTCACCAAATTCGTCCCGTACAATCTGGACAATATCATCGGCGTGGCTGTCTGTCTTTGCAAAAATCAAAGTTTTTGGAACTTCTTTCCTCCTTGGGAACAACGTTGTAAACAAGTTTTCTTTAAAAGTGCGTATCACAGTTCGGATCTGACTGGGATTGACAATATCTCTATCTAACTGAGGTGGCACATAGTCTACGTCTTCATCCATCTGCATCCAGCGTTTTTTACGTGAAAGCCGATTGCGATACTCAATCAGCTGTTTCATCAGGCGTGCACCGTTTTTGGTGATTTCGGTTTCAATCAAGAAAATATCTTCCCCTACATTTACACCATCTACAATTGCTTGTTCGCGGGGGTATTCGCTGACAATGTTTTCATCAAAAAAAGCAAAAGTTCTCTTATCTGGTGTAGCAGTCAACCCAATAATAAATGAATCAAAATACGAAAGAACTTGACTCCACACATTGTAAATGGAACGATGACATTCATCTACAATAATGCAGTCGAAAAATTCAGGGGGATATTTTTCGTTATAAACCACTTCTTTTGGCGCTCTGTTATTAGCGGTTGCATATTCCGCAAAGGATATTTCTTCAGCAGATTCATCCAATTCTTCACCTTTGAGAATGGAATACATTCTCTGAATCGTGCTAATACAAATTTGAACATCCGAAGGAATATAAGAAGATTTTAACCGTCTCACCCCATAAAGCTGTGAAAAAGAACGAGGATCATCATTCGGAGTATATGCAAGAAATTCACGCTCAGCTTGTTCTCCAAGGCTTTTCGTATCCACTAAAAATAAAATACGATTCATTTTACCATATTTCAATAAGCGATAGGCTGCTGTAATAGCCGTAAATGTTTTTCCAGCACCAGTTGCCATTTGAACAAGGGCTTTTTGACGGTTGTTGGAAAAAGAAATATCTAAATTCCGAATCGCATTAATTTGGCACTTTCGAAAGCCGGTTTCATCAAGTGGAGGAAATTTCTTCATATTATTTCTGATCGTGCCCTCATTTGCAAGCAAACGCTCTAGGGTTTCTGGCCTGTGAAACGAAAATACTGTACGGGAACGGAACTTAATATCATTATAATCAGTAAAACGAATTAGATTGTCCGTTGCTTCATAGGCAAAGCGAATTGAATATTCAATTTTAATCCATTTAAAAGTGCTATTTGCATAACGTGCGGACTGTTCCTCTACAGTAGTGATATTTTCACCCGCCTCACTCTTTTTTGCTTCAATAACGCCAACAGGTATTCCATTCACAAAAAGCGCATAATCGACCGGCCCTGTATCCGTCGGAAATTCACGTACGGCGACACCTCGCGAAACTGTCGGATTCAATCTCTTCACGTCCTGTATTATCCAACCAGATTGTTCTAATTTTTTATCAATTACCTTTCTCGCTTTTTGTTCAGGTTCCATTACTTGTTCACCTCATCATTTCCATCAAAATTAAACTCTAAAATGTCATCTACGTTACATTGCATTGCTTTACATATACGCTCTATGCTTTCCAAAGAAATATAGCTGTCCCTTTTCATTCGGGTAATGATATTTGCAGAAAAACCTGTTTGTTCCACTAGCTGAGCATTGCTCATATTTTGTTCGATCATCATATGAAAAAGTTTCTTGTAACTAACAGCCATATTATTACCTCCATACACAGATATGAATCTAACTAATAATATATCACGAAAACGTGAAAAAACCAACTCAAGTGAAAATTGTTTAATTATATCGGATCACTTTGAGCTACCAACCCGGATTTTGAGAATCACTATTCCAGAGAATGAAGGCTAGTTAAAATCCATGATTTTGTTTTCAATAAATTACTTACTAAAACACTACTTATTAAGGCGGCTAGTCCCAAGTTATAGCGACTCTGACCTTGACAAATATTATCTCAGCAAATCTGAATCAATCAAGCAAAATCAAAGTGAGGGGTATCACCAGAACAATGTCTCTAGTTTTAGGAGGACATGTGGCTCTGCCAAGCCATAATAATAAAATCGTTCTGCTAAAGCAATCCCTAAACCCAAACTCAAAAAGCTTATATATTTGAGAAATTAAAATTGCAATTTACTAATAAATAATGTAATATTATAATGATTTTGTGTGTTTGAAAGGAGGAAATTTTTTGCCAAAAGTTATTGATCTTTTTGCTGGCGCAGGTGGCCTTAGCCTTGGAGCGTTCAGAGCAGGATTTGACGTAGTATCAGCCGTTGAATTAGATCCTCACGCTATTCATTCACATAAAACTAATTTTCCTCATACAATACATATTCAAAAGGATATAATGTCTCTATCTGGGACGAAATTGCTAGAATTATCTAAAATTAACAATGATCAATTACTTGGTGTAATAGGTGGGCCTCCTTGTCAAGGTTTTAGTAGTATTGGCCACGGAGATGTTAATGATTCTCGTAATCAATTATTCATTAAGTTTTTTGAATTAATTAATGAATTGCAACCTGTTTTTTTTGTTGCGGAAAATGTCCCAGGGATAATGAATGATAAATATTTGAAAATACGAAATAATGCTTTCAAAAATATTAGTAATTATACTTTACTTTCGCCTATACAGGTAAAGGCTAGTGAATACGGTGCACCCACAATACGTACAAGAATTTTTTTTATTGGCTATCGCAACGATGTGCGTATAAGACCAATTACTGTTGAAGATATTGAAAACATGAAAATTCCTTTATTTGAGCGAACAACGGTGCGTTCGGCCTTGGAGGGGCTTCCATCAAACATTCATTACAGCGCTAAAGCTTCTGGAGAAAAAAAAATAGAAGAACGCTATTCATCTTCGAATTCTGGTTATTCACAATCAAATTTTTTTTATCAGAGAGTTACTTCTTTTCGACCACATAATATTGGGGATCAGCAGTATTGTGATTTATATACGAATAAACATATTGTTAACGGATGTCTTCCTACAAAACATTCAATAAATGTTAAGAAACGATATAGATCTTTAAAATATGGACAACAAGACAAAATTTCAAAATCTGTAAAACTTAATCCAGATGGATTCTGTCCTACACTGCGGGCTGGAACTGGACCTGAAAAGGGAAGTTTCCAAGCAGTTCGTCCAATACACTTTGAATATGCTCGTGTTATCACTCCTAGGGAAGCTGCAAGATTGCAAGGATTTCCTGATTGGTACAAATTGCCTGAAACTATATGGCATAGTTTCAGGCAATTAGGAAATAGTGTATCACCGATCGTTGCCGAACGTATCTTGAGTGCAATATATCAAAAACTTACCTGATGATAATTAGGGTAGTATTTGTAAAAAGATATATAACTATCCACAGCTTGTCGTTCCTTTTCAGAGAAAATAAAAGGGAATTTATCTATAAGTTGTTGCCGAGCGTTTTCGCTTGGTAACAACTTATTTATTTCAGAAATTTCTCTAACAGATAGTGGCGGAATCTGAATTTGACAAGGGGTATCCCACTTGAATGTATTATGTGGATAATTTTGTAACGCCCTCTCAATATCATTCCTCTTCTCATGAGAATCCAAAATAATACCAGTAAAAGTAAGCATTTGTTGACCATCGGCATATACTGTAGAAAACAATGGCATCATAAAATAGGGATTATAAGGAGGTTCGTCAACTAACACTTGCATAGTTATATTTTTCAAAATTTTTAATAATAACACTGGATATTTCTGTGTTGTCATTTCATCTGGTGATGCAGTTGCTGGGAAGTATATATCCGGTACTCTTTCTCTTAGTCTATGAAGTCGAAAAGATTGCAACGCATCTGGATCGTCGCATTTTCCTAGGGATGCCGGATTAGCATTTAATGTAATTCTAACTATATCTCCAGCATTTAGAATATTTAATAAAGTGGCATAATCTGCTAATTGTGTGCCCAACTCATTAGGGCTAACGTAATCGAGCCAAAATATATTATGTGCATCGTCTTCGATGTATAATTCAGCTAAGTATTCTGTACTCCCTATATTTTTAACTTCAATACAATTATATGGAAGATTAAACTCCGCTCTTTCAAACTCCGTCGGCTCCTTTTCAAGTGACGTCATATGTTGAATATTTAAAGTGTCATGCAATAGTTTGAAATCATCAAACAAATAAGAGCCAAAGCCTGTATACTGATATTCTGAAATAGGAAAAAAACTTGAAAGGCCAATTAATGTTTGAATAAATAAATTGCGGTCAATGCTCTTATTAGGGCGCAAGTGGTAAAAAGGTTGATTTGCCATAATATTATTCCTTTGTATTTCGTGCTCTTTCTAACATAATATCAAAACACTTTTCTCCAATCTGTGAAGGTGAAACTGAATGATCTAGATCTTTATAAAAATATTCAATCAGTTCATCTATCTTATCCACATCTTTACTATATCTAATGATCCTATAAGGTTTATCATTCTTTGGTTTAGGAAGCGTAGGTTTAAACATAAAACCATCACGATTTTTTCTAAGTGTCAACAGATTATCCGCATTTTGTGTTGTCGAAGTATTAATAATGGACTCAATTGAAACACTTTTTGCAGCAGTAGAATATTTTCTTTCTTCAGTATTTTGTCCTTTCCACCTATTTGTATAATCTGTAAATAATTTGAGTCCTTGTCTCATCTTATCTTTTACAACAGAATATATTTTTGACGACGTATCAATACCTCGTTTTGTAGTAGTCATTGGGAGATTTTGAGGATTTTTACTTTCAAAAATAACAACGCCTCTGATACCAATAAACTGTGTATGATATTGAGGCACTCCACCCTCACCCCAACCAGTTAAATGACTTTTATCGTTATATAATACAACTCGGTCATTACAAATAATTGTCCATCCCGCATCAGATGATGAACGTTTCAAATTATTCTCATCATCAATATCTTCTGGTGAGGGTGGCGGAGCATAGAATCCCACTGCAAGACTTACATTTACATCATCAAACGTCTGCTTATATACAAAAGGTTTTATCCCCGTATCCATAGATTTTTCAGTTATCAGTAATTTAACTGGTAAGGGACTTATTTTTTTATCATTTACTTTGATTTCAAATCCCTTATGTATGATAAAACTATAGCTTTGTTGAATAGCTTTTATCATATGATCAGTAAATTGATCAATTTTTTCATCGCTATTCCATAAATCTACAATTCCAGCATTTATATCATTTATTTCAATTTTTGTCCCCCCACTCAAAAGTAAATCAGTAGAAGCAAGTTCTTCTATCGGGAATTCCCAATTATCATCCGATTCGGCCCAGTTCGCTGGAATGGTTACCTGATATAGACTCCCATCATTTCTGGTTATTACCTTAGCTGATTTTCCTATTTTGAAAATAGCTCTTTTCATACCAATTCCATATATTCCAACAGTGGGGAGCTCATCTCCCTCTTTTTCTGGAGAACGCCCCATACGAAATGCATATTTTTCAGCGACATCACGTGGAATGCCACCACAATTATCTTCAATTATGAAAGAATTACAAGTAATTGTAATATTGGCGTAAAATTCACTGTAATAATCTGGTGAGGTGCTTTTACCAGAAGCTCCCTTTTGACGCACAACTCCATCTAAGCAATTATCCAACAAGTCAAGTATGGCATCACTTAATTCAATATCTCTAGTCAGCATTCCTACAAAAAACTCTTTTGTTGGTGCTCCTAATGCTGTTGCTCCCATAAACAATCTCCTTTAACAAAGAATGTTAAATCTCTTTTCTACCAATCATATTTTATTATACTTCTAATAGATAATTGTATCAAGATTGTAATATTAAAAATCTCCGTTTCCTCATTTCACCACACCCTTTTCATAAATAATGATGATTATTAATTTCACATACAAAATGCAAGAACCTACAAACTCCATATCCATATGAAATAGGAATTTATCACTTTGACATCACTAGATGAAACAACACAACCGCTCCAAATAACCTTCTGTATTTGCTCCTTTTAACTTTTCCATTAAAATCCGTTTCAATATTTCCTGCGATATCTTGTGTTGCTGACCAATCTTAAGAGAACCGATATGCTCAAACATCTCGCCCACAATTCTATCCTTTTCAGAATATAAATCCAACACAATATGTACTGCCTCAGCAAGAACTACTTTCTCATGTCTTTTCTAGGGACAGACAAGATATTCTGCAACACGATCCCCTATGATAATTTCTTCTTTTTTGTTGTTCATCAGATTTTGATTTACTTATATCCCTGATATAATCTTTCTCCATAATCACTGCTTCCCATTCCTCTATCCAAAAAATTCTTTCACTATTGCATCCAATTGTTCCGCAATCTTTTCAAAATCACAATCAAGATCCAACGTTTTCACACTGATCTTATTTCCACTCATGTGATAGGTTTGATTTAGAAATAGGGTCTCGTCTGTCTTTGCATATAGTAACATGCCTGAAACAACATGTGGCATATCAGCAAGTTCTATCTCCTTGTTTTTCACATAAGTAAATATCTGATACAAATTCCCTGAATGAATGCTACGTATATCAAACTGTGTCTGCATTATATGCGAATAGTACTTCGCATCAATTATCAGAATACTGTCACCTCTGCTTAACATAATATCCGTCTGCATAACCGGCAACCTATCACTCATATCATCATCTAACTGCCAGGAGATCTGTGATGCATTTGCCATAATTTCAGGATGTTCCTTTCGATAATATTCCAATATGAACTTCTCATATAAACGACACATCCTCTGCTCATCCAGGAAATCCATAACGCAGACAGTTCCATCACGCTTTGTCTGCAATAACCCTTTGACCACCAGATAACAAATAGATATCAACATTCTGTATGTCTGATTATTCCTGCTATATCGAATATTCCAGTCAATGGTATTTAAATCTATCTCCGCAACTTCACTGAAAAAAAGCATCTGTTTCTTTAATTCTTTTTTCCGTTCTTTGGAGATATTCGCATACATCAACAGCTTAACCGTAGCTTTGATTATCTGGTTCATCCTTGAATTCACAGAAAACTCATCATAGGTACAAACCATCTGATTTCTGAGCATCGTCATCGTTTTAATTGATTCCGACACATCAATTTTTCCTCTTAATGCAGATAAGGTTTCTGTCTTTGAAACATATTCCTGTCCAAGTCCTCGTTTCAGCTGTGATGAAATCGCTTTTATTAAAATCGCCGCACACAGATCAGCCACATTATGAAATTGTTCTGTAACAATCTTCCTATATCCCTGTTCATTAAGCACCTGAAAGGCATAAGAAAGCATATAATAAATATTCCGTATAGGTATCACTTTACAGCACTCCTGAGATTATTTGTCCATTCTTGTACTTTCAGCGGTTCGTCAAACCAATATTCTTTAAGCATCGGAATCAACTCGTACTCGACAATATCAGATAACATCTTATCTGATACATGATCCAGATTACAAAAATAGCTGTGTCCAATACAAAATCCTTCCCCAAGGGAATCATCTGTTGAAATCACTTTATTAAGGTTTTCAACTGTAGTAATGAGTTTGTCAAACTTTTTATTTGCCAATTTCTTTCTATACTCAAAAAATCCCTCAGTTTCAAATCCCGGTTTCATATCAAAGAACGCAAATCTTCTACGCAAAGCATAATCCAGCATTGCCAGACTCCGATCCGCAGTGTTCATCATTCCAATGATATATACATTCTTGGGTACAAAAAATTTCTCATCGGAGTATAGCAGCTGCAATTCATTTCCACGCTTATCATTCTCAATCAGCATGAATAATTCTCCAAAAATCTTACTCAAATTTCCGCGGTTAATCTCATCAATAATAAAGAAATACTCATGCTCCGGATCATACTGGGCCTTTTTACAAAAGTTATAGAATGATCCCTTTTTGATCTCAAATCCTCCGGACGAAACCGGACGGAATCCTTCTATAAAATCCTCATAAGAATAACTCTGATGAAACTGAATCAGCATCACTCGATTCGGATTCTTCTTTCCCATCATAGAATATGCAAGTCGCTTTGCAACAAATGTCTTTCCGACTCCCGGAGCCCCCTGAAGAATTACATTTTTCTTATTTTTAACAAGCCCTACCAGGGTATTATAATCATCCTCACTCATAAAGACTCGATCCTTGCCGTCTTCCTTTCCATACAAGAAATCTTCTTTCGTATATATTGGAAATTTAGAATCATCATCTTCCGTCTCGTCACCATCATCCTCTGTCTCAAATAGCGCATTCAGCTGCTCAACATAATCCGTATATGCCGTAATATCTGTCAATGTCTTCATGACAGCTTGACCAGGATGTGGCCATTCTCCTTTATCCGTCCAATCGATCCTTCGTATATTTTTGAATTCATCTTCCACACTGTCATCAAAAATATAATCTGATTTCACAACACCTCTGCCAATGATTTGGTGCATACCTTTTTTTGCAAAAACGACATCTCCGGTTTTCATTTCATTTGTAAACTGCCAGGTAGCAAGGGCCACATTTTTATAATGACGTGAAGGATCATATGTCTCCTTCATTTTCTTTTTCATATCTTCTTTACTGGCAAATACTTTCAGGTCTCCAATCTCTCCCCAACCAATTGCCATAATACCAGTCTTATAAAACTCGTCCCACTTACATGCACTGTCACCAGGAGAATAAATCCAGTAATGAACGGTATCCACATCTTCATCTGCAAGCGCACTTCCTTTGTCGTCACGCTGGCTTTGAACTTTTGCTGCTCTTTCCTCCTGATTTACCTGTTCAGAATACTTCCATGCCTCAAATGAAAGTTCCTTAAAATCCTTTAGAGTTGTTCGATCACTCTGTAAATAACTTTGAAGTTTTTCTGCTATTTCAAAATATTTATCTGCCGAGATCTTTTGTTCAATCCGAGGGAGAGAATCGACAACATCAGACGGGATCTTTCCAGACTCATAGATATACCAAGTATTTCTACTGTCAAGATTTAGAAATACATCTGGAGCAATCCAGTATAACCCCATAGTGATTTTACTATTTCCATTACCCTTCAAATTAATAGCAAGATCAAAATATTTTGAAACCACCTGTCTCTTATCATCTGATAGAGTTTTCGCATATTCCAATGCACTCTCAAAGAGATCCCAGAGATGATCAATATCGTCTGGGCCTCTATCTCCTGTCCAGTAATAAAATGTAGCGTTCTGGTTATTTAACACCGGGACGGCATCAAAAGAGGTAGGAATTGCCGCATCAACAGAAAATTCCTTTGCAAACGCCGTAATAATTTTTACCCTATTTGATTCCTTTAACTTACTCTTATTAAACAGACCAAATACAGTAAAGGGATCTATGTCCACAATTTGATTGTCCCTCTCCAATGTAGGCAGATTAATTCCAATCTCTTTATAAACTATTTTAATAATTTGAATTAGATCAGAACGGCTGTCTTTGTAATTAAGCAAGGCTTTAGCAAAAGCTTTATAAAAATGTACCCAGTCAAATTGTGCCATTATGTACCTCCTATATTTGGCTAATACTTGAATAATCTCAATATTTATTATTTAACTAATACATGCTCAATATTTAGAACTAGTTCTTCGTAAGAATTTTATTTATAAAAATTATCTACAACACTTATACCTGATTTACAATATTATACTGCTCTTCTGTACGGATAATATCAATTCTCCGTACAGCGCCAATATAATATTTATCACTCTTTTGCCTTATTTTCACCATTTCCGCATATACTTCTCTTCTAAGGAAATTATCAGACAAAGACTGAGGTCGCTCATAGTGAATATTTCTCATATGAAGACCTTCGGGTGTTACCGAAAACCATATACAAACAAGACAATTCTTTTCAAAATCTATTTCTACTTTTTCTTGCAATTCCAGAGAATAGTATTCTAATGGTGGCACTCTATTATATTGTCTATAATATTCATCAATTAGATTCACATATTCCCCTCTTATTAATTTGGGAATATTTAATCTGCACACAATAGGGAAAGTATTAGCCGTATGCACAAACTTATTAGCCTTAAAAAAATACTGAGTATTGTTTTTCCACAGCCGGACGTTCCTAATACCGCATATATTTTCCCCAGTTCCAGTTCTGCACTTATACTGTTCAATACATTCTTTTTCTTATCATAGCTGTAACATAAATTTGAAAATGATAATACACTCATCTCAAAGTCCTCCTAGTCCATTTTCGTTAAGATATCTTTCGGCTTTAACCGAAGCACTGTATAAGAAGCAATGATTACGGCAAGGCACACTGACGCAAACCCGATGCCATATGTGGCAGCCATATCAGAAGCCGCGGCGCTGACCGTCAGGTCTGTTGCATTTTCACCAGCCCTGCCGATGATATATGTACCGATTCTGTCCGCGAGGATCATTGTCAAGGCAGTTGACGCGCACACAGACAGCAGCGCGATGATGATATTCTCTGCCATTAGTTGTCCCGCTATTTCAGCTTTACTGCGTCCGATCGCAAGCAGGATGCCAATCTCTTTTTTGCGTCCTCTCGTCCATAATACAAGCAGAAGAATGATGACTGATATGCCGATAATCGTGATCACCCATACCGTTGTATCGACCATGTTTCCAAAAGAAGAAAGGGGCGCTGATACCATCTCAAAATCTTCCGTATTTACATTGAACACAAATGTTTTTCCTTTCACTTCCGGAAGATTTTTGATTGCTTCCGCAAGTTTTGACGCCTCTTCCGGGGTATGGGTATAAACATCCATGTAATCATACCCCTGCAAATCATAGATGTCCTTCAGGCTGTTAACATCGATATACCCGAGATTTGCGGGGATGCCGTCCGGCGTTATCGCTAAATGTGCCATTCCCTCTGTCCCGCTGAATATCCCTGTGATCGTAAATGTAGATGTTCTGTCTTCGTCGACTGAATTCTGAAATGTGATCTTATCGCCGACAGAAAGGTCATTCTTATCTGCCAGTTCTTTTGAGATCAATGCCACATAGGTATCATCCGGCTTTATATGACGGCCATCTTCCAGCGTATAAGTCCCGTTCAGGAATTTAACATCTAAAGATGAGTCAAGCAGGGACTGATAAGGCGTTGCCAGTCCGGGAGCGTTTACCATGGCGGGTAAAGGTTCAAAATTCTGAGGTATGCCCCAAAAGCCTTCGGAGCTCTTTGCATTATATCCGATCACATTTGAAAGTTTTGATATTTTATCAACTATTTTCTGTGTGATAAAGTCCCCGTTATAAGTAAATCCTGAAGACCCGTTTCCATAATCTTCTGCCGGTCCGTAATTGCTCCGATCATTTGTATCAATTTCTATGCGGACAGATGCCCCCACTGATTCTTTCATCTGTTTCGTTCCCTGCTGAACAGCTTTCTTGCTGGATATTGCAATCAACACTGTTGTTGACAGCAGGGTAAACGTCAGCAGCAGCAATAAACTGCGAACCCGCTGCCTGAGACAGTATTTCACGGCTCGTTTTAAAAAATTCATTTTCAGATCCTCCTAACTCATTTTGGTCAATATTTCTTTTGGTTTCAGGGAAAGCACCATTGCACTCGCCGCGATAACAGTTAAGATTGCCGCGCCGAATTCCGCAGATGCCAGAAGAATTACTTTAAGCGAATCCGGTTGTAAATAATTGCGGCTGTCTGATGCCAGCCGGATATTCTTTGCGGTTTCCTGCATGACAGGATCCAGCAGACAGGAATCCAGCGCACCCGATACCGGGATAAAAAGAACAAGAGCCGCTAAAAATCCGATAGTTAATACGACAACTGTTTCCAAAATAAATTGACCGATAATCCCTTTTTTACTGCTTCCTGTCGAAAGTAAAATCCCTGCTTCCTTTATCCGCCCTCTTATGCGCAGTGTCATGATCAGCATTAAAATTGCGATGCCTAGGACAGACGCAGTCACAATGAAGGAAACTGCTATGTTCTGTACACTTTCCAGCTGTGTAGAGATTTTTGAAAACTTAAAATCATTTTTCTGAAGGATATGGTTTTCCCAGTCGATCAAAGCGGTCTTTTCTGCTTTTTGCGTTATTTCATCAAGGCGCAGAGGATCAGCGATAAAGAACGACAATTCTCCCTCATAGATTCCTTGTTCCTGCTCTTTCAACGCAAGAAGCAATTGACGGTCGGAGTAAATTACATTTTCTGCTTTTTTCGCCGTCGGATTCAGATCGCTGTCAACCTTATTTACGATTTCAAAAATCCCTTTGATCTCCACAGCCGCGAAAGCAGTCTTCTCTTTGATCAGATCAACGTACCTTCCATTTTCACTGCCCAATTCCGCATGGGTAAGCCGAACAGTATCTCCGACAGATAACTGATTTTTTCTCGCAAGTTCTTTGCTGATGAGGATTTTGTTTTTGTCTTCCGGCTTAATATGGCTTCCCTCTGTCAGTCTGTATTCCTGATCAAAAAAAGTTTTACTTAAACTTGAATCCCGCACCGCAATGACCTGACCCATATTGCTGTCTTCACTGTGCCCCATTCCGGGAATAAATGAAATACCTTCTCCCTTTGCATAACCGCTGTGCTCGGTATTATATGTCTTCAGTTCGGAGCCGATAATATCTAATATCTTTTGGATAGAAGTTTCATTGACGACCGGCGCTCCTTTACTGGAAACCTGACCGTTTTCCGATATAAACTGCTCATAAGGCCGAATATCAAAAGAAGCTCCGATATTAGAGCGCAGATCTTTTGACGCTTTTGAAATTCCGGCAAATACCGAAATCCCGGTCAGTAAAAAGAATGATACAAGAAGAAATACTCCGCATAAAATAAGATTTTTCCCTTTTCTGCGGGTCAGATATAAGAATACCCGCCTGCCAACATGCATAAAAACACCGTCCTTTCTGTTACAATGACTACATCATAAAGAAGGACGGTTTAAATTGGATTTAATTTCGATTTAGTTTTGATTTAGATTCTGTGGATTTATTGTGATCTTAAAACAAACGCTGTTTTTTTCGTTTTCAATTTGATATGGCAGGTTATGCTGTTCTAAAATATTCTTCACAAGATACAGTCCCAGCCCGCTGCCGCCGGTTAATTTATTATGCGACTTTTCCACACGGTAGAACGGAGTAAATATCTTATTCAGATCTTCTGCCGGGATGGAAGCCCCCTGATTTTTGATAGTCAGTTCTGTTTCTGAAAGTGTAATATATATATTTGCCCCGGCAGGTGAATGACAAATTGCATTATTGATTATATTGTGCAGGGCTTTCTCAATCAGAGATCTGTTCCCTGTAATCTGCGCCCGGCCGCTCAACTGCTGATGAAGGATAATATTCTTTTCGTCAGCCAAAGGGCGCAGATGTTCACAGACATTTTTCACGATTTCTGTTACGGACAGGACTTCTATATGCCCCATTTCCCTCAATTCCAGCTTTGAGACGGAGAGAATTTCTTTCACAAGATTCTCCATATTTTCAATCTCTTTTAATGTTTCAGGGAGGATTTTTCTTGTGTCCTTGTAACGCCCAATCTCCATGATCATGCTTTCTACCTGCCCTTTGATAATAGTGATCGGCGTCTTTAATTCATGTGAAGCGGCCGCAAACAAATACTGGTGCTGTCTGTCCAGCTCTTCGATATGTTCCATATCCTGTTTTAATTGTTTATTTGCAGTTTCAAGCTCCTTCACAGCATCGGACAGCTCTTCTGACATAGTATTTAAACTATCAGCAAGTATTCCGATCTCATCTGACCGGGCAATCTTACATTTCCATGTCATATCCAGCTTTGCCATACGCTTAGAGACACTGCTGATTTCTATGATCGGTCTTACGATCAAACGGCTGCAGATCCATGCGCCCAAAAACGAAACCGTAAATATAAGGATCAAAAGAAAGGGAAACAGTTTCAGCAATGCGTTAATAAGCTCATGATCGGAAGACACCGGTGCCGTAATATTTAATATATATGTCTCAAGTGTATCGGAAAAATTGATTTCCTGAGCAAAAGACAGCATTTCTGTATCGTTTGGACCCGCTTCTTCAGGAACGCCGTATTGATGTTTTTCTCCGCCGCCCTGTAATGTAACAGCCGCCTGATTTTCCCGGCAGAATTCTTCAAGAATATGCTCTGCATTTTCATGTTTTGTTTCAGACAAAGTCTTCGTCAGCTCATCGATTTCCGCATTAATCTGTTCTGATGATACAGCCGTATAACTCTTGGGCAGGAAAAACATAATGCTTCCGTAAATGAAGAAACTGCACAAAAGCAAGGAGCCGGAAATCCATAAAAACACTTTTGCACTTAAACTGTTTTTAATTTTCAATCTCAAATTTATAGCCCACCCCTCGTATTGTACGAATACAGTCAACGCCTAATTTCCGCCGTAAATTCATAATATGGATATTCACTGTCTTTTCATCGCCTTCGAAATCATAGCCCCACACCTGCGAAATGAGATTGTCTCTTGTAAGGACCTGATTTTTGTGGTTCAAAAAGGTCTGTAAAAGCTCAAATTCCAGTTGTGTCAGACTGACAGGAGAACCATTTCTATGCACCGCACGGCTCTCTGTATTTAATTCAATCCCATTGGCGGACAATATCTTCTGATCCTCCGTCTTCCCTCTAATGCGCCTGAGTACAGCCTCGATTCTCATTAAAACAAGTTTCAGTGAAAAAGGCTTTGTGATATAATCGTCAACCCGCAATTCGAACGCCTTTATCTGTGCTGTTTCTTCATCCATAGCTGTGAGCATGATAATAGGGATTTCAGACTCTTTGCGGATAAGTTCACATACAGCATACCCATCTATTTTAGGCATCATGATATCTAAAAGAATGAGAGAAAAAGACTTCGCCCGGAAAAGCATAAGCCCTTCCACTCCGTCACCTGCCAAAGAGACTTCGTATCCGGCGTCAACCAGCAATTCATATAATACCGACTGAATCGCTTTCTCATCTTCAATGATCAATATATGTTCTTTCATGTATGCACCGCCTGATAAAAAAGATAATAGCAATTTTAGCATACAATTATTTAGATTTGATTTAGAAACAACAAATTTTCATAAAACATAAAAAAGCCCGGTACTTTCGTACCGGACCCTCTTATGCTTTATGCCCTTTCGGGAAAGATCATCCCTCAATCGCGATGGTCTTTTTCGTCTCTACTGCTTTTGCGTCTTTCTTCGGAATGCTAAGTCTCAGGATACCGTCCTCAAATTTAGCCTTCACATCTTCCTCAGTTACAGCGTCGCCTACATAGAAGCTTCTCTGTACTGCTCCTGCATAACGCTCCTTACGGATGTATTTGCCTTTCTTATCCTGCTCGTCTTTATCCAGACCTTTTGCTGCAGAGATCGTCAGGTAACCATTGTCGAGATCGATTGTGATCTCATCTTTCTTAAATCCCGGAAGATCAATGTCCAGTTCATAACCTTCATCGTGCTCCCGGATATCTGTCTTCATTATATTCTTTGCATTTTTACCATACAGCGGATTCTTTCTTCCCCAGAAATCTCTCTCAAACGGGAAATCCATCCAGTCGTCATCAAATAAGTTTTCTCCAAAAATACTCGGCATTAACATAAGTCATTTCTCCTTCCATAATTGAAACATCAGAAACAAATTTTTATGCACCGCCTTTGGCGGCTGCCATCAGCACTCTTGAAGTTGTCTCAAGTGTCGCAAGCTGTTCGAACTGGGGATTCGGTTCCTTTTTGTTCCTCTTCCTTTGTTCTAGTTGTACTATAGCACCCATTACTAGCACTGTCAAGAGTCGAGTGCTAATTTTTTTAACAGTTCAGGCATCTGTCTGCCAGAACTGTTATCGTAAAGGCTCCGGTCTTACACAGGATGACCTGATATCTGTAAATCTGCCCGAAATACCGCCCTCCAGCATGGCATTTAACACTTCATGCACGTGATATGCCATCTCCGCCGAGGGACGCAGCGGTGTCCCGTTCAGAATCGTATCCGCCAGATCCGCCGGGCCGATTCCCCTCGAATTATCGCTGTACTCATTTACGCTCTGCAGCACGGATGCCTCCTGCCGTTCTTCCGGATTCGGAGTATTCGGCAGAAAACGGACCTGCCCGCCGAACTGGTTCGGATCGGTCAGCATCAGAATGCCTTTTGTCCCATAAATCGTAAAATATGCCTGATCTTCCACCACAGAATCCGCGTCAATATGAAATGTCCCTGTCACGCCATTTTCGAACTGCAGCACCGCGTTGACCTGACTTTCATTGGGCGTATCCATCGTCTGGCCGTACAGCGGCGTTCCCGGCACGCAATTTACGTGGGTGGGATACGGATAACCAACGATGCTTCCCACCCGGGCCGCCGGCCCCAGCAGGCTTACCAGAGCTGTCACATAGTAAACCGCGTAATCACATACGATGCCTCCGCCCGGCTTGCGCAGGAAATCAAAAAGGCTCAGCAGGATATCATTGTTCCGGTTAGCAGAAACCGCAAAGGAATGGATCTCCCCTAACATCCCGCTGTCAATGGCAGACCTTGCTGTCTGGAGCGCCGCTCCCATAAATGTATCCGGGGCTGATCCCAGATAAAGCCCTTTCTCCTTCGCCAACCGGACCAGTTCAGCCGACTTGTTGAGATCATCGGTGAGCGTCTTTTCAGTATAGACGTGCTTGCCGTGTTCCAAAGCCCTTTTGATCACATCATAATGCACATGTGCAGGCGTCAGGTTGACGATCATCCGGATTTCCGGATCGTTATACATTTCCTCCATTGTAACTGCCTGTATCCCATACTCCTGCGCTTTTTTCTGTGCGTTCTCAATATGAGCTGCGCATATGGATTTTACATACAGATTATCAAACCGGTTGATCATATTTTTCAGATAAATGTCGCTGATGGCACCGGCGCCGACTACACCGACGCATACTTTTTTCTGCTCCATATGGATTCTCTCCTTCTACTGAATCACTTTCTTTTCTATATCGCCTGTTTATATCTCATCTACTTCTATCACTGCTTGTCCTTTTCTTTCCTCCATCTCGTCACAATCATCGGCACCTGGAATGCAAGCATTGCGATCCAGCCCACGAAGTTGGCCCACGCAAGGCATCCGAATCCGCCGCCAAGGATGTGGATCATGATCCACGCTGACAGGAATCTCGCCGACATATTCAGGATCGTACTGATCAGCGTTACCTTCAGGTCTCCCAGTCCGCGGAAGAAGCCCTGTATGATATTGGTCGCCGACGGCATAAAATACATAAATGCAATGAGCTGCAGATAGGACACTCCCAGAGTAATGACCTCCTCGGATCCGTCGCTGACAAAAAGCTGCATGATCTGGCGGGAAAATACGAACACGACAATAGCGATCACTGTCGTATAGATGACCTGAAGGATGATGGAGCTTAAGAATCCTTTCTTCATCCTTCTGATATTTCCCGCGCCCTTATTCTGCGCCATAAATGTGGTCGACGCATGGGCGATATTTTGCTGGGGCGTCATAGCGAAATCATCCACACGGTTGATGGCGGTAAATGCCGCGATAAATGCCACGCCCTGCACATTGACGACGGTCTGCACGCAGATCTTTCCCAGCTGGATACACATCTGCTGCAGGGCGCTCGTAATTCCGTAGTTGAAGGTCCTGAGCAGGATCGAGCCATCGAAGACTTTCCACTTCTTTCCCAGACAAAGTATCGGAATCTTTTTCTTAATATAGATCAGGCAGAACAGACAGCACAGCGCCTCGCTCAGCATAGTCGCCAGCGCGCTTCCCGGGACGCCCCATTTCACCACGACCACGAAGAAGAGATCGAGCACAACATTGAGAAATGCACTGATGATCAGAAAGTACAGCGGCACTTTACTGTCCCCGAGGGCTCGCAGTGTATTAGAAAAGAAATTGTAGATAAAAGTAAAAATCAGTCCCACGAAGACGATACGCAAATACATTACCGCCGAGTGGATAATGTCTTCCGGCACCTGAAGAAGTCTCAGCAGCGGATAGGAAAAGGCGATGAGCAGCACTGCAACCGCCGCCGAAAAAGCCAGTCCGCCCAGCATTGTCGTACTGATCTGCCGCTGCAGCTGCTCATATTTCTTCGCCCCGTACTGGGTGCTCATCAGGATTCCGGCTCCCATGCACATCCCGCTGATAAAAAGGATCACCATATTCATGATCGGGCCGGCGCTTCCCACCGCCGCAAGGGCGTCGTCCCCGACGAATTTTCCCACGATCACGGAATCCGCCGCATTATATGTAAGCTGGAACAGATTTCCCAGCACAAGTGGTATTGTAAATTCTGTAAGCTGCGGGATGATAGGTCCCTTTGTCATATCTGTCGTCATGTCATTGCACCTACGTTCTCTATCGTTTTTCGCGAACCGTTGTGTTCGCCTTTTGGCGGTACTCTTCCGCGATCTTTATCCCTTCTGCGATCTCACACGCCTGCGTGTAATAATATTCCAGCGCAGTCTGCAGGACATTTGCCCGCTTTCCCGCAAGCAGATCGGGACTCAGCTCAATCCTTTTTTTATAGGAGATCAGACGTTCCTCTGTCCGGATATAATTTTCCTGCGTCTCCAGATCGACAATGAGCTGCGGCATATCGCCGATGTAGAGTTTTCCTTCTTCTATTTTCATCGGGATCTTCTTTTCAGCCTCTTTCACCAGTACCGCTCCTTCTTCCATATCTTCTTTCCCTGAAAGAACAGGTTTAAATACTCTATTTTCTCTTCAATGGTTCTCGCCGTCTCCGCAGCTCTTTCATCTGTCATGTCCGTATATTCTCTCAGAAGTGCTTCAGCTTCTTCCGGAAAATGTACTAATCTCTCCAGTTTCACTCCGGCGTCAGATTTAACATAATGAAGCTGGTCAGCCTCTCTTTTGCTGAACGAATTGACCGGAATGTCCAGAAGGTTCCCGCCATGGGGGATCACGTCATAATCGTAAAAAAGGGAATTTCCGGTATCAAAAAGAGGCGCCATGCCGCTCAGCCGGTGCTGTCGCGGAGCATATATAAAACCAAAATTGTTCAGATGTCTGTCCGTACATCCATCTTCATCATCGCAACGTCCAGATCTTTGTGTTTCAGTATAAACAGATCTGTTGTATCTTTTGTATGCCCGATGCTGACAGCAGACTGTGTCATAACGGCCACCTCCATACATAGTTCATTTTAAAGATTACCACAGCTGATAATTCCCTGTAAACCTCTTCTCAGATTTCTTCCAGCTTCCACCGCGCCAGCAGTTTCCCCAGCTGTTTCGCGATCAGGCCGACCAGCAGAGCCGCTGCAACCGTCCCTTCTCTCACGCCCTGCAGACGTCCGGTGAACACGATCGACAGGACGCACGCGATCACAACCAGCGTCACATCGAATCCCACTTTCATGTAACCGAACTTTACTTTCGGAAGCACTTTGCAGATTGCAAGCACAACGCCCTCGCCTGCCAGCACCACGACTCCTGCTTTGACTTCAAAGCTGACTCCCACGGCTACCAGCAGGATGCCGATGAGACAGACGATCCACTGCTGCCAGTATGTATTACAGGTGATTCCCTGAACCGCCCACACACCGAAGTCCGTAAGGTAACCGAAGAAGAACGCCACCGGGAGCTGCATGAGCTGGATCGGATGATAATTCTTTCGCAGGATCAGGATCTGTAACAGGATAAATACACAGTGCATCGTGATGGTAGCTGTTCCCACAGTCAGCGGAGTAAACAGACTGACCACGTACGGCACACTGGAGATCGGGGAGGTTCCCAGACTTGCCTTGATGGAAAATGCAACGCCGAATGCCATGATCGAAAGACCGATCAGAAGAAGCAGATAGCGCTTTAAAATATAGATAGGTAACTTATTCAATGTGATCATTCCTTTCATATCTCAAACAGTTCTATTATAGCACAAAAGGGCCGGCACACCGAATTAATTCAGTGCACCGGCCCCATATTACTCTTATGCTTCTACCTCTAAGTCCGGGATTATCCCTCGATTGCGATAGTCTTCTTAGTCTCTACTGCTTTTGCATCTTTCTTCGGGATGCTCAGGCTCAGGATACCATTCTCAAATTTTGCTTTGATATCTTCCTGAGTCACATCATCGCCTACATAGAAGCTTCTCTGCATTGTTCCTGCATAACGCTCTTTGCGGATATATTTTCCTTTCTTATCCTGCTCGTCATTGTTTGTTCCTTTTGTAGCGGAAATTGTAAGATAGCCGTTCTCAAGCTCTACCTTGATCTCGTCTTTCTTAAATCCCGGCAGGTCGATATCCAGTTCATATCCTGCGTCATGCTCGCGGATATCTGTCTTCATCAGATTTTTAGTTGTTTTATTATTTGTCCTTCCCCAGAAATCTCTGTCAAACGGGAAATCCATCCAGTCATCATCAAATAAATTTTCTCCAAAAATACTCGGCATCAACATAAGTCATATCTCCTTTCAAAATAGAACACCGGAACATCTCTGTTTCTTTGTTCCTTCCCTTTGTTCTAGTTGTACTATAGCACTTGTTGTTAGCACTGTCAAGCGTCGAGTGCTAATTTTTTGATATTTTTTGAAAGGTTACTTTTTGGCACTTTCTTCTAATTCCAACAAATATTTATCAAAATCCGACATATATAATTTATCCTGAATCACACGATACTTTTCAAATTCCGTTTCTGCTTTTTCTTTCGCAATCTGTGCTGTAATTTTCCCGACATCCTGCAGAATTTCCCTGTCATCTGCCATCAAAAATAAATCCAGACGCCTAGACCAGTCCTCCATGGTCATAGGTATGTGACGTTCAGCCCGGTCTTCAGCCAAATCCAAATATGCAGAAACTATTCTTTCCAAAGAACGCATTTCCTTCTCTGTAAGGTAATTCTTAGCAATACTGACATCACTCTTCACAATTTTACCGTCTGGCGCTGCCGCCCATGTAGTAAGTCCCATATGCGGTTTCTCAGCATTTGCCCGTTCATAGATCAGTTCCGCTGCCGTATGTCCATGAACTGCATAATGCATTTTGTTCTGTACTTTAGCAAAAAACTGCTTTGTCGTTTGCGCCGTCCGATCATAATCAAGAGATGTAGCATAAATATCCGTAATCTTTTGATAAAATCTTCGCTCTGATAAACGAATTTCGCGTATCTGTTCAAGCAGTCTATCAAAATATTCCGTTGTAAGGACAGAACCTCCATTTTTCAGGCGCTCATCATCCATAACCCAGCCTTTGATCGTATAGTCCTTCACAATGCGGTTGGCCCACTTGCGAAATTGAACCGCTCTCTCATTATTCACCTTAAAACCAACGGCTATAATCATTTGCAGATTATAATGTGCTACTTCTCGGCTCACCTGACGTGAACCTTCGGTTTGAACTATCCGGAATTTCCGGATAGTTGAAATAGTTTCAAGTTCAGAATCACTATAAATCTTTTTAATATGTTCATTTATCGTACGGACATTTACATCATATAACGTAGCCATCATCTTCTGTGTCAGCCATATATTTTCATCCTCATATCGCATTTCGATACTGTCCTGCTGATCACCAACAGATGCCACATATGTCAAATACTCCGCTGCACTGGAGCGAATTGTCACTTCATCTTTTTTCTTGTTCACCCAAGATTCCTCCCCTTCCTATTATCTGCATTGTATAAGTTCTTTATAGATTACCGGAAATTAGGATTTTCTCTCTCCAAGTCAGAATTTACATTTATTTCAATTTTATCAAATCTTTATGCTTTTCGCCATCTCTTATTTTCCTTCATCTCCATGGCTGACCAGTCCCTGTCCCATCATTCATCCTGGGGATTTCCTGCTCTCTTATTGACATCCCGCCTGTTTTATGCTAATTTTCTATATTATAGGATTAGCACTCTCCTCTTTCGAGTGCTAATATCATTATTGAATTTCTGTGACAAGGAGGATCCCATATGTTTATACAACCTATTTATAATATACTTCTCTTACCTGACGTCACTTATTTTTTTAAGAAGGATTTCTTCGCGGACAGAGCCGATGAGCTGGAAACCGGCTCCGATATTCTGTTTCTGTTTTTAAAAAACGAGATCGCGGACGGCATACCCGCCTCCGATGCGTTCTACCCTGTAGGGCTTTCCGCAAAAGTCGAAAACATCAGCGAGGAAGACGTACTGCAGGTACGCACCACTGACCGCGTGGAGATCAGCGATCCGTCTGTTGAAGACGGAGAAATCCATGTCTCTTTTGTACTGCGTCCTTCTGTCGAAGATATGGGAGAAGACGAACAGCAGACAGAATTCACAGAACTGCGCACAGCCCTGTTACGCTTTGTTCAGGGTTATCAGTGGGGACTGTGGGCGCGGGGGTATATCCTGCAGCGCAAAAATATGAATGACATGGCATCCGCTCTGTCCGAGTATCTGAACCTTACACCAGAAGAGAAATATCAGATCCTCGCTGTGGATTCGGTCAGAGAGAGATATACTCTCATTGAACGCGCAGTCAATGAATTTATGGAGATCGCGAAGGTGTCTTCCGAAGCTCAGGAAGCTCAGAAAGGCGATCAGGAGCAGCTTTACCGGGAAGCCGCCCTGAAGAAGCAGATCGATTATCTCCAGAAAGAGCTGGACGATATGCACCCGGAAAATATTTCCGATGTAAGGAAATTCGAGAAGAAGATTGAAGAGTCCGGAATGAATGAAGAGGCACGAAAAGAGGCCGAAAAGGTGCTCAACCGTATGCGTCAGGAAGGAAAAGAAAGCCACGAATACGGACTTCTCTATGATTACCTGGACTTTGTGACCAGCCTGTCATGGAAAGCGCCGGAATTTACTCCCATCGATCTGAAACAGGCGGAAGAGATACTGGACGAAGACCATTACGGGCTTAAGAAGGTAAAAGAGCGCATTATCCAGCAGCTGGCTGTCATGGCTCTGAACCGGAAGCAGTACGGTTCCATTCTCCTCTTTGTCGGAGCTCCCGGAACCGGCAAGACAAGCATCGGCCAGAGTATCGCCCGCGCGCTCGGAAGAAAGTACGTGCGGATCAGCCTCGGAGGTATTCGGGATGAAGCCGAGATCCGCGGACACCGCCGGACTTACGTTGGAGCGATGCCCGGCAGGATCATGGAAGCCATGAAGCGAAGCGGCGTATCCAACCCGGTCATGGTGCTGGACGAAGTCGACAAGCTGGCGAAAGACTACGGCGGTGATCCGGCCAGCGCACTGCTGGAAGTCCTTGATCCCGAGCAGAACAGTACATTTACAGATCACTACATGAACGTGCCCTACGACCTGTCCAATGTGCTCTTTGTCTGCACGGCAAACACAACCGACACGATCCCCGAGCCTCTGTTAAACCGTATGGAAGCAATCTCATTTCCCGGTTATACCGCGGTGGAAAAGTATCATATCGCAAAGAAGCACCTGATCCCGAAGGCGCTGGAGACAATGGGGATTCCCAAAAATATGCTTAAGATCACAGACGGAGCACTCCGCCAGATCATCGATGAATACACAATGGAGTCCGGCGTGCGCGACCTGAAAAAATGCATAGAAACGATCTGCAGATCCGCGGCTGTCGAACTGGTAAAAAAGGAATCAGACGCAAACAATAAGGAGGGTGCTGAAAAAAGTGTTATCTCTGTCACCAAGAGTAATCTGACCGATTATCTCGGCAGAAAGCAGATCCATCCGGAGCGGAAACTGTCATCAAAGACGCCGGGAGTCGTGACCGGACTGGCGTGGACGCGCGCAGGCGGCGCCATCCTTTTCATCGAGACAAAGCTCACAAACGGGAAAGGCAAGATCCAGATCACAGGACAGCTGGGCGATGTAATGAAAGAATCCGTTCAGATCGCCCTGACACTTGTGAAATCTCTGTATCCAAAAGAGAGTAAAATGTTTGAGGATCATGACCTGCACATCCATGTCCCGGCAGGAGCCGTTCCGAAAGACGGTCCCTCCGCCGGCATCACTCTCACTACAGCCCTCGCCTCTCTCGTCACCGGGAAAGCCGTGGATACCGATGTCGCCATGACCGGCGAAGTCTCCCTGCGGGGAGGCGTTATGCCCATCGGCGGACTTCCGGAGAAACTGATGGCAGCCCAGAGAGCCGGGATCAAAAAAGTCTTCATTCCGGAAGATAATGTAGAAGATCTGGAGGAGGTGGCTGAAGAAGTGAAGGAGAAGCTGGAGATCATTCCGGTGAAGAAAGTTACGGACGTATTGAAAAAAGTATTATAAAATGGATATGGGGACGTGAGTTTGACCGCGTCCCTTTTCTGTACCTTATTGACAAAAAAATCTATCTACTGTACAATAAATGTATCTTATACGATTCATGGCGGGAGATATATAATGGAAAGAAAAATGGATTATATTTACTCTGATGGTAATCAAAAAATATTGATTGAATCACAGCAGAAAAGCACACGAAAATATATCATCGATCAATATGTCAGTTACAGAAAAAAAATGGGAATAACTCAGGCAGAACTTGCCAGACGTGCAGGAGTGCCCCGAACAAATATCACACGGTTTGAAAGCGGTTCATACAACCCCTCCCTCGAGATGATGGTTCGTATTGCTGCTGCCTTGGGGAAAAAACTGCAGATTGAACTTACGGAAAACTAACTCAATCCGGTAATCAGATAAGAAAGACGGATGCGATTTTCGATACGCCCTCTAGTCCATACGAAAGAGGGTGGTGCCCATGAACACAATGGAAGTTTTAACTTTATTGTTGGTCCTTTTCACGGCATTAGCTTACATAGATAATCGACATAATAAGAAATAGCATCCCACACCTTGGCAAGTTGGATGCTATTCTTATAGTTTACAATTCACTGAGGGCATCAGATTTTGTATCTGATTCCTTTCTTATCCTGATTATACACAGAAGAGCTTGAGAAATCAAGCTCTTCTTTTCTATACTTTCACCTCTCGTCAGGCCTGACCTGTGCCGAGTACTTCCTTCACCATCTCTGCATCAAAGGATACGGATGCAACATGATTTACCTCGATCTGATACAGGGCATTGGCAGCGATATGTTCTGCCGCCTGCTCCAGATCGCGGATTCCGCTTGTATCTCTGTGCAGCTCGATGACAGCGTCAAGTCCGTCCGGAGTCAGCACACACTCGTCCTCATGCATGCCGATCCGTTTCAGGACTTTCGGAAGCGCATATTTTGAGAAAATGACTTTCTTCTCTTCCGGCGTATAATCCGGGATCTCGATCACCGCAAATCTGGACATGAGCGGCGCGCTGATCTGGTCTTTGTCATTTGCAGTAGCGATCGGGTAGACGCCTGACGTCGGGATCATACATTCAATGTAGTTGTCTGTGAATCCCAGATTGTCTAGCAAAGTCAGCAGTACATCTGCCGGATTGCCGTTGCCTTTCCCCGCTGCCGCTTTGTCCAGCTCATTGATGATAAACACCAGATTAGATTCCCCCGCCATGGAAAATGCTTCCATGATAATTCCCGGTTTTGCATTTGCATAGATTCTGGAACTTCCGGTGAGCTGCTCCGGGTCATTAATGGAACTCATATCAAGGGTTGTCCACGGCAGCTTCAGGATACGCGCCACAGCGTAGGCAATCTGGGATTTTCCCGTTCCTGCGGGTCCGATCAGCAGCAGACCGTAAGCTGGCAGTGTATGCGTCCGGTTGATCTGTATGATAGTCTCGATGATTCTCTGTTTTACCCTCTCCATGCCGTACAGCTCTTCGTCAAGGATCCTGCGGGCTTCCTCGGGATCAATGGCTTCAAAATAATTCCCTTTCCACTGGATATTCATCATAATGGAAAGAGCGCGCTGGGCATGGCGGCGCTCCTCGGCTGACACTTCGTGGGAGCGTGCGACCGCAAGATTTCTCCGCGCCCAGAGACGGATATGATCCGGCAGTGTCCTGCCCGCACAATTCATGAAATCCGTAATACTCTGAATACTTGTCAGCTTCATGCTGTCGCCGGTCTCTTCCTCGTCCTCATCCGGAATCTCCTTGGACGGCGCATCGCTGGCAAGAAGACGCTCGATCATAAACTGCAGGAACCCGTCCTCTGCAGACAGCTTCACTCCGCCCCCAAATGCGATCTCGCGGATCTTGTATACGGCGTATCCGTCTTCTCTCACCGCTCCGGAAAGACGTACATTGATATGATTCTCTCCCAGCCATTTTAAAAGGCTTACAAAACGGGCGTCGATCTGCAGGATATCCGCGCTTACTGTCCTGTCCTCGTCCTTGAACTCAAAGGCTGTTCTGCGGATCGGATTGGTAAACATACCGCTTGAATGGTGTTTCAGCGCCGCAGCCCTGTTGTCCAGTATCAGGATCGGGGTTTCCGCCGAAGCTTCGGACACATTTGAATAAAATACTTTATAAGTACATACAGGATCTTTTGACCCTTCCGGTGTGTTGTTAAAATCAAAAACTGGCATAAAACATACTCCTGTCTTTCTCAAAAAATCTCTTATCAGTTTAGCACGAAATCTCTGCATGCACAACGAAAGAGTTTTTTTATGATAATAAAGTTCTTTTGAATGAAATCCATCAGTCGAATCGTATTAATTATGAAACAGAAAAATAACAGAAATATTGCTCAATAAAAAAGGAGGAATCTGTATGAGAAAAACAGCATTAGCAGCGGTCATCGCATCCGCTGCCGTGATCACACTCGGAGGCACAACAGCACTGGCTTTCGGCAGCCCCGGACAGAACGGCCGTCAGAACAGTGTAGCCGGAAACGCAGACATGGTTTATAATCAGAACAGTAAATGTGAGTACTGCGAAGAATACGGGCACCACTATACCGATACAGATAACAACGGGATCTGCGACTACTGCAGGCGGGCCGCAGACGGCACCGTCTCATACTGCAGACATGGATACTCCACGTCTGGATCTGTATCCGGCAGAGGTCATCACTATGAAACATCCGGCAAATGCGGCGGAAGCGGGTATCGACATGCAGTATCGTCTTCCTGCGATGGGACCAGGCATCACGCAGAACACGGTTATGGTCACAGATAAACAGAAATAGAAACGGGGAAAGAGTTATGCGCAACGAGGAAGAAGCCTGCCGGGCAATCGACCGATATGCAGATACCGTCCGCAGGATCTGTATGGTCCATCTCAAGAATTACAGTGATGCTCTGGATGAAATTTTATCCAGCCAGAGTATCGAAGATTACCTGTCAGGGGATGCTCTCATGTCGCTGACTGTTGCCGGGGATAATGAGACGCAGTACACTGAAATACTGACACCGTCGAGACCTGTGCTGACGGCCGTGAGAACATCCAATGTCACTCCGGTGATACAGAGGAAATGCACGAGGCCCATGACGCCGGCGTCTCCTTTGGCAAGTACCGTGCCTATCTGATCCTGCACGATCTGGATCCTTCTATCTCTCTGGATGACATCCGCAGCATGACTATGCGGGAAATCTATGACCTGATTGATTCTTATGACAGTAATCAGGGGACAGAGAAAGCCGGCACTAAGACAGATGAAACAGAAACAGGAACAAAGGCGGGCACATCGGACGGATATTGTGAGCCAGGCAGCCGTACTGATAGAGACCACGGACAGGGCAGACAGCACCACGGAGAACACGAAGAAGGGGAAACCGATTGACCAGTTTCCCCTTTCTTCTGATTCACTGTATGTGTCACTGCCAGACTCAGCTGACGTTATACTATCTGTCACACCATCTGGGCTGCCCATTCTTTGAGGGCATCTCTCGACGGATTTCCGTTTAAAAGCTTTCCTTCCCTGATCACTGCTCCCGGACAGCATTCCTCCAGATCTTTCGCCGTCTTGCCAAGCCCGCTTCCCCCGGAAGTCGCAAACAGAATGATCGTCTTACCGGAGAAGTCATAACTCTCAAGAAATGTCTTGATGATCGCAGGTGCTGTATACCACCAGATCGGGAATCCTACAAAGATTCTGTCGTATGCAGCGATGTCCGCATCCTTATCCGCCAGCTCCGGACGGGATGATCTATCCTTACTCTCAATCGTACTGCGCGAGCTTTTATCCATCCAGTTCAGGTCTGCACTTGTATAGGGCACTGCCGGCCTGATCTCATAGAGATCAGTCTCTGCCACCGCGGCCAGATTCTCCGCCGCGCGTTTAGTCACTCCGCTTGCTGAAAAATACGCAACCAATGTCTTGCTCATAATATTACGCCTCCTGTATCAATAACATCATATGTCATTTGCTCCGGCATCTTCTCTGCCTTTTCCTTTAGTGTAGCACCGGAACTGTCAGTCGGCAAATATTTAGTTTGAATGGCTCCCTATGCCCGAAATGTATGGATCATGCCAGCACCTCCACGTATTTCATCATCTCATCACGCATCCCTAACTTTTCCGCATAGTGAATCAGGACCTGTAACCTTCTGCCTGAGTCTGACATATATTCTTTCATTGCGGTCTGAAACATCCTAGCCTTCCCCCTTCGTCTCTGCGCTCATTTCCTGTATCAATATCAAAGTACTTTTCCCCAAAGAATATGGAATACTTCTCATGTCCCGGGATAAAAATCGTGGGATAATGCCCTACAATTATTTGTTTATTGAACTTTAAAGCAACCGGTATATAATGAATATCATTTGAAAAAAGATATCTTTCCTGATCCACTTTAACTGCCTGTTCTACAGACTCTTTAATGTCAATCAGACCGGTTTCTGTGCGAAATATATCACAATCAGCATTGTAACCTGAATGCGTAAGAAAATATTCTCTGCCTCCGACCGTAACGATTTTATAAACGGGCAGGTTTCTTAGATACTCGAGCATGTCAGCTTTTTTCTCTTCTGTAAGGCTATTAGCCTCTTTACGAGTCATACTGCCTCCGCAGACATCCCAGAGCTCAGCACTGACAGTCCCCTGCAGATATCTCTCAAAAATATATTCATGGTTTCCTTTGAGCATACAGATATTAGACATAGAACGGACAAACCCGAGCAGACAAAGGTTATCCGGCCCTTCGTCAATTAAATCTCCGAAGATATACAACTTATCAAATGACGAGAAATTAATCTTAACAAGCATATTATAAAATGACGGATAGTCGCCGTGGATATCGCTCATTACATACACCATAAAAATCTCACCTCTTTTATCGGCCATACCATTTCCTGTTCCTTTCGATCAACTCTTCCAGAGTCACAGGATGATCGTTTATCTCGAAGCAGGCATTTAATGCACACGGGAGATGGTCTTTAATATACTGATATGCAGCACAGGTTGTCGAATCATGTATATGCCCGTGAATCAGCCATGAATGTCCTTCCGGATTCCATTTCGCATATCTGCTCTGACTCCACTCCATCATAGGATAGTGGCAGATAGTAAGCGTCTTTTTTCCGTCTTTTATTACTTCCATGTGTGAAACACTTTCAAAATATTTACTCAACCGGATATTTTTCATCCACTTGATGTCGTGATTTCCTATCACCAGATGTTTATGTCCTTTCATCTGATCAAGATAAGTCCCTACAGCCACCCCGGAACGATACGAAAAATCTCCCGGGATCCATACATCATCCGACTCATCCACATGCTCATTCCAAACCTGTATGATATATCTGTTCATTTCATCAACATCTGCAAATCTTTCGCCTCTTTTTGACATCTTCAAAATGTGGGCATGACCAAGATGCAGATCACTCAAATATTTATTTGCCATTTTCTTGCCTCCCCGCCTTTCTCTTCTTGACATATCCGTAGAGCATCCGTCCTCCGAACAGAAGTACAACGATCACTGCTGACAGAACTGACTGAAACAGATACCAGTGATTGCATACCGTAATAAGCAGCAGACACGCTGCCGATAATATCAGAACACCCCCAGCCAGAATACGGTAAAACAGGAAATTATTATTCTTTTTCCTGTTCGTCAGCATGATAGCTAAAAGAATAAATGCAAGTATTGCGGACAGCAGTTTCAGGACATGATATATAAAGCCCATTTCCCGCTCAACTCCTAACACCAGTTCAAAATATGTTTCACTCATAGAGACAAAAAAGCTCCATGAGCACAGATTTATGGCCGTCACTGTAAGTGCCGTTATCCCTAGGACATATCTTTCCATTTCCAACAGTCCGGCTGCTCCCACAATAAGCAGTACCACCCCCGCCATACCTATCAGTGTAGTCCAGTGAAATCCTATATTAAAACGATGGACAACCTGCCCCAGCTCCTTACTATAAACGTTTGGATTCCTCATCCATCGGTCACTGACCAGAAATACAGCTGCAAGGATTGCACCTGTGATGCACATTATCCCATTTATCATGTATTTAATGTAATAGTTCATTTGTCTCCCTCTTTCTCTTCAGAATATCCTATAATCTCAAATTGAATCGATATACTCTATATATTTCCAGGTCCATTCCTCCGCATATTCCCGGGCGGCCACTTCAATCGGATTGTTATAATAAAGATCAGGATCCTCCTCAGGCAACACATAATTTTCGATCCCCTGTTTGTACAATTGCAGTTCTTTATAGACCCTAAGTTCCTTATTTTTCTCAATTTCCCTGTCGTCCCAATCCACACTCTGCACTGCTTTATGCACATACGCATGATGGGTTTCGTGCAGCAGTGTATTCATCACTTCATCTCGGGGCTTATCAAACATTTCTTTCCTGATGCTGATAACATAATACCTGTCAACATAATACCCCATAATAGTTTCCGAGTTATATGTTTCTACTTCCAGCTTAACAGGATCGATCCCCCAATATAAACATTCCAGATCCACCGTATCCTGAAAAAGGCTCTTTTTCTCCTCATCAGAGAGCTTTGTATAAATATTTTCTTTCCAGAGTTTTAAAGTATCCTTATTAAGATTCCAGGATCGTCCGTCATCAGAAACAGCAACAGAAGTTACCGAGCCCGTTAAAGGAGCAGCAGTCAGATCCATTCCGGTAAAACAATACCCCGCCATACCGATCATGGATATCACCGTCAGAACAGAGAATATATTATTCATTCCCTCTCCTATTATCCTGATCTTTCTCTTTTTCAGGACAACTTTGACCATTTGGAACAGCATATAAAGAATGTAAGCCGCCATAATGATCAACAAAATTTTTGCTGTAATAAATCCCAGGAAAAACCATCGCAGACTCATAACAGTTGCCAGAGGCGTCACCCCTGCCGTTATCATTCGGAACATACTTCTCTTTCTACATCGTCCAGAAACGAACCATATATTTAAGACGCCTACTGCTATGTAAATATAATTAAGAAGTCTGCCGTCATGGATTTTATCCTGCCAGAAATAGTAGCCAAGGATAAACTTTTTCATCAGGAACCACAAAATGATCTCTGTTCCTATCATACCGGCAAAAAACACAGTGCTGCTGAACTCATTCCCCTTAAACAGACTGCTCCCCGTATTTTTCATCCATACTCACCTCAGTCATCACATCTTTTCCCTCTTTTGCTTTTATAGATAAGATTCCTGTGAATTTTAAGAGCAGGGCTTCCCGCTGGATCCGTTTTACACGAATCGGATACTCCCTGTAGAATGCGATCAGAGCCAGAATCAGATCCGGATCTTTATATTTCTCGTCTTTCATGCAGATATCCATGCACAACAGTCTGCCAAGCTCCAATTCAGATTCCGAAAATTCTGTCTTTTCGCCAAATTTGTCCCGTATATATATGATCGGCATGTTTGGTGCTGACGGATTATGTTCAATTATTATTCTCATATGCTCTTCTGTAACATACTGGTAATCGGAAAGCCCGATTTCTCTGTAACACGAACAGATATCCTTTATTTCACTGTAGCACCTGCATATATCCGGTGTATTTTCAGGATCCATCCGGGCAAACTTACTGTATACATTGTCACTGGATCCGGACGCTGTCTGTCTGGAAAAAGCCTGTCTGACCAGCATATTTGCTTTTGTCAAATGCTTCATTATTCTTTCCGGAACAGGCTCTTCCCAGTTTTCCAGAATATCGCCCCATTTTACTACAATGGATTTATTCTCCATGTATTCCCGGATCTCGTTTCGTACGATTCTTTGGTCCAATTCGTAATTCAACGATTTTTCCATAACCTTTGCTATCGCAGATAATCTGTTTTTACCGCAATGACTGTATTCTCTGAATGAATCGAAAAGTTTCTCATTCTTTTTTACAGAAATATCTTTCGGACACACTTTTTCCATTTGCCAGAACATCTCCGCCACCATCTGTTCTTCATCAACAGCACCCATTACACACCCAGGGATCAGCAATCCATTCTCCCCTTTCAGAAATGTTTCCCACTCAACCAATTCCTCGCAGGATGCCCCCGTACCGGAATCCTCTCTGATACCCAAAAAGCTGTATACAGGATTCCCGCACTTTCTGCCCGTCTG
The DNA here is from genome assembly GCA_946499505.1 of uncultured Lachnoclostridium sp. Lineage (GTDB taxonomy): Bacteria > Bacillota > Clostridia > Lachnospirales > Lachnospiraceae > Mediterraneibacter. The sequence goes on from CAMMSL010000001.1 coordinate 159,003, forward strand.
CCTGAAACCGGTAATGATTGTCTCCCGCATACAGTCAGGAATCCAAATCTCAGAGATCATACAGTACAACGAATAATATCTCACCAGCATTTTTTCATATCTCTTTTCCGGAAGTCCTTCCGTCAAATAGAAAAGGACGTTCCGGATATTGCATTCCTTAAGAACACTTAATACTTTTTTCACTGCCTGCACCTCCCCGGATAAAAATTGGCGCTTCACCGCTTAACATCCCTTTATGTATTTTCATTGTGCTATAACCGCCGACTTTCATATCGTAAAAATACTGACTGTCCGCGAACTGATTGAGAATGTTTCTGGCACTGCGCGCCCCGGCGTCTTCCTTATCGATCAGATCTACAATGGCTTCGATCGTATCCTCCTCGATCTCTAAATCCAGCCCGGATTCCTGATACAGTTTCTTCTTCTCTGTAAACACGCCGATATTTTCATCCATCAAAATAGATCTCAGATCGTCTTTCGTCAGCCTGGACATCTGAACAATATCCTCAATCCGGCCGACAAATTCGACTTCCCCGCCAATGGCAATGATCTGATCCCGAAGGCTGTTTTTAAGATCAACACAGAACTCTGATCCTGAATTAAATCCGATCGGGTTCTTTCCTTTATCCTTTTTCAGATCATCGATCCTTGGAAATGCCCCGCCAAGGATAAAAAGGATCTTGCTCGTGTCAACGCCTTCGATATTTTCCGTACCGGCAAGAGAAGATAACAGCTGCTGCTGTACCATGGCGTTGACAGACTCCCCGCGGCTGTCGTGATTAAAATTGATAATCTTATCAACCTCATCTAAAAAAACGATGCATTTCCCATTTTCTCCGATTCCATTCGGCTGATTTGCTCTGGAAGCCATCATGCATACCTGACGCACTCTTTTGAAAATATCTTTGACATCGGCGCCGGTAAACCCGTTTGGCGTTAACGCGGAACAGTCATAGCTGATCACAGGGAATCCCAGATCGGGGAAGCTGCGGATCGTTTCAATCATATGATTCTTTCCCGAGCCGCTTGGCCCGACCATAAGAAGAGTGGATCTCACATCGTGATATTTCCACTGATATAGCATAATGCAAAGTTTCTTCTTCAGGACGTCCTGTCCGACCATATTTTTATCCATGTGTCTCCGGAGTGCCGGAATGAATTCTTCTTCCGGCAGTTCTCTTCTTTTCACACTATACTGTTCCTTCTTCTCTTTCTTCTTCAGGGGACCCATACCCACAACCTTCCCATACACGTTTTCTATATGGCTCCAGATCCTGCCGGAATGATACTTTTTCTCTTTTACCAGATAATAATATCTTAAGAGCCTGACAGCGTACAGCACTTCTTTTCGTCCGGACTCCCCGGTCATTCGCTCAAACACCTGATTTTTAAAGCCAATATCGTCCAACGCCTGAAGATACGAATATTCCCCGGTCTCAGCAATGCGGTACAGTTCTTTGATCATCCTCAGTACCGTACATTCTTCCGCGCAATAATTCTTCCTGATATATTCATAGACCGCTTTGATATAATATCTGGCATAATACGCTGTTCTGTCCGCCTCTGATCCGCAGTCATGATAGCTGTCTTCCCTCATCTCGTATTCAACTTCTGACAGCTTTTCCTGCATTTCATCAGTCTCACAGGTAAAGATTTTATCCACTAATATCCCTCCTCCTGAGTCTTCTCCCACCCCTTCATCCGCACACGCCCGCCTCATTTATTTATTGTGCCGACGGGTAGATATCTTTTCTCCAATTTCTTCCCGCTATATCCTTATCACGCATAAGGAAATACTGATACCTTTCCTTCTTCTCACATATCTCGCATGTGGCATCGATATGACGGAATCTGTCTCCAATCTTCACAAGATTCCATGCGTGATCCATCTTACATCCATTTAATTCTGCCTTTCCGGTAATCAAAACACTCGTGATACTCAGTTGCCTGCATATATATTGAACCGCCTGGGCAATGCCGAGACATACGGCACGTTTTTTCCCAAGACATCCCTCGATATCATATATCCACTTAGTACACTCCGGTTTCTGCAGTTCTTCATACGCATACTTCACGTTATTCACCAGAAATCGATACATCATTTCCAAACATTTTTCCGTTGAATATTCCTGCTCAAATAAACAAGTTTCTTCTATACTCCTTCGTATTTCTCTCAGCCTCTGCTTTATGTTTAAAATTTCCTGTGAATCCCCAAACCTGTACTTTAGTATAATCACATTATCTGTTATACTACTGGTTTCTGCGTCCCAGTAGAAGAATTCCGGATTGTCATATCTGAGAGCGGTACATACTTTACGGAATATGCTTTTATTTGCATATCTTATGCACAGCGTTTCCTTTCTTGTTGTCACAGCTGCTCCGATCCTTTTATAGAGCAGCTGTTCATCTATATCAAGAAGGTGAAAATAAAAGCCGCATTCCAGTTTTACAAGATATTCCCGCATTCCGACTGCCTTTCCCGTCAAACCACCTGCAGCATAGTTGCGATCTGTTCCTGCTCCGCGATAAGGTCTCCTTCCTCAAGAAGGGCTTCCGTCTGAATATACGTTTCAATTTCAGTCTGTCCTGTTTTTTCATAGCCTTTTGCATGGAGCATTCCGTTTTCATCCAGTGTCAGGGTTGTGTAGATCGGTGTCCCGACCGGTAAATCTCCATTGATCTCCAGGACAAGCTCACCTATCAACGCAGAATCTTCAAGCTCTGCTCTATATGCATCCTCATTATTTTCATAAATTTCCAGACGTGCCGTTTTCTGATTCGCATATCTGGTTTGAAATACATGCTCGTTCCTGTCCGGTAAACATGTATTTTTATAGATCATATTCCAGACCTTTTCCTCTTCTGTCCCGGCAATATAAGCTGAAATACCATAGCTTCTTCCCGCGATCCTTTTCAGCTTTTTCGCTTCAGGATTATCAAACATTTTCACAACTCCCGGCTGCTCTTCCGCCTCAAGCAGACGGGCATATGCTGCCGCTCCTTTGGCAACAGCACAGTCAACATCTTTTGCAGATACATTCTTCCCCGGGAACAATTCATCTAACAGCCCACGGATCTGCGGCATTCTCGTTGCACCGCCCGCCAGAACAATCAGATCGATCTCTCTTTCATCTGTCTTTTCGCTCATCATCCGGCGCACTCTGTCCAACACGATCCTCACACGCTCTAAAAGTCCGCAAGTACACGCTTCAAACTCTTTTCTTGTCAGCGAGATATCAACGCGGCCTTCGCAGGTTGATACAGAGAATTTCGTCTCCGTTTTATCTGACAGGCGTTTTTTTGCCATCTCAGTCTTGATGAGCAATTCCTGTTCATCCTCTACGCCAAGCTGTTTTCCTGCAAGATATTCTTTCCTGATGTATTCTCTGAAAGCTGCATCCCAGTCGCTTCCACCAAGATTCAAGTCTCCGTCAATGAAAACCTCATTAATACTGTCTCCTGTCACATGGGCAACCACGATGTCCAGCGTTCCCCCTCCGAGATCGACCACAAGACAGTTCTTCCCTTCCAGTTTCCCGATAGAATCCGCATTATAGATCGCCGCAACAGGTTCATCCAGGATCCCTCTGACATTAAGTCCGGCAAGCATCCCCGCTTCCATAGTTGCCCGGCGGCGGTTCGTCCCGAAATAGGCCGGCACAGTTATAACCGCATCCGTAATTTTCTCTCCTAATTCCTCCTCCGCATCATTCATAACACTTTTCAGGACAATGGCCGAAAGCTGCTGGGGCGAATAGGTAATCCCATTCACCGTGATGCCGTCTGTTTCAATCCCCATCTTGCGTTTAAATAATGTTGCAGTAATGTCCGGATATGCAACAGCACTGTCCCTGGCTCCATTACCAACAAGTACATTCTCCTCTGAAAAGAATGTAACTGCTGATGCTGTAAGCAGGCTTCCGTCGCTATTTGTACAACAGACTCCTTTTTTCAAAATGCCATCAAAATAAGCAAGCGCCGTGTTTGTGGTTCCAAGATCAATTCCTACAATTTTACTTCCAAGCCGTCTCATCTTCCGCGCCCCCTTCTTACATTTTGTTAATTTACAGCTGCATCGGATAGGGGAAGATTCCTTCACCTATCCGATTATCGCGATACCTCGCTCATCTCGCGGCATTGCCGCTCGATGACCGCTGCCCGGAGGATGCCCGTTCGTGCAGGCACGGCGGTCGCCCTCCGGGCGTATCGCACAAAAAATAAAGGCATACCTCCATCAAGGTATACCTTTATTGTAAATAAATCTTCGTTCGATTAAAGTCACGTTTAATCAACTATGGCGCAACTTTCGAAAATTGATTTTCAAATATGCAACAGAACTATTCCTTCATAATAAGTTTGTTTACAGTATCCTTCTGCTCGATCAATTCGTTGGCACTCAATAATGCCCGGGATTCCATAACCGCTCTTACGCTTGTCTTTCCTCTTGGCTCTCTTCCCTCCACCGTCAGGGTTCCGTCCTGCCGAAGATTAAAATCCACGACGATTTCTGATCTTCGGGGAAGCTCTCCTTCTATGTGAAGCTCACAATTTCCAAGCAGCATCCGGTCATCAAGCTCTGCATATCGCTCTGTTGCCGTTGTTTCATAAACTGATATATTTACTTTCTTCTGGTTATCAATGCTGGTATAAAATTTCTTCGATACACTCGCCGGGAGATCTGCGCTTTTGAAGATCATATTGCATATTTTCTTTTCCCCATAATCTCCCAACAGCGCTGCGATCCCATAGCTGCGGGCGCTGATCCGGTTCAGCTTTTTAGGTGTAAAAGACTGCCTTACGCTGAATCTTTTCGCTTTCTGGGCAATCCTTTTTGCATACACAGCCGCTCCCTTTGCCACCGCTTCATCACAATCCTTTTGCAGCAGCTCTGTATCAGGAAACATTCTCCGAAGAAGTTCACTGATCTGTGGCATCCTGGATGCGCCGCCCACCATGATGACCTTGTCAAATCCGGTTATTCCCCGCTCTGTCAGATCATCCATGAACATCTGTACAGTCTTACGCACTCTATCGAGCAGAGGTTTTGTGCATGACTCAAATTCTGAACGCGTAACCTTGACCCGTATCTTCTCTGCATCATTTCTTAGGATAAACCAGCTTTCTTTTTTTCCTGTAAGAGATATTTTTGCACGTTCTACATCATTCTCAAAATCCTGTTCGTCATCAGGCCGCAGGGTTCTTCCATCCAGATATCTGTCCCTGATAGATTTCTGCAGCATACTGTCCCAGTCTTTTCCGCCCAGTCTGGTGTCTCCTCCTATCGCGATCTCATCAATTTCGTTATCCTTTATCTCAGCCGCGATCAGATCCAGCGTTCCGCCGCCAAGATCAAAAATCATCACTCTTTTCCCGGATAAATCCTGAATACTGTCAATATGATATAAGGCAGCGCACGGTTCATCGATGATATCTCTTACATTCAGGCCTGCAATAATACCGGCTTCTTTCGTAGCCTGCTTTGCCGCACTGGTAAAATACGCCGGAACTGTTATAACTACATCTTTTATATTTTCTTCGAGTTCTTCATTCGCATCTCCGACTACTTTCTTTAATACAAAGGCAGAAAGCTGCTGAGGAGAATATACTGTCCCGCCGATATCGATCGCTTCTTTTGTTTCTCCCATCAGCCGTTTAAAATACAACGCTGTGCGGTCAGGATAAAGAATCGCAGTATCTTTTGCATCCCTTCCCACAATGTATGAATCGGTATTTTCAAAATACACAGCAGAGGGAGTGAGATTTCCTCCCTCTTTGCTTGCACAGCATTCGCCGCGTTTTGCGATCTCATCATAATAACTTACCAGTGTATTTGTCGTACCAAGATCAATACCGAATATCTTACTTTCAAATCTTGCCATCACTTCGCCCTTCTTTTCATATATTTTAATGGTTATAGATTCCCACGGAAACATTTACCTTTTTCAGGATCATGCCATGCCACCGGTACCCGCATCCGAACACCTTAACAATCCTGTTCCCGAGCTCTTCCTGACAGACATCTACTCTTTCCAATGGTTTCTGAAGTTCCGGATCATATTCATCATTTGTGCAGCAGTAGTAAATATCAACCTCGTTGTCTTCCAGCACCGTGGTCAGAGCATCAATATATCCCCCCAACAGCCCAAGCATATCTTCATTGATATTACCGCTTTCCTTCATCCTGTCCACGTCTTTCAGCATATCATCGCGCAGCCGGATATAGTCCATAAGATATTTTTTCTGGTTTCTTCTTTTTAACTCCTGATATTCCTTATAGTAACACCCCAGTATCTCCTGCTGATTGTCAAAACTGTCCATGATTTTCTCCATCATTTCTTCCTGGGCGTCCATCTTTTCAAACAATCTGTTCAACTGGAAGACTGCCCTTCTCTCATTTTTCTTTTTCATGATCCGCTTTGTCATTTCATTGTCCTCCCTCGTACTGCATCACTTTATCCTCTGTGAAAATTTGCATCAAAATATCTGACCAGCCGTTCTCTGGCCTTCTTTGTTTTGACCAGATTCAGCCAATTAAACACCGGTGTTTCTTTGTCATGGATATCGTATTCAAACATCACTTTGTCTCCGTATCGCAAGGTCTTGCCAAGCTGTGTCGGCTCTTTGCAGCCATTTACATAGGCTTTCTGTAAATGGAGACCAACCTCTTCATCCACTGCAAATGCAAAATCGAGAACTGTCGCTGCCATCTCAATCTCGTATTCCTTTCCTGATCCGTCCTGTACAACCATTGTCGGAGAACCGGAATCCATATGTTTTTCGAGCCATCTGCTGAGGAATCTGATGGCTTCTCTGGTATATACATATTCAAACCATCTTACTGTCGCATGCGGGATATCCCTTTCAGGTCTGTGTTTATCATGATCAGAGATGATCTCTATCTGATCTCCTGCCCTGAGTTTTCGTCGAAGCGACTCTTTCTCCATTTTACCGTTGATCAAAGCATATTTTGCGCAGATGCCGATATTGCGGTCGATCGCAAATGCAAAATCAAGAACGGTGGCTCCGTCTTCGATCAACATAGACGTCCCGTCTTTTTTAAACACCGGGATCATCTTCGTCTCAAATGTTCCGCCCTCATTAAAAAGATCTACTGACAGACCATTGCGAAAATCCTGTACATCAGCTACCAGAATACCATGGTCATATTCCAGATGCTGTGTTTCCGACTGGATATGCAGTCTGTATTTCGTTCCGTACGCATCTTCCATTATGTAACAATACTGCTCCCCGTACTTCGGATACTCGATCTCTGTGATCGTAAAATGATATCTGCAGGCATGCAGATTGCTGTAAAAGCTGAAGAAAATATCCTCCGGATCACGCTGAGACAGATCGCTGGTAATCAAAAACACGTCAAAAAGCGGAACATTCTTCTTCGTCAGGACCCGTTCAAGATCATCAGCTGTATCCATCATTCCCGTAAGCTTTGAAAAAATATCATCCTCGCTGCGTTCGATGAAGTCAAAAGAGACGACATTATCACTCTGAACCCCACCGCGAAGCACCATTCTTTTTGCTGTCTCGATCACACCGTCTTTTCCATAAAGCGTATCACTATTCTGCTTCAGGATTTTGCAGTATTTTGCACCAACACGCCGGAACATCTCCGGATTTTCTATTTCAAAACAGAGATTAGCCAGTTCATCTGCCAGTTTGTGGATGTGAAACGCCCTGGCCACAGGTATAATCACTGTCCGGGTATGATAAGCTTTCTTCCTCTGCTTTTCTTCCGGGAAGACCGAAATAGTCCTCAGATTGTGGATCCGGTCGGCACATTTCACGTATACCGCTTTCCGATTATGCTTCTTCTGGATTTCCGCACGGAACTTCCGATCCGAAAGATCGTCCAGATCCGCCGGTGATATTTCCGGATCTCCTGAAAGCTTACGGCTTTCCTTTGTTACCGCATTTACCATGTCAGCCACATTGCTGCCGAATTCCTTTTCCAGCTGCTCCACAGTGACATTACAGTCCTCAACCACATCATGAAGGATCGCCGATACAATAACGTCTGTCTCATGTCCGATTTCCGCCAGGATCATCGCCACTGAAAGAGGATGCGTAATATACGGATCTCCCGTTTTACGCCGTGTATCTCCATGTACTTTCAATGCGAAATTGTATGCATTGCGTAATGCAACTACATCCGGAAGGCCATGCTTTTTCATTTCTCTCACAAGATTAGAGAACATCTGGTCAATCCTCACGCGTTCCTCCTGTGTCAATGGTTTCCTTTCTTTTTCTTTACGTTTTTCCTCTGTGGAACCTGACGCACCCATGATCATCCCTCCTGTCTCATACTCGTTTTCATCACCCGTTTCAGATAATGGTAAAACTTGTTGTCGTCTTCTACTGTTACCATCTCCATCCGGAACAAATTGCGTGTCACCACATCATTTACGATTTTGTCGATTTCACTTTGAACGATCATCTTCTTGTGGACATCAGTAAGAGGAAACTCCGGATTCTCTCCCCTGCTGTACAGTTGAACCGCCATATCCGCAAGTTTTTCTATTTCTTTCCCCGCCTGGATCTTAGGATAGTCCATCAGCAGATGAGATGCCAGTTCTTCCGGAGATACATCCAGCGAACATCTGGAGAGAGCAACACATTGAACACAGGGCGATGCGCCATTTCCCTTGGACACGGAGCTCAGCATTCCCAATCCCCCGATATATTCATCTGAATTACCGGATGGGCGATGGAAGATCATCTGCGCCTTGTCCCGCAGGTTTTCATATGATAATGAAATAAATACATGTTTCTCTGAGAGTTCCAGCTTTCCCCTGTAAACATGAGTACTTCCTCCAAGATCAGAAATGTACTTCTTTACGTCTATCCCGCGCCACTGCCTGCGCATGATCTCAGCATAGCGCTCATCCGCATCTTCTTTCTTCATATTCAGGACCGCAATTACATTATAGACTTTTACTTCCCCCTCTTCCCCGTCATGATAGATATACATAAGCCCGCTTTTTAAAGCATCTGCATCCTCTGCAAACTCCTGACCTTTGTAAGGAGACGTATCGAAATAGTAAACCTGATACAGACCTTCATATTTCATATAAATAGCCATCGGAAGATCTGTAGAATAGGGATCTTCCTGCTCACTCAGGTCCGTAAACAAAAAATCGTCAATCGTGCAGTGAAATACCCCTTTATTCTTGTGCAGAGTGATGAGGAAAGGATCCAGAGTGGGCAGCTGCTCTCCCTTCTTAATACGAGAATAAACCGGAGCTGTAACTCCTAATTCACGCGCCATATCCCTATCGAGAGCAATACCCAGTTTCTTTTGAAAAAAATCAAGATTCTTTCTGATATTATCCTGGATGGTATTAATTTCATCAACCGTAATGCCTCCGTTAGCATTTGCGGAGTCCGTACTTGTTTTCTGGGTACATTTCTTTTCATTAGCTGTTGGCATAAAAAATCCCTCCTCATAATGAATATCATAATTGATGGTTATGAATTCATTATAAGGCGGGGTATAAGAATTGTAAATATGGTTTTTATGGAATCTAGATTTCATTTTTGGAATTCATCTTTCTATCTATCTGATCTAGATGAACGCTAAGTAACAATATATATTCGAATCTTTCATTCCATTTTTTATATAATATCTCTTTTATTTCATCAATACTAATAAATAACTTTTCCTATCTAGAACTAATTAACCGTTCTCGCACCGCATCAATATCTTTCTGTGTTAATCCATCAAGAAATTCATTTCTCAACGATTCTATCTGCCAAAAATGGGTAACTCTTTTTCTAATCGAATCACTTAATTTCATATATAGCCGTGTTCCAGGACGGGGTATACATTGAATAAAACTTTTAGAAGTTTTGATTTTATTTTTGATTAGTGTATCTACGGTGAGATTTAAAGACTTTACAGTTTCTCCATACATACCAAACATAATGAACGCAGAATAGCTAATATCTTTATCTCGCAAAATATCCAAAAGCTTTATCAATTGTGCCTTGGAGTAGTTTTTTTGATTTTTTACTAACACATCATCGTCAAAGCTCTCTATTCCCAGCCAAATCGAGCTACATCCGGCTTTCTTCATTAATTCTAATGTGTTTTCTGTCAGCAAATCCACTCTTGTTTCGCATTGCCAGTTAATAGTGATGTTATTCTCAATAATGCCTTTGCACAATTCTTCGGTATATGCTTGACTTATCGTAAAAGTCTGATCAATAAAGAACACTTCCTTGCATCCCTGACTTTCTAATTGCTTGAGTTCTCTGATAACATTTGTAATGTTTTTATATCTAACCCTTTTCCCATAGATATTATAGCAAAATATGCAATTATACGGACAGCCAGTAGTGTTTTGAAGAATCGCCCATTTTCTCTTTAATACGTGATTATTGTCAACATAACGGTATCCATAGTAATCATTTAAATCAATCAGAGAATAGTCTATATGGCTATTTTCTACAGTCAATTCAATATCAGAATCAACCACACAGCTTTTAACATATCGGCCATTTTCCCTGAAAACAATTCCATGTATGTTGTTTAATTCTGTTTTACTTTTTAATTCTGCAATAACACGTCCTAAACGATGCTCATAATTCCCACAAAAAATGATATCTGGAGCAATATCGTTCAATATCAGCTTATAATCTACCGTTCCGTGCGAACCACAAACAATTAATTTATCATATTTACAACTACTTTGTATGGCATTGACTGTTTTAGCGAAAACAACAAATCTTTTATCCACAAAATACGCTTGATACTGGTCTATAGGAGAAGATGTCACGACAATATATTGGTAATTATCTCCTATTATATCAACAAGCTGATCTATTGAATAATGGTAAACTCTATTGTCAAATAAATCTACTGTGAAACCTTTCAACAGCAAATCCGACTTTACCTGCATCATGCATATTGGCGGTTGTAAAAAAGAAGTACCCGACAAAAACTCAGGAATCACAAGCAGTACATCTGATTTTGTTGGTCTAAAAATTTTTCTGATGTTTTCAATAGTATACGCAATGGTGTCTGCTAAATACAACGGAACAGATTTGTATGCTTTTTCCAATAAATCTGTACATTGTTTGATTTGTTTTACAGACAAAACTTTACTTGTCTCACGAATAAATTTAGCTACTGCCGCAAGACCTTTTGGTGTTTGTATCAAATCACCGGATATATACATTACTGCATGAAATATTTTCCTCTGACATGTAACATCAAAAAATTTGATATAAAAACCACAAAAATCAACTATTTGATTGACATAAATACCTTTTTGTAAAATATAGGTAACCAGATGTTCAGTCACGATTTTCATTTCCTCGCCGGAAACAAATTTTAAATAGTATATGCTAAACGCCTGCATATAATTAAGGAACTCATGCTCACTTACATTACTCATTTGTCGCATAACAGAATGAAAAATATTATGCTGCTGCGCTTCTTCCATGAACACTAAGTTCTTTACCTGTTCGTAATCAATCATAATAGATACCCTAAAAATCAATGAAATTTATTCAGTAAATCTGCTCGAGATTTCATATCATCGTTATATCCTGTAGGCACAAAACGTGATCGTTGAAAAAGTGTAATCAGATATTGCATTTGTGCTTCAGGCGTATCAAACTTCTGTTCCTCAGTCCATCTGCAGGAACACAGACGTCCATCAGGCAAAGCAAAAATATCATACAGACCTTCATGGCACGGGTACCATGGGCATCTTTTACAGAGTGCATCTGCACTCGAAACATCATAATGCGCGCCTTTTTTACTGTTTTTCACAGTAACAAATACATCTCCAAAACGATACCTAAAGCAAGGCGTTCCAAATCTCCGACTGTATTCATGAGAATAGACCTCATCACAGCGATCAAGAAATTCTTTCTCTAAAGAATTTACTTCGCTGTAGAAATTTTGCCTTTCTTGAGAAAACGGTGCCGGGACAGAAACAATATCCAAAATCTTCAGGTCGCACCCCAACTCTTGGCAAAATTTAATGATTTCAAAAACCTCTGTTTTGTTTTTCTGACTGTATACCATATTTAGTCTTAATAAATTGCCATGGGCATTCAAATATTTAATACCGTTTATAATGTCGCTGTGACATTTGACATTGGAAATATCTTTCAAAACATCTTCTTTTAATGTGTCAAAACTAACTGCAAACATGACATTTGTATTTAAGGCATCTATGACCGATTTATTTTTGATAATCTGAGAACCATTGGTATTTACCAACACATACAAACCAGTTTCACTAAGATATTTCAATATTTCATCAATTTGCGGATGGAGAAATGGTTCTCCGCCGCTGATGCGGATTTTTGTAATGCCGAGTTTAGTTGCAATTTCCACATATTCCTTGATCATATCCAAACTCACGCAGTCTTTTTCAGATGCCGTAGTTTCTCCGCCAAATCCGCAATACATACATTTAAAATTGCAAAGCTTGGTTGCAGGAAATGTCAAAAATGGACACCATTCTTTTTCTTTTAATTCATCCCTTTGCGTACAATATGCAACATTATCAATTGCAGGATCAATTGCTTTATCTTTTGTATGAAAATCTATATATTTTTTCATAAAATCTATCTCCCCTCACATAATATATATGCTAATCTTACTTCACAGGAGCGAACTTACAGCCGCCACCACAACTTAGGCGAACCACAGCTGGCGCTGTAATCCGGACAACCTGCTGCCTGATCTACTGCCACATCATGTGTTGTGACAGGATCAACCAAGAAACATAAACGTGTTGTTTCCCTTTTTTCTTCCGCTGCATTATCCGAACAGGCCCCAACGCCAAGAAGCACGTCACATTTGATTTTCAGAGTTTCAATCAGGGAGTACTTGCTATTTTGACATGTTACTTTATTCGATATTGTAGGACATCCGCCCATACACAATGGCAGGACATTACACTTCCTACATTTATCGACTACAAATGGATTAAATAAAATATAACCCACCTGTGTCATAATGCTTTTCGAATTTGCTCCAGCTAAATTTACGATATTTCCAATACACATATCGGGATTAGATATATCATGCCAACACTTGTATACACTTCCATCTGGTGCAATCACTTTTGAGTTTATTGAATCAGCAGAGCAATAGTTACTTTTGGGCATGGGATAATTAGGGTAATATTGAAAATTAAACCCTTTTTTTATCAATGTTTTTTCAAAATCTGCAAATTTGAGCGCATAGTCTTCTTTGCTTAGGCAAGTATCGCTGATAGATTTACAATAATCTGTGGATGGTTTTACATGTCCCAAATACACATACGCTTTCTGTAATTCATTCTCCAACAATATATCCAACAACTCATCTGTACAGTGTTCATTATTTTTGTCTATGTTAACTCGAATAGCTACACCAATTCCTGCATCCAACGCCTTTTTTATGTTTTTAATGATGACATTGAATGTAGGTTTTGAACTATTTTTAAGTTTTCTTCTGGCATCATGAACCTTAGCAGGGCCATCAAGAGTCACCTGAACACGGGAGATTTTGTATTTCAAGAAATTTTCAATTGCATCCGCATCCATCAAGTATCCGTTGGTAATGATTTGCGCCGAATAATCAGCTCCATAACATTCCACATAGGACATAAATTTTTCAGACAAACTCCAGATTGTGTCTTTCGCCAAGAGCGGTTCGCCACCATACCATGCTATATCAATCTTATTCTTATTCCTTGCAGCGTTTTTTACCTCCCGGCAAATTCCATCCATTACTTCCTGATTCATAAACTCGACCCGCGTTTTTTCATAACAATAGGGGCAGTCAAAATTGCAAGTATAAGTTGGCGCAATAGACATGCTGAAATGATTTGTCTGGAATTTTCCCTGAAGATTTTTGAATCTCAAAAAATTCAACTCATCAAAGCAATCATCGACTATAAAACCGCCCTTTTTCATGTCCTCAATTAAGTCCTGATGAATCTTAGTACGAGGTACTTTATTAAATGTATCCATTTCAATTTCTTTAATAATTTTCAAAAAGGCGTCACTTGCCAAAGCCAGTGCGCATGTCATGCTGTTAAACGCAAACTTTTTTTCTTTATAATCAAATATTATATTATATTTTGAAATTTTCACTAGCGATCACCTGTCTTATTATTTAATGCAATCTTGTTCCCTCCGGCACAATATCATCAACAAAAATCACCTGACATCCACAGGCATTGTTCGTTGCTGCAAGAAGCATACCTTCACTGGTAACGCCTGTAATACGGACCGGTTTTAAATTCACTATTACAATAATCTTTTTCCCAATCAGCTGCTCAGGCGTATAATATGCCTTCAGGGAAGAAACTATCGTTCGTTCTTTGAGTCCATCAAACAGAGTAAGCTTGTAGCAGCTGTGTGATTTTCTTATTTCCTGACATTTCAGCACCTTGCAAACCCGAAGATCAATGGCATCAAATTTGTCAAGATTAATCATATCCTGCACCGGAGATACCGGATCGGGATCGCCATATTTTATCTTCTTTTCTTCCGGCTCTACCTTTTTATTCAGCTCTGAGAGCGGAACCATTTCCTCCTCAGTTTTTTCATTGGAGAAATCTAAAAGATGGATATACCGTTCCTTATCTATTGCATAAAGAAAGAGGTACAGTCTCGGTCCTTTCTCTTTATTTAGCAGCAAGCGGTAAACCGCTTTGAAAAACGCCCCCTGATATTTCTTCAAATTCGGATTGTCCTCGCCAAAAATACGTTTCGGTATATCATATAACTTCGAATTCAATTCATCCAGGGTATACGATTCTCCCTGTAGATAATCATGCAGGTATTTAACTTCCTGCTTCTCTTCATCCGACAAAGTCTCATACACTTCCCAGTTCCTGTACGGAACCAGTCTATTTACATTCTCTGGAGAGCAGTTTTCCAGCCAATACTGTGCAAGCTGAAGTCTTTCTTTAAAGTCATCGTATTTGTAGGGCTGTCCAATTTTTTCAAAGACGGTTTCAAGAAGGGAAACATTGAAGTCCACAACTGATCCCAATTGAACAAGCAACGACATGGGCACCGTCTTAATCGGGCGGTCAGTCAGGAGGCAACTTTCCATAACCGATTTCACATGATCATTCGCCTCTCCGGTGATATACTGATTATATTGTTTGTCAAATTCAAAATACTGACGTAAAATGCCTTCATCAAAGCACAGATCAAACGCTTTATTCGGTTCCACTCTTGCGTAAAGCCACAGCAGAATTTCCGGCTGATATACCTTCAGCAGTGTGTCCGGAGTCAGGTTCAGTCCCGATGACCCCGACATTTTTCCTGTGGTACCCTTGATCCCGATAAATTCATATCCCTGGAAAATAGGCGCGTCTATTCCGAATATCTTCTTCGCAATGACACGGCTAGTGTCATAAGAACCATTCGGAGCCGCATGGTCTTTTCCGCCCGGCTCAAAATCAACCTGCTCATACGCCCATCTCATCGGCCAATCAACTTTCCATGCCAGTTTACAATCTGTGTCTGTGTTGAAGTTAAATTTCCCCTCATATCCGCACTTGCAGACATAATCCGCCACCTTTGTTGTATCGTCATATCCAATGATTTTTGTCGTATCCCTGTGGCAATGTGGGCAGTAAATACTTACCGGATAGTAGGTTTCTTTTTCCCCCTCTTCGGCAGCCTGAGTTCTAAAGCTGTCCAAAATATCGAAAATTTCTCCTCTTTTATCGAGGGTGGTCAAAATATAATCTCTGTATTTTCCGGATCTATACATCTCCGCCTGATGCCTGTAATCTAATTTAATCCTAAATTTGTCAATAGCACGTTCAAACTCCCGTTCAAAATAATCCGCATAAGACTTTTCTTCCGAGCCAAACGGGTTTGGGATATCCACATAAGGATATCCGATATATTTTTCAAATCCTTCGGTCACCTTCTCTACATTAACCGGGACTTTTCTTAATCTGTCATATTCATCCCATGAGAAAAGTAATTTAGCCTTTTTTCCTTTTCTTTCTAACGCTCTAACAACAAATAAACTTGTTGCTATATCTCTGAAATTTCCAATATGAATCGATCCAGACGGGCTGATTCCAGCTGCACACACAAATTCTTCTTTATCTGGATTCTTCTTAATAATCTTATCTGCTATTGTATCTGACCAATGCATTCCTATCCTCCCTTATCTCTTTCCAATTAATCCAAGACTACCTTTTAGTCAGTGATATACACAATGTAATTAGTATACCAGAAGAAACATTAAAAGCCAAGGATAAATCTTTCTTGAATTTCACACACTCTGGAATTCCGCTGCTATCTGATCCAGGTGCAAAAAAACTGTAAAAGCGAATGTCCCTATTGGTACTAAATATATCATTGAAGCAGAGGTCGTTCTGGGAAATGCTGAAATTATTCTCCAGGCGGCATAGCCGCAGATGATATCATGAGTATACACCAAACAAATCATTGAAATAGTCCTTCATTGAAGAATACTGGAAAAACACACAGAAAAATCGATCAAGGCCAATTCCCATGCTGACAGTATCAGGCATACCAATTCTCAACACTTCCAGAAAATCCCGAGACAGCTCTGCCTGTATCCCCTTTTGGAGCAAATATTCCATTTGTTCCATAAAATAACAATATACCTTATCATAACTGTTTTCATCCAAATACCCATGTCCTATTGATTGATTATGATATTCCCATCGAATTTCAGTTCTTTTGCCCTCAATGCATTTTACAAACGGAGAAGATACCGGGGCATCCAAATAGATAATATTTCTATCTGTAACTTTTTTACCGATTTCATCATAGCGAACAACTTCTACATCACTTAATGGTGCATGGTCCACATTCAGATCATCTGCAATTTGACATGATTTTTGCATTAAAAAAATAAATGTTTCTAAGATATGATCTGCTTTAAAAAATGGGGCAACCGTTTCCAGACTTAAATATTCAGGACTCCCGTACTGTTGAAAATATACATCCCTGGCAACGTACCCGATTTCAAATGACGGCTTTAAGGTACAGCAAACTTCTCTTTTTAAATTCATTTCATGTGTCAGTCTCAAATATGATGTAACATATTGGCCTTTTACCTTGAGCGGCGACGCCTGACTTACTCCACGGTATCTTGTGGTAATTGGCTCATAATATTTTTTATATCCTATATTCTTTAAATATTCTTCAAGCTCTTCTATAACCCTGTTTTTACATTCGCGTTTCTTATTACAATTATTAGAAATAGAATATCTGAAACTGTTCGTTCCAAGTCTGGAACGCTCACCGACAACTTCTATTTTCCTCACAGCATATACATTGTTTCCTTTATGATTTTTAAGAAGAGAAATCCGTACTTTAATTATATCATAGCGATTTATCGTTATCGAATCAAACATTAAATTATCAACCATCAGTTGATCCAATCCCCCGCCGCTGACATATATAAATGTTACTGTTTTCCTTTTTTGTATTTTTAAAACCCGACAGATAACTTCCCTTTCATCACGATTCATGCACTTAAACCTTCTCAAAATTCATTTCGTCTTTAAAATTTGAAAATATTTGCAGAACATTATTATATGACATTCTGCTTAATTCTGATTCCACTGGAAAAAGATGAATTGAATTCGTACTTTCTGTTTTCATTTTCCAACTATGTTTCCATGCCCCGTGTTCGAACATATCGTCCAGAACAGTATCCGGAAAAGATAATATTGCACTTGTATTTATATAATCGATATATTTTCTGTTGTATTTTATAAAATCAAGTGTTTCCTGTAATTCTTGAAATGTCAAATCGGGATATGTCATCACATTCACTTTCACAGATATTCCCCGGTCATGGAACTCTCTGATCATAGTCTGAGCCCGTTCTACATAGTTTTTTCCATCATTAGTTTTCCTCATCATTTTAAGCACTCTTGGAGCAACGGTCTCCACTCCAATGCTCACACTTTTCATACCCGCCGGCGCCAGCAAATCAATGTATTTTTCCCACGGATTTTCGACATGCATCTCAGCTGACCATGAAATATTTTTATCAAGTAAATATCTCATTTTTGCAACAGTCAATTCCGGATTGATACCAAAATTAGCGGCTAACAGCGTATAATAACTTTCTTTTCCAAACAGGTCAAAACAGTTTTCGAAATCCTTAATAAATTTGGTGACGGAAAAACATCTGTATCGGACAGAATGCTTGGAATGTACACAATGTATACATTTTCTCGGACAACTTCTGCTTTCTTCAATAAATGGACGGTATTCATAGTAGTTCTCATAAAGGCAGAAATCCACGTCCGGCAACTTCTCAACATCAAATATACGACAATAGTCCTCTTCTGCTATATTATCATCTCTTCTTATTACCCCTGTATGCTTTATTTCTGGAGATACATAGTACTCATATATAGCCTCTTCTCCCTCGCAAAGACAAATGGCATCAAGCTTAGTATTCTCCTTAAAAATCTGTTTTCCTATACAGCGTATATGCCATCCCCCCGCAATGATTCTGATATCCTTTTCTTCTTGTTTTATATAATCAATAATTTCGAGTGCTGCTAAATATGCCATTCCGCTCATTATACTCAAGGCAGCCATTTGAAATTTATGTATTTTCTTAAGCTCAGAAAAAACCCGTTTAAATCCGAGTACAGATTCAGGCGCTATAATTTTAACTTGTAACCCCTGACTTTCGCACCAGGTTCCGATTGTCAACAGCCCAGGATTAAAACATTTTCTTTTTACATCCAATAAACTCCCATCAACATCAAAATCTATCATTCCAGATGAAACACAGGGGACATCAACAAACAAAATATCCATACATTCTCTCTCCTATTGTAATATCAAAGTATTCTTGTTCCTTCCGGTACTAATGAATCAATAAAGACAACCTGGCATCCACAGGCATTATTAGTAGTCGCCAGAAACATTCCTTCACTTGTAACTCCTATTCCCCCTTGGTTTGAAATTTGCCACTACGATAATTTTTTTCCAATTATTCCAAGACTATATTTTACTATGAAACAAAACCTTCCGGGTAGCCCCAAAAGCACAGACTACCCCCATCAAACTTAAAAAGGTTGATTTAGAACTTAACTGACAGACCTATGCTACAACTACTGGGATCTCCCAGCCAAGCGCTTTTAACTTCTTTAGGTACGCATTGATTTTGCGCTTCTTATTGAACTGATTGTAATACTCAGCTCCCAAATCTTTGAAAACAACACCATCCTTGAGAATGTGGTATATTGCAATGAGCATGGAATGAGCCACTGCCACATAGGCACGCTTTGGTCCGCGATGGACACTGATTCTCACAAATTGGGCATAAAAGTAGGACTTCTTGTTTTTTACAGCTGCATGTGCACAGGTAATCAATGTTGTCCGCAAGAGAGCGTTTCCCTTTCTGGTTTTCTCAGACTTACGCTTTTTCGCACTTTCATTGTCGCCTGGGCATAATCCCGCCCAGGAAGAAATGTGCTTATCTGTGGGGAAACGTCCCATGTCTGTACCAATGACGGAAATAATGGCTTGTGCACTGGTGTTACCTATACCGGTCACATCCTGGATAGCCTGCGAATCCTGCTTTTCTTCCGGCTTCATAAAGTTGTCAATTTCGTCGTCCAGATTTTTGATATGCTCGTTCAGTTAGTCCAAATGGGCAAGAAGCTCTTTCATCATCCTGAGCTGGAGAGGAGACATCACGCCATTCAGGTCATCGATGATTTGCTCCTTTGTTGCTTTGAGGTTATAAGCAATGGCTTTCCGCTCATACATCTCATTGTATTTTGCCTCGTCAAAGGATTCGCCGATAAGAAGATATTCCAGAATATTGCAGGCACTCTTGCCATTGATATCTGATACAGTTCCAGACAACTTGATGTTGGCTCCCTCAGCATTTTCTGGAGACGATTCAGTTCTCTGGTGCGCTCACCCACAAGGCTTTTGCGATAGCGGACTAATTCTCGCAGTTCGCGCTGATCCTTGTCGGGAATGTAACTGGACTGGAGCAATCCATGCTGAAGAAGGTCTGCGATCCATTCCGCATCCTTTACATCTACTTTCCGTCCCGGAACAGCTTTCATATGGCGCGCATTAGCTACGATAGCTTTCAGGTCAGAAGATTTAAGGATATTAAACAGGGACTTCCAATAAGAAGCTGTGCTCTCCATGGCGACCATTTCACAGCTACCCTCTTTGAGCCAGTCAGCCAATGTTAGAAGTTCTCTGGTGTTGCACCAAACTCACGTAATTCCTGCTTTCTACCGCATCGGAAGCAGGCAACGATAAGTTTTTATGCACATCGATACCACAACATTTGTCGTAAATTTTATCCATCACCGGAACCTCCAGGGTGAAATTTACGGCACGGTACTCTGTCTCTTATCATTTTACTATACGTCCTTTTGCCTGTGATATGGCTGGACAGATGGTGGTGCAAATGAGAGTACCTGAAATCAGTTTAGTCAGCGGGCTACTAGCCCAAAATTTACACGATCTTTGCCGTTACACTAAGTATAAATAACGGCACAACTAAATTCAATAACCTACAGTCTGCGCAGTTTCATTTATGGTGGTGCTAAGTATGCAGGCATGGGGGTTTAGTCAATGATATACACATATCAATTAGTATACCAGAAGATAAATAAAATACCAAGAATAAATCTTTTGAGTTAGCACATTAATAAGGTTGAAAAATGTATTCTAAAATAGCAATGTCAATCACCCCCATTTACATATCGCAGTAAACTCCTGCACTTTCTCATCGGCATAAATACCTCAAATACCACATTATACTGCCTCATCATCTCCACCACATACTTCCTATATTCCCGCTCTAACTTCGTCTTCTGTCGCAAAAACAGCATCATCCCCTCCAAATCATACGGAGCCGAAATCACGTTCTGACTAAACCTCCTCGTTTTTCCTCTATAGTTTTCATATGCCAGAAAGAGTAAGGAAACATATTTCTCCTTTTTTTTCGGAAACAGAGGCAGACGTTCAAGTTCACGCCGCAGCTTATTCTGAAATACACACCATTCTCTTTTTCTTTCCCTGCTAAAATAATATTCCCGGATCTCTTGGAACAAAGAATTCAGTGGATACTCATTTTTCATGTATTCCAGACACATCCCAATCTGGCTGTCCAGCCTCTCTTCTCTTGTCTGAATTGTCTTTATCTCTTCTTTTGTTTTGTACAAACACGGAAAGCATGATTTAAGGATTTTCTGTACGCTCAGATGCCTGATGTCTTCCACCCGCCGGCGAAGCCTTTCATCGCAATATTCCCCTCCGTCCGTATTGATAATAATATCTGCCATGAGGTCATAGAGTTCCAGTGACATCAGGATATGCTCCGATTCCTTGTCTTTATAAAGAGGTTCAAGGATTTTAGCAATATACTCATAGATTTCCTCTCTCTTTTCTGATTCTTCACCTAAGAGCTGATTAAAATACGGAATTCCTTTTTGTCTCAACGTCATCCCCCGGCGGATGAAAGCATCAAGCTCCATCCTTTTATACCCGCCGGCTTTCTGATATTTGAGTTCACTGTCGTTCGTCAGGATAATATTTGCATCTGACTGTAGCACTTCTCCCTCTGATACGGTAGACAGTCTGTTTCTGCAATAAAAAGGGAGACTCTCATAACATGCAGCCTGGAGCATTCTGCTTAATCCATGCGGAACGATCAGATGAATTTTTTCATTTCCCGTGATTGTCCTATAAACAGAATAGAAAAAAGCCTCTCTGTCTTCGTTTTCTATACTGTCAAGAAACTTATTTTCTATTCTGGGCTTTCTTTCTGACGGGTGGAACCGAAGCTTACTCTCATCAAGCTTTTCCGCCTCTTCAACATTCCAGTCATAAAAGCAGTTGTCAAACGCCTTGTCCGAAGCGGCCAGCAACGGTAATAACTGTCTGGAAAATGCCCCTGTATCCATCACATATCCATGAATATTCTCATGAACACGGGACTCCCATCTGCTGCTCTCTACCTTTCTTGCCAGTGCAGTCACAATGTCCCCGTTTCCCAATGGATGGATCACAACTGCATTGTGGTCATATTCCGGAACAAATACTTCCAGGCATTTTTCTTCAATATATTCCTCGTAACTTTTCGGGAAATCTTCATCTGTCCTGATAATCTTAAGTCCGCCTTTAGAAGGGATCCGCGACGCCAGATAATAATGCTCCTTTTTCAATCTTCATCAGCCTCCTTATCTTCGTCCATAAATTCATCATATTCATACGGAAGTCCCATAAAGTCTTTGAAACGGTCGATTACATCATAAAATTTCTGTGTTGCGCTCTTTACCGTAGACTTTATCTCTTCCTCTTCCGGTCTTTCCTGAGGAACTTCAACAGGATATAATCCTTCTTTTGCAAGTATAGAGAGAATAGGTTCGTCTATAAACATTGGGTTAAAATGTTCATACCTGTGGTCTTTACACTCTTCCCCGATTGAGGCAACCATACAGAAATCAAGTTTTTCAGCAGGGATGGCATTCGTGAGATTATTGTAAAAATTCGAACATTCTTTTCGCAGATAACTCTGTATACATCTGCTTCTTTTCTTAAATACCTGATAGTCAAATCCGGTTTCATGCGCTGTCTGCCGAATCTTCCCGTCTTTAAGTTCGATTGAATTCTCAGACGCCTGTTCCAGATACGGATTTGTAAAATCCAGGAGATCACATTTCGTGATCATTACTCTTACCTCATATTCCCCGTCCTGACGGAGGACTTTCAGTCTTGGGAGAAGCTGCTTTACAACTCTGGTATACTGCACTTCCTCTCCTCTTTCAGCAGCCAGAAGCTCATCAGCACCGATCGTAATAATGAAGATATTACTTTGGAAGATCTTACTTTCCCATTCCATATTTGTACACTGTTCTCCGTCAATATCGTCCAGTCTGAGCAGGACACGTCTTGTCTCATCTCCCGCACGACGCTGTACATAGAAATAATACGGCAGTATCACCTCGCCTTTCCGGTTCGGCTCAGGAAGGATTTTTTTATTTTTCATATCCGCTCTCGCCTCTTCATAGCGTTTTCTCCGCACTGCGTCTGTCGGGAGATCATCTTCGAAACTGCATGTAGTGTTTCTGGCAAGCATATCGTGAAAAGCAGGGTCGCAGAGCTGAAGAAAATGAACCGTTTTTCCCGCTGACGGAGCACCTATGAAAATAACGCTTAATACCGGACAGCAGCCCGCATGGATCGGCAGGACCTCTTTGGTCTTCCGGGATACTTTGAGGTATGCCAGATGTCCGTCCCTGGTTTTGAGCGCTATAGGGAAATTTCCTGTCTCGTCAAATACAGGGATCACCCCATCCATATCCAGTGTAAGAAAGTCTTCCTCGTCCCGGCCGTCAAGCCCCCATACATCCAACGTCTGTTTTCCTGTCATCAGATTCTCATCTGCAAAGAGAATATCATCTTCTTCCAGCGGATTCCCCTCGCTGTCGCAGAGTTTCTGATATGAGATTTTTGACTTCCCGTCGATCAAAAAGGTATCCAGCCACGCACGCCATTTTTGTGATAACTTTTTCATTTTTCTCCTCCTGTCATGTACTCCAGAATCTCTTTTGCCGTCTGACCTGCATATGTGCTGCGGATATCGCCGCTCACATTGTCAAAACACACCGTTACACTATACGGACATTTCTCATCCGTCAGTCCTCCAGTGGTCCACACCGTATAGAAGTCCGAAAGACTGCCTTCCCTGTCAGCTTTCTGTGCGGTCCCGGTTTTTACCGCAAACCCGTTCATTCTAAAATCTGTCCCCGTTCCGTAAGAAGTTACTCCTAGCATCATCTTTTTTACTGCATCAGCTGTCATTTCACTACAGACTTCATACGACTTCCCGCTCAGACAGCTTCGCATATCATCATCCGGGGACGCCGATTTTCTCTGTATCACCACCGGCTCCTGCAGTCTTCCCGAATTAAGCAGGGCATTGGTACACAGATTCAAGCCGATCGGAGTGATACTGCAGTTTCCCTGCCCGATCGCGCCCAGCAAATATTCAATTTCCGATGCATCTTCACCCGAAAAAGTCTGATCCCAGTACGAAAACTGTTCAAAACTTATGGTCGTATCAAATCCCCAGTTTTTCAGTCTCTCTGCAAGCTTGTCTTTCGGGAGCTGCTGAAGCAGACTTATAAAGTATCCGTTACAGCTGTACGCTATCGCTTTCGCCATATCCATTCTTCCGTGATATACATTTCCGGCACAGGATACCCGATAATCCCCTTCTTCTGTATGGAAGATATGATTTTCCGCTGTGCAGTCATATTCAAAAGATGCCAGATCCGGATCAATACTCAGCGCCGCAGCGGCAAGTATGATCTTTATTGTCGATCCCGGACTGTAAAGTTGACTGAATATATTGCTTATCCCCTCTTCTGTTTCACCCGGAAGGTCAGTTGGCAGAGAAACTGCCGCCAATATCTCTCCTGTCCTCCAGTTTGAAACTACAGCCGCTGCGTTTTCCATCCCATTTTCTTTCAGCAGACTGTAGATAAAAGTCTGAAGCTCTTTATCAATTGTCAGCTGGACATTTCCGCCCACCCTGGCTTCGCCAGGCCGCAGCAATCCCTTTAAATCCAGACGTTTATCACTGTATCCGAACAGTTCCGGAGCCATCCCCCATATTGTCATCCTGGATGCGTATGTATTTTCCAAATCAGGGCCGAAGAGGCTTTCCATTGATTCCTGTTCTTCCTGATCCCCGATCCATTCCATCCCTCCGTCTGTTCCCCGGACAATGACATTTCCATTCCGGTCATATACTGTCCCCATCTGATACTGATCCGAAAGTCTGATCAGCAGCCCCGCATCTCCCGCCGCTTCAACATTTCCTTTACAGATCCGCCCCACAAACAAGGCGACAAAAAGCAACAAGACTACGGCATAAATTCTTCTTTCAGTTTGCATATACCGTTTTTTCTTCTGATAAAGCATGTCTCCTCCCCCTTTCGTATATTCCGCAGTGGACTGCTGTCAGGGCAACCAGCATTATATTTACAGCGCTTCCCTCTGATACAAAGGGCATTCCAATCCCCGCCGTAATGCTGCTGCCCAGATTTGATCCGATGTGGATGAGTATAATACTCCCGATGATCAGCGCGCAGGAAAGATTCAATATATAGTCATAAGGACTGTCAGCATGACATCCTGCCAGCAGCGCTTTTACATACAAAATGCCGATCAACAGGATCAGTGCGGCAAACACAAGCGAATATTCCAGCATCAGCGCGACAAAAGCGTGATCCGTATTCAACGTAGGATAAATGGACACTGGTATGCTTCCAAGTCCGTTTCCCCAGAATCCGGCCCGCGGAAGGTTTCGGAAAACATAAAGGACGGATTCAGCCTTTCCCACCAGAGGATCTCCGGGTGTTATCTCACTCAGATGCATCCAGATATATATCCTCTCTTGTATATGTCCGATCAAAATACAGGACAGCAGCACCCCCACCCCGCAGGCTGCTGTATACAACAGCTTGGTCCTGAAATTCCTCGACCTGATATAAAACAACATCGTTGACGTAATTCCCACTACCAGCAGCAAACCAAACTCATTGCATATTACACAGCCTGCGTAAAGTATAAATGTGTATCCGAGAAACAAAGCCAGGTTTAACGGCATGCTTCTGACGCTGCCGTGAAGATGCCTGCTCTCCTCTCTTGCCAGAAAAAAGGCCGCCGCAAAAGGATATCCGGCCAGAACAACCGCAAATATAAGGATCCCGAAAAAAGAAATATATGCGCCGTTAGATTCTTCACCGACGATCCTCGTAATAAAAAGGACGGCCGGCAGCGCTGCTGCAATGATCAGGTTCACGATCTTCAACTGATATATACGTGTAAAACGAACTGTAACATACACAAGCCCGAATACGATGAGCATCAGGATAACATCTCCAAAATATTGTTTTGAATGCGATACTTCGTCCGCAGTTTCTGTTTCCACCTGATTCATCCGGTATGCCAGCGATGCGCCCACATTTGCGAGGATCAGCGCCGCTGTTCCGCAGGAATATAAATTTTTCTTTTTTCTCCCGGCAAATGTCATCACTGTTTCCGCTGCCAGCAGTACAAGCACTGTGAGGAGATAAAAGGACTTCATTTCTGCTGTTGCAGCAAGCCCGCTGTATAACGTCCAGCAGGCAACAGCAGCTGCGAATCCAAAATACAGTAATAACATCGTCAATTCACCTGCCTTTTCTGAATATGAGCTTTGCCTCATTTGCAAAGACTTCCATATGATCGCGGATTATGATCTGTCTGTTCTGATCTTTGTAATAGACATATCCATTGATCTTTATCCGCCCTTTCAGCACTGTCAGCAATACTTTATCGGGCATTACATTCAGATATAATCGGATGCTTTTCTTTGTGTTCAACACGATATCATCCAACAGCACGTTACCGCCCAGATAGAAACTTCCCTCCGGTAATGAAGCTTCATCCAGATATCTGCGGAATAAGAGCATCCGGCTCAGCCTGATTCCTGACGTCGGTTCTATCCGTTGACACCGGAGCGTCCAGATGTCTTTTCCCATTTTTTCTTCCCCATCTTCTTTTCTCAGATAGAAGTACAGAAATGCGATTATAATGACCAGAAACAGAACGGCTGCCAACTGGAAATAAATTGTTTTCATCTTTTGCATCCCTCCCCGTGTCATCATAACAACAGGAATCTTTCAGCCGCACATGGGATATTCCTGACTGTTCCAGTAATGATCCCTGGCTCTCATTGCCCCGTCATCCAGTTCAAAATATTTTTGTTCTTCCAGAGTACAGCCCAGATTCCATGTCAGATCGATATGCCAGTATGTACCATCCGCACGTTGAATGATATTCCAAGCGTGCCCGCCAAAATACCGGCCGTTCGCCTCGCCGCTTACAGTCATTACCGGAATCTGCAGTTTTCTGAGAATATAGGTCAGCGCTCCGGCAAACCCGGCGCATACCCCATCCCCCCGTACAAGACATTCCAATGTATATGCATACTTCGGATAATCCCCATTGTTCGTATCTTCTGTATAATGATAAACTTTTGCCAGATAAGCGCATATTCTTCTGACTATATCGTCATCTGTTATTTTATCTCCATACATACAGATTTCTATGATCCGTTCCGTTTCCCGCTCTATATTCTGCAGCCTTTTCTTTATACATTCACAGCTCCCATGATATCTCGCATAAAGTATGATCTCCCTGCCTTTCTTATCCACATATGCAGACGAATATGTACTTCCTTTATAGTCCCATACCAGTTTCATCTGGGGATAATCACAGCACAAAGCGTAATACAATGGAAGGAGCTCCTGGATATCATTCAACTGCAGTCTTATTTCTGACGCCATATGACTGAGTCCCTCCAACAGCCGCATATAGGCTTGCTGAAGCCTTTCATTAAGATTGTGATATGAGCCCAACGGAAGATCCGGCTCGATTTTTATCAGACTTTCCATTTCATCCGCCCCCTTTCACTCTTCGGAAGAACCGCTCCCAATATTGCGGCATCACGGCATTTATAAGACAGCACTGACGCATCCGGATACCTTTCTCTTACCTCTTTGATACAGTGTTCACAACCGTTCATCCCGCCTGCCAGGATCACCGTCCCCGGTCTTTCATACCCGTATTGTCCGGCTTTTGCCAATAATTTATCATCTGCCGAGAAAATCATTTCCATTATTTCACTGATCATCCTGTTGTAGTCTTCCCTGAAAATCCTCAGCAAGTATCTGACATTATCCTTTGGAGACCGGAAAATAAACTCGTCCGTTTTCAACCGGTTCTTTCCCATCCGAAGTTTTGCATTTTCCGTCCTGTCTTTCAATGCACGGATGCTTCGCATATCTCCCGCAATATCACCTTTTACCCGTGCGAGCTTGTCCATATAGTATCTCAACATTTTTTCCGTGAGAGTGCCGCCTCCGACCGAAATGCAATGGCAAAGCACTGCTTTAACCTTGTTTTTATCGACCCGTACCATAGTAATATCAGTATTATTTTTATGTATGTCGATCACCCGGACTGATCCGTTTCTTACTGATCCTTTATTTTGAAAACAATGGTAGCGCACCACAGCCTCTGCCTCACTGATCATATCCCCGGCAGCAATATTTTCATTCTCGGCTCTCCTCATCAAATCCTGTTTATACTGCCACGCTGCACTTGCCGGATGCACCAGTACCGCCTGCTTTTTCCAACGGCCAAAACATTTTTCCTCCCCCTGCAGTATTCGGGATGTATGCAGCTTTGTATTATAGGCTGACATACGCTTTCCCGATGAAGTATACTGTACTGCAAAGTATTCATCATATTCTTCGAACATTTTTTCTCTCCATGTGTTAAATTTTCATCCAAACATTACCTGTTACTATGATAGTTTATACAGCAATAAAAAAAAGCATCAGCTTTGCAACTGATGCTGTAAAATATGCAAGAGGACTTTCGTCCATTTCAATTTTATAAGATAAATCAAATTTTTTCCAAATATTCTGCAGGTACCATGATCGTAAGCCACACCCCATTTACCGACCGATAGAATCTGAATCCTTTCCGATACATTTCTCCGCTTTTTACTTTATAAACCACCGGTTTTCCATGCCGGCTCCCCACTTTTTCAGCAGTATCCTTATCTGGCGATAAATGAACCTGCATTCGATTTCCCGGTTTTAAACCGGTCTTATCGATAGAAGCAATATACTTTTCTGCTGTTCCATGCCAAAGGATTTCGGGCGGTTCCACCGGTTTCAGATCCAGATCAACGTGAATGGAATGACCCTGATTTGCCCGTATCTTCGTACCATCCTCATTAAATGAATATCTCTGTTTAGAATCTGTCCGTACGATCTCATCCAGAATTTCTCTGTTAAACTTATTGTTTCTGGAAATTCCTGCTATAAATTCATCTACATCCGCCCACCCATGTTCATCTAAAGTAATCCCTATCACTTCCGGTCTATGTCTTAAAATCATCGACATATATTTGCTGATTTTGACGTAATTCACATTTTTTTCTTGTTGTTTCAATTTATCGTATTCTTTCACAGTACTGTCCGCCCCACTCTCCATTGATTATTATATTTTTACCGTATCATCCGCTGATTCCCCGGAATTCCCATGTTTTAGTATCAATCAAAAGAAACTCCCGGGTTCCTATCGGCCTTCCATCCCTGTAAGTAGAAAATACATCACATGAGATTACATTGTCTTTTCTGTATATTTCATCAACTGGTGTATGTCCTACCACCTGCAGGATTTTACGCGGTTTATACATTCTCCCTGCCGAAAACTGCGGTCTGTACCAGATGGGCGAAGCATCATTCCACATAGAGTCATGATGCAGATCATTGATCCTGTTGACAACTTCGTCAACGTCATGATATTTCGCTGATGGAACTGTATTCTTTACAAAAAAGTCCAGAACCCCTCCATGACAGAACAGTACGTCATCAATCTTCTGAATATATTTAATCTCATTCCCTTCTGGTAATGTTCTTCGCAGCTCCAGAAGTTTTTCCTGTACCGTCCATGATGCCGCAGCGCTGTATCCACTCTCCCTTTCATTCCACATATAACAAAGATCATGGTTACCGTAAGTCCAAAGTGTATCAGGATATTTTTTTGCAAATGCGATTGCTGTATCAAATGTCTCAACATACAGCTCAATATTATATTCTCTGTCCCAATCGTCCGGTATGTCCATAAGGCATACTGCCTTTTCAGCCACTCCCTGTTCCAGCAATTCATGCGCCTGATGAAACATATATGGTTTCAAATGAACATCCGGTATGACTAATACTTTCATTTTACTGTATCTCCTATTAATGTATTTATTGTCATTATCTCAGCTTTAAGAGCATTATAAATGATAATTTGCAAATTTATAATAAGATATGACGAAATCATCTTTTCATTTTAGGAATTTATTTTTCATATTTACATTTTTACGTGTCATACTGAATTCGGCATAATAAGCGCCAGTCCACTATTGATGTTTTCTGACTGCATCAAAAAAGGGCACTTTTTGAAAGTTCATCTTTCAAAAAGTACCCCAAGCAATCTGTTTTGCCTGAAATGGACAAACGACAACTTCTTACAATACATCATAATAATTCGTATTTGCTTTGGTTTTTGTTGTCAAAATGAATTTTTGCTGTCAAATCTGAAGGTCATTTCTTATCCTTAGTACAGCTTCGCCCCGGCCGGAATCCTGTCATCCACCATCAGCAGATTCAGTGCTTCCTGTCCGTCATACTCGTGTACCGCGCTGATCAGCATACCGCAGGAATCAATTCCCATCATCTTTCTCGGCGGCAGGTTCACGATTGCGATGCAGGTCTTTCCGACCAGCTCTTCCGGCTCGTAGTACTCGTGGATACCGCTCAAGATCGTGCGGTCTGTGCCTGTCCCGTCATCCAGTGTGAACTGCAGCAGTTTCTTGGACTTCGGTACAGCAACGCATTCTTTTACTTTCACAGCTCTGAAATCAGATTTGCTGAATGTATCGAAATCAACAAACTCCTCGAAGAGCGGCTCAACCTTTACTTTGGAGAGATCGATCTTCACAGCCGGTGCTTCCTGTGCGGAAGACTGCGCTGCATTATTTGCTTCATTCTTTGCAGCTCCCTGGGACTTCATTGTGGGGAAGAGCAGCACGTCACGGATGGCAGCGCTGTTCGTGAGCAGCATACACATTCTGTCGATACCGAAACCGATACCGCCTGTCGGCGGCATACCGATTTCCAGAGCGTTGAGGAAGTCCTCATCTGTATGCTCCGCCTCATCATCTCCGGCCGCCGCATTGGCATCCTGCTGCGCAAAACGCTCTCTCTGATCGATCGGGTCGTTCAGCTCGGAGTAAGCGTTAGCCATCTCCCAGCCATTCATAAAGAACTCGAAACGCTCCACATAGTCCGGATTCTCCGGCTTCTTCTTGGTGAGCGGTGAGATCTCGATTGGATGGTCCATGACAAATGTTGGCTGTACCAGATGCTCTTCTACATATTCCTCGAAAAACAGATTCAGGATATCGCCTTTCTTATGTCTTTCTTCGAACTCTATATTGTGCTCTTTCGCAAGCTCTCTTGCCTGCTCCAGTGTCTCTACTTCATTCCAGTCCACGCCTGCATATTTCTTTACAGCGTCAACCATAGTAATACGCTCGAACGGTTTTCCGAGATCCATCTCGATATCATTGTAGACAATCTTTGTCGTTCCGAGCACTTCCTGTGCCACATGACGGTACAGGTTCTCCGTCAGATCCATCATTCCGTTGTAATCTGTATACGCCTGATAGAGCTCCATCAGTGTGAACTCCGGATTGTGTCTTGTATCAAGGCCTTCATTTCTGAATACTCGACCGATCTCGTATACCTTCTCAAGTCCTCCTACGATCAGTCTCTTCAGGTAGAGCTCCAGAGAAATACGAAGCTTCAGGTCTTCATTCAGGGCATTGAAGTGAGTCTCGAACGGTCTTGCGGCAGCTCCTCCGGCATTCGCAACAAGCATCGGTGTCTCAACTTCCATGAAGCCCTGTCCGTCCAGATATTTACGGATTGAGCTGATGATTCTGGAACGTTTGATAAATGTATCCTTTACTTCCGGGTTCATGATCAGATCCACGTATCTCTGACGGTAACGTGTATCTGTATTAGTCAGTCCGTGGAACTTCTCCGGAAGGATCTGGAGACTCTTGGAGAGCAGTGTCACATGAGATGCATGGATAGAAATCTCTCCTGTCTTTGTCTTGAACACTTCTCCCTCAATGCCGATCACATCGCCTACGTCCAGCTTTTTGAACTCCTTGTAGTTCTCCTCGCCTGCGCTGTCTCTTGCCACATAAGACTGAATATTGCCTTTCAGATCCTGCACATTGCAGAAAGACGCTTTTCCCATCACACGCTTGGACATCATACGTCCTGCGATGGATACCTGTTTTCCTTCCAGCTCGTCAAAGTTGTCCTTGATCTCCTGGCTGTGATGTGTCTGGTCATATTTTGTGATCACAAACGGGTCCTTACCGTTCTGCTGCAGCTCCGCAAGTTTCTCGCGGCGCACCTTTCTCAACTAATTCAGATCCTGTTCCTGTCCGTTTTTCTGCTGCTGTGCCACTGTATTTTCTCCTTTCATTACTCTTGCCGTGCATTTCACGGCATAGTGGTCCACTTTTATGGTGTTTCTTTTTATATTGGTTCTTATAACCCCATACACGCGAATTCAGACCCCTTAATAATTAAGAGGTCTGTGTCGTGTCATATCTTTACTTTGAACGGCTGATCTCAAGTACTTTGTACTCGATGTCGCCTGCCTGTGTCTCTACGGTAACTGTCTCGCCGGCTTTCTTTCCGATCAGCGCCTGTCCCACCGGAGACTCATTGGAAATCTTGCCCTCAAGGCTGTTCGCCTCTGTAGATCCCACAATCTTGAACTCCATCTCCTCATCATATGTGATGTCATACACTTTTACCGTACATCCTACATTGATCTTGTCAAAGTCAACTTCGTCCTCAACGACTACCTCTGCATTCTTCAGTATTGCTTCAAGCTCCTCGATGCGGGCTTCAATATCTCTCTGCTCGTCTTTCGCTGCATCATACTCTGCATTCTCGGAGAGGTCTCCCTGTTCTCTTGCCTCTTTGATCTTAGCTGCAACTTCTTTTCTCTTTACCACCTTAAGATCTTCAAGTTCGTCCTCAAGTGCCTTTAATCCGGCATAAGTAAGTAATTTTTTCTTTGCCTCTGCCATTGGTTACGCTTCCTTTCTGTTTCTCTGGTTTTCTTTCTATTTTTCGATGTCCATTACACGGGACTTTATGTCCTGTAATGCTGTCATTTAAGTCTATTTCGCAATTTCAATATTATAACCAAACTCTATAATGATGTCAAGAGATTTTCCAGTTCTTCAAGGCTCTCCACCGCGTTCACTTTTTCCCTCAGACGGGCCGCTCCTTTGAGCCCTTTCGTGTACCATGCCACGTGTTTTCTCATCTCCCGGATGCCCGAAAATTCACCCTTATATTCAAGCTGCAGGCGGGCATGTCTGAGCATCATTTTCCTGATCTCATCCTTGTCCGGTCTGGGCGGAAGTTTCCCTGTCTCCTCCCAGTGTATCATCTCAGAGAAGATCCACGGATTGCCCTGGGCGCCTCTTGCGATCATGATTCCGTCGCATCCGGTCTGCCGCATCAGCTCGTCCGCCTTCTGAGGCGACGTCACGTCTCCGTTTCCTATAACGGGAATGGACACCGCTTCCTTTACCTGACGGATAATATCCCAGTCCGCTTTGCCGCTGTAGTACTGCTCTCTCGTGCGCCCGTGCACCGCCACAGCCGCCGCACCGGCTTCCTCTATGATCTTAGCGATCTCCACCGCATTTACGTGGTCGTCGTCAAAACCTTTTCTGATCTTCACCGTTACCGGCTTATCGATGGCTTTTACCAGCGCACTGACAATCTCATAGACCAGCTTCGGATTCTTCATAAGCGCGGAACCTTCGCCGTTTTTGACAACCTTCGGCACCGGGCATCCCATATTGACGTCAAGAATGGCAAAAGGTCTCTCCTCGATCCGTTTCGCCATCTCGCTCATGATCTTCGGATCAGAGCCAAACAGCTGCAGGGACACCGGACGTTCATCCGGATGGATCTCCAGCAGGCTCTCTGTATTTCTATTATTATAGTAGATTGCCTTCGCACTCACCATCTCCATACAGAGGAGCCCCGCTCCCTGCTCCCGGCAGAGCAGACGAAATGGCAGGTCGGTCACGCCTGCCATGGGTCCTAATATATAACGGTTTTCAAGTTCTACATTTCCTATTTTTAAGTGTTTCATAGCTCTTATTTCTCAGTTCCCTTCATCCTCTCATAGATCAGCCTCAGCCCGTTCAGCGTCAGCTGCGGATCATACAGATCGATACATTCCGTCTCTTTGGCGATGATCTTTCCCAGACCGCCTGTAGCGATCACATATGCATCCGCATATCCGGATTCCTCTTTCATCTTTCTCACAATATATTCCGTCTGGCCGATAGCGCCGAACACCAGACCTCCCTGCATACCCGATACCGTGTCCCGTGCAAGGACGGAGTCCGGCTTCTGGATCTGGATGGCAGGCAGCATGGCGGCTCCGCCCCATAAGGAGCGCCCTGCCGTCTCGATACCGGGAGCAATGATGCACGCCTCAAGCGTACTGTCAGGGCCGATCAGGTCATAAGTGGTCGCTGTCCCGAAATCAATAACGATGGCCGGACCTTTCGCAATCGCATATCCAGCAACCGCATTGACGATACGGTCAGGGCCTGTCCTTGAAGGATTGTCCGTATTCACGCGGACGCCGGTATCCGAATCCGCGGATACGATCAGCGGAGTAGTCTGCAGATATTTGATGATCCCGCTTGTCAGGGAATGCATGATATCCGGTACGACCGATGCAATGATAACCGCCTTGATCTTCTTCGGGTCAATGGCCCTGTGTTCCAGTATGCCGCAGATGGTCATGCCGTATTCATCCGATGTTCTCGGCCGTTTTGTCGTCATACGGAACATTCCCAGCAGGACCTCCTCCCTGAACACTCCCATTGTGATATTTGTATTTCCCACATCGATCGTAAGCAGCATATATATTCCTCCCGCATATTTGCAGATTACAAGCGAACTGTAACTCATCCGTTATCGTTCACTCCGCGCCATTCGCAAAGACGCACTGCCGTGCTTACTGCGGCTAATGCCGCTTCTTTGCTCATGTACCGGCGCTCCCTTCGTATACAGGAGATCAGTCTTATCTTTATGCAAGCATAGATCGGACTGATCTCCTGTATACGAGTGAACTTTAACTCATATCTTACAAGCATCGCTTGCCGCCGTCAAGTGCACCTTTCCGATTCATCTAACCGATGCCAAAATACCCCTGCCGGCAAAACTTCTTCCCGGCAGGGGCATTTTTTAAAATCTCTTGATCTTTCTCGTAGTTGTCTTCTCAAATTCTTTATCTCTGACGATCAGGCTGTAGATTCTCTTCTGAGGAGCCGCCGTCTTATTATACTCGTCGATGATCTCCTGAAGTTTTGCCCGCACATCTTTGATCCGTTTCTTCTTTACATAATCCTGATCCGGATAGATTTCCGCTTCGATCACGCCATCTTTCTCGCGGACAAGTATTTCGCCCACAAGGCGGTTGGTGCTCAGTGCGTTTTCCAGTTCCTCCGGTGATACATTCTCGCCGTTCTTTGTGATGATCAGGTTCTTCTTGCGTCCGGTCAGGTACACAAATCCGTCCTCGTCCACATAGCCCAAATCTCCCGTCTTCAGCCAGCCGTCTTCCAGAGTCTCGGCCGTCTCTTCCGGCATCTTATAGTATCCTTGCATAACACTGCTGCCCTTCACCCATAGTTCGCCGTCCACGGTCTTAGCCTCGCAGTTGGGCAGGAGCTGGCCCACAGAATCAGAGCGGATATTCCAGCTCTGGTTGACGCTGATGACAGGAGCGCACTCGGTCATGCCGTACCCCTGCTGGATGACAATGTCATATTTTTTAAACAGGTCGATATATTTCGGGTCAAGATATGCACCGCCGCTGCAGATCGTGTGGAACTGTTTTCCGAACACCTGACTCTTGACGATCCTGGCCGGAAGGAGAGAAGCCTCCTCCAGCTTCTTCGCCATTGTCTCGATCATCAGCGGTACCATCAGGATCATCTCCGGCTTGAACAGTTTGATATTCTTCGCCACGCGCATCAGGGAGTCATTGATACAGATTACCGCGCCCAGAGATGTTCCTTTCAGGATATCCATACTCAGGCAGTATGCGTGATGGATTGGCAGTACCGTCATGATCACAGTACGCTCCGGAATCTTCATTTCCAGACAGGTGGCATTCTCCGCTACATTTCTGTGCGTCAGCATAACACCTTTACTCTTCCCCGTCGTACCGGAAGTAAACATGATCGTACAGAGCTGATCCGGATCCGGGTCATAATCAAAACTTCCCCCGTTCTCCTCCAGCAGTTTCCAGAACGAAAGCGCATGATCGTCATTTTCTTTCTGCTGCATGGAAATCATCGTCTTAAGCTGCGGGCAGCGCTCTTTCGCGATAGCCGCCACATCTTTTCTCACTTCATCATATACAAGTACCGTGGAATCTGATCTGGCGATCAGGTCGCATACATCCTCCGCCGGGAGATTGACATCCAGCGGCACGACCACACTGCCGCTGTTCACTGTTCCGAAATAGGTCACCAGCCATTCATAGGACGTCATGCCGATCACAGAAATATGTTTTCCCAGCTCTCCCAGACTTTTCAGTACATTGGAAAAGCTCTCACTGTCGTTTTTCAGCTGTGTATATGATTTAGATTCAATCTCGTTTTTACTGATCTTATAGCGTACCGCATCCTCCGGTCCGTATTTTTTTTCTGTATTTACAAGAATCTGACGCACTGTGCTGCAAAGCATAACTCACATTCCTTTCCCAACTATTTTACTAATGTTTCAAGGTAATCGACAGCCTCCTGTACTGTGCGGATATTTACCACTTCAGACTGCTCTACTTCCACGTCGAACTCGTCCTCGATCTCACCCAGCATACTCATAAAATCGAAGGAGGTAAATCCGAGATCCTCCATAAAGCGTGACTCCGGATGAATGTTTTCCGGCTCTACTTCAACATAATTGCAGATAATTTTAACTAATCTTTCAAACATGATTATTCTCCTTTTCCAAATTAATGATGTTGGGGCAAATGCCCCCAACTATAATGCCTGTGGATTGCTCTGTGCTGCGCATACCCGCAATCCCGAATGGCATCATACTAATTTGATGATCTCCCCGATCGTCAGATCCGGATTCTCCGCGCCTTTGAACATGATCTTGCACAGATAGTAGTACAGGTACTCCAACTCTTCTCTGGATACCGCCTTGATCTGATGCTCAAAGTTGAAGTCCAGACCGTTATCCTCCGGGCGGTGCATTACGGTCAGATACATTCCCTGCGGGCAGATGCCGTTGGGATACCATTTTGTCTTGTAACGGATATCTCCCAGCTGATCCAGCCCTTTCTCTTTCAGGGTCAAAGGCTGATATGTAAGCGAGATTGGCTCGTATCCGAGACCCGGCTGCGGCTGCGGATATGTCTTTGCACGGTATGCAAAGTATGCCGTCGGGTCATAATTTGCATGCCGGAAATATTCATTCTGTTTGTCACGGATCGCATAGACACCGTCGATGAACTTCATATCCTGCGGGAAGATCGTACGGAACGGGAAGGAATGGATTCTTGTACCGCCGGATTTCTTTTCTTTCAGAGTCGCGCGCCTTGCTATAGTCGTAGTAAGGGACACATCGTCAAAGCCGTTCATCTTCTGATAATAGGTACGAAGTCCCATGAGCAGAAGGCAGGCAAGAGAGACATGATACTTCTCGCAGAAATCCATCAGACGTTTCGTCGGTT
Source organism: uncultured Lachnoclostridium sp. (assembly GCA_946499505.1). Lineage (GTDB taxonomy): Bacteria > Bacillota > Clostridia > Lachnospirales > Lachnospiraceae > Mediterraneibacter. The sequence continues at coordinate 196,470 of CAMMSL010000001.1, forward strand.
CTGCCTCAAGGTGGAAGATATCAAGCGCCGACTTCGTATCATCTGTGACACAAAATGCTGATCTCAGTTCCGGATTCTTGAACATCTCACGCATGGACTCCAGTTTTGCCGTACCGTGAAGATCATTATAGATTGGCTCGCTTTTCTCAATCTCCTTCTGGAAATATTCAATATCTCTCAACTGAGCCTTGCTTCCCGCCTCGTATGCAAAGTCTCTCTGCAGCTGCTCGATGTAGGATGCCATATCCTTCGGATACGGAACACCTTCATATTTCGCGTTACAATAGAGCTCGATGATATCTTTCAGGAAGCAGATCAATGACTGTGCGTCCACGATCATATGGTTTCCAAGGAAATATACTCCGTTAAATCCATCCGGCATCTTGATCATGACGATTCTCGTCAGAGGTGAATCAAACATCTTGAACGGCACAGTAGTCCACTTCTGCATCTCCGCTTCCGCCTCTTCTATTGTTCCATTCGAGAAATCGACGAACTCGATATCTTTCTCCTCCGGATCCATCACATACTGATACCATGTGCCCTCTTTATCTTTTGCGAAACGGACACGCATTCCTTCGCTTCTGGCATATGCCTCATTGATGGACTTTTTCAGCTGATCCCAGTCCAGCTCCACTTCGATGGTCAGGCTTGTACCGATATTGAGAACCGCCATGCTCGGGCAGTGCGGTGCGTAGTAAAGGTGAAATTTCTGTGCTACGGTAAGCGGATACACTTTGTGTCCTTTTCTTGTCTTCATCATTTCATTATTCCTCCGATAAATGAATCCAGGGCTCCTTCATAGGCTTCTGTATCTTTGTAATAGCTCTCGCCGTGGCCCGCATCTTTGACAATGAGTTTCGTTTTCTGTGAAGCGCAGTTCTTGTATATTTCATCGCACATCCAGCAGGGTACGAAGATATCTTTTTCCCCGTGGATAAACAGAATCGGGACTTCTGCCTTTCCCACTTCCCTTGCCGCGTTGCACTCGTCCAGTCCGTACCCGGCATTTCTCTTGTTCAGTTTGTCCGCGATCTGGATCATCGGGAATGCCGGCAGATGATACATGCTGTGCAGTACATGTGTAAATACATCCTTTGCCGATGTGAAGGCACAGTCTGAAACGATTCCTTTCACCTGGGGCGGAAGTTTCAGTCCGCTCATCATACATACCGTAGCTCCGCCCATGGAATTGCCATGGAGCAGGATCTGCGCATCATCACCGATCTTGTCGATCATCCATTTGATCCATTCCATGCCGTCGAGACGGTCCATGGTGCCGAAGCCGATATAGGTTCCTTCGCTCTCGCCATGAGCGCGCTCATCTATAAGGAGCATCCGGAAGCCGTGATTCAGATAGTAATAGGAAAGGCTGCCGTAATCGTTTGTTCCCTGGCTTGTATAGCCGTGAAAGCAGATTACCGCCTTATCTCCGCCGTCCCCTTCAAAATATGTACCGTGCAGTTTCAGACCGTCATGGGAAGTAATCCACACATCCTCGTGGGGCTGTTCCATCATCCAGTCATGGCGCTCATGCATGAGCGGGAAGTATTTTTCCCAGTCTACGCCTGACATCTTCATGGTGCGCTCAGTCTTTGCATTGTAACGTTTCATGGTTCTTCTGTAGAAATACGCCGTTCCGCCGGCTTCCGCCGCGGTCAGCAGTCCCAGGACAGCCGCTGCTCCTTTTAACAATTTGCCCATTTATATCACCTGCTTTTATTCATCGTGCTTTTGCTGTTTCTTATTTGTTCTGTTTCTTTTCCGCTTTCTTTGCGGCCTTCTTGGCAGCTTTTTTGCTGTTGATCAGATCTTTCAGTTTCAGGGCCTTGTCGATATTGCCTTCGACTTTGAGTTTGCCCAGTGTCACCGCAAGGATCGGATCTGTCTTCCCGTCGGCGATCTTAAATAATGTCTCCGCCGTACAGGTAAACATTGCGTCGCGGTCGAAATACTCATAAGGCTCTACATAGAGCTGCCCGTCTTTCACCTCGGCATAAAAAATGCCTTCCGCTTCACCGGTAATGTTGAACTGATATGCCAGATGTTCGTGAATGTCGCTTACATCCGCTTCCATCAGCATCCCTTTTACTTTTGAAAACATATCTGCGTAGGTCATAGTATCCTCCTTTTCGACCGGTTATGTCATTTTTCGACCAACGGTCATATTCTTTCTTCTGTTAGATTATCACCTTTTCGACTACTGGTCAACATGCGTCTCTATCAAAATCTGATTACTTTTCAAACATTTATTTGTGCGTTTTTCTTGCTGGCTCTTTTGACAGGGATGTGCTATACTGAATTGAAATTACCCGTTCCTCTCCGACCGGAGAGCAGGACTTTATGCCGGCAGTCTGCCGGTTCATCATATATAGAAAGGAGGAGGATCATGGAGGCTCAGAAGAATAAATATGATCTTATACTCGATTCTTTACAAAAGCTTCTGGAAAATAGAAAGCTGCAGACAATTTCCGTGAGCGAGATCGCGCAGACAGCCGGAATCGGTAAGGGAAGCATTTACTATTATTTTCCGTCCAAAGACGCCATTCTCGAAGCACTGGTAGAACGGAACTATGAGAAACCGCTGACCACAGCCAAAAACCTGTCGTCCCAGACAGAAATTCCTCCGTTCACACGCATGGCCATGATCTTCCAGGCATGCCGCAATGCCTCTACCGAATATCTGAAATCAGGGGAGGAAAATGGAGTAGGCGCTCCGGAAAAGGCACTGCTCCACCAGAAATATATGAGCCATCTGATCAGTGAGTTCAAGCCTGTACTGGCCGAGATCATACAGCAGGGAATCGATGCGGGGGAGATTCATTTTGACAGACCGGAAGTGCTGGCTGAGATTGTTTTAATCGTGCTGACCGTGAAAATGGATAATACGATTGTCCCCTCATCGCGGGAAGAAATAGAGGAGACAATCGCAGGACTTGTGTCGCTTGTAGAGAAGGGCACCGACAATCCGCCCGGATCTCTGAATTTTCTTATGGCATAAAACTTTTATCCACAAACAAATAAGCCGCAGATATCATCAGAAATCATTCCGACAATATCTGCGGCTTATTTCAGTCAGGGGAATTACTCTCCTGCAACAATCATATAATCTTTTCTAAAACTCTCTCCCGGAGCTACTTTATTTACATTCGGCTTCTGTGAAAGTTCTCCGTTAAATCCGATATCATCGCATCTGCCCATCCAGGGTTCCAGACAGACAAACGGCGCGTCTTTCACAGACCAGATACCAAAGTTCGGAAATCCCTCACATTTCACGCCCACATACGGTGTGCCATCCTTATGGCAGAGCCACACTTCGTCGATCTGTCCGTCATCAAAGATCAGCGCATCGTTCTCAAACATCTCCTCTGTAACCGGATAACAGCTGTCTTTCAGATCCAGTGTATGTACTTTCTCCGGGTCTGCAGCCGCCTCGGACGGATCGATCAGAATATATCTGAGCTCGTTCTTGCCCGGGAACTTCAGGATATAATCAGATTTTTTCTCTTCTGATTTCGCAAAACGGAAAGCCGGATGACCTCCGATCGTAAAATACATATCTTCATTTCCCGGATTTCGCACTTCCCATTCAACACGAAGGCTGTTTTCCTGCAATGTATAAGAGATAACCAGCTCAAAGTCAAACGGATATACTTCTTTCGTCTCATCACTCGATACCAGAAGGAAGGAAGCAGCATCATCCTTTTTGCAGATGCATTTAAAACTGCTGTCTCTTGCAAAACCATGCTGTGACGTCGGATAATGTGTTCCGTTGATAAGGACGGTATTATGGTACGTCTTCCCTACATTTGGAAAAAGAACCGGGGAGTGCCGTTTCCAATAAGCAGGATCTGCTTCCCACAAAATTTCCGCGCCTGTTTTCTTGTCATAGATTCTGGTCGCCTCAGCTCCCATTTCCGAAAGCTCCACACACAGCCTCTGATTTTCCAGTTTCATAGTCTTACCTCCTACTCTGAATCATCGCTCTGCTCCACCTGAATGCATTTGTCCACCAGATAATCCGTCACTTTATCGCGCAGGATCGTCATTTTCAACTCGTCCTCTCCCACCTGCTCGGTATATTCCTCCACATCGTCATATCCGGCATCTTCCGCATACTGGGCAATACCCTCTTCATATTCTTTATCTGACGGCTCAAGATGCTGTTTCTTGGCAATAAGCTTCATCGCTTCTTCCATTGCCACGCCCTGGCGCACGGAATCATCGATCTGCGCATTGAAGTCATCCTCGCTCATCTGCAGATATGTCTGAACAAAATCGCCCAGTTCGAAGCCATACATTGATGCAAGCTGAGTATAGTAATCTGTCATCTGCTGTGTCAGCTCTTCGACTCTGTCTTCCGGATAAGCTTTTATCTCCACATTGTCCATCAGAGCGCTCTGCACAGAGCTTTCAAGTTCCGAGTCCACAGATGCCTGCAGGTTGTCCTCGATCTGAGAACGTATCTCGTCCCTGTACTCGTCCACAGTCTCGGAATCTTCGCTGTTCTCCTGCACCCACTCGTCTGTCAGTTCCGGTGTAACCGTCTCAGATATAGAATTGAGCACAATATGGAAATCTGCTACTGCTCCTGACATGTCCGGATTCCGGTCATATGGATCCGGGAACTGTACCGTGATATCAAATTCGTCACCGGTATTATGCCCTTCAATCTGCTCTTCAAATCCCGCATAATCATCAGTTGCCCCGATAAATGTACCGCTTCCCAGCTCCAGGTCTGCACCTTCTGCAGAGCCGCCGTCAAATGCCTCTCCATCGATATAACCTGTATAATCAATATTTACAACATCACCTGCCTGAGCAGCGCGGTCTGTAATCTCTTCCTGTGTAGAAGATGCCGAAAGATTGCTCTGGATCACCTGCTCAACCTGGTCATCTGTCACTTCCTCCGCCGGAGTGGGCTGCGGCACTTCAAGTCCCTTATACTGTGTCACTGTCACATATTCATTGGACAGTTCCCCGCTGCATCCTGCAAGAGCTGCTGCAAGCACAGCAGCCGTCATTACACTTACGATTTTCTTTTTCATTTTTGTCTCCTCTTTCTCTTTTCTTTTCTATATATAATCTGTTAAAAATTTCATGACATTTCCCGTTTTACAGCAACGGCGACAAAAGTCTGGAAAACTGCTCTTTCGCCTTAATGACAAGACTTCTCTCATCGTAGACCTTTCTCGTCACATGCGTACACTGTGTCATATCATTTTCAAAAGCACGCTCCAGCTTCTGTACAGTTCTCTCACTGTAAATGACCGCATTTACTTCAAAATTCAGCCCAAAACTGCGGATATCCATATTGGCTGTTCCTACACATGCCACCATTCCGTCCACGCACACAGTCTTTGCATGCAGGAAGCCGTTATTATATACATAACATTTAGCTCCGGCAGCAACCATATCTCCCACATAGGAATATGTCGCCCAGTAGACAAACGGATGATCCGGCTTACACGGGACCATGATCCTTACATCGATTCCCGACCTGCTGGCAATCTTAAGCGCGTCCAGGATCGAGTCATCCGGTATAAAATACGGTGTCTGAATGTACACATGATCTTTGGCACTGTGGATCAGACGCAGATAATTGTCATGGATCGTCTTGATCTGTGAATCCGGCCCGCTCGATATGATCTGCACCGGATCCCTGCCGTGTCTCACATACTGGGGAATTTCAAAAAGCGTATCTTCCAGAAAGAGATTCTCTTTCGCCGCATAATTCCAGTCGAGCACAAACCGCACTGCGAGCGATGTCACGGCGGCGCCTTCGATGCACAGATGTGTGTCGCGCCAGTAACCAAACTTCTTGTCCCGTCCCAGATATTCCCGTCCTACATTGAAACCGCCCACAAAACCGATCCGTCCGTCGATAACAACGATCTTTCTGTGATTGCGGTAATTCACACGGAGCTGCAATTTTCCCATCAGGGCAGGAAAAAACTCGGCTACCTGGATACCCTCTTTTTCCAGGCGCTCCCAGTCTTTATTCTTCATCGTCCGGCAGCCCATGCTGTCAAACAGTACACGTACCTCTACGCCCTCATGGGATTTCTCGATCAATACTTTCTCAATCTCCTGCCAGAGCTCGTCATTTCTGATAATATAATACTGCACATGGATGTAACGCTTTGCCTGACGCATCTCCTCAATGAGCGCGCGGAACTTCGCCTTACCGTCCGTATATATCCTGATGTCATTGTTGTCTGTCAGGACAGCTTCACCGGCCTCCAGATTATACAGGATCAGATCTTTAAAGCGCGCCATCTCGGGATTCGCAAGCCTCAACCGCTTGTGATAGATCGTCTCCTCCTGCCGGCGCACAGCATATTTCAGTTCGCCTTCTATCTCTTTCGCCTTAAACATCCGGCTTTTATGAAAATCCTGTCCAATGACCAGATAGAGGATAAAACCCAATATCGGTATAAAATAAAGCAGAAGAAGCCATGTCCATACCGTCTGCGGAGATCTCCTCTGAAAAAACACAATGATCAGTGCAAAGAGGATATTGATGATAACGATGTTGTCCATGATAAAGTCATAGACCGTCACCACTCCGTTCCAAATCGTTTCTGCCATAAATCAAACTCCTTTTTCATCTCAGTGTTTCCACATCCGTTCTTTGCTACATCCGCTGAAGACGGACCTCCCCTTGGAGACACTACTATAACAGTATACTCGGTTCTCCCTCGAAAAGTAAACCCTAAACCTCTAAAATACAGTTATTATCTTGCACTTGTCCTGAAACAATGCTAAAATACTATGTGCGCAAAAGCGGAAAATCTAAGGTTTAGGAGGGTTCTATCGTGAGTCCAGTCACTATTGTACTGATTGTTGTTCTCGTTGTACTGATCGCAGCCTGCATTGCTCTGTATTTTTTCGGAAAAAAAGCTGAAAAGAGACAGGCTGAACAGCAGGAGCAGATGGATGCAGCAGCTCAGACAGTCAGCATGCTCGTAATCGATAAAAAGAAGATGAAACTAAAAGAGGCAGGTCTCCCTGCAGTTGTCCTTGAAAACACGCCGAAATATCTGAGGCGTACAAAAGTACCGGTCGTTAAGGCAAAAGTCGGCCCAAGGATCATGACTCTGATGTGTGACGGCAAAGTATTTGAAGTTATTCCTGTGAAGAAAGAAATCAAAGCCGTAGTCAGCGGACTTTACATAACAGGGATCAAAAGCGTCAGAGGCGGTTCCATCGAGCAGCCGCAGAAGAAGAAAGGTTTCTTCCGCCGGAATAAATCGTGATCATATGGTTTTAAAACTTTTCGTTTACGGGCCGGATAGCCTAATCCAGAACCGTTCCGCTCTACCTCAAAGATTTGAATGGATGTAACGTCGGTATCAAATGTTCGTTCAATGGAACTCCATTTGTACCGCCTAACATCCAGAACAAATGCTTTTCGGAACGCTCCCACTTAATGTTCTGTATTAGGCTATCCGGCCCGTAAACTTTCTTTTTTCAAGACATAAAGATCAGATTCATCGGCAGGTATCGCCGCAGTTGTAATTTCATCGATCTCTGAGTAATACTCCAATATTAAAAGCATTAGTCTTAGATGTAACAGTGGCAGGAGATGTTCGTCCAAAGGGACTCCATCTCCTGCCACTGTTACATCTACACAATCTTTGAGGTAAAGCGGAACGGTTTTGCGTTATCATATATACTCCGAAAACGTCCCCTATTTATTTTAACTGCTGAGCACAGTAAAATCCGGATCGTTTTTGGACATAATATTCATTTTGATCTTACAGTCAGCCAGAGGTTCATGGTTGACGTCTAGTTCATAGTCAAGATCAACTTTGATCTTGTCGTCATCGACGCTGACCTCCATATTTTTTGTATTTACTCCGATCAGCATCTGTCCGTAAGGCGTGCGGTAGTATGTCTGATTCTTCCTGTTTCTCTCAAAGATCATATGAGAACTGGAAGCGCCGCTCTTCATAATCTCTATACTGTCAGTTCCGGTGATCTTGATCTTATTTCGGATCGTCCCGGCCATCCCTTCAAGCACCTCTTCATAGATAATATAGTGCTTTCCGTTTTTACAGTAATAATTCGCCGGAGTCACGACTTCGATATTGTCGTCTCCCGTCTCATATCCTGCTGTCGGATCATTCATGATATCAATATGTTTTCCCGATATGCTGACCAATACTTCCTTTGTCATTTCCTAATACTCTTCTATATTTACAACATTTGTCGTAGGCACATCAAACGGCATCACTGTATTTGCAAACTTGCGGAATTTCTCTGCCGCATCGCTCACATAAAAAGAATACCTGCTGTGCTCTCCCGACTCACCGTTATTTTCCATTCCCTGTTCATGGAGAAGTTTCTTCAGATCCATCGCGGTCTCATACGCCGGGTTGACGATCTGGATCTTCTCTCCCATATATTCTCTGATCTTTGATCTGAGAAGCGGGTAATGCGTGCACCCGAGGATCATTGCGTCGATATCCGAGCTCCGCATGGACTCCAGATAGTACTCTATGATCTCCTGTGTCACCACATGATCTTTAAAGCCCTCTTCCACCAGAGGTACAAAAAGAGGGCAGGCTTTCTCGATCACAGTGACATCCGGCGCCATCGAATGAATGATCTTTGTGTACATTCCGCTCTGGACTGTTGCATCCGTCCCCACAACCCCTACCTTCCGGTTTCTGGTCGCCTCGACTGCTGCACGCGCTCCCGGTATGACAACCCCCATTACCGGAACGTCGAACTCATCCCTGACTGCATCAAGCGCCAGTGCGCTCGCCGTATTACAGGCGATCACGATAGCCTTGACTTCTTTTGTTTTCAGGAAACGGATGATCTGTTCCGAGAAGCGGATGATCGTGTTCTGCGATTTGCTTCCGTAGGGAACTCTCGCCGTATCCCCGAAATATACGATGTTCTCATTCGGGAGCTGACGGGAAATCTCCCTTGCAACCGTCAGCCCGCCTACACCGGAATCAAACACACCTACCGGTGCTGTATTCCTGTTCTCCATAATAACCTGCTCTCCCGTGTTACTCTGATATATATCCGTTCAGCTGCGCTATTTGCAGAGATGCACTCACATATTGACTGCTGCTGAACTGTTTTACTTTTATATTACAGTGCCAGTGTTTTCGCTACTTCATACTGGTAATTGGAGATTGATTTCTTCATAGCCAGTGCCTCTTCGATATCAAAATCTACGAACTGGCCGTCCTTGTATCCTACAACACGGTTTGTCTTGCCCTGCAGGAGAAGATCAACTGCCATAGATCCCATAATAGATGCATAAACACGATCTTTACATGTCGGGCTTCCGCCACGCTGCATGTGTCCAAGGATCGTTGCTCTTGTCTCCATTCCAGTTGCCTCTTCGATCCTCTTTGCCATGTTGATAGAATCACCGATACCCTCGGCATTGATGATGATATAGTTTTTCTTTCCTCTCTTCTGGCACTCTTTGATATCTGCGATAATAGCCTGCTCGTCGTAGTCATGCTCCTCCGGCATCAGGATACGCTCAGCGCCATTGGCGATACCGCACCAAAGAGCAAGATATCCTGCGTCACGTCCCATAACCTCTATAATACTGCAGCGTTCATGGGAGGTAGAAGTATCACGTACTTTATCGATTGCTTCCATAGCTGTGTTTACAGCTGTATCGAATCCGATCGTATAATCTGTACATGCGATATCCAGATCGATCGTTCCCGGAATACCGATCGTATTCACACCAAGATTTGCCAGCTTCTGTGCGCCTGCAAATGAACCGTCACCACCGATGACTACAAGTCCGTCGATGCCGTATTTCTTACAGATCGCTGCTGCTTTCTGCTGTCCTTCCTCTGTCCGCATTGATTTACAACGTGCTGTCTGAAGGATCGTACCTCCGCGCTGAATTGTATCGGACACATCACGAGCAGACAAGTCAATAATCTCCTCTTTGAGCAGTCCGTGATATCCTCTGCGGATACCGCGTACTTTCAGGCCTTTAGAAAGAGCAGTACGGACAACTGCACGGATTGCAGCATTCATTCCCGGTGCGTCGCCACCGCTTGTAAGAACTCCGATCGTACGGATACGGTCTTCAAAATCTTCTGCATACTTTTCCATTTCATTATTCTCTGCCATGTTTTCTCCACCTTTCCATAAAGTCAGATAACTGCAAAAATCTCTAATTGAAAAAATTTTAACAATTCCGAACATATTTTACCGTATTTAGAAGTGGTTTTCAATAGCTTTTTCGACCACTTTTACACGGCTTTCCCCGAAATGATTCATCAGTCTGCTCAAAACCTGCTGATTGATCCTGATATTTCTATTTCTCGGAAGCCTTTTTATTGCTCTCTCCTTCGCACAGTAGATCACGACCTCGTCTTCTCCCTCGGAGTCTGCCAGATAGCCATAGACAATCTGCTCATTCTCCAGGAAATCCGCCTTGTCCGGGAACTGTATCCACAGTTCTTTCTTCGTCTTCTCGAACGGAATTACCTTCTCGCAGATCAATTTACTGGCTTTCTCGTCCTCCTCGGACACCCGTCCTCTGATAAATACTTTGTTGTCCACCTCAAGATACTCGCGGTTTTTCTCATAATCTCTGGGGAATACTACTACCTCTACAGTGCCCAGCAGGTCTTCCACGGTAACGAATGCCATCATCTGATTGGTCTTCGTATGTTTGACTGTCTTATCCGTGATCATACCGCCGATGATCTCCCGTGCTCCGTCATGCACTTTCGATCGTCCATTCTCCTCATCCGGCTGGAAATCAAGTGTCGTTGCAGAGATCATTTTCCGCCATTTCTCCTCATACTCTTCCAGCGGATGCCCGCTGATATAGATGCCGAGGACCTCCTTCTCGAACGCTAACAGGTTTTCTTTTGTATATTCACCGACATCTGGCATCTTGATCTGAAATTCACTTTTCTGCTCTTCGCCGACCAGATCGAACAGGCTCATCTGTCCGGACATGGAATACTTCTTTTCCTGATTCACATGATCCACGATCTGGATATAAATACTCATAAACTGCTTGCGCGTGCCGCCCAGGGTATCCAGAGCCCCCGCCTTGATCAGATTCTCGATCGTTCTTTTATTGAGCACGTCTTTTGCTGACATACGGGTAATAAAGTCTTCCAGGGTCTTAAACGGACCAAAGGCATCCCTTTCCTCCGTTATCGCCTGCACTACCGGGCGTCCGATGCTCTTGATGGCAGCCAGTCCGTAGCGGATATTTCCGCCGTCAACAGAGAAATCTGCCTCGCCTTTGTTGATATCCGGGGGCAGGATCTGTACATCCATCTGACGGCAGGCATAAATATATTCTGCAACTTTGGATGGATTCTCGATCACGGACGTCATCAGCGCCGCCATAAATTCCACCGGATAATAGTACTTCAGCCATGCAGTCTGATAGGCTACCACCGCATAAGCTGCGGCATGGGATTTGTTAAATGCATATTTGGCAAAATCGATCATCTCATCGTAGATCTTATTCGCCGTCTTTTCATCGATTCCGTTCTTGATACACCCCGGCACATTATTCTCTTCGTCTCCATAGACGAAAATCTGGCGTTCTTTCTGCATTACGTCGCCTTTTTTCTTGGACATAGCGCGGCGCAGAAGATCGCTTCGTCCCAGTGTATATCCGGCAAGGTCACGCACGATCTGCATGACCTGCTCCTGATAGACGATACATCCGTATGTGGGCTCCAGGATCGGCTTTAGCTGAGGACAGTCATATGTGATCGATGACGCATCATTTTTTCCCTTGATATACTGGGGAATGAAATCCATGGGGCCTGGACGGTATAAAGAGATGCCGGCGATAATATCTTCCAGACTGTGGGGTTTCAGCTCTTTCATAAAGCTCTTCATCCCTGCGCTCTCGAGCTGGAAGATACCGTCTGTCTTTCCGGTTCCAATGTAATCCATTACTTTCTGGTCATTATAGTCGATCTTCTCCATATCCAGATCCGGACGCTTGCGGCGCACCATATTTACCGCGTTCTGGATAACTGTCAGGGTACGCAGCCCCAGGAAATCCATTTTCAAAAGTCCCAGTTCCTCAAGTGTCGTCATGGTAAACTGGGTCGTGATCGTTCCATCCGCCGCCCTTGAGAGCGGTACATACTCATCTACCGACTTCTGACTGATCACCACACCTGCCGCATGCATGGAACTGTGGCGCGGAAGCCCTTCGAGACGTTTGCCCATGTCGATCAGTGTCTTTACCTGCTCGTCTGTCTCATAAGTCCGGCGCAGTTCCGGATTCTCCTTGAGCGCTTTATCGATCGTGATATTCAGTTCCTGGGGGATCATCTTGGCGATGGAATCCACAAATGCATAAGGCAGGTCCATGACACGCCCCACATCACGGAGCACTCCGCGGGCGGCCAGCGTACCGAACGTGACGATCTGGACTACCCGGTCCTTTCCATATTTGCGCACAACATAATCGATCACTTCCTGCCGTCTCTCAAAGCAGAAGTCCACGTCGATATCGGGCATGGACACACGCTCCGGATTCAGGAAACGCTCGAACAGGAGCTGGTAGCGGATAGGATCAATGGTCGTGATCCCCAGGCAGTAGGACACGATACTTCCCGCCGCGGATCCTCGTCCCGGCCCGACCGCGATTCCGTGGTCTTTTGCGTATTTGATGAAATCCCACACGATAAGGAAGTAATCTACGTATCCCATGTTTTTGATCGTGTCTAATTCATAGGTCAGACGATCCTTCAGTTCCTGCGTCGGTTCACCATACCGTTTCTCAAGGCCTTCCCAGCAGAGTTTCTGGAGATATTCCCAGGAAGTGTATCCATCGGGTACATCATATTTCGGGAGCTTTGTTACTCCAAACTCAATCTCTACATTACACCTGTCCGCAATCCTCTGTGTGTTGTCCAGCGCCTGCAGTGCATATGGAAACAGCTTTTCCATCTCTTCAGGAGATTTTACATAATACTGTCCTCCCTCATAGCGCATCCGGTTCTCATCCGTCAGCTTCTTGCCGGTCTGGATGCACAAAAGAATATCGTGCGGCACCGCATCCTCGGCATAAGTGTAGTGTACATCATTTGTGACCACCAGCTCAATCCCGGTCTCCTCAGACATTTTCAAAAGCTGCTGGTTCACAAGAGCCTGATCCGGAAGTCCGTGATCCTGAAGCTCAAGGAAATAATTATCCTCGCCGAAAATATCCCTGTACTCCAGAGCTTTCTTCTTCGCCTCATCATAGAGTCCCTTTACAATATAACGCTGGACTTCACCGGCGAGACATGCGCTCAAAGCTATGATCCCGCCATGATACTGTCTGAGCAGTTCTTTATCCACACGCGGCCGGTAATAGTATCCCTCAACAAACCCCTTTGATACGATTTTCATCAGATTTGCATAGCCCTCGTTATTCTCTGCCAGAAGCACAAGATGATAATATCTGTCGTCTCCTCCTGTCACTTCCCGGTCGAATCTGGAATTAGGCGCCACATAGACCTCGCAGCCAAGGATCGGCTTGATTCCCTGTGCGCGCGCTTCCTTATAGAAATCGATCACACCGTACATCACACCGTGGTCTGTAATCGCAGCGCTGTCCATGCCGAGTTCTTTCACCCGGGCCACGTATTCTTTTATCTTGTTTGATCCGTCCAGCAGACTATACTCTGTATGGACATGCAAATGTACAAAACTCATGTTCCACCTCTGATAACACAATTGCAATTACAAAAAGGCGGTTCCCTTACTGCGGAAACCGCCTTTGCCTGTCATGTCTTTCATTACAAGGAATACTTAGTTATTTCCTCCGTCAAGCATGAACTTGATCAGTCTGTCTGTATCTTCTTTCTCATAAGCGATAACCTCAAGCTCCGGAATCTCGCCGTTTGAGAAAATATTAGCCATAGATACATACTGGGAAAGTTTGGATTTCAGGTTCAGTCTGTCTCCTTCACCTGTCACGAGCTCCACTTTGCCTTTACAATCGTCAATAACCTTGAAAAATCCTTCTATATCTGTGATGTTCTGAACTTTCATGATATGTTCTCCTTTCTCTTTGCTCACATCTTTAGTTAAATCAACTATATTCGGAGAACCTGCGGTAATTTATTCCACACGCACTCCTACTGACTATTATAACCGATTTACATCGGATTGCAAGGTTATTTTTGCCTCACCGATGTTTATTTTTCCCTGTTTCAGCAGTCTTCCGACCGCCCTCTTAAATGCGGCTTTGCTCATCCCCAGTTCATCGCGGATACGTTCCGGGTCCGCCTTATCAGTAAACGGAAGCATACCGCCGTTTTTCTCAATTCGCTCCATGATCTTCTGTGCGTCAGCATCCATCTGCTCCGGAATCCGGTGCCTGATACTCAGATCCAGCTTGCCGTCCGCTTTCACTGCCGCCACACGCGCTTCGATCTGCTGTCCCACATACATTTTCCCATAGACTTCCCGTCTCGGAATCAGTGCGGAAAACTGATCATCTACCGCCACGAACACGCCGAAATCACGGCTGATCTCATAGACAGTTCCATGTACTGTATCATCTTTTTTATAAGGAGAGTCCGTGCGAAGGAGCTGATAAACCTTCATCGTGGCACAGAGCCGCCCGCTCTTATCAATATACAGACTTACAAAACATTTATCGCCTTTCTCTACTTTTGTCGTCTGCTCCTTGAACGGAAGCAGCAGGTCTTTCTCCAGTCCCCAGTCGAGGAACGCTCCGATACGCCCCACGTCTGCCACTTCCAGCACTGCCAGTCTGCCAAGTGTGATCCTGGGTTCTTTCGTTGTCGCGATCATCCGGTCGGATGAATCCTTGTACAGGAATACCTCGATCGGATCTCCCACTTCTATTCCTGCGGGGACTTGTTTCTTCGGAAGAAGCACGCGCTCCTCATCGCTGCCCAGATAAACACCGAAATCTACTTTTTTGACGACAGTCAGAACCTGTCTTTCCCCTAATCTCATACTGTTCCTTCTCCTTTTTTCTGCCGGTTATACGCCATTTTCCCCGCAGTACGGCGGGATTTCTGTCTTCTCTGAATGCCGCTATTATAGTCCAGAGTCCGGCAGCTTGTCAATATATGGTCCCGCGGGTTTATCATAAGGTACATTCCCCACATTTACAGCTTCCTGACTGATTTTCTTCTGGAAAGCTCCACGTTCAGCACAATATTCTCCGCAGGGCTGTCCGGCTCCCTGATATTTTTCATAAGAAGCTCGCAGGTCACCAGTGCTTTCTTCTTAATATCCTGACGCACCGTTGTAAGGGGAGGCGTGACTAGCTCACTCATGGACAGATCGTCAAACCCTATAACCGACAGGTCTTTCGGAATGCTCAATCCCTTTCTGTATGCTTCCGAGTAGATCTGGTACGCACAGTTGTCGGCAGTAGTGAAAATACCTGTCACCGGATTGTCCCCGCTGCAAAGCCGTACCAACTCTCCCCCCAGATCTTGTACGCCCAGATTAATAAAATTCTCCTGCGCCAGAGAGATTCCTGCTTTGCGCAGTACAGAAACAAATCCTCTGAGTCTGTGCATGACAACACCGTTGTCCAGAGCTTCCGGTCCGTAAAACGCCACATTTCGGTGACCGTTTTCAAGAAAATACTCCGCCGCCAGCTCTCCGCCTCTGTAATCATCGATTCCCACATTTGTAATGCTGCGGACAGAACTGTAGCTGTCCGTAAAAATCAGAGGAATATGATTATTCTCCTGAAGTTTCCGTATACTCTCGTCAAACATCCCTATAAATACTGCACCTGCCACATTCCATGACTTCAGGCTGTAGGTAATCTCCGAGTAGTCTTTTACATAATGAAGCATCAGATCATATCCCTCTTTCTTTATCTGAAGGGCAAGCTCTCCGAGAAAACAGCTTGTATAACTGTCTTCAAGAGGATTTCTGTCTTCGTCATACTCCTGCAGGAGCGCGGTGATCAGCCGAGAGGAACGGGACGCCAGCGCCCTCGCGGAGGAATTTGGAACATAGCCCATCTCCTGCGCAATTTTTTTAATCCTCTCGGAAGTCTCCTGCGAGACAGCCCCAGTCTTTCCGTTCATCACACGGGACACTGTCATACTGCTGACTCCTGCTTTTTCCGCAATGTCTTTTAAAGTAACCATATACCCATAATTTCCTTTCCGTTTTGTCTCTTTTCCCGTACTTTCCATAGAAAATCTTTTCTATAGTTACCGTTAACAAAATTATAATGCATTTTTTGCATATATTCAACATTTTCCAAAATTTATATTGACATTTTTAAGCGTAAATTCTATAATTCTTTCGAAAGTTAGCGCTAACATAACAATAAAACTTTATCAGGAGGTGCGATATGAAACGATTTTTTTCATTCTGCCTTGCCCTCGTCCTTGTTTTATCCCTCGCCGGATGCAGCGGCGGAGGTAAAGGAAGCGGGACTTCTCAGGGCGTACAGGACACACAGGCGGACAAAGGTCTGGAAGTTATGGGCGACAATGTCACCTATGATCCCAACCATCTTGTCAACGACGGCGAGCCCATCACCATCGACTGGTGGGTCTGGGCAACAGAGGATATGTTCCGAAGTATCGCCGAAGCTTATCAGGAGATTCATCCCAACGTGACCATCAACGTGATCAACAATCCGTGGGACGGTTTCTTTACCAAACTTCCCCTTGCTCTTCAGAGAGAAGAAGAAGGACCGACACTCTTTAATGTACATAACAGCTACGAGCATCTTCTCCTTAACTACATGGAACCTTACGATATCGACACAGATGAACTCATCTCAGATTACCCGTCCGCTTCGACTCATCTCATGGACGGAAATGTCTACTATATGGATTACGGTCTGTCCACCGGTATGTTTTACTATAACAAAGATCTCTGGGCGGAAGCCGGGCTGACGGATGACGATATCCCGAAAACATGGGATGAATTTATCGATGTGGCTCAGAAACTGACGAAATTCGATGAAGACGGAAATATGGTTCAGGCAGGATACAACTACAACAACTATTTCAACTCCACTGTCATCGGTCTGAACTACCAGTTCGGAGACAATCTGTTTTCAGCGGACGGGAAGACCTCCCTTGTGAGCGGCGATGGCATGAAGGAGGCAACCTCCTTCCTGATCGATCTCTATGAAAAATACCACGTAGGGGACAAGGATTTCGGCACCAACTACGACCAAAGCTTCTATCAGGGACAGAGCGCGATGGTATTTGCCTGGGGCTTCTTCGTTGGGAACCTCGCAACAAACGCTCCGGACATCAACTACGGCACTTTCGAGATTCCGACTCAGGACGGGGAGACGCCTTACGCTTACTACCGTTACAACGGTGAGTCCACTCCGGGCATCAACAAGAACGCAACCGACGCCCAGAAGGAAGTCGCTCAGGATTTCATCCGCTTCTTCCTGGCCAGCGACGACGTGCAGATCAAGCTCAGCCAGGACGGAGGTCTGATCCCTGCCAAGTCTGCCCTTATGGACGCGCCGGAACTCAAGGACACTCCGATCGTCAAAACCGTCGGTCCTCACATCGACCGCTACATATGGCCGGGAGCAATGCCTTCCACAGTCGAGAACAATATGAAGATTGCCGGGGAGGATATTCTCTATAACGGCAAGGACACGGACGACGCTCTTAAGACCGCCGCGGACACGATCGACATCGACCTCGCAAACGCGGACTTCACTTCGAGCGAGAGTCTCTATGCCTATTACAAAGAATAAAGGAGGGGAAATTTATGTTTAAAAGAAGACCGCTTCAAAGTAAAAGCGAAATCTGGATGCGGAATATCGCGATGGGATTCCTTATCATCTATATGACGATCTTCCTGATTATCCCCGTGATCATTGTCATTGCGGGAAGCTTCCATCAGTGGAACCCTTTGAACCAGACTTATAACTGGATCGGACTGGATAACTATATCAGAATGTTCTCTTATCCTACATTCTGGCAGTCCATGGGAAATACCGTAATCTTCTGCGTGGTCGTTGTCTTCTTCCGGGTTCTACTAGGACTGGCGATCGCCTATGCGCTGAATTCAAAACTGATGAAGCACAAGACACTGTTCCGCACGATCTTTTACATGCCTACCGTAACCCCGCTGGTCGCTGTCGCGTATGTATGGAAAATCATGTACAATCCGCAGTTCGGACTCATCGACAATATCTTCGGACTGGATATCAACTGGCTGTTTGACAGCAAGTTCGCGCTGCCCGCCCTGATGGTGATGACGATCTGGAAAGATTTCGGATACGCTGTGATACTCTTCCTGTCCGGTCTGCTTTCCCTGCCCTCCGACTGCTATGAGTCGGCGAGCATCGACGGAGCGAATGCATGGCAGACTTTCCGCTATATCACACTGCCCCTGCTCAAACCGACCATGCTGTTCGTCGTGGTAACCTCGATCATATCCTATCTGCAGGCATATGTACCGGTGCTTGTCATGACCACAGGAGGACCGGGTACTTCGACCTACTTAAGTTCATACCTCGTCTACGATCAGGCGTTCAAACAGTATAACTTCGGGTTTGCATCAGCCATCTCTCTCTTCATTCTGGTGCTGACTGCAATATTCACCGTGATCTCGTTCAAGGTCACCGGCGCAAATGAAAGTTAAGGGGGTCAGGATATGAAACACAAAATATTGAAAACTGCTTTATACATCGTGCTCGCCCTTCTCGGAGTCATCACCGTCTTCCCGTTTGTGTGGATGGTGCTCTCCTCCTTTAAGACGAACGGCGAGATACAGTCCATCGTCCAGACGCTGCTCCCGCAGGAGGCGACCATCGACAACTACATGAATCTCCAGCAGACCTTTGATTTTCTGCGGTATTTCATGAACAGTATCTTCATTGCCGTAGCGGTTACAGCGATTGTGATCTATACAAGCTGCCTGTGCGGATATGTACTCGGCAAGTATCAGTTTAAAGGGAAAAATGTTATCTTCGGCTTTGTCATGATGACGATGATGGTTCCGTGGTCGGTCACCATCATCCCGAGATATACCATGTTCATGGAAGCCGGTTTGCAGGATACATATATCTCTCTGATCCTGCCGGTCATGGTCAGCGGATTCGGCATCTTCATGATGAAACAGAACATGGAAAGCATTCCGGATGAACTGATCGAGGCTGCCCGTATGGACGGTTCCAACGAGTTCCAGACATTCCACAGACTGGTGCTTCCACTGTGCAAGAACGGAATATCCGCTATCGCCATCTTCCAGTTCCTCTGGGTATGGGAAGATTACCTCTGGCCATACCTGATGATTGACAGTGAAGGAAAACAGCTCCTTGCCGTAGGTCTCACTCTCTTTAACGGAAGGTATTCCACAGATTACGGCGGACTGTTCGCAGCAACTACAATTTCGATCCTTCCGGTTATCATCGTATATGTAATATTCCAGAAACGCTTCGTGGCAGGTGTTGCCGCCGGAGCAGTGAAAGGTTAACATAGATACGGCAGCGTCACTGCCGGCAGCCGCGCACTACATCTGTCAGTGCGCGGCATAACAGTTGAAAGGAGATTCGAATATGAGACCAGAACTGATCGCAGAAACTCATCCTGAGACTGCACCTGAAAATATTATCAAAGGAGACTGCTGGCGGATCTCTGTCCTCACAGAAAGCCTGCTCCGCCTCGAATATGATCCGGACGGGATTTTTGAAGACAGGGCGACGCAGTCCGTGTGGAACCGCAATTTCCCCAAAAGCTCTTTCCGCGTAATCAATACGGACGATTCTCTGGAAATCATCACCCCCAGAGCACACCTGATCTATGACCGCAACCCCTTTTCTGCCAGCGGGCTGTCCATACAGGCTATTGGCAATTACAGCGCGTACCACAGCATCTGGCACTACGGAGAGGATTTCCACGATCTGGGAGGAACAGCCCGCACGCTGGATGAAGCAGACGGGGCAATCCCTCTGGATCACGGAATTATAAGCCGGGACGGCTTCTCCATCATGGACGACAGCCGCTCCCTCGCACTCCGGGACGATGGATGGGTGGAACCCCGGCGGAGCGGATGCATCGACATCTACTTCTGGGCATACGGTCATGATTACCAGCAGGCACTCAAAGACTTCTGTCATCTGTGCGGGAAAAGCCCCATGATCCCCCGCTATGCACTCGGGAACTGGTGGAGCCGCTACTATAAATATACAGAAGAATCCTACAAAGAGCTGATGGAACAGTTTGAAAAAGAAAACCTTCCGTTTTCCGTTGCAGTCATTGATATGGACTGGCATCTGGTGGATATCAATCCAAAATACGGCAGCGGATGGACCGGCTACACATGGAACCGTGACTTCTTCCCTGATCCGGAAGGCTTTATGAAATGGCTCCACGACCGGAATATGCATGTTACCCTGAACATTCATCCGGCTGACGGAGTCCGCGCACACGAAGAAATGTATCCGGAGATGGCTCAGGCACTGGGAATTGATCCAAAGACCGAACATCCTGTCGTATTCGATATCTCCAATCCGGATTTTCTCGAAGCCTGCTTCCGTCACATCTTCCATCCGGAGGAGGAAAAGGGCGTGGACTTCTGGTGGATAGACTGGCAGTCCGGTGGAATCAGCAAAGTGGAAGGACTGGATCCTCTGTGGATGCTGAACCACTATCATTATCTGGACAGCGGAAGAGACGGAAAACGTCCGATGACATTTTCCCGATACGCGGGTCCCGGAAGTCACCGCTATCCTGTCGGTTTTTCGGGAGATACAATCATTACATGGGATTCGCTGGACTTCCAGCCCTATTTCACCGCCACCGCCTCGAACATCGGCTACGGGATGTGGAGTCATGACATCGGCGGTCATATGCTGGGTTTCAAGGACGATGAGATGGCCGGGAGATGGCTGCAGTTCGGTGTGTTCTCACCAATCATGCGTCTCCACTCCAGCAGCAGTGAATTCAACGGGAAAGAGCCATGGCGCTACAAACCTGAAGTCTGCTCTATGATGAAAGAGTTCTTAAGACTCCGCCACCGCCTCGTTCCTTATCTGTACACAATGAATTACCGTGCATACGAGGAGGATATTCCGCTGATGCTCCCTATGTACTACGGATGGCCGGAAGAAGAATCTGCTTACCATGTACCCAATGAATATCTCTTCGGAAGTGAAATGATTGCGGTCCCTGTCACTTCGCCCTGCATACCGAAACTGAATGCGGCAAAAGTAAAGGTATGGCTGCCTGACGGAATCTACTATGATGTATTTACAGGACGAAAATACAGAGGCGGCCGTATACTTGCCATGTACCGGGATATCAATTCCATCCCGGTTCTCGCAAAAGCCGGTGCCATCGTCCCCATGACTGACGAAATAAACGATGCGGGAAGTAATCCGCAGGAATTGAACATCCATGTTTACGCCGGAGCGGACGGAAGCTTTATACTCTATGAAGATGACAACATCTCAGAAGACTATAAAGTAGGAAAATGTGTTACAACGGCGATGAAATTCCACTGGGGTGACAATACAGAATTTATCATCGAAGGAGCTCATGGGAAAACAGAATTGATTCCAAAGAAACGAACATATGTCATTCAGTTGCATGGTATAAAAGACTGCACGGATCAGATCTCCGTATATGCCGACGGTTCCGCTCTTTCAGAGTCGGCCGGCTACAGTATCATTTACTGTGAAAAGGCCGGCACACTCACCTGTATCCTGAAGGATATCCCCGTCCGCACACAAATCCGCCTGCTCGCAGAGCACGCGGAAACAGCGGAAAATGACATTGTAAAGGAATGCTTTGACTTTCTGAATCAGGCAGAGATTTCATTTATACTCAAAGACACTCTCTATAGCATGGTCCGGAAATCAGACGACCGGACGATTCTGCTCTCCCAGCTTCAGACTATGGATCTGGACGCAGATCTTCTCGGCGCTCTGACTGAGATCATCAGCGCCTAAAACTGCCGCAGGGCAGCGCCGGTATTTCTAAAGTCTTTACAGATCAAGGAAATAATCCGGTGCCGCCCTGCGGTTTTATCTCTGCTGTTTCTAATTATAATTTCTGTATTTCTTCCTTTATGATATCCCGTACTTCGTCCGCCGCCTTCGCTGCCGCCCCCAATATCGAACATGGTTTATCCAACGTAATCTTACTTCCATCTATCTGCGCGATCACACCGCCTGCTTCTTCTATAATAATAGAAGCCGCCGCGTAATCATAGGGATTCAGCTTCATTTCCAGATACACAACACTGGCCCCGGCCGCTACACGGCAGAGATCAAGCGCCGCCGATCCGCCGCATCTCACCGCAAGACTGCGGTTAAACATCTCCTGTACCACACGGAATAAAACATCTGTATCAGAATTATTGTATCTTGCGCATCCAAAAGAGGCGATTCCATCTTCAAGCCCGCTGTCCGGCACATGGATCCGGCGGCCGTTCAGATATGCTCCGTTTCCCCGGACTGCAGTGAACATCTCATCCACATACGGATTATACACAAAGCCCGCGATCATTTCCTTTGCATATGCGAGTCCCACGGAAACGCAGCTGTAATTATACCGGAACATAAAATTCGTCGTACCATCGATCGGATCGATCAGGAAGCACAGGCCGTCAAGTTCTTTCTCTCTGGTATTTCCTTCTGTCTCCTCCTCGCCGAAGAAAGCAGCCTCCGGTACGATACGATGCAGCTCTTCTATCAGAAATTTTTGGATTGCCACATCGTAAGAAGTAACAAAATTCGCCGCGCCGGCCTTGTGCTGTACAGAATCTGAGGACAGATGTGCTTCCTTCATCCTCATACCCGCACGCCGCACGATCTCTTCCACTGCCTTATAGTCAACTTTTATATCCATCTCGTTATTCTTCCTTTCCGTACAGGAGCAGCTCCGCTGCCTGTTCGTCTGTTCTGTCCGGATCTTCCCGAAGCAGGTCAATAACTTTTTCCACATAACTGTTTTCTAATTCCAGCTCTTCGGCTATCTCAATGATATTCTTATTCTTTGCCAGCTTCTTGCGAATCATTGATATAATTTTGGCTTCACCTTGTGCAACACCTTTTATCTCTCCTTCTTTCCTTATTAGCCTATCCCTTTCCTCCATCTTCATATATGTCACTCCCATCTGCTCATTTGCTTTTATCTCTTCCAGCTTACTATGCAGATGTTTCAGACGGTCATCACAGTCTTCCGGAATATTATCTTCGTTGCTTTTTTCGATATAATGCAGGAAATCAACCAGAGGCTTTTCCACATCCGTATCATTTTTCCCCTTTGTATTCAGTATGATTTTCTGGCATTCATCGCCCATGATCAGTTCAGGCATTTCTTTGCAACGGTTATCAAACGTATACCTGTAAAAACCGTATCCATACTGGTCAAATCCGCAGATCACTATGATATACGCCGGTTTCAAATGATCAAATCCCTGCTCACCGCTTTTCAAGCCATCCGTATCCCCCGTTTTCCCGGAAGATTATGTACAACTTTCTGCCCCTCTTTCCATGCGATTTTTGTAAGGGTTATCCCAAGCGAAAGTTCAATAATTATCTTACAGGTCTCCAGATCGACTGTCGCAACGTCAAACAGAAAATCATCCATAAGTTTCATGTCCTTTAGCGGATTAAAAGGTTCATTGTCTGTGTCCATCTGCATATTCAGTTGTTTTCTTTTTTCCATACACTTTCTCCTTTGATTATAGATGTTATCAGTTTCTTTGACAATCTTATTTGTGAAAATCAGCCGAAACGGCTAAGAATCAGATTACAGTCTGCCCTCTGACTGTTCTGAACGGGATCAATACCGATTGATTTGATACGAAGATCCACAGAATAAGAATTGGTACATTTATTATAGTCCCAGCGCAATAATATACAAGCTTACAAATTCTTATATTTTTATAAACCAAATTTGAAATTTATTTATTTCTTTTAGCATTATTAAATTACATGTTAACTTTGGTTGACAATCTTCCAACGGTTCATGGTAGCAATTGTTGACGCTCTCTGCTATTCTGTATCTGTCAGACAAAGTGCAGCGCTGCCGGCCGTCTGTATGTATTTGTTACAGGAGGAAACTTTATTATGACTTTTCAGGAACGACTTATTACTTTAAGAAAACAGCAGGGGCTTTCTCAGGAGCAGCTCGGATATGAGCTCGGAGTTACGCGCCAGACCGTTTCAAAATGGGAGCTTGGTGTTACGACACCTGAGATGGATAAGCTGATCCTGCTGAGCGACTTTTTCCATATCTCTATAGATGAACTTGTCGGCCGGGGGACTCCGGATCCGGCTTCCAAAGAAGCAGAAACAGAGCAGGCGCAGACGGCCTGCGAAATTCACTATGTTCCTTACCACTGGCATTATGAATACAAGAGCAGGCGAACGTTCTTCGGACTCCCGCTGGTACACATCAATATAGGAAGATGGTTCCCGGGTCAGAAGCTCCATCGTGCCAGAGGAGTGCTTGCCATTGGGACTGCTGCGTCAGGAATATTCGCTCTCGGCATTCTGTCCTCCGGAATTTTCTCCATCGGAGTACTCTCAGCCGGCATCCTGTCTCTCGGCGCACTCGCTGCCGGCCTGCTTCTCGCCTGCGGCGGGCTCTCTGTCGGAGCCATTGCCATCGGCGGGGTCGCATCGGGTCTCTTCGCGGTCGGGGGATGCGCCATAGGGATCTACTCAATCGGAGGTCTGGCCGTGGCTCAGAAAATAGCGGCAGGCGGTGCGGCGCATGCCACTATCGCCATCGGTGATGCAGCAAGCGGAGAAATCGTCATTGACATTCATTCCGGCATCACACCCGAAATGGTGCGGCAGATAATCCTCACACGCTTTCCTGAGACTTGCAATATTATTGCGAAACTTTTTTCTATGGCTGTATCCTGATCATTTTTCCCAGAAATTCAGCCTTACATATCAAACAGACTCATCTGCTGCCATTCCTGCTCTTGCTTCTTTTTCTCTTCATTTTCATGAACAGATACATCTGCAGGAATGGCGCCGGTAAATTCAGACTCCTCCCCGGAAGTTGTCAGGATTAATTCTTCTTTCGCCCTTGTCATTCCCACATAGAATAAACGGCGTTCTTCTTCTTTGTCCGACGGATGCTTCTCATTCTCCAGCGGGATCGAACCTTTCTCCACTCCATAGATAAATGCTACAGAGAATTCAAGCCCTTTCGAACCGTGCAGAGTCATGACGGTGACCGCGTCGGAAGTATATTTCTTACTGCCGCAGCGCTTCAGGTCACTCTCCACCCCCAACTCAAGAGCATACAGAAATTCTGTCATTGTCTTGTAAAATACCGACGCCTGCAGGAGTTTCTGCATGGCAGGATCGTCTGTCAGTTTCATCTCTTCCATCCACTGTTCAAGGAATTTCTGAGGCTTTTTCTTTTTATAAAGCGGACGGTACTTGATCAGAGTATTTCTGATCACTTCCTCAGCCATATCGCTCCAGTCCAGTTTCCAGAAGTATTTCGCACATATCTCCATCCCGGAAATATCGCCAGCCATATCCGAATCCTCGTTCCGCTGCGCGTTCTCTGATTCTTCAATAGGGACATCCGGCGGATTCCCGGATTCCGCTGTCTGCTCTATGAGGCGGAAAAAGCAGAGGCTGTTCTGTACAGACTCTTCGTTCAGGTAATCTTCCCTGCCGGCGATCACATAAGGAATGCTCTCTGTTCTCAGGCATTTTTCCACCAGCTCCGCCTGATGATGGGTGCGGCAGAGGACCGCAATCTCATCAAAGCTTCGGACTTTCTGTTCCGGATGTTCCCATGCAGTCTGATGAGCTTCGATCATGCCCATGCCGCCCGCCATCCGGTTGATCTCCTTTGCGATAAATATTGCCTCGCCCATAGGGCTTCCGGCACGGACAATCCGCACAGGAGCGCCGTCCGGACAGTTCGGATGAAGCATTTCTCTCTCTTTTTGTTCTCCTGATTCCGCCTCCCCGATCACCGCTGACGCCGCCTTCAGGATCTGAGGCGCGGAGCGGTAATTTTCCTTCAGGCTTACAACCTCAAGGTCATCATATTCTTTCTTAAGGCGCTCGAAACAGGCACTGTCCGCTCCCCGGAAACCGTAGATCGACTGATCCGGATCGCCGATCACGAACAGCTCCCTCCCTGCACAGCTCCACAGCTTCACTAATTTAAGCTGTGCCGGGTTGATATCCTGAAATTCATCGACCAGAAGATACCGGAACTTTTTCTTCCATCCGTCATTCACCCGGCCATTCTCGATACGCTCCGCTGTACGCAGCAGAAGATCATCAAAATCCAGCAGGTGCTGTTCTTTCTTCCTCTCTTCGTAAATCTGAAAAGCCTGCTGCCATGCCGGATCATCAGAAATACCGGCATCGGAAGGATCACCTGTAAGGGCATCCTCCATTCCGGATTTTCTGCGCGATACCTGTTCCAGAAACTTTCCGGCTTTTGCATTTACCCCTGTATGTGCGATAACCTCTTCTGCCAGAAGCCGCTGCTGCGCCTCGCCCATCAGGGTAAATTCTTCTCCCTGCTCTTTCAGGAAATTCAGGCAGATTGCATGAAAGGTTCCGATCTGCATCGCGCGTCCGGCCTGTTTCTTTCCTGTCTCTTTCTCAATACGCTCCCTCATCTCGGCCGCCGCCTGATTGGTAAATGTAACCGCCGTGATCTCCGCCGGGCGTACTTTCCGGTATTCCAGAAGATAGCGGAGTCTGGACACAAGCGTCTTTGTCTTTCCCGTACCAGGGCCTGCCTTTACTGCAATGTGGGATGACGTACACCGGACAGCATATTCCTGCTCCGGATTCAGACGTGCAGACATATTCTGCCGTTGCCCCTCCTTTTTCTCCGAAAGTTCCGTATACTTCTGACCCTCCGTATCCCGTTGTTCCGTTGTATTCTTCTGGTCTGCTGTATTCTGCCGTCCTTCTTTCTCTGCCCCTGCGATTTCTTCTCCTGCTTTCTCTGCCTCTCCGCTTCCCTGCGTTCCAAGGAGTTCGAAAAAGCTCATCTGCCCCTCTGTATTATTCAGCTCTTCTGCGCTGAACAGTTTGATCACGCCGTATTCTCCGTCAAAGCCCGGTATCCGTTCTACCTGCCCACGGCGCAGACGCCCGATTCCTTCAGCCACACGGGTACCGGATACTCTGCGGATATCCTCCAGAGGGAGATTTCTCAGAATATCAAATTCCGGTCCCAGTTCAGAGAGCACTTTCTGATATTCTCTCTGAACTTTCACACTGGCCGCAGAGTGTCCGGAAGAAGCTCCGATGACTTCCGGTAAAGGCACCAGACTCTCAAACGGTTTTGCATTTTCCCTGACATATCCTTCTGCCCGGTCTGAGAGTTCTTCCACACGGTGGGACACTCCGATCGTGATCTTCCTGCCGCACACCGGACAGATTCCATTGTATTTCAATGTATCGGATGGCGTCAGACAAAGGTTGCATTTACGGTGCCCGTCCATATGATACTTGCCCTCCTCGGGGAAAAACTCAATTGTACCATACAATCCTTCACCCGTCTGTATGGCACGGGACAGCCCTTCGTAGGACAAAGGAATGTCAAATAAATTTGCCTCTCTTCCCAGTTTTGCAGGGGAATGAGCGTCCGAGTTGGAGATCAGCTGATACCGGTCAAGGGCTGAAACACGCCAGTTCATCGGCGGATCCGAAGAAAGCCCCGTTTCCATGGCATGGATATACGGGCTCAGGTCCTCGAAACACTCTTCCACTGTGTCAAATCCAGAGAACGCCCCGAACAAGGAGAAATGAGGCGTCCAGATATGGGCCGGCACATAGACCGCCTGCGGGCTCAGTTCCAGAATGATCTCCAGCAGGTCATGACAGTCCACACCGAGGATCGGCCGTCCGTCAGAATGGATATTCCCGATCTGCTCCAGCTTTGCCGAGATTCTCTCCGCATCCTCAAGACTGGGCAGGAGGATCAGGCTGTGAACTTTACGCACTTTTCCATTCTTCTTATAAATGGAACTGATCTCTCCGGTTATAACAAACCGCGGGATTACTTCTCCCGGGATCGCTTCGTCTTTGATCCTGTACTCGTCTTTCAGTACATATAGCCCGTCCTCCGCAGGCTCCAGTTTCTCCTCCAGCTCTTCCCGCCATGCCGGATGAGTAAAATCACCGGTTCCCACGATATGTATTCCTTTCTTTCTCGCCCATAGGTCCAGATGCTCCGGCGTGCAGTCTTTGCTCGTTGCCCGGGAATATCTGGAATGAATATGTAAATCTCCTATGTACATAATGACACCTCTTCATCTCAACTGTAAAGTAACTGTTCCACACATTGAACATTTACCTCAATCATACACCTGCAAAAATCCAGAATCAACCTTTGCCCCGGCAATGATCAAAGATGTGTCTGGTGCGCAAATTAGTGCATTCTGCTCATCTGCAAAAGCGGACCATTTTCGTAAACTACGAAAATGGTCCGATACGCTTTTATCCCCATACTTCTTCTGCAATCTCTCTAACCAGCCGAATCTTCTCCCACTGCTCTTTCTCTGTCAGTTTATTTCCGATCTCACAGGATGCGAATCCACACTGGGGGCTCAGACACAGCCTGTCAAGAGGAATATATTCCGCCGCCTGATGAATCCTGCCGATCACCTGCTGTTTGTCTTCCAGCACCGGTGACTTTGTCGTGATCAGACCAAGTACTACCATTTTGTCGTCCGACACAGCACGCAGAGGCTCAAATCCTCCGGAGCGCTCGTCGTCGTACTCCAGATAGTAAGCGCTGACATTTTCTCTCGCGAAAAGATACTCCGCTACTCTGTCGTATGCCCCGCTGCTCGCCCAGGTTGAATGGAAATTTCCCCGGCATACATGCGTACTGATGACCATATCCTCCGGCTTTCCCTCAATCGCCAGATTATTGATGGTCAGAAGCTGTTCCATGATCCGGCGCAGTCCTTCCTCGTCCGTATCGAAGATTTTACACGCATTTGGGTCCACGCACATCCCCCAGGAGCAGTCGTCAAGCTGCAGATTCCGGCACCCTGCGTCGTACAGATCCCGGATGACTTTCTGATATCCCTTTGCAATATCCTCCATCAATTCTTCTGTATCTGTATAATACTTCTTTGTATTTTCATTAAGCCCCGGCATAATCATCTGCTCCAGGAACTGCGCCGGTGCAGGGATCGTCTGCTTTGCTACGGTATTTTCATCCTCCAGTTCTTTGACAAATTTGAAATGTTCCACAAACGGATGGTGATCTACCGACACTTTTCCGGTCAGATAAGTGTCATCGATCATAGCCGCTTCATCATGAAATGGAAGTCCGGTTTTTGTCGGATGATGTCCCACTCCGTGGAATCCCCACATAAAATCAAGATGCCAGGTTGCTCTGCGGAACTCTCCGTCTGTGACAGCCTTTAGCCCTGCCTGTTTCTGTTTTGCCACAAGATCACGAATGGCCTCATCCTCCACTTCTTTTAATCTGTCCGCTGAGATTTTCCCCGCCGAGAAATCCGCTCTTGCCTGTTTCAGTTTCTCCGGGCGCAGGAAACTTCCCACTGTATCAACTCGAAAAGGTGATTTTGTTCTCTTTGTAAATCCTATATTCATATCCAGCCTCCTGTTGTTTGTCTTACTTTCTGTTTTTCTTACTTCTGCACAGATATTTGAGCATATCCGCACATTCTGGCTGCCCCTCTGTACGGTCAATATTGTAACACGGCTTTTGTGACAGGTGATAATACGCATAAATAATAGCGGGTTATAGCCGCAGTCTATAACTCAGAGAAGAGCAATCCGGCTGCCTTATCGTAAGTAATATACGCAGATGTTCTTTCATATACTGTCAAGAAAAACTTCAGGAACTTATCATGAACAACTATTATCCTTTTATCAACACGCCTCTCCCATGCGCCTATGATGCACTCGAGCCTTTTATCGATGAAAAAACAATGCATCTTCACCATGACCGGCATCTCCAGACATACATTGACAACCTGAATCGTTTTCTGGAGGAGCATCCTTCTCTGCAGAACTGTTCGCTGGAAGAGCTGCTCACCATGTGGTGCAGACTCCCCTGCCATCTTCAGGCGCCGCTTAAGAACAATGCGGGAGGCGTATATAATCACCGGTTCTATTTTGACGGGTTGAAACCTTCTCAACGTATAAATACTCCCCCACATGACTCATCCCGGCTTTTCCACGAGATGACACAGCAGTTCGGCAGCCCGGAGAATTTCCGCTCACAGTTCAAATCTGCCGCGCTGTCTGTCTTCGGATCCGGCTACGCATGGCTTGTGTCCGACAATGGCGTCCTCAAGATCGTGACCTCCTCCAATCAGAATACACCTCTGCGCCATTCCCGCACACTTCTCCTGAATATCGACGTCTGGGAGCACGCCTATTATCTCAAACATTATAACCTGCGCGCCGCATATATCGACGACTGGTTCCATGTAGTCAACTGGGAGAAAGTGTCCGATAGATTTGCCGCCGGGCCCCCGGACTGCGGATGCAGATAAGGATGATGCACAGTTGTGATATTCTCTATTATCCGCCCTTATAGCAGAGCGGGCAGACACTTTTATATGCCTGCCCGCTCTAATAACCACGGATTACTCCCCAATCTTATACCTTATGGCTTTTTCGAGGAATTGAGCGCATCCGGAGACTTTCCGGTCATAATACAATTTAAACCGCTCATCGCTGATATACATATTTGCGACTACTTTGTGCGCCTCTTCCAAACGCTTGCGGATTTTCTATCATAGGAGCCGTTCTGATGTCAATGATAGATGTTTACGCTGCGTCAAGGTCAAGTATAAACTTAAATTTAAAAAAAATTGTAAAAGCTCCCTGTCCACCGGGACAGGGAGCAAACTTCCTCATATCTTCTTCGCGTAATAAACAAAAAACTCAGATCCTAAAGCAATGACACAGTCAGCACAATATTCAGCAGCCATCCTGCCGCCGCAATGCAGATGCCTATAATACTCAGCACCTTACCTGCTTTCGCCATTCCGGCCTTACTGGATCCGGAACCCATACGTGCCTGTGCAATGCCGATGATTCCGAGGATTACTCCGATCAGCGGCACGAATATTCCTATGACAACGCTGAGGATTCCCAGCACGAGAGCTATCGTAGCCGCCCCGGTGTTGTCTGTTGTCCGCACCGGAATCGGCTGCGGATTCGGCTGTCCGTAATTTCCCTGCGGCGGGATATTGCCCTGGGCCCCGGGAACTCCCTGAGGCGGAACATTTCCCTGCTGCATCGGGCTCCCCTGAGGTGCCGCGCCATTCTGAGCAGATGCTATATTCTGCTGAGGTATCTGCTGCTGAAGCACATCAAACAACTGCTCCAGACTGCTTTTATACGGCTTCTTCATAGCAATTCCTACAAAACCGTCCAAATCCCACTCACCGCCGGCTGTTCCTTTCAGCCATGCCTCGAGATGGAACACTCCGCCTGCATATGACCACTTCAGATATTTATATCCTTCGACCATTCCGTCGCCTGCACGGTATGCCGGCTCCCCGTGCCAGTCCGACATCACAAATTTGTTCTTCTGCAGATAATCATTGACAATAAATGCCACAAAATCATCCGGCTTGTTGAGTGTGATATCTTTTACATATCTTGCCATAATCGTTCCCTCCTTATTCTGCTCCATGATAACCATGTGCTATTCATTCCTATAAAACAGAGTATCATGGATCGGATAAGATTACAAGATTACACTGTCTATCTTCGCCAGTTCCTCCTGACTGAATTCAACATTTTGTATTGCCCTGATGTCGTCAAGCACCTGCTCCGGTCTGGACGCTCCGACAAGTACGCTTGTCACGATTCCGTCGCGGAGCACCCAGCTCAGTGCCATCTCGGCAAGGGTCTGTCCTCTTCCCGCTGCAATCCCGTTGAGATTACGGATCTGCTGGAGGCGTTCCTCCGTGAGTGCCTCTTTTTTGAGGAACCTCCCGTCTGTCATGATGCGGCTGTCCTCCGGAATCCCGTTTAAATACCGGTTTGTCAGCAGCCCCTGGGCAAGCGGGCTGAACGCTATGATCCCTTTTCCGAGCCGTGCCGCTGCCTCTTTCAGCCCGTTGTTCTCGATGGTCCGGTCGAAAATGGAGTACCGGTTCTGATTGATAATGAACGGGCACCGAAGCTCTTCAAGAATTGCTGCCGCTCTCTCCAGAGTCTCCCCGTCATAATTGGACAGACCGGCATAGAGAGCTTTTCCGGATGTGACCGCCTGTGCGAGCGCTCCCATTGTCTCCTCCAGCGGCGTCTCCGGATCCATCCGGTGATGATAGAAGATATCCACATACTCAAGCCCCATCCGTTTCAGGCTCTGATCCAGGCTTGCCAGAAGATATTTTCTGCTTCCCCAGTTCCCGTAAGGTCCCGGCCACATGTCATATCCGGCTTTCGTGCTGATGATAAGCTCATCACGGTACTGTCCCAGATCCTCTTTTAATATCCTTCCGAAATTCTTCTCTGCGCTTCCGGGCTCCGGCCCGTAATTGTTCGCAAGGTCAAAATGTGTGATCCCATTGTCAAATGCGGTAAAGCAGATCTGCTTCATAGTCTCATAGGATCCTGTATCACCGAAATTGTGCCAGAGTCCCAGCGATACTGCCGGGAGCTTCAGGCCGCTGTTCCCACAACGGTTGTAGGCCATATTTTCATATCTTTTTTCTGATGCATTGTACATAACTTTTTCCTCCATATCCCAATATTCTGACTGATGGTAGATACAGTATTTTCTTCAGACTGTCTCTCCGTCCGTCGGCTGCTCCTTCTTCAGGAATACATATTCCCGCTCATTTGAGAACGCTTCATCAAAACAGTATCCCAGTCTGTCAAAACCCTTGATCCCTTCCGGGCCTTCCACCTCGTGCTCTGCCAGATAGCGCACCATCTCGCCTCTCGCCATCTTTGCAAGCGTTCCTTTCTGTTTTACTTTCCCGTCTGCAAGCTCCCCGAACACAATGGTCAGATATCTGTCTGCCGGCGCAAGGTACTTCTCCACGCATTTCGAGTATTCTTTGGATGCCAGATTTACAATAAGACTGCCCTTATGATCCGGATGTTCCGGCTGTCCGTCAGCTGCTTTCTGACCTTTTCCGGTCACTTCCCGGTACAGTTTATCGCCCCAGAATTTATACAGATCGCCGGCTTCAGACGCTTTTGCCTGCATCTCCAGCCTGTAGGGCACCACGCCGTCAAAAGGTTTCAGCACACCATAAAAGCCGGACAGGATCCGCAGATGTTCCTGAATATAATCCGTCTGTGCACCTCCGAATACAGCGGGAGCCATATACTGATACTGGATCCCCTCATAGGCGATCACTGCCGGCGTCAGATTCCGCTCCAGATCCATCTCCTGAAATCTTCTGTAATTCTGTTCTGCAATTTTGTCGTTGCATTTCCACAGTTCCTTTGCCTGTGCAAATGTAAGATTTTTCATCCATGTAAGGAGCTCTGTCGTCTCATCAAGGAAAACAGGCACACTCCTGCACGCCAGAGTATCTGTGTCAATATTCATTTTTTTGGCTGGTGAAATAATGATCTTCATAGTATTCTCTCCGGTTTGAATCTGAGATAATCGGAAGACACGAGATGATAGATGATACCGTCCACCTCTCCGTGGAAACTGTCATCATATCTCGCCTTTCCGTGACAGTGGGAATAGACGACCTGCTCCGCTCCGTATTCCTGTGCCATCTTTGTAAATCCGCTCTCCGTCTCGCCGATGCTTGTGGGCGGGTAGTGCAGGAACATAATATATTTCCAGTATCCCGCAGAGCGCGCCGACTCAAATGACGCCCGCAGTCTCACAAGTTCCCGGTCCCTGATCTTCTCAAAGTGTTCGTAACTGTCTTTGCCCTCATAGCAGTATCCCTTTGTCCCGACCAAGGCATAGTCCTCATATGTATAATAATTATTCTGCAGGAAGCTGAGCCTTCCCTCATACAGGCTGTTGAGCCTCTCTGTCTTCTTCGCATCCCAGAACATGTCGTGATTGCCCCTCAGCAGGATCTTACGCCCGGGAAGAGCCTCGATAAATCCCAGATCTTCCCGGCATTCGTCCAGATTTCTCCCCCAGGAATGGTCGCCTGTGATAACTGCAGTATCCGTTTCCTTTACATATTTCTTCCAGTATTTCTCAATCTTTCTCACGTGGTTCTTCCACTCGCTCCCGAACACGTCCATGGGTTTATTGACCGTGAACGACAGGTGGAAATCTCCCATTGCATATAGTGCCATAACGAACCTCCATGCTTACAATCCGATTCCGGCTCTTTTATCTCACATTGTCAGAATCTTATGGATTCCCTGCGCCACACCGTTATCATCATTTGAAGCGACGATCTCATCTGCGGCATCTCTGCATTCCGGGGACGCATTTGCCACGGCAAAACCGATCCCCGCATATTTGAGGAGCCCGCTGTCATTATCCCCGTCACCAAACGCGGCAAGCTCTTCTCTTGTCAGTCCGAGATATTCCAGAAGAAACTTCGCACCGGATTCCTTGCCTGCATCTCTGTGAGAGATTTCAAGAAGCTGCCTTACAGAAGATGTGATATACACATCCCTGACATTTTCCCGGAGATTTTTCCACAATTTATGCTTCATATCCTCGCTTTTTACCACAAGGTCAATGCAGTCCAGCTCCGACTTATGTCCGCGGATAAAAGTCCTCATGTCCTCCACCGGCGTGCGGGTGCCCTGTATATAGGGAATTGCCTGCGGCATAGCTCCGAAATGCACCGGATCAGCCACGTACCGGCTCTCCGCAAAAGCCCTGCCAGCGATAAACGCCTCATAAGAGATCTCGATTTCAGATATCTCTGCTTCCGACATCTCCGCTGCCTTTCCATATACATCTTTCATCCGCTCCGGCTCCGTGTGCCGCAGGATATCCTCTACTGACGCCGGAGTCATCTTGAACTGCCGCAGACATTTTCTTTCACACAGATCATAGACTGCCGCTCCGTTGGATGTGATGGCATATCGTATGCCTGTGATATCCGTAAGCTCCGCAGGCAATGAATCCAGCGACCGTCCGCTCGCTGCCACCACATGAATGCCGGCTGCGACAGCGCTCTCGATCGCTGTTCTGTTTTCTTCACTCAGATGTCCCTGACTGTCCAGTGTCGTCCGGTCCAGATCAAGGGCGATACACTTGATCTTCATGTTCTTATACCTCTGCACGCATCGTCCAGCCCGCGCTGATGACTGAACTGCCTCTTTATGTTTCCTTCTGTTACTTATCTGAACTGTCACATGCGATATACTTCTCTGTAGCCAGCATGATCTTCTGCAAATTCTCCAGATCTGTCATCACATCGCCTGTCTCCAGTGAGTGATTCGCCCCTTCAGTGATATACAGCGGGAATCCGCCTTTTTCACAGCCTTCTTTTACGGCCTCATAATCCACCCACGAGTCTTTCGTCCCGGTGAATGCGATTCCCGGCTGAGTCATGAACTGGAAAGATGCCTCCACCGGTGTGTAATAGATGTTTCTCGTTTTCAGGTGATGTTTTCCCGCATATGCAGAGGAGACCGCAGTGCCCACACTCTTCGAGATAAACAGGATATCGTCATATGCAGAGAAATCCACGTCTTTTAAGATTTCTTCCGCCTGCTCCACTGCGCTGAAAAAAGCTTTTTCCATCTTTTCCCTGGAACCTTTCACTCCCTTTGGGAACTTTCCGTATGGTACTTCGACGATCTCATATCCGTTCTGGGACGCGATTTTCTTGCTGTAGTAGAGGAGCGGCTTGTCCGCGTGGTAGCCGACTCCCGGGAAAATGACTGCTATTTTTTTCATGGGTAAATACCTCCAATTGTTCAACTAAATATATCAACTCAACTGTATTATCATCGCTGACTATATTGCTTATCTAATGAAATTATATTTGCGTTACAAACAAAATGCAACGCAAACCTTTTGCGCTGCATTTCGTTTCATTCAATATATTCCATAAGCACTGAAGCTTCGCTTACCCTTTCAGCTCTATCGCTTTCTTCGGGCAGGCCCCCGCGCAGATGCCGCACTCCACGCACTTCTCTTCATCCAGCTCCCAGATTTTCTCTTTCCGGTCTACATGAAGCGCTTCCTGCGGACATTTCTTCGCACAGAGCGTACAGTATACGCACTTTTCTGTATCCACTGCGGGCTTTCCGCCTGCTGCGGCAGCCGCCTCTTTCTTTTCTTCCTTCGGCTTGGTAAATGTCTCGCTCTTCTTCAGGATATCCGGCTCCGTATATCCTTTTTCCATGAACAGGCATTTCTTCGGGCAGGTCGCCACGCAGAAACCACACTGTACACAGTCAAAACGTTCGATCGTCCACGTTCCCGCTTTCCTGTCCACCCGGATTGCCTGAGACGGGCAGGACCGCATACACAGACCGCAGCTGATACAGTTCTCAATCTCGATGCGGATATGTCCGCGCATCCGCTCCGGATACTGCGCCGGCTCGAAAGGATACTGTGTCGTCGCCGGTTTTTTGAAGAGATTCTTGATCACTCTTCCGGCAAATGTAAACATTCTCGTCTTTTTCATACTGCTTCTCCTTTCTGCCTAGCGTTCCGTACAGCTTACGCACGGATCGATGGTCAGGATCAGGATCGGCACATCAGCCAGCTGGCATCCTTTCAGGATTTCCACCATCGGCGGGATATTGCTTGTCGTCGGTGTACGGAGACGGAAACGATCCAGATATTTTGTTCCGTTTCCTTTCACATAATAGATTGCCTCTCCTCTCGGCTGCTCGATCCGCATGAAGTATTCCCCGTTGGGATTGCCTTTTACGGGCACATTGATATCTCCGGAGGGAATCTTGCCGATAGCTTCCCGGATCAGGTCAAAGGACTGGAACAGTTCTTTTAACCTTACCTCACAGCGGCCGTAACAGTCTCCGTCGGTCGACGTGATCGGCGCCACGGTCAGGTCTTTATATGCACCGTAGCCCAGCATACGGACATCGTACTCCACGCCGCTGGCCCTGAGCATCGGACCTACCGCTCCGAGAGTAACCGCATCATCTTTCTTCAGGACGCCCGCACCTTTCAGACGGCTCTGAACTGTATAGTCCTGAAGGAAAGTATTCACTACAGGTTTGATATCGCTTTCAATATCTTTGACTGCCTCGAGCAGATGGTTCAGCATTGTAGCGTCCATATCTTTCTGGACACCTCCCACCTGATTGACCGAGTGGATGATCCTGCCTCCGGCCGTCTCATCGAACATATCGAGGATCTTTTCTCTCAGGCGCCAGCTCTCCATGAACAGGCTCTCGAATCCCATAGCGTCCGCCAGCAGTCCGAGCCAGAGCAGATGGCTGTGGATACGGCTCATCTCCACCCAGATGGCACGCAGATAATTTGCTCTTTCCGGGACCTCAATGCCCATGACTTCCTCTACGGCCATACAATAGCCCAGCCCGTGGCCGCAGCTGCAGATGCCGCAGATACGCTCTGCGATATAGGTATACTGTTTAAAATCTCTCTTATCTACAAGTTTCTCAAGGCCTCTGTGGATATAGCCGATGCTCGGAACAGCCTGCACCACAGTCTCATCCTCCAGCACCAGATCCAGATGTACCGGCTCCGGCAGAACAGGATGCTGAGGGCCAAAAGGTACTATACTTCTCTTTGCCATTTTCTCTACTCCTTTTTCTTAAACGGTGTCTCTACGTCGATCCGGTACAATTTATCCTTATAATCCGGCTTGATCGTCTTGATCTTCACACCGAACAATTCTTCCGCCTCATTCTCCTGTATAAATGCACAGGGATAGATCTGTGTAATGCTGGCGACTTCTTCGTCCTCCGCAACTTCCAGACGCAGCGTCACCATATCGTATCTCAGACAGAAAGAATAGCTCATCTCATACCCGCCCTCGATGCAGGTTGCACAGATCTGGACAAGGCGCCAGTTCTCTGTCTTCATATGCACGACGGCCGGGAAAAATTCCGCTGCAGTAATCTTTCTGATCTCATTCTTATATTCCATCGCCGTCACCTCCCGTCTTTAGACATAGCTGCCTGTTTTGCATCCAGTATACTCAGTGCCTTGACAACTCCGTCGATAATGGCTTCCGGACGCGCAGCGCAGCCCGGCACATATACGTCCACCGGGATCACGGTGTCGATCCCGCCTTTGATATTATAACACTCTTTAAATACACCGCCTGTACATGCACAGATCCCGACTGCAACCACGACTTTCGGTTCCGGCATCTGGCTGTAGATCTGTTTTACCACACTCTCGGTCTGACTGTTCACACCGCCTGTGATCAGCAGGATATCCGCCTGGAACGGATCTCCTGTATTAATGATACCGAATCGTTCGATATCATATTTCGGTGTGAGGCAGTCGAGGACTTCGATGTCGCATCCGTTGCAGCTGCTGGCGTCATAGTGGAGCAGCCACGGTGATTTTGATACTTTATTCATAATTTATCTGCCTCCTGCTCACTTGTCCAACATCAGAATCAGTATATTCACTCCGCCGGCTACCAGTGTTACCACCCAGCAGCTGTAGAGAAGGGTCTTCCATTTTACACGGGCGCTGATATTATCCCACAGCGTCTCCATGAAAAATATCACAGCACAGATCAGAATTGCTGCGATCCAGCTCCACCATGTACTGTTGATAAAGAAGAGACAGAAGATTCCGAGCAGCAGTATCATTTCATAATATTCCGCTATATTCATAATGGCCAGCGTAGTGCCGGACATCTCTGTCGTCAGTCCCTTTACCATCTCCTGATGGGCATGATGGCTCGTGGACAGGTCAAAGGGCGATTTCCTGAATTTGATCGCTGCCGTAAACATAAATCCGACCAGCAGTCCCGGCATCCACAGCACCGCGCTCGTATCGGCGCGGATAATATCTGACACCTGAAAAGATCCTGTTGTCAGATAGAAGCCTACTGCAATGAGAAGTGTCAGGGGCTCATAAGCCATCATCTGAAGCATCTCCCTGCTGGCTCCCATATTCGCATACGGCGAGGAGTCACTGGACGCCGCCATGATCAAAAACATATCTGCGGTACTTAATATGAAGAGCACCATCAGAAGGTCCGCCCCGTAAAAGAGCATACAGCCCGCGATCATCAGGATCACAAGGTAGCTCAGATTCAGAAGGAGCTGTACGTTATTTACCGCGATCATCTCTTTGGAGAAAAGTTTTCCAAGGTCATAAAACGGCTGAAGGAGGCTTGGGCCTTTTCTCCTCTGCATCCTCGCGCTGATAATACGGTCCACTCCGTCCAGCAGCGCTCCGAGGAAAGGTGCCAGGATCAGATAAGCCAGTACAAATACTATTTTCACCATGACACACCTCCTATTACAAGACAGAATCCGACGACGAGCACTGCTGCCGCCATAATGATCGACGGTATCCGCAGATGCCTGCGTCCGAACTCAAACCGCAGATACCAGTTGCTTAAGTACAAATGTTCATTTTTCCCATAACTGTTCATAAAGAAACGGTTGTCTCCATTATTGATACCGTTCATATAGATTGGCACGATCTCTCTGTGGGATCTTCTGCTGATGAAGAACATCGCCACGGGCACGATAAAGATGGAGACAAGCATAATCGCCATTGTCGTGAGCACGCTCATGGAGAGAACATCCGTAGAGTTGCCGAACAGATCTTTTATGATCGGGTTCACCATCCATACCGCCACCATCGGAAGGAGCAGACAGAGCAGGAGCATGACCGCCGCATGGAAGAACATGGACACATATTCATCCTTGTGCGTCACGTCTTTGACCGTCTGTCTCGGTATATGGAAACAAAGCAGTTTTGCCAGCCATTTTGTCCAATAGAACATGGTCGTGGCACTTCCGTATGCAATAAAGAGGACCAGCACCACGTTGCCCGAATCCACGAATGACTTCAGAGCCACCCATTTGGAAATAAGCATTCCGAACGGCGCCAGATACATTCCTGCAATTCCGATACCCATGATATACGCCAGCTTGGGAACCGTAATGATCAGGCCGTGCATATTTTCAATATCTCTGGAGCCAAGTGTGTTCTCTGTAGCTCCGACGGACTGGAACAGCATCGATTTGCTGACTG
The DNA here is from genome assembly GCA_946499505.1 of uncultured Lachnoclostridium sp. Taxonomy (GTDB): domain Bacteria; phylum Bacillota; class Clostridia; order Lachnospirales; family Lachnospiraceae; genus Mediterraneibacter. Next base: position 236,519 of record CAMMSL010000001.1, read on the forward strand.
CATGGAAGATCATGAGGAATACAGCCGCCCATACAGTCTCCTCCACACCGATACCGGAACAGGCAACGATCAGGCCCAGATTTGATATGGTAGAAAAAGCCAGTACTTTCTTGGCGTCATTCTGTGCGATTGCCATCATACTTGCCATGATAAATGTAAGACCGCCGATGCTGGAGACAATGATCCCCACCAGATTTCCCTCAAGTGCCGGGGAAATCCTGATCAGCAGATATACCCCCGCCTTGACCATCGTCGCGCTATGTAACAGTGCACTGGACGGCGTCGGCGCCACCATGGCCCCGAGAAGCCATGTGGAGAACGGGAGCTGCGCCGATTTCGTAAGTCCTGCAAGAGACAGGCACATCAGCGGCAGGAGCGCCCCGATATTCACCACTTCGAGAAGCTGAAGCGTCCCGTGAAGCTGTGCCATCAGCGCAATGGCTGCTGCAAATCCCAGACCGCCCAGCAGGTTCATCCACAACGCACAGAAACTGTTATTTACCGCCTCTTCCGAGCGCGTATACCCGATCATCAGGAACGAGATAACGCTTGTGATCTCCCAGAAGAAATAGATCCAGACCAGATTCTGGGAGAGTACCAGTCCGAACATCGCCGCAAGGAACAAAAACAGCATAGAGAAGAAAAACGGCTGTCTGTCTTTTACCTCCTTGTGGTGGTTGTGATACCCTTTCATATATCCGACCGTATAGATACAGATAAATCCTCCGATAAATGCTATGATGATACACATCAGGATCGTCAGCCAGTCCACCAGCATGTGCGGCCCCTCTTTTACATCCGCGGTAAACTCCGTATACAGCACAAGCACTGTCTGTACTACGGACAGGATGATCGGGAGCACCTTGCCGTATTTCACACTCAGGTAGATGATCAGGCACATCAGGAACAGATCCCCTGCCACCATCAGATGATCGATCAGCTCAGTCTCCGGATAGAGCATCCATGTCCGGGCTCCGCCATCGATCCAGTTCACGATAAAAATAACCGTCGTAAGCATAATAATACCGGCGCCTGCATATACGATGTAACCTCTTGCCTTCTCATTACGGATAAACTGAAATAACACCGCAAGCACCGCCGGAATCCCAATAAGCCATGGTATCATTATCGTAATCCTCCTTTCACACACTCTCCTTTTATTTATAATCCTGATTCGTTTTTTTTACAATAGTTTCGGAGCGTTTTTTCTGTTTATTTTTGTAAAAATGTGCTAAAATGGGCATTGGACATCGTGCTGTTTCAGACAGTATCCACATAAAAAGCTATTCAATTTGACCATAATTACCAGACAGGAGGAACAGCCATGCATGAACTCAGTATAACCGAACATCTGCTGGAGGACTGCATACGGGAGGCACAGGCACGAAACGCATCCAGGATCCGCGTTATACGGCTGTGCATCGGACAGCTGCGTGGAATCGTCCCTGACTGTATCCAGATCTACCTCGATATGCTTGCAGAAGGTACGATCGCGGAAGGCGCCCGCATCGAATCCGAGACGCTTCCCGTCAAAGTCCACTGCATGGACTGCGGAAAGGACGGAGAGATCACTCCACACCATCTGCAATGTCCCCATTGCGGGAGTATGAGGCTTAAACTTCTGTCCGGAAAAGAATTCTATATCAAAAGCTTGGAGGTAGACATCGATGGAGATAAAAGTACTGCATCAGGTAATGGACTGGAATGAAGATGTAAGCGAGGAAGTAAAAGAAACGCTTTCCGCTCATCACATCTGTATGATCAACGTGATGGGCAGCCCCGGAGCCGGAAAGACAAGCCTTATCACTTCGCTCATCGATAAATTAAGAAAAGACTGGCGCACAGGCGTCATTGAAGGTGATATTGCGGGACAGGTAGACGCGGAGCGCATTGCGGATCTGGGTATCCCCGCCGTCCAGCTCAACACTGACGGCGCCTGCCACATCGAGGCAATGAGCATCCAGCATATCCTGCCGGAGCTTCCACTGGATGACCTGGATGTTATATTTGTGGAAAATATCGGAAACCTTGTATGTCCCGCCGAGTTCCGCATCGGAGAATCTCTGCGCATCACTATTCTCAGCATCCCCGAAGGCGACGACAAAGTGGAGAAATATCCCCTCATGTTCACGGATACGGACTGTCTCGTCCTGAACAAATACGATATGCTTCCGTACTTTGACTTTGACGAAAAAATAGTCTGCGCCAATTACGAGACTGTGAACCCCGGCGCTCCTCTCTTCAGGGTCAGCAATCGGACCGGGGACGGCATACAGGAACTCGCAGACTTTCTCGCGGAGCAGATCCGGAAAGCACAGTCATGAAAACAGTTCGCATTGAAGTAGAAGGGATCGTACAGGGCGTAGGCTTCCGCCCTTTTCTTCACCGGCTTGCGTCACGGCATCATATCTGCGGCTGGGTGCGCAACACCTCCGCAGGACTGGAAGGCATCCTTGAGGGTGAGCCGGAAGAGCTGGAGCGTTTCATCGAGGAACTGAAATCTTCCCCGCCGCCTATGGCACAGATTGAAGCGGTCCGGGCAGCAGATACCGATGCTTCTTCGGATTCGGCGCAGCGTCCCGGAACTTTTGACCGGTTTACAATACGCGATAGCCGGATAAAGACCGGCGCCACTCTCATTTCTCCGGACATCGCCATGTGTCCGGAGTGTGAAGCTGAGCTCTGCACCCCCTCGGACCGCAGATACCGTTATCCCTTTATCAACTGTACAAACTGCGGGCCAAGATATACCATCATCGAGGCGCTTCCCTATGACCGGGAACGCACAGTGATGAAAGAGTTTCCCATGTGCGGAGACTGCGAGGATGAATACAATGATATCAACGACCGGCGGTACCATGCCCAGCCCGACTGCTGTCCGGTATGCGGGCCGTCCGTCTTCTATATTAAATCTTCAGAGAAGCCGCCATGTTCTTCTGCATCGGCTGTCTCTTCTGCGCCGTCTGCCTCTTCTGCGGTGTCTGTCAGCGGTGACGATGCATTCCGCCGCTCTCAGGAGCTCCTTGCAGACGGAGGAATCCTTGCTGTCAAGGGCATCGGGGGGATCCATCTCGCCTGTGATGCGCTGGATCCCGATGCGGTATACAGACTGCGCGGACGCAAGCACAGGGCAGAAAAACCTCTGGCCGTCATGTGCCGTTCCCTCGAGGCAGCCCGCCGGATCTGCGAGATCACGCCGGAAGAAGAAAAACTTCTGACAAATCCCGCACGGCCGATCGTCCTTCTCGCAAAGCGGAAAAACAGATCGGACCGGCAAGACGTACAGGACTCAAAGGACATACAGGACTCGCAGGACTCACAGACTGCCCGGGCGCTTGATGCTCTCAGCTTTAGTGCAAGGCTCGGTGTGATGCTGCCCTACACGCCCCTTCACACGCTGCTTCTCGACGGCGCTTACGGCGGGCCGGACATCCTTGTCATGACGAGTGGAAATGTACCGGGCTGTCCCGTACTCACAGATAACGAAGCCGCACTTAACGCACTTGCAGATGTTGCAGACGGTTTCCTCCTGCATAACCGCAGAATCGCAAACCGGTGTGACGATTCTTTAACAGCTGAATGGCAGGGGCGCCCGTATTTCCTGCGCAGGAGCCGGGGCTATGCTCCTCGCCCGCTGGAATTGAAATTATCGGTTAAGGCAGACGGTATCTTTGCACTGGGTGCCGAACAGAAGGCATCCTTTGCACTGGGGCGGGATTCCCATATTTTCTTAAGTCCTTACATCGGCGATCTGAAGAATGCCGAGACATTTGAGCACTACACACAGGCAATGCAGACTTATGAAAATCTTTTCCGGCTGAAACCCACTCTCTATATCTGTGACCTGCACCCGGATTATCTGTCCACCGGCGAGGCAAAACGGCGCGCCGCGTCAGATCACGTTCCGCTTCTCCAGGTCCAGCACCACTGGGCGCACATGGCGTCCTGCATGGCGGACAATAATCTGAACGGGTCCTGCTTTGGAATCATCTGGGACGGCACCGGTCTGGGGACAGACGGAACTATATGGGGCGGAGAATTTTTTATCGGAGATTACGAAAACTTTCAGCGTGCCGGCTCGATCCGTCCGATACTTCTGCCCGGCGGCGACCGCGCGGTCCGCGAGATCGGCAGGATCGCGCTCTCGCTCGCAGCAGACGCGGGAATCCGGGACTTTTCCCTCATTCCTCTGCCAGAGGAGAAATGCCGGATGTTATCCGGCCTGATGGAAACATCGCCGCAGGCTGTCCCTGCGGCCAGCAGCATCGGGCGGCTGTTCGACGGAGTCTGCTCCCTCATTATGGAGCGTTCGGAAATCGACTACGAAGGCGAAGGAGCCGCTCTTGTGGAAGCTCTCTCCCCTGCTGAGGCACCGGAACAGTTATCTGCAGATTTATCTTTGCAGACACTCTCCTGGCCTGTCACATTTTACGAAGAGGACGATGTACGTATCTTTGACACACGTCCGATGATCCGCAGTCTTACAGACGCTCTGAAGCGGCATGAGGACAAACACCGTCTTGCCCTGCGCTTTATGGCAACGCTTATCTGCATGGCCGCGGACCAGTGCATCGCACTGAATCCCGACAGGCTTCCTGTCGTTCTCTCCGGCGGAGTCTTCCAGAACCGGTTTCTCCTGCATGGCATTACTTCCCTGCTGGAAGAGAACGGGTTTACGGTGTATACTCATCATCAGGTATCCGCAAACGACGAGGGCATAGCATTCGGGCAGCTCGCCATTGCCTGCTGCAGGCGGAAGTTATCTGAAGGAGATAACTCAGTTCAGTCATCGGATCATTATATATAAGTAGAAAAAAGGAGCATAACTTATGTGTTTAGCAATGCCTATGAAGATCAGCAAAATAGACGGCTCTCTGGCACAATGTGAAGCCGGAGGACTCACGCAGGATATCCGCATCGACTTTATCACAGACGCACAGCCGGGCGATTACGTCATGGTACATGCCGGATTTGCCATTGAAAAAATGTCTGAAAAAGAAGCGCTGGAAAACTTGGAACTTCTGGAGGAGATCAAAAATGCTCTATGACAGCTATTTTAAAAATCCTAAGGATGTGCCTCTGCTTCTTGGTAAGATCAGGGAGTACAGCGATCAGACCGGTCCGGTCCGCCTGATGGAAATCTGCGGAACGCATACTATGTCGATTGCCCGCAGCGGGATCAGAAGCGTACTGCCGGAGAATGTGCAGCTCCTATCCGGCCCCGGCTGTCCCGTCTGCGTCACTCCTTCAAATATGATAGACATGGTCCTTGACCTGTCGCAGAGATCAGGTGTACTGATCACAAGTTACGGGGATCTTCTGCGGGTTCCGGGATCCTCACAGGGAGACAGCCTTCTGGCGCGCAGAGCTGACGGCGGCAAAGTGGAATCTGTCTACTCTCCTATGGATGCGCTCAAGATTGCAGAAGAACGTCCTGATACTGAAGTCATTTTCCTCGGAGTCGGATTCGAAACCACTGCTCCCGGAACCGCTGCGTGCATCCTCGAGGCAGCCGCCCGGGGGCTGAAAAACTTCTCCGTGCTGTGCCTTTTAAAAAGGACAGAACCGGCCATCCGTTCTCTCATTGAGTCTGATGACTTTGCAGTAAACGGATTTCTCTGTCCCGGACACGTGGCTGCCATCATCGGGGCTGACGGCTTTTCCTTTCTCCCGGAAGATTACCGTCTTCCGGGTGTAGTGAGCGGGTTTGAACCCGGAGATCTTCTGTATTCCATCCTGGAGCTGACAGAAATGCTCGCACAGGGAACGCCGGAATTAAAGAACGAATATACCCGGCTTGTACGGCAGAAAGGGAACCCTGCCGCCACGGCACTGATGGAACAGGTATTTTATCCCGCAGGATCCGACTGGCGGGGACTCGGACAGATTCCGGACAGCGGATATGCCATCCGTAATGAATACGCACAGTGGGACGCCATGAAGAAGTTCTCTCTCTCCCCGGCAGAGGAAAAAGAGATACCCGGCTGCCGATGTGCCCAGGTCATACGCGGCGTCATGCGGCCTGCAGAATGTCCGCTGTTCAAAAAAGTCTGCTCTCCGGATAATCCTGTGGGGCCGTGTATGGTTTCCGGCGAGGGCGCCTGCGCCGCGGCATATCAGTATGGATAACCGGATAATCCCGGGCAAAATTGATATGCGCCTGACCTGAATATGTGGTTATCTAAATTATGAGTAAAACATGAATGATAAGGGAACAAAGAGGTATTATGACATGGAAGACAGAATAAAAGATGACAGAATTACTCTTGATTACGGAAGCGGCGGTTTAAAGACCTCGGAGCTGATCGAGTCAATCCTGCTTCCCGCATTTGATAACGCAGCGCTCTCCCAGCTTGGAGACGGAGCTATCCTTAATGGCAGTGACAAACTGGTATTCTCAACCGACAGTTTTGTCGTCTCTCCATGGAAATTTCCAGGCGGAGATATCGGCATGCTTTCTGTCTGCGGGACAGTGAATGACCTGTGTATGGCTGGCGGAATCCCGAAATACCTCAGCCTGTCCTTTATATTAGAAGAAGGCTTTTCTTTCTCTGATTTTAAGAGCATCGTCTCCTCGATCGCAGATGAAGCAAAGAAGGCCGGCGTATCCATCGTGACCGGCGACACCAAAGTCGTAGACGCCGGAAAAGGCGACGGGGTCTATATCAACACTGCCGGAATTGGTTTCCAGAGAGCCATCCTTCCCGGTAAGTCCGCCATCCGTCCGGGGGATGCTGTTCTCGTCAGCGGGACCATCGGCTGCCACGGCGCCGCCGTCATGATGGCACGCTCCGGTCTGCTCCGCGAAGACAGCCCGCTCGTCTCCGACTGCCAGCCGCTGCACAGGATCAGCGCTGCAGCCCTTGAAGCCGCCGGTATGTCCGCAGAATCGATGGGTCTGTCCGCTCCGATCCGTATCCTGCGCGACCCGACCAGAGGCGGAGTCGCCACCACACTCAATGAATTCACAGAACAGATGCCGTTCTCCATCGAACTGAATGAGACAGCACTCCCCATTGATTCCACAGTAGAAGCCGCCTGTGATATGCTCGGCCTCGATCCGCTCTACTGCGCCTGCGAAGGACGGATGCTCGTAGTGTGTGCTCCGGAAGCCGCCGAAGCCGTCCTGGATGCAATAAAAAAAGTCCCCGGCGGAGAGAACGCTGCCCGGATCGGCACCGTAACCGAAGACATGCCCGGCAGAGTCCTCCTCAAAACCCCCATCGGCGGCAGAAGAGTCCTCTCCAAACTAACCGGCATGCAACTGCCGAGGATATGTTAATAGTCTGCCATGCAGTGGAATTGATGATATTGGATATGCAAGCTTGCTTGCAAATATCCAATGGCAGCAATTCCGATATATGGCGGACGCCATACAGTGAGAAGCGTCCCGCAGGGGCGGTTCGAACTGCTGCATGGCAGACGGACGACTTGGAAAACCCAATGCAGTAAGAATTAACGATAGGTGTCACGCAAGCTCGCTTGCAAGTGACAACTAGCGGTAATTCTGCTATATGACGGACGCCATACAGTGAGAAACGTCCTGCAGGGACGGTTCGAACTGCCGCATGGCTTAGTTCACCATTCGTTGCAAGCTTGCTTGCAGATAGCGATTGATGATAATTCTGTCATATGGCGGATGCCATACAGCGAGAAGTAACTGCGCAGCAGTGGATTCGAGCTGCTGCATGGCAGACGGACGGCTTGAAACCCCAATGCGGTGGGATTATTGAAACAGGCTGCCAGTTAAACTTCCAGCCTGTTACATATTTACAATGTTCGAGTTAGTTCCTGCCCGATTCCTACGAGATTCTCCCGTTATCCATCTCGTACACAACATCCGCCAGATTCATTGTCGATTTCCTGTGGGATACGAGCAGCACAGTCTTATCCCCCTTTCCTTCTTTCAGGGATTTGAGAATGATCCCCTCATTCAGCGAATCCAGGTTGCTGGTGGGTTCATCCAGCAGGAGAAATGGTGCATCATGCAGGAACGCCCTGGCGATTCCGATCCTCTGTTTCTCTCCACCCGACAGCGTATCTCCCAGTTCTCCGACTTCCGTGTCATATCCTTTCGGCAATGTCATGATAAAATCGTGGATGGACGCTTTCTTTGCTGCTTCCATGATCTCTTCCCTTGCTGCGCCGGTTTTCCCTATGGCAATATTGTTTGCAATGGAATCGTGAAACAGTACCGTCTCCTGAGTCACATAGGATTCCAGCTCCCGCAGATCCAAGGTATTGATACCCCTCACATCCCGTCCGGAAATCTTCACCTGACCGCCCTGTACATCCCAGAACCGCATCAGAAGTTTCAGCAAAGTCGATTTCCCGGAACCGCTGGCTCCGTGGATGCCGACAACCTTTCCTTTCGGGATCCGGATAGAATAGTCCTTCAATATTTGTTCCTCTTCATATGCGAAATCGACATTATCCGCCTCCGCGTCAGTGAAGGAGATATTCTCCGCTCCGTTCACTTCCTCCACTTTCGGCTCTTCCTCAAGAATGGACAGCACACGCTCACCGCTTGCCAGAGTCTGATTCAGATTATTGGACAGGCTGGCAAGGGCTGTCACCGGACCGAATGAGCCCATCATGGCAATGGTGCCCACCAGCATGCCGGTAAGGTCTACACTCCCCGCCTGCCTCAGTGCGATCATCAGGAACAGCATAGCAAAGGAAAACAGAAGAATCATCAGATTGGTCACGGATCTCTGGGAGGCTTCTAACCGGTTCAGTCCTTTCTGCACTTCACCTAGCTGATCCGAACGCTCTGCCATTTCTATCCTTCTCTTCTCGCCCTGTCGGTACTGGATCGTCTCATCCAGTCCTCTCAGCGAGTCAAGGATAAAGCTGTTCAGATTACCGAACCCGTTCCGGAATTCCATTCCCTTATCTGCTCCCCGGCTCCCGAAGAACAGCGGGATCACAGCGCCGACCACCAGATAGCCTGCCAGTGCAAGGATCGCCGCAACAGGTGAGATCCGTCCGAGAAATAAGATCATCACAAGGGACGTCAATACTGCAATCGCAATAGGCGAGATTGTATGCGCATAAAAGACTTCCAGAAGCTCGATATCCGATGTGATGACCGAAATCAGGTTTCCCTTATCCCTGCCTTCCAGTTTCGCCGGGCAGAGCTTCCGGAGTGCGGCAAATACTTTGTGCCGGATGATCGCCAGCAGCTTGAATGCAATAAAATGGTTGCAGTACTGTTCTCCATAATGCAGGATTCCCCGCATCACCGCCATAACAACCAGCACAATGAATAAAGTCTGCGGTTCCATCCTTAAAAGCATCCCGGCTCCCGAAGAAGCAAGACTCAGCCCAAGGGCCTCCATGACCGGCTCCATCAGGATATGCATCAGTCCGTATCCCGCCAGGATCGTAAGAAAGATGGCGCACAGATATCCGACCGTTCCCAGCACAATGGCAAGGATCATCACCGGAAGGAGAGGCTTTACCAGCCCGATGAGCCGCCCCATAATGCGGATACCGCTGCGGCGGGAGCTCCCGCCCTGAACTGCAAATGTCTTATCTCCACTAGTCCTATCCTGACTCATGCCGTCGCCTCCTTTCCGTACTGCTCCAGTTCCATCTGGGATTGATATAGCTTCGCATAATCTCCGTTCTGCTTCATCAGCTTCTCGTGGGTTCCTGTTTCTGCGATACAGCCTTCCTTCATCATATAGATCCGGTCTGATTTGACCACATTGGCAAGACGGTGTGAGACCAGGATGATCGTCCTCGTCTTCGCCAGTGTGTGGATCACGCCCATGATCATCTCTTCGCTTTCCGCGTCGATATTGGAAGTCGCCTCGTCAAAGATATAGACCGGCGTATCGTGAAGAAGCGCCCGGGCAATAGCAAGTCTCTGGCACTGGCCGCCGGAGAAATTGCTGCCTTTCTCCATGACCGGTGTAGCAAGACCCTGTTGCGCCTGCAGAAAGCCCCACAGATTCACCTTTCTGAGTGCATCCTGCATCTCTTCTTCCGTTGCGTCCGGTTTTCCCATCCTCAGGTTATCCTCCACAGTTCCTTTGAAAAGATAACTGTTATGACTGACCATAGTGATCTGATCCATAAGACTGTTTTCCTGTATTTCCGAAAGTTCTTTTTCCTCGATGGTTACATTTCCCTGATATCCTTTGTTCCTCCCCATAAGGATCGATGCAGTCGTACTCTTGCCGCATCCTGAAGTTCCTACGATCGATGTGAAACTCCCTGCCGGGAATTCCATATTGACGCCCTTTAGTATCTCTCTGTCTTCTTCATAGGCGAAATGCACATCCGAGAGCTCTATATCCATCTCTGTCCCGTTTAAGATCTGTGAATTTTCCTCCGGCTCCGGCAGGTCGAGCAGCGCGAAGATCTTGTCGCTTGCCGCCATCCCGTTCATGGCGATGTGGAAGAACGAGCCCAGAAGACGCAGCGGAATAAAAAATTCCGATGCCAGCAGGATCAGCATCAGCGTCCCGTGAACACTCAAATTTCCTTGCATGAATTGTATAAGAGTCACGATCATCCCAACGGCCGCTCCGCCGTAAGCAATGATATCCATAACGCTGGTGGAGTTGAGCTGCATCGTCAGCACTTTCATAGTAATCTGTCGGAACCGCTGGGATTCCTCATCCATCTCCTCCGCTTTCTTCTCATCAGCGCGGTAGATCTTCAGTGTAGTCAATCCCTGCAGGTTCTCAAGAAAACTGTCGCCCAGCTCCGTATAGATGCCCCAGTATTTATTCAGAAGTTTCTTTGCGATCTTCTGTACCGCGACAATGGAAACGGGAATCAGGGGAACACAGATCAGCAGGACAAGGCTTGCCTGCCAGTTTACAAAAGACAAGATCACGAACAGCGTCACCGGTGCCAACAGGCTATAGAAGAGCTGTGAGAGATATCTCCCGAAATAAGTCTCCAGCTGCTCCACTCCTTCCGCCGCCATCTGGACCACTTCAGACGTAGTCACTTTTTCCCTGTAGGCTGCCCCCAGCCGGAGCAGCTTACTGTAAATCTTATCCCTTAAGATTCTCTTTACATCCACACTCGCACGGTAAGATGCATGGGAAGCCTGCCTGTCACAGACAAACCGCAGGATGAGTGCCACGATTACCAATACGCCATAGTAAGCGGCCATCCGGGGTGTCACCTCCCAAAACAGCGCAGCCTCCAGGAGCATGGATGCACTGTAAATCATAATGACCTGACAGAGCAGAGCCAGCCACTGCCAGACAACCTGATAAATGATATATTTCTTTGCGTGGGATAAAAGTCCCACGAGTCGTTTCTTGATCATAGTATCCTCTCTTACTTCTGTTTTTTCTTCTCTCTTACGCTGCACACCACATGCCAGACGGCAAGGATGGGGTGATAAAGCAGCATCCGCGGTCCGGAAAACCGCATCACCTGCCGGATCTTCTCGCGCATTTCCGGTTTGTAGCAATGGACTCTGCAGTTGCTGCAGAAAGTCTTATTCTCCATAAACGGGCATTTCTCGCTGCGCAGTCTGGCATAGTCAAAGAGCACTTGACAGTCCGGACACAGCTGCCCCTTCTTCCTGTCAGATTCCTTATGTTTCTTTCTGCAGTACAGGCGGATCATTTCACCCACCACGTACTGTTCTTTTCGCCTTTTCTTTTCGATATCTTTCATTTTTTCCGCTTTCTCCCACTGTACCTGTGTCTCCTGCTGCCGCTCCGCCGTGGACCAAATACCTGCCAGTCACAAACACGGCAGTCGCTTGCCGGGCTTATCGCACCTATCATCCCTCCGCCTCAGGTATATTGGTCTGGCCAGCCGGAATCGTACGTATCTTTGTAAAGAAATACACGTATTTAAACAGGATCAGAAAAAGGATAAACGCCCTGCCATACACATTCTGCATTGCCAGAAATGCCAAAATCAGCATACAGGAAGCCGGAATGAGCAGGCTGAATTTTGTCTTTAATGTCATAGAGCGGTTCTCCACAAAACTCTCCAGATGTTTCTTGTACAGCTTTGTTCCTGTAAACCACCTGTGGAATCTCTCCGAACCTTTTGCCAGGCAGAAAGATGCCAGAAGGAGGAAAGGGGTTGTCGGAAGCACCGGCAGCACGACTCCTATCGCTCCGATCCCCATAGCCAGAAATCCGAAGAGCAGCCACACGATCCGCAGGGGATTCTTTTTCTGATTTTTCATGTTATACGTTCCTTTCTTGAAATCATAATTTCTATACCATATTCCGTTAGGAGGTGGTATCTTTAGTTAGTATGTGCTAACCAAGTAGCATATTCTGATATACCATGACTTCGATACTCTTGTCAATAATAATTCTCAAAAACGTTGCGAATTTGAGAATTTTTTTCATTTCCTGTATTTCCTTGAAATACCAAATCCGGTGATGTATAATTTATTAAAGATTTACTAATTAAGGAGTTAATTATGAGCAGTGAATTGAGAGAACAGTTTTTTACATCTATCGTTCATTTCAGAAAGCTGGAGTCAGCCCTCTCTTCAGAATGCGAAATGCAGATGAATGAAATGGTGATCCTTCAGAGCATAGCCGGGACTTGCTGTCGGGAGTGCCCGTGCATGAATCTTGATGTACCGAAGATGCAAAAGAAGCTCAATATCTCAAAACCTGCTATTTCTTACATATTGAATACTCTGGAAAAGAAGAAATATATCACTCGCGAGATCGATCCAAAAGACCGCCGCAAAGTGTCGATCAGCGCTACTCCGGAAGGGAAAGCCGCCGCGGAACAGTCCAAAAAGAAATATGATGAGATCTGGGATGAGATCCTCACCCGGTTTGGAGAGGACAATATGCGCCAGCTTCTGCAGCTGATGCATGATCTGGACGATCTGTACGCAGCGATGGACCAGGAAAGAAATTAAAAATATAAATGTAAAAAACAGGACTGACAATAAATTTGTCAGCCCTGTTTTTTGTAATGGCGGCGAGCTAAAGTCCGAGCCTGCCCGAGACCTTGGCAGCCGCTTACAATTCCGAATGTACCTTTTGGCTCTTCCGCTGATCACGCGATAAGCCTGAGATGTGCCAGTTTGCACTTCCGACAATTATGTCAATGCGTATTCTCTTTCCTCTTCTGACAGTGCTTTTCGCTCCACTTTGATCTTCTCTCCGTCGGCGAATGCCGTCAGTTCTTCTTCCTCTCCCGGCTTTCCGTCCAGGATACTGTCTGCCACTGCATTCTGCAGCATAGACTGGATCGTCCGCTTCAGCGGCCTTGCGCCAAACGCCGGGTCATATCCTTTCTCAGCCAACAGCTCCACAGCGCTCTCCTCCACGCGGAGAACAATCCCCTGTTTCTTCATCCGCTCTGTCAATTTCGCGATCTGAAGGTCTGCGATCCTTCTCACATCCTCCTGTTTCAGCGGATGGAACACGATCACTTCATCCAGCCGGTTGATAAACTCCGGACGGAATGTCATCTTCACGGCTTCCATGACACGGCTGCGGATGTTTTCTTCACGGCGTTCCTCCTCGCTCTCATCATTTCTCGCGAATCCGAGCGAGCTCTTGCCCGTGATCTCCCGCGCTCCGATATTAGAAGTCATGACAATGATTGTATTTTTAAAGCTGACCGTGCGCCCCTGGGCGTCTGTAAGTCTGCCGTCATCCAGGATCTGGAGCAGCGTGTTCCACACATCCGGATGGGCTTTCTCGATCTCGTCGAGAAGTATGATGCTGTACGGTTTCCTGCGCACCATTTCCGTGAGCTGTCCGCCTTCGTCATATCCCACATATCCCGGCGGGGATCCGATCAGTTTGGACACGGTGTACTGTTCCATATATTCCGACATATCCAGACGGATCATCGCATTTTCATCGTGGAACATTACCTCAGCCATAGCCCGGCACAGCTCTGTCTTTCCTACACCTGTAGGTCCCAGGAACAGGAATGACCCCACCGGACGATCCGGATCTGCCACTCCGGTCCTGCCGCGGCGGATTGCCTTCGCCACAGCGCTCACCGCATCGTCCTGCCCGATCACGCGACTGTGCAGCGAGGACTCTAACGAGCGCAACTGTTCCGACTCATCTTCTGTGAGCATAGTGACCGGAATCTTGGTCCAGGCAGCCACGACCTGTGCAATATCTTCTGCATCCACACAGCTGCACTGCTTTTTCTGCCACTCTGCCTGTTTTTCTGTCAGTTCTTTTACAAGAGCGTTCTGGCTGTCTCTCAGGACTGCTGCCCGCTCATATTCCTGCGCATCGGCAGCTTTCTTCTTCTCTTTTCCGATCCGCTTGATCTCATGTTCCAGATCCATCAGATAAGACGGTGTAGTCAGGCTCCGGGTCTTGATCCGGGATGCCGCCTCATCCATCAGGTCTACTGCCTTATCCGGCAGAAATCTGTCCTGTATATAACGGGAAGACAGGCTCACTGCCGCCCGGACTGCATCATCCGTAATGGTAAGGCCATGATAGGATTCGTATTTTCCTTTCAGGCCCATCAGGATACGCACGGCATCCTCCTGATCCGGCTCCTCCACAGCCACCGGCTGGAAGCGGCGTTCAAATGCCGCATCTTTCTCAATATACCGCCGGTATTCCTTGAGGGTTGTGGCACCGATCACCTGAAGGCCGCCCCTTGCAAGGATCGGTTTCAAGATATTTGCGGCGTCCATCGTCTCACTTGCACCTGCGCCTGCACCCATGATCATATGTAATTCATCGATGAAAAGGATCACATTTCCATCGACTTCCGCCTCTTCGAGAAATGTCTTCATCCTCTCTTCAAAATCGCCCCGGAACCTTGCACCTGAGAGCATTCCCACCAAGTCCATGGCCACGATGCGCTTGTTTCTTAAGTTTGCAGGGATCTCGCCGTCCGCGATCCGCTGCGCCAGTCCTTCCACCACGGCAGTCTTACCGACGCCCGGCTCTCCTGTAAGTACCGGATTGTTCTTGGTACGTCTGGACAACACCTGGATCACACGTTCCAGCACATCTTCACGTCCGATCATCGGATCATATGCATCTTCGGAAGCTTTTTCCGTCATGTCAGTACCGAATTTTTCCAGTGCAGACACTGCTTCCTCTTCCGTCTGGACATCTTCCTCCGGATTACCAGCAGTCCGGCTGCCCTGCGAAGAATTTTCACTATATGCAGATTTCCCTTCTGACTCTCCCTGCACGTTTTCTCCGGTCACCACATCCCCCGGCGATGCATTTCTCACAAGCATCGGCGGCTGCTGACTGCTGCCCAGATTCCTGCGTATCTCATCCGGATCCGCTTTCAGCGAGACGATGAGCTGGGACGCCGCACAGTCTTCTGCATCCAGAATTGCCTGCAGCAGATCCTCAGGCTCTACCTGATGATGTCCATGGTTATGGGCTCTTCGCTCCGCAAGATGGAGCACCTGTTCCGCTTCTTCCGAAATCTGTACCGCCTGATAACTTCCTTCTGCTTTTGCATCAAAATCATACTGATGGAGATATTCCTCTAACAGCTTCTGATCGAGCCCGCTCCGCCTCAGCGCTCTTCCTGCCGCACCGCGGTCAGAAGCCAGCGCCCACAGCAGGTGTTCGCTTCCGATAAAGCCGTGCTCCATATGTGTGACAAAGCGCAGCGCTGACTGGAAAACCCTCATTGTCCGCTGACTGAAGATACTCAGATTAATTTCCATGTGCACACACCTCTTTCTCTATCATAGCAATATCATCCCGCAGTTTTGCCGCCTCCTCATAATTCTCTGTCTCGGCCGCTTCGGTCAGCCGTATCTTCAGAGCCGCAAGCTTGCGTCTCTTGATCAGTCCCGGCACTGCAGTCTCAGGAAAAGCCCGGTCTCCCATATGCCTTGGATCCCGTTTGCCCGGCCACCATCCTGTGTAGTTCTTAAATTCCTCTGTCTTGCCCGATGCAGCAGCCTGATTCCACATTTTCTGCAGACAGTCTGCGCAGACCGGGACCTGATAGACTGTTCCCATCCAGTTTATGTAAAAAACTCTGTCTACCCTCTCTTTATTACAAAATTGGCATCTCATTTCTGCTCACCTCTTTTCAAGACTCGCTCGCGAGTCTTGGCGCGGGATTCGGGTCAGCGTTAGCTGACATAATACATCTCCGAATCCCTGCGCATCCTCGCGGAGCGTATATCAGATGTGGGATTGGCACTCACCGCCTGTAGAGGCGGGAGTCATCCCACATCTGGTATTACAATATCGCCGGCGCAAGACCAACGTTGTTTAAAACTTAATAGTTAAGTTTTTAATAATATAGTATATAATTTTTAAAAAGTCAATAGTTCAGGGATAAAAGATGGAAATACAGCTTCTCTCCAATGGAAACCGTGGTATAATAATTGCACAAAGTACAGTTTCCATTTCTGTGCACATGGTATGATACAAACAAATTCAGGCAACCGGGACTTACACATATGGAGGAATGATTATGCCGGACACACTCAAATCTCAGAAGATCATCCTGAGCGCAGACAGTACATGCGATTTGGATGAAGAATTAAAAGAACGTTATCATGTCAATTATTTCCCGCTTCACATCAATTTAAACGGAAAAGATTACCTGGACAATGTCACGATCACACCGGAGGAAATCTATCGGGAATACTACGATCATAAAGTGCTGCCGAAAACTGCCGCTGTAAATGTTCAGGAATATATCGAACATTTCCGTCCATGGGTTGATGACGGATACGAAGTCATCCATGTCAATCTCGGTCATGCACTTTCCAGTTCCTATCAGAACTGCTGTCTTGCTGCTCAGGAGCTGGGGCATGTCCACGTTATAGACAGCTGTAACCTCTCTACAGGGACCGGGCTGACTGTCGTTGCCGCCGGAAAGATGATCGAACAGGGACTGAATGCAGAAACGATCGCTGAAAAGCTCCGGGAAGGGACTTCCAGACGGCACGCAAGCTTCATTCTTGATACCCTTACATTTCTCAGTGCAGGCGGCCGCTGTTCATCGGTAACTGCATTCGGCGCGAATATGCTGAAACTCAAACCATGTATCCAGGTGGATAACCGGGACGGCAGTATGGCAGTGGGGAAGAAGTACCGAGGTTCCCTTGACAAAGTACTTGTCAAGTATGTGAAAGATGAACTTGCAAGATATTCCGATATTAACACGGACCTTCTGTTTATCACACACTCCGGAATCCCGCAGGACTACACTGATCTGGTGAAGAAAACCGTAGAAAGTACAATGAAATTTAAGGAAATCCACGTTACAAAGGCAAGCTGCACGATCTCCTGCCACTGCGGTCCCAACACGCTTGGAATTCTGTTTGAGACAATGCGGTAATTATTTTGCAACAATAAAATATGTCCTTTCTATTTCTTTACGGAAAGGGTAAAAATATAAGGAGGCCATCATCCATGAATACCAGACCGGTCTTCCACGGAAGCGACATTGAAAAAATCTGTGAATACTATCATTTAAGGAAAGAGGACATCACCAACTTCGGGGCCAACGTCAATCCACTCGGATTGTCAGAGCACGTCAAGACAGCCATCGCCGGTCATCTGGATCTGCTCTCCTCCTACCCGGACCGGGAGTACACTTCACTGCGGAATACGATTTCCGGATACTGCCAGATTCCTGCAGAATACATCCTGCCCGGAAACGGCTCCAGCGAGCTGATCTCTCTGCTGATCGAGACACTGGCCCCCAGGCAGACACTTATTCTGGGGCCCACTTACTCCGAATATTCCAGAGAACTTTCCTTCTCCGGAAGCACACAGGAATACTATCATCTGAGAGAAGAAGATAATTTTCATCTGGATGTGGACGACCTCTGCCGCGCGCTGAAAGGCGGTTATGATTTTCTCATTCTCTGCAATCCGAATAATCCGACTTCCTCTGCGATCCTGCGAGATGATATGGAGCGGCTCCTTGCGTTCTGCTCCAAAAATAATATCTTCGTCATGATCGATGAGACTTATGTGGAATTTGCACCGGATATCAGCGCAGTGACAGCAGTTCCATTTACCCGGAAGTATTCCAATCTCATGGTATTACGGGGCGTCTCTAAATTCTTTGCGGCGCCGGGCATGCGGTTCGGATACGGGATTACAGGCAATGCAGAATTTCTCAGGGCAATGAAAGAAAAACAGATTCCATGGTCATTGAACAGTATCGGGGCATTTGCCGGAGAAGAAATGTTTAAAGATCAGGAATATATCAGCCGGACGAGAGAACTGATCCTGTCGGAACGAGAACGGATGTACCGGGCAGTATCTCAAATGCCGGATTATAAAACTTACGAACCATACGCCAATTTCCTTCTTGTAAGGATCGTAAAGGACGGAATCACGTCGTCTGATGTATTTGAACGATGTATCAAAGCGGGACTTATGATACGGGACTGCTCGTCATTCCAGTGTCTGGATGGAGAATTCATACGTTTCTGTATCATGATGCCGGAAGCAAATACACGGCTGCTGCACGAATTAGGGACAGGGTAAACTTCGATTGGGGACGTAGTAAAATGCGATTTTACTACGTCCCCAATCAAGATTTGCCCTGTCCCTTTTTGCTTCAGACAGTGTCCCTCCAAATCATTAACAGATCTCAGCTCCCGCCGGCATATCTTTCTCCGGCACCATGAGCGACAGATTTCCGTCCGCGTCTTCCGCGCACAGAAGCATTCCTTCGGAAAGCACTCCCGCCAGTTTTGCAGGTTTCAGATTGACAAGCACCATGACTTTCTTACCCACCATCTCTTCCGGTGTATAGTGAGCTTTAATGCCGGACACGATCTGTTTCACCTGACTTCCGATCTTCACCTGAGAGCAGAGAAGTTTTCTTGATTTCTTCACTTCCTCGCACGCGATGATCTCTCCCACCTGGAACTGCATTGCTCCGAACTGATCAAATGTGATCTCTTCTTTTGGCTCAATATCGATGACAGCCTCTTCTTTCGCATCACTGTCTCCAGCCCCTTCTGCATTCTCTTCTTTATGCGGATGAAGCTCTTCCACTTTCTTCATAACCTCTTCAAGGTCAAGTCTCTGGAACAGGATTTCCGGCTTATCTGTCACATGACCGCCGCCCAGCTGCTCGAGGATCTTTTTGCTCGTTGACGGCATGAATGACTCCAGAAGCTCAGCTCCCGCGGAAATGCCCTGGATCAGATTCCACAGTACTGTCTCCAGGCGGTCTTTCTTCGCCTCGTCCTTTGCAAGCGCCCACGGCATTGTCTCGTCGATATATTTATTGCAGCGTTTAAAAAGATTGAAAATCTCTGTGATCGCATCAGCCACTCTCAAGCCGTCCATCTTCTCATCTACAGCTTTCGGTGTATTTTCAATGACCGCCTTAAGATCCGCATCTACAGCCTCTGCAGCGCCCTTGTCCGCCACTGTACCGCCGAAATACTTATTTGTCATGGAAATCGTACGGTTTACAAGGTTGCCCAGTGTATTTGCGAGGTCAGAATTCAGTCGCTCTACCATCAGCTCCCATGTGATCACGCCGTCGTTTTCAAACGGCATCTCATGAAGCACAAAGTAACGCACTGCATCCACGCCGAAGAAATCAACCAACTCATCTGCGTAGAGTACATTTCCTTTGGACTTGCTCATCTTGCCGTCGCCCTGAAGGAGCCACGGATGTCCGAACACCTGCTTCGGCAACGGGAGCCCCAGAGCCATCAGGAAAATAGGCCAGTAAATCGTATGGAAACGGATAATATCCTTTCCGATCAGATGCAGGTCTGCCGGCCACAGCTTCTTAAACTGCTCCGTACTGTTGCCGTCCGCGTCATATCCGATTCCTGTGATATAGTTGGTAAGAGCGTCCAGCCACACATAGGTTACATGCTTCGGATCAAAATCAACCGGGATTCCCCATTTAAATGATGTTCTGGATACACACAGGTCCTGCAGTCCCGGTAACAGGAAGTTATTCATCATCTCATTCTTTCTGGATACAGGCTGGATAAACTCCGGATGCTCATTGATATATTCGATCAGGCGGTCCGCATACTTGCTCATCTTGAAGAAATATGCTTCCTCTTTTGCCGGCTGTACCTCACGTCCGCAGTCCGGACATTTTCCGTCCACAAGCTGTGACTCCGTAAAGAAAGACTCACAAGGTGTGCAGTACATTCCTTCGTAATATCCTTTGTAAATATCTCCCTGATCGTACAGCTTCTTAAAGATCTTCTGTACCTGTTTCTCATGGTCAGCGTCCGTTGTGCGGATGAACTTATCATAAGATGTATCCATCAGATCCCAGATTCTCTTGATCTCTGTGGAAACATTGTCCACAAACTCCTTCGGAGTGATCCCCGCTTCATTTGCTTTCAGCTCGATCTTCTGTCCGTGCTCGTCCGTACCGGTCTGGAAAAATACATCGTATCCCTTACTTCTCTTGTAACGCGCGATCGCATCCGCAAGAACGATCTCATACGTATTTCCGATGTGCGGCTTGCCTGATGTATAGGCGATCGCCGTGGTAATGTAATACTTTGGTTTCTGATTTTCTGACATAATAACCTCCTTTGGGGACGTAGTCAATTCGGGTTTTACTACGTCCCGAATCGCACTTCAGGGTGTCCCAAATTGAATTTAACCCTGTCCCTTTATACTAATCGTTTTCAGTAACACACAAAAAAACCGCCTTCCTGCTCTCTCTTGAGAACAAGAAGACGGATATTAACCGTGTTACCACTTCTCTTCGTCCATCCCTCGCGGGATAAGACCTCAGCAAGTGCCTGTCAGCACTTCTCCGCTGTAATGGGCGGTCCCATCGCAGTCTCGCTATGAGCATCAGCATCTGCCTTTCCTCATAGTTCGGTGCGCTGCTCGGAAGCCATGTTCATCTGCTTTCCGTCCATCCCTCTCAGCACAAGCGCCGGAAAATACCATCCTCGCTCTACGGGAATTCTCTGTAAGACTTCCGCCAGATTACTCTCTTCGTCATCGCCTTTGTCGATCATCATAATCTTTTGACCTGTAAAAAAGGTTAGCACACAGGGGGATGATTGTCAAGCACCGATCAGCTCTGCAGTCCCGGAAAATACAGCCCGGGAAATAAATGTCCTACTGTTCCAGAAGTGCCTTTTCGTCATCCCGCACCGGTTCCTGCCCGATCCATGACAAAGCCTCGTCGATGTCAAACGTCTCCCTTCCGTCTTCATTTACGAAAAACGGAATCCCGATTCCACTGTGTTCTCTCACCGGTTCAAAAATGGGATGCGTATCTCTCAAACGCAGAAACTCCTTGAGTTTTCCTGTATCTGCTGTAATGTCAATAAACTCACTGTCAAATCCACGCATTTTCTGTATCACCAGATAATTTCTGCAATCCACGCAGATCTTTGATCCATATACTTTCATCTTATATCTTCCCTTCTGTCCGTTGAAAACACCTCTCACAGCCTCGACTTAAAATCCTCATATCCGAACGTCCTCACGATCTCGCACTCTCCGTCTTCCTTCTCCAGCACGATATCCGGCAGGTTCATCCCGTTAAACGTATTTGTCTTCACCATGGTATAGATCGCCATATCCTGAAATACCAGCCGTTCCCCGCACTGCAGCGGATGATCGAACACATAATCGCCGATCACATCTCCGGCAAGACAGGTCGGCCCGGCGAGACGGTAAACATATTTGTTCTCTCGCAGATCCGCATCCTCCGTGCTCACCGCCCCTTTCAGCGGCGGCCGGTACGGCATCTCCAGCACATCCGGCATATGGCACGCCGCAGATGTATCCAGTATCGCGATCTTCATCCCATTATCCACGATCTCCAGCACTTCCGTGATCAGCTCGCCCGCATTGAGCGCCACGGCTTCCCCTGGTTCCAGATAGACTTCCACACCGTATGTCTCTTTCACATGGCGGATGCATTTCTTCAACAGCTCACGGTCGTAATCCTCACGCGTGATATGATGTCCTCCGCCGAAGTTTACCCACTTCATCCGGCTGAGATACCTGCCGAACTTTTCTTCTACGGCTCTCAATGTTGTCGCCAGATCATCTGAGTTCTGCTCGCACAGCGTATGAAAATGAAGTCCGTCCAGCTCACAGATTTCCTCCTCTGTCAGCTCAGCCTGCAGCCGTTCCAGAGTAGTCCCCAGCCTAGAATACGGAGCACAGGGATCGTAAATGGCATGTCCCTCCTGTGTGGAGCACTCCGGGTTGATCCGAAGCCCCATGCTTATGCCGCCTGCGTTCTTGACGGATCGGCCTGCTGTTTTCGAATTTTCTACCTGTTCGGCTGTCTGGATCTCATATCTCCGCACCAGATCCTTATATTTCCGGAACTGTGCCGGAGAATTGAACACAATATGATCGCACATCCTCAGGATCTCCGGCATTTCTTCCTCTCTGTAGGCGGGTGAGAAGATGTGGTTTTCCTTTCCCATCTCCTCGTATCCCAGCCTCGCCTCGTGGAGTCCGCTTGCGGTCGCACCGTCCAGATACCGGCCGATCAGAGGATATACCCGGTACATGGAAAATGCTTTCTGCGCCAGCAGGATATGGCATCCCGTCTCCTCGCGGATCTCTCTTAATATTTCCAGATTTTCTCTTAATTTCCGCTCCTGCACCACATAACAGGGCGTTCTGAGTTCACTCTTTTTCATATTCTGCCCATATCCTCCTGCTTATCTGCCTCTCTGCATGATCCTTTTCAAACTTTTAGTCAACCAGCTCCGGATCTTCACTGATCTTCCACGGCAGGCCCCATTTATTCAGCGCCTCCATGAACGGATCCGGATCGAACTCTTCCATATTGTAGACGCCCGGTTTCTTCCATGTGCCGGTCATCACCATCATGGCGCCGATCATTGCCGGAACGCCTGTTGTGTATGCGACCGCCTGTGAGCCCACCTCTTTATAGCACTCCTGATGGTCACACGTATTGTAGATGTACAGTTTCTTCTCCTGTCCGTCTTTCTTTCCGATGAAAATGCACCCGATATTTGTCTTTCCTTTCGTCCTCGGGCCAAGGGAAGACGGATCCGGCAGTACTGCCTTCAAAAACTGCAGCGGCACGATCTCTTTTCCCTCATACATGATCGGCTCGATCGATGTCATACCCACATCTTCCAGACAGCGCAGGTGTGTTAGATAACTCTCGCCGAATGTCATAAAGAAGCGGATTCTCTTGATTCCCGGAATGTTGAGCGCCAGCGATTCGATCTCCTCGTGGTGGAGCAGATACATATCCTTCTCCCCGATCTCCGGGAAATTATAGACGCGCTTGATCTCCATGGGCTCTGTCTCTACCCAGTGGCCGTCCTCCCAGTAGGAGCCTTTCGCAGACACCTCGCGAATGTTAATCTCCGGATTAAAATTCGTTGCAAACGGATAGCCATGATCCCCCGCATTGCAATCTAAGATATCAATATAGTTTATTTCGTCAAAATAATGTTTCAGTGCATAGGCAGAGAATACGCTTGTTACGCCGGGGTCGAATCCGCTTCCGAGAAGAGCAGTAAGCCCTGCCTTCTCATATTTCTCCCGGTAAGCCCACTGCCATTTATACTCGAATTTAGCTGTATCCTCCGGTTCATAGTTCGCCGTGTCGATATAGTGCACGCCTGCTGCCAGACATGCATCCATAATCGTCAGATCCTGATATGGCAGCGCCAGATTCAGGACTACCTCCGGCTGCTCCTTTTTGATCAGAGCCGTCAGTTCCTCCACATTATCCGCATCTACCTGAGCGGTTGTAATCTTTGTCTTCGTTGTCCCCTGCAGTTTCTCTTTCAGTGCGTCACATTTTGACACTGTCCTGCTGGCGATGCACAGCTCAGAGAACACCTCGCTGTTCTGACAGATTTTATGAATTGCCACACTCGCCACGCCTCCGCAGCCGATTACCATTACCTTTCCCATGATCAGTCTCCTTTCCTGAGTTTTTACTCTTCTATTTCTTTGTTCATTCTTCCTTTTGTTTTTCACTTTCAGTCCTGCCGGTTCGCAATCGCAATGAGCATCTCCCGGATGATCTTACATGCCGCGGCTGTAGACGCTCCCGTCGGATCGCAGGGCGGACACAATTCGTTTACATCACATCCGATCAGATTCACTCTCTCGCACACTTTTGTTACGCCGCGCATTGCGGTAAGAAAATCAATCCCGCCCGGCTCCGGCGTCCCCGTTCCCGGGAATACCGACGAATCCATCACATCCAGATCCACCGTAAAATACACCGGCGCATCGCCGATCTGTTCCAGCGCCTCATCCAGTCCGTCCAGTGTAAACGGGTGGAAATCCGTATGTCCCGCCCGCGCCCAGTCAAACTCTTCTTTCTCGCCGGAGCGGATACCGAACTGATGGATCCGGCCGTCCGCACAGCATATATCCGCCATGTTCCGGGTACCGCTCCCGTCACCAGCGTCCGTTCCATTTTTTCCGGTCTGCTCCAGCACTTCCCAGCATCTCCGGATCACGCAGGCGTGGGAGAGCTCCACGCCCAGATAATCCCGCCTCAGATCCGTGTGCGCGTCAAAATGAATGATATGCATATCCGGATATTTCTCCGCCGCGGCGCGCACGCTTCCGAGCGTCACAAGATGCTCCCCGCCGATCATAAACGGCAGCTTCCCGTCCTTTAAAATATCACGGGCGCAGTCCTCGATCTGCCCCAGCACTTTGGATGAACTGCCGATCGCCAGCTCAAGATCCCCACAGTCATATACGACATTTTCCGGCAGTTCCTTATCCTGATACGGGCTGTAGATTTCCAGCCCGTAGGAATCATTTCTCACCGCCTGTCCCGCAAAGCGAGTCCCCGGGCGAAATGACGTCGTTGAATCAAAGGGCGCACCGAAGATCACGACACGCGCCTCCTCATACTGTGCATCGCATCCGATAAAATTCACTGTATTTTTCCATATCATCTCTCTACATCCTCCAGCAGCTCTTCCACATAAGCCGGGAGCGCAAATACACCGGCGTGCAGCCTCGGCTCATAATACTTTGTGTGGATGCCTTTCAGCTTCCATCCCACCTTGTCCAGATCATCCAGCGGATGATATTTTTTTGAGGCAAATCCGAACAGCCAGTGCCCCGACGGATAGGAAGGAATGTGTGCCTGATACACGCGGCAGATAGGAAATGTCTCCAGTATCCGCTTGTGCATCCTCTGGCACTGGAACGCCTCCTCCGTATAGAAAGGACTCTCGTTCTGATTGATCATAACGCCGTCCTCATGGAGCGCATTGTAACAGTTGCCGTAGAACTCTTTTGTAAACAGTCCCTCCCCTGCTCCGAACGGATTCGGGGAATCTATGATGATCAGGTCGTAGGCATCACTCTTCGACCGGATAAACCGCAGGCCGTCTTCATTAAAAATCTCCACTCTTTCATCGGTCAGGCTGTTGGCTATCTCCGGAATATATTTCCGGCACACCTCCACAAGCAGCGGATCCGGCTCCACCACGTCGATCGTCTCTATCGTGTCATATTTGATCAGCTCTCTGACGACTCCGCCGTCGCCCCCTCCTACTACAAGCACCCGTTTTACATCCGGATGCACCGCCATAGGCACATGGGTGATCATCTCATGGTAGATAAATTCATCCCGCTCGGTCAGCATCAGATCTCCGTCCACGACAAGGATCTTTCCGAAGTCTTTCGACTCAAGGACGTCGATCCTCTGGATATCGCTCTGGGCGCTGAAGAGCTGTTCCTCAATGCGGATGGACAGCTTCACGCCGTCCGTATGTATATCCGAAAACCACATTTCCATATGGATTCTCACTCCTTCTCAAAAATATGTAATCTCACTGCAAACGTATCTCTTCTCTATCTTTCCGTCAGCACATTCAGCCGCTCGATCCGCTCGTCCTCCGGCCCGGTCATAGAGCAGCCTTTTTCTTTCGCATAGACAATATAATTGATGATCTCATCCGTGATCTCCTCCCCCGGCGCCAGTACCGGTATTCCAGGCGGATAGCACATGACAAACTCGGAACAGATCCTGCCTCTCGTCTCCTCCAGCGGCAGCGATTCTTTCTCCGCGTAGAAAGAATCCTGAGGCGTCATGACGACTTTCGGTGCAATGTATTCCTGGGAGAGCATTCCTGTCTTGTCTTTTTTATATCTGCGCTTCAGATCCGCAAGGGCGGTCACAAGCCGCTCCACCTCCCGGATCCGGTCGCCGATAGACAGGTAGGCAAGAATATTTCCCAGATCTCCGAACTCGATCTGGATATCGTACTCATCTCTCAGAATGTCATAGACCTCGATCCCGGCAAGCCCGATGTCCAGTGTGTGGATGGACAGCTTTGTCGGATCAAAATCAAAAATGCTGTCTCCGTTTACCATCTCCCTGCCGAATGCATAGTAATCGCCGATCTGATTGATCTCTTTTCTGGCGTATTCCGCCAGTTCCGTTACGATACGGAAAGATTCCTCCCCGCGCAGCGCCAGATTTCTGCGGGAGATATCCAGACTGGACAGGAGCAGATAAGAACCGCTTGTGGTCTGTGTCAGGTTGATGATCTGCCGGATGTATCCCGGATGCATCCCCTTTCCGATCAGCAGGAAAGAACTCTGCGTCAGACTCCCGCCGGACTTGTGCATACTCACAGACGCAATATCCGCTCCCGCCTCCATCGCCGAAACCGGAAGATTTTTTCCGAAATAAAAATGTGTCCCGTGTGCCTCATCCGCCAGCACCTTCATCCCTTTTTCATGGGCCATCTTCACGATCGCTTTCAGGTCGGAGCAGACTCCATAATAGGTCGGATTGTTGACAAACACCGCAACTGCATCCGGATTCTCCTCAATCGCCCGCTCCACATCAGCGCGCTTCATCCCCAGTGAAATGCCCAGTCTCTGATCCACGTCCGGATTGACATAAATCGGCTTTGCCCCGCAGAGCACCATTGCATTGATGGCGCTGCGGTGCACATTTCTCGGCAGAATGATCTTGTCTCCCTTCTTGCAGCAAGACAGGATCATGGTCTGGACGGCCGACGTCGTTCCTCCCACCATCAGAAATGCGTGTTCCGCTCCGAATGCGTCCGCCGCCAGCTCTTCCGCCTCCTTGATGACAGATACCGGGTGGCACAGATTGTCGAGGGGCTTCATAGAATTCACGTCAATGCTGACACATCGTTCCCCCAGAAGCTCCACCAGCTCCGGATTGCCCCTTCCATGCTTATGCCCCGGCACGTCAAAGGGTACGACTCTGTTCCGCCGGAAACGTTCCAGCGCCTCATAGATCGGCGCTCTCTTCTGTAATGATCTCTCCATCTTAAACCTCCGCCATTGTATAATTGCGGCGTGTGCATCCGGCTGCCATATTGCTGAAAAAGTAACAGGCCGGATGCACGTTGCACCCAGCCTGTGTGATATCGCGTTATGATCCCGCCCTTCTTATACAAGAGGGCTCGTCTGATTTACAGATATAACAGATATTGGACGTAGAGTCTATATAGCAAATATTTTTACTTTTACTACTCTTATTGACCGTTTCACAAGTTGCGTATGCGTATCATGCACACCGGTTATAAAGTAACCAACTTATAAAATTTGAGCTCCTAACTCAATCAATAATGCAGCTTGACGCCGCGTAAAATATTTGCATGGAGAACGTTCCAAATATCTGCTTTCCATACATTCGGTATCGTAGCATAAAATAATCATGAATTCAAGCAAATTCTTACAGATCAGTTCAGCCGGCTGATACTCAGATGACCGAACTGCTATCCCCTGTCAGAATCCGCTGCTGTACTCTTCAATTCTGCCCTTCACACGGTCAGCCTCATCTCCCTCCAGCGGAGTGGGCTGATAATTATTATATGAAGAATCTGAAGAAATAGAACACGGTATGATGTTCGTCACATTGTCTTCCACCAGCTCACCGTTCTGAACGGTAAATGTCTGCTGGAAGATCATAGTGTCCTTATCCGACGGATTGCTGTTTCCGCCGAAGCAGAAGTTGCCGAGACTGTACACAATGTTCTTGCCGTTATAGACTTCAATCCCTTCGAGTACATGGGGATGATGTCCCAGCACAAGATCCGCGCCGTTGTCAATAGCGGAGTGGGCAAGGTTCACCTGATTCTCCGTCGGGTAGTTTTCTCTCTCAAGTCCCCAGTGGAAACTTACGATAACGATCTGAGCCCCCTGCTCCTCGACAGCTTTGATATTAGAGATCATCTCATCTTCACATCCCATGCCGTCAGCCAGCTCATAAGTACCTACCAGACCGACCTTCACGCCGTTCACATCCATAACAGCAGTTCTGTCATATCCGAAGTTCGTAATACCGGCCGCATCAAGAGCCGCAATCGTATCCGTATAACTCTGGTCCCCATAATCATGACTGTGGTTGTTGGCAAGATTTGCCGCTTCTACATCGCCGTCTGTCAGGATCTGCGTATACTCCGCCGGCCCCTTGAACGCATATGTTTTGTCCTGACGCGCCGTCTCTTCCGTCAGCGTTCCTTCCATATTAACAATCGTCAGGTCGTCCGCCTCGAAAATGGACTTCACGTTCTGGAAGAAATAGGCAGGACCATTGCTGTCGTAGTAAGCGTTCAGGCTTGTACTTGGATCAAAATACTCGTCCGTACCGAGCGTGCAGTCTCCTGCCGCGCTGATGGTAATAGAAACCGGTTCCGCCTCTGCTTCATTTTCTTCCGCCTGCTGTTCCTCGATTGTCAGATCCGAAGCCTGTCCATCCTTATCATTACTGCTGTCACTGCCGCCTGCAAAATGTCTCACCAGCGCAACTATTCCCGCAATAATCAATATCAGCAACAATACTATTCCGCACAGAATTGCAATAGCAATCCTCCTTCTCCTCTTCAGCCGTTCTCTCTTGCGGCGCATCCGCTCTTCACGGCTTACCGGTCTGCGCTGCTGCGCTCCCCTTTCTGTCCCCGGTGTCTGTCCGCTGCCGGGCTGCCGGTTTCTTCCTCTCTGGTCTTCCCCCTGGTTCATCTTAAGTCACCTCTCAAATCATCCCTTTTTCGTATAAAATCCGCTTTTTTAAGCTGTAAACTGATTTTATGGTATCACCTGAAGAGGACTTTTGCAACTGCGGGCAGCAAGAAACGCCCGGTTTCCCGGACGTTCCTTCTGTTATGCCTTATGCTGTTCTGCTGTAAACCCGTTCAAACTGTATATTCACACGGAACAGATCACCATCCAGATACAGTTCGAACTTCCCTCCCTGCATCGTTGTAAGGCTCTTTGCGATAGACAAGCCCAGCCCGCTTCCTTCCGTGCTTCTCGAAATATCACCCCTGATAAAACGCTCGGTCAGCTCATCCGCTGAAATATTCAGCTGCTGCTCGGATACATTTTTTAAAGAGAAATTAACTTTATCTTCCGTCAGTATAAGATCCGCATAAACCCTTGTCCCGGGCATTGCGTATTTTGCCGCATTTCCGAAAATATTCTCCAGAACCCGCCACATACGCCTGCCGTCCACATGGATGACTGCCGGTTCCTCAGGGAGATTAAGCACCATGGTCAGATTGCGCGCAGCAAATTTTTCTGCCATCTCTCCCTCGGTCTGCTGTACCAGCTCCCTCAGATCCATATCCATATATTCCAGCGTTATATTGCCGCTGCTTACCTTGGATGCCTCCACTACATCTTCTGTCAGTGTCTTGAGCCTCTGCGCCTTTGCCTCAAGAATGTCGAGATAACCCCGGATTTTTTCGTCATCAATATTAGAACGCTTCAGAATATCCACATAGTTGATGATCGAAGTCAGCGGAGTCTTGATATCGTGGGATACATTCGTGATCAGATCCGTTTTCAGTCTCTCGTTTCTCATGGCTTCGTCCACAGCCTTGTTAAGCCCGCTTCCGATATTATTGATCTTCTCCGCAATATCACGTTCTTCCCCGCGCAGCCATTTCAGGTCGATACGGTATTCCAGATTGCCGCCCGATATCTCTTCAATCCCTTTTCTGATCCTGCTCTTTGCAACTGCTCCGCACATAACTGCCCATATGACCGCTATATCTACGGCCAGTGCCAGAACCAGAAACGGAAGATTCCGGAAGAGGATTGCCATCCACTGGATAAACATAAATCCCAGCACTGCGGCTGCGCTTTTCAGCGTAATCGCCCGGGATTTCCACACCCTTCCGGCAGCCGTGATCAATGCACAGAGCAGGCTTCCTTTCCAGAGGATCTTCGCCTTGATCCTGCGGACCAGGCTCACATACCCGGCAAAGAAGCAAAGGAAAGTAAACAGTCCATAGAAAAATAATCCCGCCAGATCCGCCAGATTTATCGCATCTGTAAATAATGTCGAGTAGACTACCGGAACTGTTTCAGCGCCATAATATTCGACCGCAGTCATTGTATCTGAGAAGCTCCCAAATGTAGTTCCTGCTGCAATAATACAGCATGTGACAAACACCCACAGACCGATCACCAGTGCAGCCGAAATTTCCGTCTTCCAATGGTCAAACACAGACAGATGAAGTTCTTCGTCTCCCGGCTTTTTCCCGGCCGTCACAGCCAGCCACACAGCTGATACAATGAAGAGTATGCCGCCTGCTATAAAGAGGATCAGCGCCCATCTCAAAAATGGTATATTCCGGTTGTAATTCTCGCTTCCCTCAAAAAACTGATCCTGTATAGGGTACGAGGTATCTACCGATATAGCCAGAACATTCTCAGAGTTCCGGTTGGATTCGTATGACCTTACCGTATCCCACTCGCCGGATGCTGACAGATTCATATTTGTCTCAAAATCTTTCAGTCTGGGGTTGACGATCACATATTTTACAGAGTCTCCCGACTTCATCTTCTCGATATTTGCACCGGCATCTGCATACTCTGCGTAATCTGCCTTATTAGTGAACACCTGCTTTTTCTCCCTGTCCACATAAAGATAGGTAAAGTTTGTATTGCCTTCTTCCAGATATTCCCATCCGGACTGGTAGGTCGTATAATCATCAAATATACCGCTCAGCACAAAGGAAAGGCGGTCGTAAATCTCAGTCAGATTTCCGTTCAGCTCCGGCGTATTGTTCACAACCTCAAGAAGATTTTTTCCTCCTGCCGGGGCGTACTCTTCCTCAAGGGCTGAACCGAAATTCCAGCAGTCCGTATAGATCTCTTTTCCTTCGGAATCAATGATCTTTACGCTGCCATCATAGCCCTCTTCTGCATTTTTGTTCGAAAGATCATTTAAAAACTGCGCCTGTGTATGATATTCGTCATCGAATTCAGCCATCAGCTGCCCACTTTCAAAAAGAGCAAGGAAATCATCAAAATAATAATAATGATAGCTTCCATCTGCATTCCGGCATACAATGACATTTGCATCGTATAAATCTTCCCCTGTAGAATTATAATCTTCACTCCAGCTGATCAGGTCATCCAGCCTGTACATTAGTTTTCCGTTTTCAACACTTCCGCCCTGTGTGGGATCGGCATACGCCATAATATCAATTTCCTTGTCAGGATCATATGCCCCGTCTGTCTCCATCAGGTTCTTCACCCGGAACATTCCGAAGGCTTCATACGTAGCGCCTTCTACCGCTGAATTAAAATCCGGCGAATCCTCGTAAGGCTCATTTATCAGGCTCATGATCTGCGACGGATCGATTGTCCCCGCATAAGTGGCGGCTACTCCCAATGAGGTGATGAATGCCGCACCGCTTATAATGCCGACCAGCAGGATGATCACTTTCGCCAGGATTCTTCTATACCATTGCTTCATATGTTATTCTATATTCCTTTCTCAATCTTATATCCCACGCCCCACACTACCTTCAGATATCTGGGATCTTTGGGATTGATCTCAATCTTCTCTCTTATATGACGGATATGCACGGCAACCGTGTTGTCCGCACCGATGGCCTCCTCATTCCAGATAGCTTCATAAATCTGGCTGATGGAAAATACTCTGCCCTGATTCTTCATGAGCAGGAGCAGGATATTGTATTCGATCGGAGTAAGCTTCACCGGCTCCCCATCTACTGTCACTTCCTTTAGGTCATCGTTGATCTTCAGGCCGCCGACTTCATAAACCTTCTCCTGCTCCCCCTGCCCCGAACCGCCGAGCTGGTTATACCGTCTGAGCTGGGATTTCACCCTTGCCACGAGCTCCAGCGGGCTGAACGGCTTCGTCACATAATCATCTGCGCCTACATTGAGTCCCAGTATCTTATCTGCATCCTCTGACTTCGCCGAGAGTATGATGATCGGGATACTGTTCTTCTCCCGGATCTTAAGCGTCGCGCGGATTCCGTCCAGACGCGGCATCATCACATCGATGATCAGCAGATTGATCTTCTCCTTCTCAAGAAGATTAAGCGCCTCGATTCCGTCATACGCTTTCAGAATATGATATCCCTCCTGGGACAGATATATCTCAATTGCCTCCACAATTTCTCTGTCGTCGTCACACACAAGTATATTGTACATAATGATCACCCCTTCGTCACTCTTAAACACTCTGGATTCTTTCTCCGGACGAAACCGCAGCGGAAAGAGTCCATCTATAGTATACATGATAAGATTGATTTTTTAAGAGGGGAGAATGAAAATCTTATGATTTCCTTAACTTAATAATAGACCGGAACGTTTCCTGTTTTATGAAACATTCCGATCTATATATGGTAAATTATATTTAATATTTGTTTAAAACATCCCTTTGAGCACCGGATAGAATTTTCTGAACTTCTGGTACTTCTCCTCATACTTCTGTACCAGCTCCGCATCCGGCTCTTCAGTCTTCACGACTTTTACCAGCTTCTTCGCCGCCTCTTCTACCGAGGAATATACTCCGCATCCGACCGCGGCAAGGATTGCAGCACCGTATCCCGGTCCTTCTTCGCTCTCAATGATATCCACTTTCATATTCATTACATTGGCAATGATCTTACGCCACAGCGGGCTCTTCGCTCCGCCGCCGCAGATCTTCGTCCTCTGCGGATTCACACCGATGCTCCGCGCCACTTCAAGTGAATCTCTCAGGCCGAACGCCACGCCCTCGAGAACAGCGAGCGTCATATCCTCACGGGTTGTATCCATGCTCATACCGATAAATGCCGCTCTCGCATCCGGATCATTATGCGGGGAACGTTCCCCCATCAGATACGGCAGATAGAATACATGATTCTCGCCAAGCCCTGTGATCCCCGACTGCTCTCCTGCATAATCTGTCGTCTTCAGGATCTCATCCATCCACCATTTATTACAGGATGCCGCGCTGAGCATACATCCCATAAGGTGATAATTTCCATCCGCATGGGCAAATGAGTGAAGGGCGTTATTCTCATCCACACCGAACTTTTCGCTGGAGATAAAAAGTGTCCCCGATGTTCCAAGAGAAATATTGCATCCTCCGTCGCCTACTGTCGCAGTTCCGACAGCAGCGGCCGCGTTGTCGCCTGCTCCCGCGATCACTTTTACATCCGGAGACAAACCGAGTTCTTCTGCAATCTCCGGTTTCAGGCAGCCAACCGGCTCCCAGCTCTCATACAGCTTCGGAAGCTGTTCTTCCGTAATACCGCAGATCTCCATCATTTCTTTTGACCAGCACTTGTGCTCTACATCAAGAAGCAGCATACCCGATGCATCCGAATATTCCGTGCAGAAGCTTCCTGACAGCTTATATGCCAGATAATCCTTCGGAAGCATGATCTTCACGATCTTTGCAAAATTATCCGGCTCATTCTCTTTCATCCAGAGGATCTTCGGAGCGGTGAAGCCGGCAAAAGCGATATTTGCAGTGTATTTAGAAACTTTTTCTTTTCCTATAGTATTATTCAGATACTCAACCTGTTTTCCAGTCCGTCCGTCATTCCACAGGATCGCCGGACGGATCACATTATCATCCTGATCCAGCGCGACAAGTCCGTGCATCTGACCGCCGAAACTGATCCCCTTTACCTGACTCTTATCACATTCTGCGGTGAGTTCCTTCAGGCCTGCCATACTCTGCTCATACCAGTCCTCCGGCTTCTGCTCCGACCATCCGGGATGCGGAAAATAGAGCGGATATTCCTTTGATACGATCTTATGGATCTTCCCGTTCTCATCCATCAGCAGAAGCTTGACTGCAGACGTGCCGAGATCCACTCCGATAAAAAACATGTCATTTCCTCCTTCCGGGACGTAGTCAATTTCAATTTTACTCCGTCCCCATTCAAAAACAGGCCTGTCCCTTTTTTCATATTGCGGTGTCCCCACTGTAATCTTGCACAAATCACATCTACAAATGCTTTGCATTATCGCTAACAATTTGTACACTTTTCTACAGGGGACAGGGATATTCCAGAAAAGGGACAGGGCAAATCGTAATCCGGGACGTAGTAAAATCGGATTTTACTACGTCCCCGATAATTATCTCCACGGATTCTCTGTCGGGTATCTCACTCCTGCCGGCTGGTTATATCCGATCTCTTCTACCGGAACTCCGATATATTTGAATACTTCGAACAGCTCTTTTCCGTAGTGTCCGAACGCTACAGCGCCGTGATGCGGATAGTTCTTCTCGATCAGCACGTGGCGGTAGAATCTTCCCATCTCCGGAATTGCAAATACGCCGATAGATCCGAAGGATTTTGATGCGACCGGAAGGATTTCTCCCTGTGCCACATACGCACGCAGTTTATTATCTGATGTACTCTGCAGACGGTAGAATGTGATGTCACCCGGTTTGATATCTCCTTCAAGTGTTCCCTGTGTCACTTCTTCCGGCAGTGAACGTGCCATGATGAGCTGATACTTCATCTCACAGGAGGTAAGTTTTCCTGATGCTGTATTTCCGCAGTGGAATCCCATAAATGTATCTTTATGTGTATACGGGAATTTGCCCTCAATGCTCTCTTTATACATATCATCCGGAACTGTATTGTTGATATCCAGAAGTGTGACTGCATCCTGGCTTACCACCGTTCCGATGAACTCGCTTAAGCATCCGTAGATATCAACTTCGCAGGATACCGGGATTCCCTGAGCTGTCAGACGGCTGTTCACATAGCACGGAACGAATCCGAACTGTGTCTGGAATGCCGGCCAGCATTTTCCTGCAATTGCCACATATTTGCGGTAGCCTCTGTGATCCTCGATCCAGTCCTTCAGTGTAATTTCATACTGGGCAAGTTTCGTAAGGATCTCCGGTTTCTTATTTCCTTCTCCCAGTTCTTCTTCCATCTCTTTAACAACAGCCGGGATTCTCTCGTCGCCTTCATGCTTATTAAATGCCTCGAACAGATCCAGCTCGGAGTTCTCTTCGATCTCAACACCGATATTGTAAAGCTGCTGGATCGGTGCATTACATGCAAGGAAGTTGAGCGGTCTCGGGCCGAAGCTGATGATCTTCAGATTATTAAGACCCACGATAGCTCTTGCGATCGGCTCAAACTCATGGATCATATCAGCACACTCTTCAGCTGTGCCCACCGGATACTCCGGTATGTATGCTTTTACATTGCGCAGTTTCAGGTTGTAGCTTGCATTGAGCATACCACAGTACGCATCGCCGCGTCCTTGTACAAGGTCGTTCTGCGTCTCTTCTGCTGCCGCCACAAACATTTTGGGACCATCAAAATGTTTCGCAAGCAATGTTTCAGATATCTCGGGTCCGAAATTTCCGAGATATACGACAAGTGCGTTGCATCCTGCTTTCTTGATATCTTCAAGTGCCTGTACCATGTGGATCTCACTCTCCACGATACAGATCGGGCACTCATAAACGGTTCCTTTGCCGTATTTCTTCTCATACGCATCGATCAGTGCTTTTCTCCTGTTAACAGACAGGCTCTCCGGGAAACAGTCGCGGCTTACTGCTACAACTCCGATCTTCAGTTCTGGCATGTTGTTCATAGTTAATTCCTCTCTTTCTTTTCGCTGTCATTACAGCATACATTCTTTGTTACAGGTTTCTTTATATGTTACCATATGATAACAGTCTCTTTTATCAGTCCGGCCGGCCCTATACTTCCAGATTCTCACCCTTCAGCCCACAGAACGAGCCTTCAATTCCGGCCTCCTCATGAGCGATCAGCCATTTGTTCACTGCTGTCAGCAGCCGGTTCTCGCCTTCTTTGGCAGGAGTAAATGTGAGTTCCTCATTTGTTCCTTTCGGCAGTACGATCACACAGCGGAATCCGCCTTCCTGTGCAGAGCAGGGAGCATAGTGAAGCGTCGTCGCATAGAGCTCGACCGCTGTTCCTGCCGGCACGAAAAACGCCTCAGCTTTTGACGTATCGTAGGTATCATCTTCTGCGATATCCTGCTGGCAGCCCAGCAGCAGAATCAGATCCGTCACGGCAATATCAATCTCCGAACTTCTGTGATACTCAAATGCGTTCAGCTTGTGATTGTCTCCGTTGCAGTACCCGATCTGGATTGGGAGTCCCCCAAAGCCTTTCCGGCATACGTCCTCTGCTTCCGGCAGGACTTCCATCGCCTCTACAGACGGTACATAAACAACATCCTTCGGCAGCGGAGTGTGCTCCATCTCTTTTAAGATCTTCTCAAAAGAGAATTCTGTGACCACTTTTCCGTATTTGCCGAAGGATGCATCCGTCAGTTCCTGAATCTTCATGTTATGACCTCCTTACCCTTGGATTTCCGTACATCCCCCGGCATATCTTACCGCAGCATGTACTTTCATCATCTGTCTTATGAGGCCATTTTATCACCTTTATCACCTGTTATCGACCAAAAAATTAGCTATTTAATGCCCATTTCTTATCTTTTTACCTTCCATATTTATTAAAAAGTCCTTATTCTGACATTCCACATCAGAATGAGGACTTTTTGTTCTCTCTGTATTTACTCGGCAGCATTCCATACTTCTTCTGAAATGCCCTCGCCAGAGCCTTGCTTCCTGAAAACCCGTTCTTCAGCGCAACTTCTGTTATACTGTATCTCCCACTGTCCAGATCCTTTACCGCATAGCCCAGGCGGATGCTCTGCACATAGCTCTTAAATGTGATCCCCGCATATTTCCTGAACATCCGCGAGAGATAATTGGGCGAATAATCAAAAATCCTCGCCACCTCCTCAAGCGTCAGATTGCCTGTATAATTTTCTTTCATATAAGAAGTGATTGCGGACAATTTGTTAAGATTCTTATTCTTACGGACAAAAGATTCGTCAACTTCTGTCAATCTGTAATCCTTCACGAGCAGATACATGATCTGATAGAAAATGCTCTTCATCTTCATATCATACCCGCAGGCTTTTTTACAATAGACTCCGTACAATTCCCTGACAAGCTCCATAAACCGTTCATCCCTTCTGCCCGGCTCATGAGAAAACCATATAAACTGCTCTCCGGTAAAATAATTTTCGAATAATTTCAAAGGGATCTGGAGCACGATCGTCTCATTTGGCAGAGGCGAATCGACAGAATGCACCTCATTGGAATTCACGATCATAAAATTATCCGGTGTCAGATGCCATCTCCTGTCATCAATTTGGAATTCCAGTTCACCGGAGCACACTGCAAAGATCTCTATCGATCTGTGCCAGTGTCTCTCGCGGTAATAATTGCCCCCGCCGCCTTCAAAAATAAATAACTTAAACGGAAATCCTGTTTCCGGAACGATAAGTTCATGCGAAACATTCATCACTCATCCCACTCACATACAAAACCTACTGTATTCTCACCATAATATGTACTCAGATCATTTGGCACATCAGACCATACCCATTCACCGTTTACAATAAACATGACCAGATAATCCTCATCACCGGTCTCATTGTTGGGCTCTCCCGTCATCCAGTCCGTATATGACAATTCTTCGCCGTCCACCCATCGGAATGTCCCGTCTGACTGTCTCGAAGCGCCAAGCCATAACACTTGTCTTGACGTAGTGCCGGCGGCTTCAAGTATTTTGGCATACTCCTCTTCGCTCCCGACTGTGGCAAGATGGCCCCCTTCTGCCTCACAGTAAGCTTCGGCCTCTGCCCATGTCATACGCTCATTAATGATCTCATAACGATGGGCCTCACCGTCTTCCGCATTTCCCGCGGTATCTGCTTTCGTGCTTTCGGATCCTGAAGACGTAACCTTAATCTCCGCCGCCATCTGTGTTTCTTCTTCTGTCGGCTGACTGGCCTGGATTTCCGTCTGTTCCGTTTTTTCTGAACCTGCCCTCACCGTTCCGGACGGCAGGACAAGCAGCAAAACAGATCCCGCCGCGCCAAGCACGATCAGGACGCCCAGAATAACCGCAATCACTTTCCAAATAGTATTTCCTTTCTCCATTTTCTGTTTCTCCCTTTAATAGCCAAAATAAATATCGATTCCATTGGCAATACCCTGGACCATCTTATTCTGATACTCTTCTGAAGCCATAAGCTGGTCCTCCTCAGGGTTCGTCATATATCCCATTTCCACGATCGTAGCCGGAATCTCGCTCCAGTTATTTCCGCTCATTGAATCTGTCTCCCAGACACCGTCATTTTCACACCCTGCAGCTTTGCACAACTCATTGATGATATCATCCGAAAGCGCCCGCGACTGAGGATACAGTTCCGGGTAAAATGGATTCTGCTCAGTAATACATATAGTCATTGCCCCCTGAACGGAAGAATCATCTATCCCATTGGCGTGGATCCGCACAAAAGCATCTGCATCTGCGTCATTCGCCACAGTGGCTCTCTGTACACAGCTCATCGGTATATCATTGCTGTCTCTCGTCAAAACAACCGTATATCCGCGATTTTCTAATTCGGATTTCAGCTTCTGACTTACCGTCAGAGTCAGTTCATATTCCGGAATACCGGTAGACACACCGCTAGTGCCTGATGTATCCGCTGCTTTTTGTTCTGATGATCCGGGTCCCAGCGGTTCCGTTCCCTCCGCTACCACCGATGAGTGCCCCGGATCCAGGACTACAATTTCTTCCCGTCTTTCCCCGGTCTCCTCGTCAGACCCTTCTATACTTCCGTCCTCTCCGCTGTTCTTTTCCTCTGCCGTATTTTCCTGCTCTTCTACCTTAATCTCCAGATCAGGGACCGGCTTCTCCTGCTGTTCCTCCTTCTCCTGATCGGAAGAACACGCAGTCAGGATTATCCCCAGACATAAGACGGCTGCTGCCGCTTTCCACTTTTTCACCCCTGCACCTCCTGTTTACTGGTCAAGTTTATATCCGCCCGGCTCTAATTCGTTTTCAGCGTCCCTCAGAAAATCGGCATTCTTCTTTTCCGTTTCATTCAGAATGCTGCCGCTTTCCGCATCAAACTCATCCGCAGGATACTCGGCTTTATACCAGGACTTACTGTCAAAGTAATCCTGAAGCTCCTTGGAGTCAAACATACGTCCATGTCTTGCATAAATCTCATTTTTCGCATAATTAAGTTCTTGTGCTGTCAGCCCCTGAATATCTGCATCAGTCAGAAGCTTTGTATTACTGTCAGGTATGATATAATCTGCCGTCAGATCACTTTCTTTCTCTTCATCTTCCTCCGGCTGTGCAGGTTCTCCTGAGCCAATGATCTGGATTTCATCCTTTGTCTGAGCTTCTGACGCCCGAGGCGCGATTTCCTGCAGTTCCGTCTTCGACGCTTTCATATTACGGATCATACTTCCGCTGCCCGAAGGCCATACTAAAACAAGCACAGTACATGCTGCAGCGGCAACGATCAAAATCCCCATTATGGCAGCTATACCTTTCCATATCGCTTTCTTCGTCATATTATCCATACTCAGTACCTTCTTTCCTATGCCTTCTTAAACTGAAATAAAAAAGGTTCTTTTCCCGGAAGCCCGATGATCGCCTGCCCAATACCCAGCCGGGTGATATCCCAGTCCTCTACAACATTTGCATCACGCACATTCTCAACGATGCCTCTGCCCTGGACCGAGGCCATATAGACCTCTTTCTTCCGGTTAACTCCGTGCAGTTTCTTTATAAATTCCTTGGAGCCTGCATCATTCACACGAAATGACACAGATGTCAGAAAACCGGAAAGTATACTCCTCGCCCTTGATTCCCCGTACACTTCAAAGACTTGCTCTACATTCTGTATCCCGATCATGAATTTTACTCCCAGACTTCTTCCGAAATTCACTGCGTCATCCACATGCTGCAGATTCGGGATCAGCCGGAACTCATCCGCCACAAAGTAGACGCTGCCTTCACTTTTCTTGCGGCACAAAGCTTCCTTGATAGCCATATCAAACAGAAGGCTGTAGATTGGTGTAAGCATATTCCCGATTCCCAGATCATACTCAATAAAAATAAACCTGCCGCCCTTTGCCCGCACGAGTTCCCTCATAGAAAGAGTGCCGCGTTTCTTAAAATTACCGAGAAATATCTCTCTGGATAATTGCTGTAACTCTGACATAACTCCCTGCGTCTGAGGAGAGCGGTCATCCGAAATATAGCTTACCATGGCGCGCAGATCTTCATGCTGTTTCAGCATCTCTCTGATTTCCGCTGTAGGCGAACGGTCGAGAAACGCCCGAAGGCTTTCATTGTCGCCGTGCAGCGTCTCCTTATTTCTCGTAAAATGTGTCAGGATCGCACTGAACAGATCTTTAGCTGCATTCGGGAAAAAAGGCTGGTTAGACCCCTCAATCTTACTGTGAAAAAGCGTCTTACTGATCTCGACAATATTTTCTTCCATATGCTCATCCAGCTCGATCTCATTGAAGATATTCCAATAATCCGGATCTGACGGGCCTGTCGCGGTTTCATCATTACTGATGACCACATCTCCCGGGCGATAAAATTCCTGATAGAAATCTCCCTTAGTGTCGAATATGATCATCACATCCTCGCCGGTCATGCTGCCCCTGAGCTGTCTCATAATCTGGAAGAACGCATTTGTCTTTCCTGTTCCGATTCCGCCCAGGAACATAATATGACGGCTCAGGAGATCCGCATCCAACGGCACATATGTATCTCCGCCAACCGCATTGGTTCCAATAAATGCACATCTGGCATTCCGGGTCGGATACGGCACCGGATCCGTTCGAAGCTTGTTGCCGTCAAATACTTCTATCTGTTTCATCTGATCATCCTCCCGATGTATTTGCTGTCTGCAATATGAAGAAATCCCGTCTACTGCGGTCAATACCCGTAACCGCCATAATCGTATCCACCGCCTTCATCCATGCCAGAATTTCCGCCGGAGTCCATACCCGAATCCATGCCAGAATCCCCGCCGGAATCCATACCTGAGTCCATGCCGGATCCGCTGTCTTCGCCACTATCCTCACCGCTGTCCTCACCGTTTTCTTCATTCTCTTCGGGAACATCTTCGCCTTCGGGCATCTCGTCTTCTTCCGACTCCTCTTGCTCCTCCGGTTCCTCTTCTTCAGCAGTCTCTTCATCCGCCTCGGGGGCTTCTCCCTCTTCGGTTTCCTCTCCCTCTTCAGGTGTCTCTTCGTCTTCGGACATCTCGTCTTCTTCTGACGTCTCCTGCTCCTCCGGATCCTCTTCTTCAGCAGTCTCTTCATCCGCCTCGGGGGCTTCTCCTTCTTCGGATTCCTCTCCCTCTTCGACCGTCTCGTCTTCTTCCGACGTTTCCTCTTCTTCGGTTTCTTCCCCCTCTTCAGGTGTCTCTTCGTCTTC
This sequence comes from uncultured Lachnoclostridium sp., assembly GCA_946499505.1. Classification (GTDB taxonomy): domain Bacteria; phylum Bacillota; class Clostridia; order Lachnospirales; family Lachnospiraceae; genus Mediterraneibacter. Next base: position 277,986 of record CAMMSL010000001.1, read on the forward strand.
TTCTGACGTCTCCTGCTCCTCCGGTTCCTCTTCTTCAGCAGTCTCTTCATCCGCCTCAGGGGCTTCTCCCTCTTCGGATTTCTCTCCCTCTTCGGCGATCTCGTCTTCTCCCGCGGTCTCCTCACCCGCTTCTGACTCCATGGACAGGTTATCCTGCTCTTGATCTGCTCTTTCCGGCGAACCTGCAGGAGGATTAGGCGGATTATCCGGACCATGTGTAACGTCCGCGCCCTCCGATAATTTCTGCTCGTACTGATCCGCCCGTTCGGAAAACTCTTTAAATCCGGTATGATATCCCAGGGGTTTGGCAACCGGCTTGATTTCCGGATGATCTTTGAAGAAATCCTGGTCAAGCAGTACCTGATCAGCCCCGCCGGGGAGTTCCTGTCCGGTGGACGAAACCTGAGGCGCCGCTTTCCCGATATTCATTTTTGTGCCTGCCGGCACTGTGATCTTTTCAAAATAAGTCTTTCCATTTCCCCATTCCTGGAGCAGCGCGCTGTCCATTTTGCTCTGCATCCTGTCCACAGGTTTTTCTGTTGTAAAGAAAGATCCGTCGGACCGTGCTCTGTGCCCGTCAAACACCCGGTACAGATCAATATCCCTGTCTGCCACGACTGTTCTGTAATTCCCGTCCGCAAACGAATTTTTCACCGATTCATTCGTTATCTTATCCTGCTCCACATCATGTACGCTGGAATCAATCTTCGTCCTCACAGGCGAATCTGTTGTATCCGAAGTTTTTCCCGCTCCTGCCGCATACATTACAGGCGCCTTTTCTCCTGTATTGACATCTGCATTGAATTTAGCGGTAAAGTCCTTTTCACTGTTCGTGATATCTGCCTTCCATTTCGCAGCATCTATATCTGCGCCGGCTTTTTTCTGTCCGGCCGCATATTCGGCGGAAGCCTCAAATGTAAGACCGTCCTTTTCTTTTGAACCTCCGGACACATTTATATTTCCCTTTGCCAGATCCCACTCGGCAGATACCCGCAGTCTGCCGGTCCTCAGATCTGCCACGCTTCCTTCCGCAGATACATCAGCATAACCCAGCCTGTTTCCACCTTTTATATGAATCTCCGAATTACTCTTTTCACGATCATACTGGAAAGAATTCTCCAATACGGATGCATTTGCGGCCGCCGCTGCCTTTTTCGCCTGTAAATCTGCAGAATATGACAGAGTTCCTTTCAGCAGTCCCGTATCGGTCTTTGTAACAGATGTAAAACCATCCTCGTCAGTCTTTGCAGAATGCCAGCTGAGCACTTCCGATCCGGTGCGGTTCTTTTCCGTATACTGACTGTAAGTACCGTCCGGCAGAAATTTGTGATCTCGAAATGTATCCTTATAAGCCTCAGACAGCGCTTCAGATTTTGCGAGCGCCCGATCGATCCGTTCATCACTGATCCGGCTGCCGTTTACATCGATTCCTCTGGCCTGATTCAATGCGTCCTTCATATAATTCTGCGTTGCCGCAAATGCGTAGGCATCTCTCGGAAGAGCTTTTCCCTCCTCGAGTTTCCTCTCACATTCTTCAAAATGTTTTTCCAGATTTGATACGGTCTGTTCTTTGTTATATTGTGGAAGATCCACAACCGGTACATACCGTTCTCCCAGCCATCCCGCAATACTTCTGTTGTTTCCTTCCAGCTGATATTCCATGCTGCCCAGCCTGCTGATATCTGATTCAAGCTGTCTGCGCCGACCGAGAAGACTTTCATACTTTGCCTGATCAGCCGTTGAAAATCCATTTGGATGGTCCATATGCATAGCCGCCATCTGATTTTTCACGCCGTCCAGTTCATGCCCCAGAGTTTTCTCCCTGTCCCGCATCTCACAGATGGCATTCACATTCTGGCAATATTGTTTCCCAAGCTCTGCTTTCTCTGTCCTTCCGGCTGAACCGTCATAAAAATTTCTTTCAAATCCATTCTGCAGTCTCCGGTATTCTCCCTCATACTGCTCCATTGTCTTTGAAATGCGTTTGCCATCCGCAATCTGTTCCAGAGTCTTTCCCTCAGCCTCTGCGGATATCGGAGCTGTTTCTGCCAGATTTTTCCCGCCGAACTCCGGCAGCCGCAGCCCGGTTCCGCCTGCCGCGTCTCTCTCAGACGCATGACTGCCCAAAGAGCTGTTTGATCTCACATATTGCTGGAGATCACTCAATGCAGTCCGTTCCTCCTGCACATCACTGACTGTCTCCTGCTGCCTGACACTGCTCCGTAAAAAATCAAAAATTCCCATAACTGCCTCTATTCTCTGCCCGACGCGATCAGCAGTCCTTTTCTGCACATCCGTATGACAGTCTCCCGGAAACTTGTCACCTTTCCTCCTGACAGCCGCTGTTCCATCACCCTGCAAGGTGTGGAACCGTCCGCCATACACCAGATTTCATACTCTGATTCTGTTACCATGACCTGCTGCCGGAACAGGATCTTATATGTCCCATCTTCAATATCAAGTCCTTCTCCTATTCCCTGACGGAGAAAAAGCAGTTCGCCAAGCCGGGTAAACGCCGGTTCGTCGAGCTGCTGCAGAAGTCCTGTCTGCTGACAGAACTTCTGCATTGTCACCTGATAAGCCGACCGGTCCGCCTCGCTGAGCCTTCCGATAACATCTTCCTCATAGGCCCCTAAAAGGAACGCCTCCCAGATCCGGCGTTCCACCGGAATGAGTGGATAATATCTTCCATTCAGGGCTACCCTGTAAATGAGCCTTCCCTCTTCAATTTTTGTTCCAAGAGGATAGCCTGTCGTGAGATAATACATATCAGTCTTCTTTCCATTTCTTAATTCCATAGTCGCCAAGCTTCTGGATATCCATGATCATGGATCCCAGCTCTTCAATTGCAATATCTGCATCATCGCCCGGCAGTACCTCTGTGACAGAAACGACTGAACGGGGACTTAATATGCAGATCGGCGCCGCAGACTCACATTTTGTCTGTACCATGATGCTCATGCTCGGTTTCAGTGAAAACAGGAACAGTGATACGATTGTCAGAATCACACTGAGTATGCTCAGGAAAGAAGAAAATCCATGCAGGAACGCACTCCTTGTTGCAATAACTGACATCGTAAGCAGGCCGGTTGCAAGCGACATGATCAACAGTTTGATAAAGTATTTCTTCTTTACTATAAAGAAAGAGCCGATTGCCGCAAGTCCCCCGATATTTGCGATAAGGAACATTAGTCCCCTGAATATAGATGAGCTGCTGAACGCAACTTCTATTCCGAACCGCGCGCCAAAAAGAAGAATGATCACGGCAGCGATCAGCAGGCCGATAATGAAATCAAACAGACCGAACCTGACTCCGTTGGATATGCTGATTCCTGCCACTTCGTCGATATTAAATTCCTTATAATCCATCACTCTGCCAATCCACGAACGGCCGCTCATCCTAAATAGGATCCTCTTATTTGTCACCTGGAGGCGTCCTTCCTGCCACAGCCCCCGGATTTTAGAACGTGCATTACAGATATCGTACTGTTTGACTGGGATCTCCTGCTCGCAGGGTGCGACCAGCTCCGGTACGATTTTCTTCCCCCTCTCAAAGCATCCTGTCACATCATTTTTCTCAGATTCCCCGAAGCCGAGCAGTTTACCAAACGGCACCCAGTCTGCCGTGGAAAATGAATAAGTAAACGTATTGGAGTCCGTTCCGTTTCCAGCCTGTGTATTCCCCCGGGCTGTACTCGTCTGCGCATTTCCCCGGGCTGTCCCCGCCTGTGTGTTTCCACGGGCTGTACCAGCCTGCGTGTTTCCACGGGCTGTACCAGCCTGCGTGTTTTCCGGAGCAGGGCCAGCCTGCCCCTGCTGTCCGGAACCGGCATCCGTCTTCCCCGCGGAAGCGCCCGCTCCTGCATTCCATCCATTTGCGTCAAAATATCCTGCTGACTGCTGCGCATTGTCCAACCCGGCAGCATTGCTGTTATCTTTCTGTTCCGGCGCTGTATACTCCATTTTCACCGTATTGTTTTTCTCCTTCTGGCAGGTACATATCTCACCATCTTTCAAAGGCCTGCCGCACTGTGTACAAAATTTCGCCATAACTCATTCCTCCCATTCTCAGCTTTAATATTAATACCACCATACATTCGGTATATTCACGTACTGAAGTTTGTAAGTGTCTCCCTCGTATACAAATGTTGCTCCTACATAAGCAGAACCGTCATTTGTCTCATTCTCGGTCCTCGAACTGCCGAATCCTGAATATGTATATGTGTAATCGACCGTATAATCGCAGTCCATCTCTCCGCTGATCGTGCCGGACTCAGCATTAAAACTGCAGCGAAAGTCATCGAATGTGATCTGGTTCAGCGTATAATAATCATCAGGATCATCCGTCAGCCTGTCCCGCAGATCGTTGTAAGTATCTTCATATTCTGCGGCGGCATTTTCTGCAAACAGACCGGATACTGCACTAAAATCATCGCCTGCCAGCGCTGATGTATAGAAACTTTCCAGCGCCTCCTGCATCTTTGCCTGAAGTGCGGTTTTTCCTGTATCCGTCAATGTCAGATCCTCAACTATTACACTTCCTTCTGCCGATGTATCGAATTCACCCTCATACACCTCGCACCACGGGACAGCCGCTGTGATCGTATGTACACCGTTAAAAAGTGAAATCTGATATGTATCCGTGCCATCTGCATTATTTGAGACCATATACTCTTCTGTCAGTTCGACGCCGTCTACAGCCGCTCTTGCTCCCGCAGGTACCGTAACCGGATAATTTTCCACCAGCATTCCTGCAGCTGATACTTTCCATGTATCAAACAGGAACATTGCCTTATCGCTCTGACGTACAAGGGAAAGCTGTGAGCTGGAAGTTCCCTGTCCGGAGACAGAATACTCCACATTGAAATTCTGTACGATTCCGCCTTCCGCACCCGTCTGCTGTCTCACCGTGTAATTCGTGATATCCGGCACCTGGGTTTTCTCCATCATTTCCTCAAACTGGCTCTCCTGCATAAAGCTTCCATCCGGGAGTTCAAGCAGGCCGTACACTGTCTTCCAGTCATGGGACACGTATGCCTCAAAATATCGCTCTGCCACAGACTGAGCACTGTATTTTCTGTCCCCTATCACAAAAAATGCAGCGATCACTACTGCCAGACAGATCACCTCTGCGATCACGATTTTTTGTAGTTTCGTCAGTTTCCTGATCCCTGTCTTCATCTTCCCGACATCCGGTTTCTTGATCGTGACCTGCTTCCTGGCGCTGTCCTGCTGTTGTGCGGACTGCTGTTGCTGTTGGCGCCTGCGCTGTGACGGACGCACGACCTGCTCCTGGTCCGCTGATCTGTGCTCCGCAGGATCGTGTTCCACAGACTCCTGCCCCGCAGCTTCCTGTCCTGCGGTTTCCTGTCCTGCGGTTTCCTGACTCCGGAAATCATCTCCTGCTGATCCCATTTCCGCAGATGATATATCTCCCGCTGTCCCTGCGGTCTGCGCCGCCTCTCCGGTTTCCGCTCCCGGTACGACCGGTTCGGAATCTGCCGGTTCTTCTGCTGACGGCGCCGTGATCGGCTCTCCTTCCAGTTTGGTTCCGCAGTTTTCGCAGAAGCGGGCGTCATCCGCATTGATTGTTCCGCATTTTGAACAAATACGCATAATCTCTCCTCCCATTCCGTTTTTGCAGCCGTTCGGCCATCAGGGCTGGCGCGGCTGAACTGTTATTATTTACTGAAAACATTTTACTCTTGGTTACAATTATAGTTTTTCCCCGTCCTTTTTTCAACAATTGACAGCTGATTCACAATATTCTGTGTTAAATTCGGGAAAATCCTGTGCATATGTTCTCTTTGCACTTTTCATTGCACTCAGACATATATTGAATTAAATATTTCAGTCTTATGGAATTTCTCCGGCTGACTGTTATATTGATGAAAGGAGTCTTAAATGAGTATTAAAGGTCTTGATGTCAGCGAATTTCAGGGAGAAGTGGACTGGGAGCGGGTAAAAGCCGCAGGATACAAGTTTGCGATGCTGAGAGCCGGATATGGCTATGATACTGTGGATAAACAATTCCGGAGAAATGCTTCCGAATGCAACCGGATCGGACTTCCGATCGGCGCCTACTGGTTCTGCTACGCATTTTCACCTGAAAAGGCAGCACAGGAAGCTGACGGATGCATCAGCACCGTTTCCGGATACCGGCTGGATTATCCAGTCTGTTATGATATCGAGCAGGCGTCCGCGGATTATATTGAAAAACAGGGAGTCACATTTACCTCTGCGCTCGCCAGAAACGTTGTGACCAGTTTCTGCAACCGGATAGAAGCAAAGGGCTACTATGCCATGTTTTATACAAACCGTAATTTTCTTGACACATATCTTGGAACTGACTTAACAAAACGCTATGCTTACTGGTACGCCCGCTATACAGACCAGTTTGACGGAACAAACTGCGGTATGTGGCAGTATACGAGCACCGGCAGTGTTCCCGGTATCAGCGGAAATGTGGATCTGGATCTGGGATATGTGGACTATCCGTCAGTCATAAAGGACGCCGGTCTAAACCATCTTTCCGGGAATACTCCCGCCCCATCGCCGGCTCCCCAGTATATCACCTATGTAATCCAGCCGGGCGATACACTCAGCGGGATTGCCCAGCGCTACGGTACAACAGTGAGCATTCTGACCCAGCTGAACAACATCTCTGATCCGGATAAAATCTATGCCGGAAATACGTTGAAAGTACCTGAAAACGGGACCAGCAGCGGTTCTTCCGCACAATATTATACGATCCAGTCAGGAGACACACTCAGCGGGATTGCCCTGAGATTCGGAACTACTGTCAGTGCACTGGCACGCCTGAACGGCATTTCCAATCCGGATAAAATCTACGCCGGGAACAGAATACGGATAAAATGAGTTAAGATTTTCATAAGGTTTTTTCTTTTTCTTTTAGAGTTTAAACATACTTTGGACACATTTTCTGGATATACTATGAATCAGATAGTTGATAAAACAACTATCTCCCCCCTCATAAAGTATTGACATCCCGGGGGACCGGGATGTCGCACTTTACTCTCATTCCTTTAGATAACTATAACAACACGAAGCCCGTTAG
>CAMMSL010000002.1 GCA_946499505.1 uncultured Lachnoclostridium sp.
TGCTCCCTTTTCAAACGATTTTCCTTTCCTGAGTCGGTACGAAAAATCGGAATTTATCTTATATGCTGACATACACCCGCGCAAATGCTATTATTAGAAAAATGATATTTATAGCAGGATATATGTAAAAGGGGGGAGGTCTATGAGCATTAAGAAAAAACGGTTACTTACAGCGACGGGAATCACTGTTTTTACTGTATTGATCATTGTCCTGTTCCTGTTTGGAGATGCATATACATCCGGAGGTCTTGGGACGGTCCAGTATACAACGCTTGGGACGGTTCGGAAAATGGATCTGGAGAACGGGATCGTTACCGTGCGGCTCCATGGAGAGGATGAAGATTATAATTACGAGTATAAAAGTGTACTTCATTATCTCGAGGATGAGCAGCTCGATCTGAAATTTAATCATCCGGATATCGATTGCGCAGGATTCGAAGAGGGAGATGTCCTTGCCTTTCAGTATTTTGCAACGGATGAAGATGAACGGCCGCTTCCGGCGCGGAGTGCCAGGGTGCTGGGGAAAGAGAATCCAAACTCAAATATCAGCCGGATGAATTTTGTTTCCGCAGAGGGAGAAATCCTGTCGATCGACAATGAGAGGCCGCAATCTATGGTCGTCATGGCAGATCTGGCGGACATCGGCGAGACGGAAATCACTCTTGATATTTCATGGGCGCTCCCAGAGCCGGGGGAGTATTATGAAGAAGGACAGAAAATACGGTTTTACTATGAACCGCCGCGCGAAAACCGGATTCCGGGCAGCGTGTATATCGGTTCCTATGAGGAGCAGATTGTTGTGCTGGAATAGTTTAAGACAAGTTACGAATTTCACAGACTGGAAAAGTATCCACTGGGAGACGGGCAGCAGGTATCGCCAGCGCACCCGCCTCCCGGTGGATTGCGGACATTATTTCCATTGGCATTTAGTTCTACTGAATTTACACTCCTCGTTTAAACAGCCAGAAAGAATACACTGCCGGCACTCCTGCGCAGATCAGTACAATTACGATAAGCGCGGCAAGTGTTCCGTAATCGCCCATTGCATTGCCCAGAAAGCCCGTGATGATCAGGAGGAAGCCGCCCAGTATAAACGTCTTTCCGCCCAGCCGATGTGTCCGGTTCCAGTTTTCTGTGCTGTTCAGTGTCCATGGAACGCGGATACCTATTGTGTAGTTTTGCTGGAGCTTCGGCATATAGTTCCCGAGGACGATGAAGAGGATGCCAATCAGTATAGAAACAATAATCCCCACATCTATGTCCATGCCGAGAGCAACCCCGTAAGTAATACCGTTTACGATAAGCGACATTACCGGGATGATCCAGAGCACCAGCGTGAGTGGCTTTTTGTGGATGTTTCGCCTCTTCGGGTCATTAAGGGTGATAAAAGAGACAAACAGCTGCAGTACGGCCAGAATACAGGGCATGCCGAATACGGCAAACGCTTTTCCCGAGTATCCGTCCGCCTGTCCGTCTGCGCCCCAGTGTGTCGCAATCTGTTCGGGCAGCCGGTTCCATACGATGAGGCCGAACAGGATCGGCAGCAGTGTGCTCAGTGTTGTAATGATAATTGTTATTTTATATTTTTTTACATTCTCCATCGTTTAATTCTCTCCTTTCAGATCTGAAAGCCAGACCATGACTTCCTCCAGCACGGTCAGATTTAATTCATAATAGATAAAATTCTTTTCCCGCGTCTCGCGGACCAGATCAGCCTTTTTCAGAATTTTCAGGTGATAGGAGACGGTTGCCTGCGTCATGTCAAAGTTCGCGGCTATGTCTCCGGCAGAGAGCCTGCCGTTTTTCAACATCTCCAGTATTTCGCGGCGTACCGGGTCGGATAACGCTTTAAACGTCTCGGCAAAACTCAATCGTCCACTTCCTTTCCAAAGTATTTAGAAATATTTCTAAATACTGTATAGCACTGTGACGAAAAAAAGTCAATAAGGTTTTGAAAAACAGGTTAGAAAAAAATCATCTGGAATCCCGCCAGCTCCTGTGCTATGATATAGCCAAAGCATTAATACATTCCGGCATGTTTTTGTTTCTGAAAGGCATTTCGCCATTTCATCATTTCTAATTACATTCAGGAAAATCTCGATGCTTTTATTCCCAATTGATATAGCAGAGAGGTTTCTGGAACTATTGGAAATCAATACACTTGAGAATGCTGTTTATATGTCGATGAAGAACGATCTGTCATTTTTGATCGACGGGAGACTTTCCCTTTATGAACATCAGTCCACCTATAACCCGAACCTTCCGCTGCGTTTCCTTATCTATATTTCCCAGTTTTATGCGGGAATGACGAGGAACGAGAACCTGTACGGAACCAAGGTCGTGCAGATTCCGCCGCCGGAGTTTGTTATCTTCTACAATGGGGAAAAAGATATGCCGGAGGAGACGCTGCTGAGACTGTCGGATATGTACAGGATAAAGGTGGAGAACCCGAAACTGGAACTGGAAGCAGTGATGCTCAATATTTCAGGGTCAAATAACAGCAGGCTTAAGGAAGCGTGCAGGACGCTTAAGGATTACGCAGTATACACGGATAAGATCCGCCTGTATTCAAAAGAGCAGCCATTGGCGGAGGCTGTGGAGCGGGCAATCGATGAGTGTATTGCGGAAGATGTTCTAAAGGATTTTTTGACGAAGCACAGGGCGGAGGCGAAAGCGATGAGTATTTTTGAATACGATCAGGAGAAACATATCAGACAGGAGCGGGAAGAAGCATGGGAGGAGGGCAGGGCCTCCGGACTGCAGGAGGGCAGAGCCTCTGGTCTGAAGGATGGTCAGGCTTCAGGACTGAAACTTGCAGAGATGATTTTCAGGCTCTTCCGGGAGGGGAAAACTATAGAGGAGATATCAGCCGACTGTAATCTCCCGGCAGAACAGATAAGGGAACTTCTCGGACAGGAAAAATAATACTACGACAGGCAATGGTTCAGCTTTCCGGCTGAAACTACGGGTTTTAGGGGATGCCGCATTTATGCGGCATCCCCCGTTTTTCTAATCAGGATCAGCATAAATCACTTTTCAAACAGCAACAGCTTTGCTATGCTATTAAGGTAAGTGTATCAGTAAATACATTCAGAAAAGATATAAAACAGCAGCATATTTCGCCGCTGCATATTCGGGAGGCACAGCAGATATGGAAAAATGGTTCATCACTATGAAAAAAGCGGATTTTAATCAGATTGGAGAGAAATATCATATTTCGCCGATTCTTGCGAGACTGATCCGCAACAGGGATATCATCGGGGATGAGGCTGTTGATTTCTATCTGAACGGAACGATAGCAGATCTCTATGACGGTATGCTGATGAAAGATATGGACCGGGCGGTGGAGATCCTGTCAGAGAAGATCCGGGAGGAGAAGAGGATCCGTGTGATCGGTGATTATGATATAGACGGGGTGAATGCCACGTACATTCTCCAGCAGGGACTCTCGGAGCTGGGAGCGGATGTGGATACGGATATCCCGGACCGGATCAAGGATGGGTACGGGCTGAATATCGACTTGATCGACCGGGCGATCGACGACGGAATCGACACGATCATCACCTGTGACAACGGGATTGCCGCAGCGGATGAGATTGCCTACGGGAAAGAAAACGGACTGACGATCGTTGTGACGGATCATCATGAAGTACCCTATGTGGAAATGAACGGGGAGAAAGAATACATACTGCCCCGGGCTGACGCAGTGGTCGATCCCCACAGGGCGGACTGCGAATATCCGTTTAAGGGGCTGTGCGGCGCAGCGGTGGCATATAAGCTGATCGAGGCGCTGTATAATGTAATGCTGAGGGATCCGGAAGATGTGGACTACCTTATGGAAAATGTAGCCATCGCCACAGTGGGCGATGTGATGGATCTGACCGGGGAGAACCGGATCTTTGTAAAGCAGGGACTGGAGATGCTCAAACGGACGCAGAATCCGGGGCTGAAAGCTCTGATTGAATGTACGGGTATTGATGTGGAGCGGCTGAACGCTTATCATATCGGGTTTGTTATCGGCCCCTGTATCAATGCCAGCGGAAGACTGGACACGGCAAAGCGTGCTCTGGATCTACTGAACGCCCGTACCAGACGGGATGCGGTCATGCTGGCGGAGGACTTAAAAGCCCTTAATGACAGCAGGAAAGAGATGACCGAGCGGGGTGTCGAGGAAGCGGTGCAGATGATCGAGAGTACCTCTCTGAAGGACGACCGGGTGCTTGTGGTTTATCTGCCGGACTGTCATGAGAGCATTGCGGGGATCATTGCCGGGCGCATTCGTGAGAAATATTACAGACCTACATTTGTGCTTACAAGAGCGGAAGAGGGAGTCAAGGGTTCCGGGCGCTCCATCGAGACTTACGATATGTTTGCCCAGATGTGCAGGTGCAGGGCGCTGTTTACCAAGTTCGGCGGGCATAAGCTGGCAGCCGGGCTCTCACTGGAAGAAGAGAATGTGGAGCGCTTCCGGGAGACGATCAATGAGCTCTGCGAGCTGAGCGACGAGGATCTTCAGGAAAAAGTATCCATCGATATGAGACTGCCGTTCCCCTATATCACGGAACAGCTTGTAAATGAACTTGAACTTCTGGAACCATTCGGCAAGGGGAATCCGAAGCCTCTCTTTGCCGAGAGGAACCTGAGAGCTATAAGTCCGCGCATCTTTGGGAAAAACAGAAATGTGCTTAAATGCAGACTTCAGGATCAGCAGGGAAACCAGATGGAAGCCGTGTACTTCGGCGATGTGGAAGACTGCCTGCAGGCGATGGAGAGGAAGCAGGTCATGTCGTTTACATATTATCCGACAATCAACGAATACATGGGGAGAAGGACACTGCAGCTTACGATTGTGAATTATCAGTAACGGGCATACATGCCTTATAAAAATACGTCTCCGATTCTGTGTGTAAAGGAATAGATGCTCTGACCTGTTCTGTGCTTATAGATAATGAGGAGAGGATATATTTTACCTGGAAAATCGAAACTGTTTCGGTGTCGTACCTTTTTCTTTCCGGAAAGCACGGATCAGATGGCTGCAGTCGCAGAATCCTGTTTCCTGACTGATGTAAGTAAGATCATAATCAGTCTGCAGGAGCAAGTCTTCCACATGGCTTATCCGCACTTTTCTGATGTAGGTACTGCATGGCATTCCATAGTATCTGTGAAATTTGGCGGCAAAGCTGGAATAGCTCATTCCTGCCAGAGCAGCAAGCTGCTCCACCCGGATTTCTTCCGGGTAATGACAGCTGATATATTGGGCGGCGGATACAAGCGCCTTTTGATCGGAATTGTCTGCGGGAATTTTATGTATTCTGAACCCGTTTTTATACCATATGGAAAGCAATTCGGATATGATCATACAGTACAGAGAATGCGCCTGTATGTCATATCCGAATTGCTTATGGGTTACTACGTCTACTGCCCGGTCAAATAATGCCTTCATCCGGGTATGCTCCAGTTCCTCTCGACGGAAGTAGCATCTTACTTCGGGTTCGGATTCTGCCATGCGAAGTATGTCTGATATGCCGGGCAGACTGCTGGAAGGTATATTCAAATGCATAGGATCAACTTTCAGGACATAATAGTGCAGGGGAAAACTTCCGGAGAGATATATACTGTGCGGTACCTGAGAGTAGAATATAATCAGATCTTCTGGTTCCAGCACACAGGTTTCTTTTCCTGCTTCTACATATGCCTGCCCTTCAATCATATAGAGAATCTCTATGAAATAATGCCAGTGTGATCTGACAGGAAAGATTCCGCTGTGTTCCGCTTCGAATATGAAAGCTTCATAGGGTGAATTCAAAGTATCTGAATATTCAAAATAAGGTTTCATAACCATCAGGTCCCTTCTTTGATAAAGAGATTTATACAATTTTTTTGCCTGTTTATTATATCATGGATCTTCTCGCCGTGCTATACTTAGCAGACAGTTTGGGAAAACCTGTATTTCCTGCAAAAAACTGTCATATGACAATATTTGTGCGGAGGATAATTATGTACAGAGGGATTAATTTTGCGCCGTTCTGCCGACGGGGAACGCTGAACAGCGAGGAAGCGAAGAAGAGTCTGGATTTTATGATCGATAAGACTGGAGCGGATTTTGTGATATTTGCTCCAAACGGATTGCAGGAAACCGCTCATTCAGAAGAAATCTGCTATACCTCCGAGGGGACTTGCTCTGATGAGGAACTGGTGGATATAATTCGCTATGCGAAATCAAAGGGTATGACAGTAGGTGTAAAACCTACAGTTAACTGTAGAAATGGTTCTTGGAGGGCATACGTCAGTTTTTTTGAGGAGGACGTAGTCTGTGAACCGAAGTGGGGGAATTGGTTTGCTTCTTATACGGATTTTCAGACACATTATGCCCGGATTGCGCAAAAGGAAGCGTGCGATCTCTTTATTGCCGGATGTGAGATGGTTATGTCAGAACATCGGGAGAAAGAGTGGAGACAGGTTATCGCTTTGGTGCGGGAAGTGTATGACGGGATTGTTACATATAATACGGATAAATATCAGGAGCACAATGTGAAATGGTGGGACTGCCTGGACATGATTACATCCAGCGGATATTATCCGACAGGAAAATGGGAAGAAGAACTGAACCGGATTGAATCGGTGGTCAAGAAGTATGATAAGCCGTTTCTTTTTGCAGAAACGGGGTGTATGTCCAGAAGAGGGTCGGCGGGAGTCCCTAATGACTGGTCCCTTCAGGGAGATCTGGATCTGCAGGAGCAGACGGAATGGTATGAAGAGATGTTTTCTGCGTGTCAAAAGCGCAGCTGGATCCGGGGATTTGGACTCTGGGACTGGCCGGCGTATATTGTGTCTGAGAAAAAGGCTGTCAGAGACAGCGGCTATTGGTTTATGAATAAGCCGGCTCAGGAGGTGATCTGTCATTATTATGAAAAAGAAATATGGTGATACATTTGATTATGAAGAAAGTTTAGATCAGGAAAAGAAAATTACCAGAATCTTCACCAGCAGTCATGGTCACAACCTGAAGACGCTGCTCCTTCTTTACCGGGGACATTATCCTGCTCTGGCAGGATCGGTGATTTTTTTTGTGATCAAGCATTCACCTACGTGGGTCATTCCGGTGGTTACAGCCAATCTTATCAATGCAGTGACTGGAAATGATCCTCATCTGGCCAGAACAATCACCGTCAATACGGTGCTTATGATTTTGTTCCTGCTTCAGAATATACCGACAAATTATGTACATACATGGCTATATGCAAAAAGTGTCCGTGATGTGGAACGAAGACTCAGGGAGGCACTGGTCGTAAAACTTCAGATGCTTTCCATATCATTCCATAAAGAGACCCAGTCAGGCAGGCTGCAGTCCAAGATAATGCGTGACGTAGAGCAGATTCAGACTCTGTCGGCGCAGATATTTCTGACAGTACTGACAACTATGCTGAATATTGTTGTGTCTTTTGGCGTTGTCCTGACGAGAAGCCCTGTTATTTTTCTGTTTTATATACTGACTATGCCTGTCGCTATATTTCTGGTAGTAGTATTCAAGGGAAAGATAAAGGAGTATAATCGCAGTTTCCGACGCGAGATGGAAGAAACATCCGCTAAAGTTATGGAGATGGTGGAAATGGTTCCTGTGGCGAGAGCGCATGCTCTTGAAAAGCAGGAGACGAAGAAGATGGGAGTACAGCTTGATCAAATTGCAAAAAAGGGGCTGAAGCTGGACATGGTACAGACATATTTTTCGTCTATCAGCTGGGTGGCATTTCAGGTATTTCAGGTCCTTTGCCTTGCGTTTACTACATGGATGGCTTACCGAAAAGTTATAGGAATTGGGGACATTACTCTGTATCAGTCGTATTTTACGTCTATTGTTGCACAGATATCCAATTTGATCGCGCTTCTTCCTATCATATCGAAGGGGCTGGAATCTGTTGATTCTGTAGGAGATATTATATGCGCCAATGATGTGGAGGATTCCAAGGATAAGAAAAAGCTGGAGTATGTCAGAGGCGATATCACATTCAGCCATCTGACATTTTCATATCCGAAAAATGAACGGCCTGTCTTAAATGACTTGAATTTGACGATCCATCAGGGAGAAACGGTTGCTTTTGTAGGTGCTTCGGGATCGGGAAAGACAACGCTTATCAATCTTGCAATCGGATTTATGAAACCTGATTCCGGACATATTTTTATTGATGGCTGTGATATAGAAAAAATAAATCTGCAGAGCTACCGCAGATATATTGCTGTAGTACCGCAGCAGTCCGTGATTTTTACCGGAACACTCAGAGAGAACATCACATATGGACTAAAAGATTTTCCGGAAGAAAAGCTACAGGAAGTGGTCCGGGCAGCTAACCTTGAGGATGTGGTGGCGAAGCTGCCTCAGGGGCTCGATACAGTACTGACTGAACATGGAGAAAATCTGTCTGGAGGCCAGCGTCAGCGGATCTCGATTGCAAGAGCATTTGCCCGGGATCCCAGGATTTTAATCTTGGATGAAGCTACATCTGCACTGGACAGTGTGTCGGAGAAAAAGATCCAGGAGTCTATCCGCAGACTGATAAAAGGAAGGACTACTCTGATTGTTGCACACCGGCTGTCCACTATCCGGGATGCGGATAAGATTGCCGTGATTGGCGAGGGCGGGCTGCTGGAATATGGAACCTGGCAGGAACTAATGGATAAAAAGGGAGAGTTTTACAAAATGAGATCTCTTCAGGCATGAAGATTCGGCTGGAAATTTGTCTGTTCAAAACTGCTTTTATTTTAACATTAAAAATACTGATTAAAATTGTTAAAAACATAATTAGATTACCCTGCTTACAGAAAAATGTTTGAAAATCGACAAAATAGTGCTATACTATGAATATTATAGAGTTATCATAGAATCAGTGGGGATGCCCCGAAGTTACAGAGGCATCCTTTTTATTTAGAAATATTATACATTATAGATAAACTGTAACAGTGCAAGGGGGTAGTAATATGGCAGGAACACTTGAATATGAACAGTTGAACAAGAATCTTGAGGTCGTTGACGGCCATGCCGTAAAGGCTCCCGAGGATTATCAGGATCCGGAGCAGCTCTATCAGGCGCTTGTCGCAAGAGTGAGAAAATACCATCCTTCAACGGATATCTCCATGATCGAGAAAGCGTACAGGATCGCCAAAGAAGCGCATAAAGATCAGGTGAGAAAATCCGGCGAGCCATATATCATTCATCCGCTGTGGGTGGGGATCATCCTTGCAGACCTTGAGATGGATAAAGAGACGATCGTGGCGGGTATGCTCCACGATGCTGTGGAAGATACAGACATGACGCTGGATGACATTACAAGGGAGTTCGGCGAAGAGGTGGCTCTTCTGGTGGACGGCGTTACAAAGCTGGGACAGCTCAATTATTCGCAGGATAAGCTGGAAGTACAGGCGGAGAACTTAAGAAAGATGTTCCTTGCCATGGCAAAGGACATCCGGGTTATCATTATCAAGCTGGCGGACCGGCTTCACAACATGCGTACGCTTGAGTTTATGACTCCGGCGAAGCAGCAGGAAAAGGCCCGTGAGACGATGGATATCTACGCTCCCATCGCACAGAGGCTGGGTATTTCGAAGATTAAGACCGAACTTGACGACCTGTCCCTGAAATACTGGAAGCCGGACGTCTACTATCAGCTTGTGCACGATCTGAATGAACGCAAGACAGAGAGAGAAGAGTTCGTTCAGCAGATCGTGGCGGAAGTATCGAAGCATATGAAGAATGCCCACATCAAGGCAAAGGTCTACGGACGTGTAAAGCATTTCTTCAGTATATATAAGAAGATGGTGAACCAGAACAAGACGCTGGATCAGGTGTATGACCTGTTTGCGGTCCGCATTATCGTTGATTCGGTGAAAGACTGTTACGCGGCTCTGGGCGTGATCCATGAGATGTATACTCCCATCCCGGGGCGCTTTAAAGATTACATCGCTATGCCGAAACCGAATATGTACCAGTCGCTCCACACGACGCTGATGGGGCCTTCCGGACAGCCTTTCGAGATCCAGATCCGTACCGAGGAGATGCACAAGACGGCTGAATACGGTATCGCGGCCCACTGGAAATACAAGGAGGGTGCGGATGCGGCGAAGAGCATGGCGTCTCAGGAGGCAAAGCTCAACTGGCTGCGCCAGATTCTTGAGTGGCAGAGAGATATGTCCGATAACAGAGAGTTCTTAAGTCTGTTGAAAGGCGACCTTGACCTGTTTGCGGAGGACGTCTACTGCTTTACCCCGAACGGTGATGTGAAGAACCTGCCCAATGGCTCCACGCCGGTGGATTTCGCCTACGCGATCCACAGTGCGGTGGGAAACAAGATGGTCGGAGCGCGGGTAAACGGAAAACTTGTCAACATTGATTATAAGATACAGAACGGCGACAGGATCGAGATCCTTACGTCGCAGAATTCTAAGGGACCGAGCCGGGACTGGCTCAACATTGTCAAGAGCACACAGGCGAAAAACAAGATCAACCAGTGGTTCAAGAAACAGTTTAAAGAAGAAAATATTGTCCGCGGCAAGGAGCTGATCGTATCCTACTGCCGCAGCAAAAATATTGATCTGCTGAACATCCTGAAACCGAAATATCAGCAGATCGTACAGAAAAAGTACGGCTTCCGGGACTGGGATGCGGTCCTTGCGGCCATCGGCCACGGCGGCCTGAAGGAAGGCCAGGTGGTGAACCGCCTGCAGGAAGAGTACGAGAAAGAACATAAGAAAGAGATCACAGACGAGACGATCCTCGAGAAGATCTCGGAGGCAAATCGTCAGAAAGTCCATATCGCAAGATCTAAGAGCGGTATCGTAGTAAAGGGCATTAACGATATGGCTGTGCGGTTCTCCAAGTGCTGTAATCCGGTGCCGGGAGACGAGATCGTCGGCTTCGTTACCCGCGGAAGGGGAATGTCTATCCATCGGACAGACTGTGTGAATATGCTTCATCTCTCTGCGGCTGAGCGGGAGAGACTGATCGATGCCGAATGGGAGGATACATCAGATGCAGAGGGCGGCGGCCAGTATCTTGCCGAACTCAAGATATTTGCGGACGACAGACAGGGGCTTCTGATGGACGTGACCAAGGTATTCACGGAAGAGAAGATCGATGTGAAGTCCGTCAATACCCGGACGAGCAAGAAAGGTACGGCAACCCTGGACATGGGCTTTATTGTTCAGGGGCGGGAACAGCTCGATACAGTGATCAAGAAGCTCAGACAGATTGAGAGTGTGATCGATATCGAGAGAACGACAGGCTGATCTGTTCAGCGTAATGGGAGATTATGAGAATGAAGATAGAAAAATTTGTGCTGGGACCGGTAGGGACGAACTGCTATATTGTCAGATATGATGACACGATGGAATGTTTCATCGTGGATGTGGCGGCCTGTCCGCCGGAGTTCGTCAGCCATATTAAAAATGCGGGACTGACGGTGAAGGCAGTGCTGCTCACCCATGGGCATTTCGACCATATCATGGGGCTTGACCGTTTCCTGGAAGAGTTTCCGGTTCCGGTCTATGCCTGCGCGGCGGAAAAAGAAGTTCTGGAGAGCGCACAGCTGAATTCATCAGCCGGAATGCTGGGGCAGCCTTATACATTTACTGGAGCCCGCTTTGTGAAAGACGGAGACCTGCTGGATGCTGCGGGTATGAAGATTCAAGTGATCCAGACCCCGGGACATACCATCGGCGGGTGCTGTTATTACATTTCAGATGAAAATGTCCTGTTCAGCGGAGATACGCTTTTCCGGGCGTCTGTGGGGCGCACGGATCTGCCGACCGGAAGCATGAGCGCACTGGTGCGCTCTGTCACGGACAGACTCCTTGTGCTGCCGGATGAGACGCGCGTCTATCCGGGACATATGGAAGAGACAACGATCGGATATGAGAAACAATATAATCCGTTCCTGTAGTTACAGATAGGGAAAAGATAGTAATGATCGAGATAGCAAGTAAGAAAAACAAATATACCTATAATGCATATCACATTGTGAAATCATTTTTCCCAGGCGAAGAGATCATACAGAAAGTAGATGAAAAGCAGGAACCTCTTATGGCAGTCAGTCTGCCGGGGGGCTCTTGCTTTTCCCTTGCGCCGGAAGAAGTGGATGCAGTACTTGAAGGACAGGTGTTCTCCGCCGAAGAGGCGAGGGAACAGGCTGTGAAGAAAGAAGTGACCAGACGGCTGTACCGGTATCTGGCAGAAGAGACAGGAAGAGAGCTTGCATGGGGAACGCTGACAGGCGTGCGTCCCACCAAGATTCCAATGGAACAGCTGGAGGGCGGCGCTTCGGAAGAAGAGGCTGCACAGTTTATGATGGAGAAATATTATGTGAGCCCTGAGAAGGCTTTCCTTGCGGCAGAGGTCGCGGTACGGGAGAATGCGCTTTTGTCCAGACTGGACTGCGACAAAGGTTTCAGCCTGTATATTGGAATCCCGTTCTGCCCCAGCGTGTGCTCCTACTGCTCTTTCAGTTCATCGCCTATCGGGCAGTGGAAAGACAAGGTGGACGCCTACCTTGACGCACTGATAAAGGAGATCCGGTATATCGGCTCCAGAGCAGGAGGAAGAGTGCCGGATACTGTCTATATCGGCGGCGGGACGCCGACCACGCTTGAACCGGAGCAGCTGAAACGTCTGCTGGACACAGTCACGGAATGTTTTGACCTCTCCGGCGTGCTGGAGTTTACCGTGGAGGCAGGCAGACCGGACAGTATCACAGAAGAGAAACTCTCGGTGATCAGGGAGTATCCTGTGAGCCGCATTTCCGTCAATCCGCAGACCATGCAGCAGAAGACACTGGATCTTGTGGGCAGGCGCCACACGGTAGAACAGACAGTGCAGGCATTTGAGCTGGCGCGCAAGAAGGGCTTCGACAATATCAACATGGATCTGATCGCCGGGCTTCCCGGAGAGTCGATCGGGGATATGGAAGATACCCTGCGGCAGGTGGAAGCGCTGCACCCGGACAGCCTGACCGTCCACGCCCTCGCGATCAAGCGGGCGGCACGGTTCGGACAGGAGGGGCGTACGGCGGATCTCCATGCGGAGATATCGGGCATGGTGGAGAGCGCATATGCGAGCGCCCGCAGGATGGGGCTGGTTCCCTACTACCTGTACCGGCAGAAGAATATTGCCGGAAATTTTGAGAATGTGGGCTATGCAGAACTTGACAAAGCCGGAATATACAATATACTGATTATGGAAGAAAAACAGACCATCCTTGCGGCGGGGGCGGGAGCGTCCACAAAGATCCTGCTGAAAAACCCGATCCGGAAGGAAGGCGGAAAAGAAATTAATCTGGTCCGTGCGGAGAATGTAAAGAATATCAATGAATACATTGCCCGGATCGATGAAATGATAGAACGAAAAGGAGAATGGTTATGGCGCTGAAAAAGAAACCGGTCACAGGCATGAAAGACATGATGCCGTCCGAAATGGAGGTCAGGGATTATGTCATCAGTCTGATCAAGGACACATATAAGACATTCGGGTTCTCATCGATTGAGACCCCCTGCGTGGAGCATATCGAAAATCTGTGCAGCAAGCAGGGCGGGGACAACGAGAAGCTGATCTTCAAGATTTTAAAGAGAGGCGAGAAGCTTAAGATCAATGAGGCGAAAGAAGAGGCTGATCTTGTGGACGGAGGACTGCGCTACGACCTGACAGTTCCGCTTTCCCGTTACTATGCGAACCATGCGAACGAGCTTCCGGCTCCGTTCAAGGCGCTTCAGATGGGAAATGTATGGCGTGCGGACAGACCTCAGAGAGGACGTTTCCGTCAGTTTATGCAGTGTGATATCGATATCCTCGGCGAGCCGTCCAATCTGGCTGAGATCGAACTGATCCTTGCGACGACGACACTGCTCGGCAAGCTGGATTTCCACAACTTCACCATCCGCATCAACGACAGAAGATTCCTGAAAGCTATGGCGGCTTACAGCGGCTTCAAAGAGGAAGATTACGACAGTGTATTCATCACGCTGGACAAGATGGATAAGATCGGACTTGACGGCGTCGAGGCAGAGTTGAAGGAGAACGGTTATGCAGCGGAATCGGTTGAGAAGTATCTTGAACTTTTTAAAGAGATTACGGGCGATGTTGAGGGCGTTCGCATGTGTAAGGAGAAATTACAGGGCTATCTTGCGCCTGAGGCGGCGGACGGTCTGGAAATGATCATCAGCTGCGTGGAGCAGGAGAAAGAAGCGGATTTCCGCATGAAATTCGATCCCACGCTTGTACGCGGTATGTCCTATTACACAGGAACGATCTTCGAAATCTCCATGGATGAGTTCGGCGGCTCTGTCGGAGGCGGCGGACGCTACGACAAGATGATCGGAAAATTCACCGGTCAGGATACGCCGGCGGTGGGATTCTCTATTGGATTCGAGCGTATCGTCATGCTCCTTCTCGAGCGCGGCTATCAGGTGCCCACAAGCAGACCGAAGAAAGCCTACCTTCTGGAGAAGAAAATTTCTCAGGAGAAGCTGCTTGAAGTGCTGGAGAAGGCAAAAGCGGACCGTGCAGACGGAATGCAGGTTATGATCATGAATATGAAGAAGAACAAGAAGTTCCAGAAGGAACAGCTTGCAGAACAGGGATATACAGATATTACGGAGGTGTACAATGGCTGAATCAATGCAGGGACTTAAGAGGACTCACAGATGCGGAGAACTCTCCGCGGCAAATGTGGGCGAGACTGTGACCATCATGGGATGGGTGCAGAAGAACAGGAACAAGGGCGGACTCGTATTTGTCGACGTGCGTGACCGTTCCGGTATCATTCAGGTTGTGTGTGAAGAGGGGAAGACAGATCCGGCGCTTCTTGAGAAAGCGGCGTCTCTGCGTTCCGAGTATGTAGTCGCTATTGTGGGAGAGGTGACAAAACGTTCCGGCGCTGTGAACGAGAAGATCGCTACAGGTGAGATCGAAGTGATCCCCAGTGAGCTTCGCATTCTTTCCGAGTCGCTGACACCGCCGTTTCAGGTAGAAGAGAACTGCAAGACAAAGGAAGAGGTGCGTCTGAAATACCGCTACCTTGACCTGCGCAGACCGGATATCCAGAGAAATCTGATGATGAAGAGCCGTGTTATGACTCTGACACGTCAGTTCTTTACAGAAGAAGGATTCCTTGAGATCGAGACGCCTATGCTGGGCAAGACGACTCCCGAGGGCGCGAGAGACTACCTTGTACCGAGCCGTATCCACCCGGGATGCTTCTATGGACTGCCCCAGTCACCGCAGCTTTACAAGCAGCTGCTGATGTGCTCCGGTTTCGACCGTTACATCCAGATCGCCAGATGTTTCCGCGACGAGGACCTGCGCGCCGACAGACAGCCGGAATTCACACAGATCGATATGGAGCTGTCTTTCGTGGATGTGGACGACGTGATCGACGTCAATGAGAGATACCTCGCAAAACTCTTTAAAGAAGTGCTGGATGTGGATGTACAGCTTCCGATCCACAGAATGACATGGCAGGAAGCTATGGACCGCTTCGGTTCCGATAAGCCGGATCTTCGTTTCGGAATGGAACTGACCGACGTGACGGACGTGGTGAAAGGCTGCGGCTTCGGTGTGTTCACCGGCGCTATCGAGAACGGTGGAACTGTCCGCGGTATCAACGCCAAAGGACAGGGCGCAATGCCGAGAAAGAAGATCGACAAGCTGACTGCGTTCGTGAAAGACTACGGCGCAAAAGGTCTTGCATATATCGCAATTCACGAAGACGGCACTGTAAAATCTTCCTTTGCGAAGTTCATGAGCGAAAAGGAGATGGACGCGCTGATCAAAGCGATGGACGGACAGCCGGGAGACCTGCTTCTGTTCGCGGCTGATAAGAATAAAGTCGTATGGGATTCACTGGGAGCGCTCCGCGTGGAGCTGGCAAAACAGCTTGACCTTCTGGACAAGAACGAATACCGTTTTGTATGGATCACAGAATTCCCGCAGTTTGAGTGGAGCGACGAGCAGGGCCGTTATCTCGCCATGCATCATCCGTTCACCATGCCGATGGAAGAGGATCTGCCGCTCCTCGATAAAGGAGAGCTCGGAAAGATCCGCGCAAAAGCATACGATATCGTCCTCAACGGAAACGAGATCGGCGGCGGAAGTGTCAGAATCCATCAGAATGACATTCAGGAGAAGATGTTCGAGGCACTTGGATTTACGAAAGAGCAGGCGCACAGCCAGTTCGGATTCCTGCTTGAGGCATTCAAGTACGGAGTGCCGCCGCACGCAGGACTTGCGTACGGACTGGACCGTCTTGTTATGCTCATGGCAAAACAGGACAGCATCCGCGACGTGATCGCATTCCCGAAGATCAAGGATGCGTCATGCCTGATGACAGAGGCTCCGACTCCGGCGGATGAGAAGCAGCTGGAGGAGCTGGGACTGTCTGTAGTGGCAGAGTAATTCGTGTTTATTAAATAGATAACGCTGCAATTAATAATATGTTGATTAAATAGCGGACGCAGAAAAAGAAGATACTGCAACGCTATGCCGACCCGCTTTACCTCATCCCCTCGAATCCATGTAACGCGACATTAAAAGGCTCGTCCATTGGAACTCGCATTTTAATATCGCTAACATGGAGAACGAGGTGTATTCGGAACGCTCCATGTTGATGCATAGCTTATGCAGTATCTTCTTTTTCTGCTGTTTCATCCAATCAATACACTATTCTTATCTGTAGCGCCATCTTTTAACAGACATTTATACAAGTCAGAAAAGATCGGAACTTTGTTGATAAAGCTCCCCTTTCAACCGGCTTTTTATAAATTTCGTTATTGTCGTAGAAATCTTTCCGATTAGATAAGCGCAGAAAATCAGATGGATACAGCTTCTTTGATGCACCTTTCGGAACAGCCGGGAATGTAATGCTGACCGGTAACTGTGGAGGGGCGTTAGAGATAGTTAAAGCCTGTGATGTGGCATTAATCAGGCAAATGAAGTTGTTTGAGTGAAACGAGTTCTTCATTTGCCTGATTGCTTTTTGCCATATCGCAGGCTTGTTACTATGTCTTACGTCCTGTAACCGGAGCCGGAAGCATTACAATCCCGACTGTTCCGAATACGTACGCCATTTCACTGTATCTGATTAATTTTCGGATACTTTGCCGAAGAAAGATCTCTCCGCCAAACACGAATTTATTCATCCCATCCTTCGTAGAACCGGATGTTCACCGAAATGTTTCTTACGACATCCCCGTCTTCCACTTCAATATCTTCAATATCAGATACGTAAGGCATTACAGGTTCGTCTTCCTCGAGTTCCACTTCGATCCATGTCCTGCATGCTTCATTCGCCTTTTCAATGGCATCATCAAGTGTCTCGCCGTCCGCTTCACAGCACTCCAGATCCGGGAAGTAAGCGTGGTAACCGCCAGCTTCTTTTTTGCGGAAAACCGCAGGGTATATAAATTTCATAAACTGATAACTCCTTTTCGAAATGATTTGCTGTAAGTATAATAGTATAAATTCAGGGAAATGACAATAAGATTTCCTATGCCCTGTCAGAAAACATATGTTATACTCGTATGTTCATTCTGGCATTGCTGACATTTGTATTTACATATATGAAGTGATGCTTTCGGCATAGAAAAACCACCCTTATAAACTTTGACCGGTTTAGGGTGGCATTTCTATGCTCATTCTCTAAATAAGGTCAACCCCTTGTGGGCGGTTGCTCCTTTTTCATTTACAATATATCATATTCGATAAACAGTTTCAAGATTTCATTTCATTATGCGTTTTCCGTATCAGCATTACCCCGATCATCAGCAGCAACGGGAAGATCACAGCCCATTGGATTCCTGTTTTCAGACTGTTTCCCGCGTATTCCGAGATGAAGCCCACATAGGTGGGACCGCCCGAGCATCCCAGATCTCCTGCCAGAGCGAAGAAGGCAAACATTACCGTGCCGCCGCCTCTTAATGCGGACGCGCCGATGCTGAATGCGCCCGGCCACATGATTCCTACGGAGAAACCGCAGATTCCGCAGCCGATCAGGCTGAGCGCGGGAATCGGCGAGAGTGAGATCATGCAGTAGGAGAGGACGCATAATAATCCGCTCAGGATCATTGCCCGTTTCAGGTTCAGCTTTTCTCCGTACAGTCCATAGAGCAGCCGGGAACTGCCCATGCAGATGGCGAAGAACATAGGACCTGCCAGATCACCGATCGTCTTGCTGACGCCCAGTCCCTGCTCCGCGAAGGTGGAGGCCCACTGGCTGACGGACTGTTCGCTGGCGCCTGCACAGACCATGATTACCATAAGAATCCAGAATGCAGGCTTTCGGACAAGGTCAGTGAAGGACAGTCCTTTTTCACCTTCTTCTGTGAGTGTGCATATGGGTACTTTGCAAAAGACAAAGAAGTTGTACATCGGGACAAGAGCCCATATAACAGCCATGATCCGCCAGTTTTCCACGCCGAACAGTGTAAAAAATATTGTTGAGACAAGAACTACCGCCACGTGTCCCCAGCAGTAGAAAGAGTGGAGCATACTCATGGTCTTTTCCTTATTATCTGTGGGAAGGGCTTCTACCACAGGGCTGACCATAACTTCCAGTAGTCCGCCGCCGACCGCGTAGATTACGACAGCGATGAGCAGACCGGCAAAGGGATTGGGCAGGAGTTCCGGCAGAAGGGGCAGACAGAACAGCCCTGCCGCTGATGCCGCGTGTGCGATCAGCATGGATGCCCGGTAGCCGATGCGGTCAATAAATCCTGCGGAAAGAAAATCGGTCATAAGCTGTACGATAAAGTTTATTGTGATGAGCAGTGTGATCCTGCCCATAGAGATATCATATGTACTCTGAAAAGTCAGAAAAAGAAGCGGTGTAAAATTATTTACAATTGCCTGCACTACATAGCCTGTGTAACAAGCGGTCAGCGTGCGGGTATATGTCTGTTTCACTGAAGAAATCCTCCGTTATTCAAAATGTCTGCGGTACCGGCGCGCACAGCCGGCCGGATGCCGGGCACCGTGACCACATTATTATAGAAGAAGGAACGTTGTTTGTACAGATGTTTTTCGTATGTATGGAAAGGAAACAGTCTGATCTTTATCCGGAAATGAATCAGCCGGTTTCGGACATAAAGACGAACTGTACTTTGACAGATGCCCGTGCGGAAGTTATAATAACTATTACGAGTGTAGGAAAAGAGGAGGGAGAAGATATGAAAAAACTTCCGCAGATATCAGAAGCAGAATTCGAGGTTATGAGGATCGTGTGGGATCAGGGGCCTGTGAGCACAAACGAGGTTACGGATCAGCTGGTGCAGTCCACAGACTGGAGTCCAAAGACAATCCAGACACTTATTCGGAGACTTGTCACAAAAGGAGCCCTTACTTACGAGAAGAAGGGCAGAATGTTTGTCTATACGGCGGCAGTGGAAGAAGGCGAGTATCTTAGGTCGAAGACGTTATCTTTTGTGGAACACTATTTTAGCGGGAATATTTCTGCGCTGGTATCGTCCTATCTTGAAAGTGCTGCTCTGAGTGCGGAGGATATTGAGTCCCTGCGCGGCGTGCTGTCGGGGGCGGACAAAAACCGGACAGGAACACAGAAATAAAAAAATGAAAAAAGTGAAAAAAGTTGTTGACATTTATAAAGGCCTGTAGTATAGTATCTATTGTTCCGGTCAGGAAAACGAACGGAACACAGAAAATGCGACAGTGGCTCAGTTGGTAGAGTACGACCTTGCCAAGGTCGGGGTCGCGGGTTCGAACCCCGTCTGTCGCTCTGAATTAAGCACTTGAGATTCCGGAATGGGGTTCAGGTGCTTTTTCTTTTATCCGGCCGACATCCAGAGTACAGGAGAGCGAGTTTTATGAAAAAATTGTCACTGAAAGAAATTATCGTAGTTGCCAGTATGCTGTTTGGTATGTTTTTCGGAGCGGGTAATCTGATCTTTCCGGCTTCCATGGGACAGCTTTCCGGAAGCAATATGTGGCAGGCAGCAGCAGGATTTCTGATCACCGGGGTCGGACTGCCGCTGCTTGGCGTTGCGGCGCTGGGGGTCAGCCGGAAGGATGGCCTTCTTGAGCTGAGCAGCCGGGTGGGAAGAAGATACGGACTTTTCTTCACCTGTGCCCTGTATTTGACAATAGGTCCTTTTTTTGCCATACCGAGATGCGCCACCGTA
The DNA here is from genome assembly GCA_946499505.1 of uncultured Lachnoclostridium sp. Taxonomy (GTDB): domain Bacteria; phylum Bacillota; class Clostridia; order Lachnospirales; family Lachnospiraceae; genus Mediterraneibacter. The sequence goes on from CAMMSL010000002.1 coordinate 20,170, forward strand.
TCATATACAGTAGGCGTGGAAGGAATTACGTCAGGCGCCTCTCATACAGCCGGGCTGGCAGTTTTCTCGCTGCTCTTTTTTGCCCTTGTCCTGTTTTTCTCTCTGCGCCCGGGAGAAATCATGACATGGATCGGAAAAGTGCTCAATCCTCTGTTCCTTCTCTTTATGGGAATCCTCCTTGTGAGGGCCCTCGTATCCCCGGCAGGGGCAATAAGCGATGTGGCGCCTCAGGGCGGATATGCACAGGGCGCTTTCTTTACCGGGCTGCTTGAGGGATACAACACAATGGATGTCCTTGCAGGACTCGCGTTCGGGATCGTGGTTGTGGAAGCCATACGCGGACTGGGGGCGGAAGAACCGGGAGAGGTTGCGAAGAGTACGGTTAAGGCAGGCGTCTTCAGTTCTCTTCTGATGGCGCTGATCTATGTGCTGGTCACTGTGATGGGAGCTCAGAGCAGAGGGGTGTTCCCGGCCTCTGAGAACGGAGGGGAAGCTCTTGCGAGGATCGCCGGTTATTATTTCGGTACAGCCGGGGCGCTGATCCTTGCCGCGACTGTCACAGTAGCCTGCCTGAAGACAGCGGTAGGACTGATCACAAGCTGCGGGAGAACGTTCGTAAAACTGTTCCCCGGCGGCCCTTCTTACCGGATCTGGGCATCAGTATTCTGCGTGCTGTCATTTCTGATCGCGAACCTGGGACTGAATTCGATTATCGCTTATTCTATGCCGGTGTTAATGTTCCTGTATCCGTTGTCGATTGTGCTGATCGCACTTACGTTTTCTCATCGTATTTTCGGCGGGAACAGGCTCGTGTATCAGTGCACGATGGCTTTTACGGCTTTCGGCGCCATATTTGATTTCCTGCGCGCGCTGCCTGAAGCGATCAGTGCATCTCCGGCAATCGGGAGAATCACGGTTACTGCCGGCGCTCTCCTGCCGTTTTCGAAACAGGGATTCGGCTGGGTGTGTCCTGCGCTTGCCGGATTTGTGATCGGACTTCTTACCTGCCGGATACGCAGAGGAATGACCGAAAGAGAATAGACAGGAGAAAGACGTTGAAAGTTCAGCCCGTGTTATCTGCAAAGGCACATGGCCGTGCTTGCTGATGCCGCGGTGCTATGCTATACTGTGAATACTGAACAGAAACAGGATGTTTTAAAACGCGGCCATGTGTATCCTGCATGATATTACGGCGTGCGGACAGCAGAAAAGAGGAGATTGAATGAAGAAAATCAAGATCGGCCTGCTTGGCCTTGGAACAGTCGGAACCGGTGTATATAAACTGATCCGGAAGCGCGCGGATGTGATGGAGCAGACTGCCGGCGCGCAGCTGGAGATTAAAAAGATACTTGTCCATAACAAAAATAAGAAAAGAGAAGGTGTGGATGAGAGCCTTCTGACTGATAACTGGAGAGAGATCCTCGAGGATGAAGAAATCCAGATCGTTATTGAAGTGATCGGCGGTATGGAACCGGCGAAAACAATGATCATGGAGGCTTTGAGAGCTGGTAAAAATGTGGTTTCAGCCAATAAGGATCTGATCGCTGAAGAGGGGAGAGAGCTGTTCGACGCTGCCCGCCAGAATGGAAAAGATTTCCTTTTTGAGGCGGCCGTGGCAGGCGGAATTCCGATCATCCGTCCGCTGAAACAGTGTCTGGCGGCAAATGAGATTTCAGATGTGCTGGGCATCGTAAATGGCACGACCAACTATATCCTGACCAAGATGTTTGAGGACGGGATGGAATTTGACGACGCGCTGAAACAGGCGCAGGATCTGGGATATGCCGAGGCTGACCCCACTGCGGATGTGGAAGGACTTGACGCAGGGCGCAAGGTGGCGATCATGGCGTCTATTGCGTTTCATTCAAGAGTCGTTTTTTCGGATGTTTATACAGAAGGTATCACGAAGATCACGGCGGCGGATATCGCTTATGCGAAAGAATTTGACAGTGTGATCAAACTGCTCGGGGTTGCGCGGAATGCCGGGGACGGAATTGAAGTGGGAGTGTATCCTGTGATGCTGCCGAAAGATCATCCGCTTGCGTCTGTAAGGGAGTCGTTCAATGCCGTGTTTATCCACGGCGATGCAGTGGACGATGCCATGTTCTACGGCAGAGGAGCCGGTGAGATGCCCACGGCCAGCGCGGTGGTCGGAGATGTGATCGATGTGGCGCGGGATCTGGCATACAACTGTACAGGCAGGATCAGCTGTACCTGTTACCGGCAGATTCCGGTGAAAGATTTCGGAGAGGCCGCGAACAAATTCTTCCTGCGTATGCAGGTAAAGAACCTCCCGGGTGTACTGGCACAGATCGCGCAGGTGTTCGGCGGACATAAGGTGAGTATTGCAAGAGTTGTCCAGAAGAGTTCGCATTCAGACCGGGCGGAACTGGTCATTGTGACGGAAAAGGTAAAAGAACGGCATATGAAAGATGCCATAGGAGAACTGAAACAGATGGAGAGCATCTACGAGATCAGCAGCGTGATCCGGGAGTATTAAGCGTCAGCGGGGGTTCGGAGATCATGCATGCAAAACGGCAGATATAATGCTGCGAATGGAAGACGGATAAGGTGAGGGATACAGATGGAGAAAAGAAGCCAGCCAATCGGATTTCTGATTAAACAGATCAACAATGTGTACGAAAAAGATCTGAATGAACGGTTAAAGAAGATCGGTATCACATCATCACAGTGTGCAGTGCTGGACTATCTCTTCCGCACGAGCAAGGAAGAAGTAAGCCAGCGGGACGTGGAGAGGAACTTAAATCTTAAAAATCCGACCGTGACAGGGATCCTGAAACGTCTGGATGAAAAAGGCTATATCCTCTGCGTGCCGAATGCGCATGATAAGAGAAAAAAGAATATCTATCTTACGGAAAAAGCATATGATATCCAGAGGAGGATGGATATTGACCGTAGAAAGCTTGACAGAGAGCTGACACGCGGGATGACAAGGCGTGAGACTGATGCATTGAGGAGAAATCTGGAAAAGCTGCTGTATAATATCGCTGATCCGTGATAAAGGAGGAAATTATGAGTTACGCAGATAAAGTGTTTATCGATATGTGCCGGGATATTATTGAAAACGGCACGAGCACAGAAGGCGAGAAGGTGCGCCCGGTGTGGGAGGACGGCACTTCCGCCTACACGATCAAGAAATTCGGAGTCGTGAACCGTTACGATCTTTCAAAAGAGTTCCCGGCTCTCACGCTCCGGCGCACGGCGATCAAAAGCTGTGTGGATGAGATGCTGTGGATCTGGCAGAAAAAGTCTAACAATGTACATGATCTTAAGAGTCATATCTGGGACAGCTGGGCGGATGAGAACGGATCCATCGGAAAGGCATACGGATATCAGATGGGCGTAAAGCATCAGTACAAAGAAGGAATGATGGATCAGACGGATCGTGTGATCTATGATCTGAAGAACAATCCGTACAGCCGTCGTATTATGACAAATATCTATGTGCACCAGGATCTCCACGAGATGAACCTGTATCCGTGCGCATACAGCATGACATTTAATGTGACGAAGGAGAAAGACAGTGATGTGCTGACCCTGAACGGTATTCTCAACCAGCGGTCTCAGGATGTACTGGCTGCAAACAACTGGAATGTGTGCCAGTATGCGGTCCTGATCTACATGCTGGCTCAGGTGTGCGGCATGAAAGCGGGCGAACTGGTCCATGTGATCGCGGACGCCCATATCTACGACAGGCATATTCCGATGATCGAGGAACTGATCTCAAGAGAACCGTACCCGGCGCCCACATTCTGGCTGAATCCGGAGGTTAAGGATTTCTATGATTTTACACCGGATGATGTGAGACTGGATAATTATCAGACACATCCGCAGATCAAAAATATTCCGATCGCGGTATGACCGAGAAATCTAAAAAGAAAGGCAAAGATATATGAAAGCAATATTAGCAGCAGACAAAAACTGGGGAATCGGTTATAACAACCGTCTGCTTGTGAGCATCCCCTCGGATATGAAGTTTTTCCGTCAGACAACGACCGGAAAGGTTGTAGTTATGGGGCGAAAGACATTAGAAAGTTTCCCGAATGGAATGCCGCTTAAGAACCGTACCAATATCGTCCTGACCGGCAATCAGAATTATCAGGTAAAAGACGCCGTCATCGTCCACTCTGAAGACGAGCTGATGGAGGAATTGAAAAAATACAATACGAATGACATTTACGTGATAGGCGGAGAGAGCGTCTACCGCATGATGCTGCCGTACTGTGACACAGCGTATGTGACAAAGATCAACCGCGCATTTCAGGCGGATACATTCTTCCCGAATCTGGATGAGATGGATGAGTGGGAGATGACAGAAGAAAGCGAGGAGCAGACCTGTTTTGATCTGGAATTCTGTTTTACAAAATATGAACGCAGATAAAAATAGAATGATGGACAGCAGCGGAAATGTGTCTGCAAGATTGCGGCGCAGTGCAGTCTGTGGTCTGGTGCTCGCCGGCTGTATAGCGCTTACAGCATCGGGATGCGCGGGGACAGGCGGCAGTACAATGGTGCCGGGCAGTGCCGGCGATACTGCAGACAGCGACGGTGCCGGGAAGATCAGCGTCGTGACAACGATCTTCCCGCCCTATGATTTTGTCCGGGAGATCGCCGGAGACGAGGCGGACATTAAAATGCTCCTGAAACCCGGTGAGGAGACCCATTCCTACGAGCCGACGCCGCAGGATATCATCGCCATACAGAACAGTGACGTCTTTATCTATACAGGCGGAGAAAACGATGTGTGGGTGGAAGACATCCTGAGTTCCATGCCGGACTCGGACATGGTGACACTGCGTCTTACAGACTGTGTCGATACAGTGGAAGAGGAGCAGGTAGAGGGGATGAAGGGAAGTGCCGGACACGATCATGATGAAGAGGATTATGGCGATGTGCACGGCGGTCATGCGGATGAGGCAGGAGACGGGGAAACTGAGGAAGAATCCCCTCATGAGGTGGACGAGCATGTCTGGACCTCTCCGGTCAATGCATCCCTGATCGTGGAACAGATTAAAAACGTTCTCTCGCAGGCAGATCCGGACAACAGTGAGCTGTATGCAGAAAATACGCTGGCTTATCAAGAACAGCTCTCGGAGCTGGATCGGGAGTTCCGGGAGGTTGTGGACAATGCAAAGCGGGATGTCATGATCTTCGGCGACCGCTTCCCGTTCCGGTATTTTGCCGATGAGTACGGGCTGGAATATTATGCCGCATTTCCGGGATGCGCGGGCGATACGGAGCCCAGCGCGGCGACTATGGCGTTTCTCATCGAAAAGGTAAAAGAAGAGAAAGTGCCTGCGGTTTTGAAGATGGAACTGAGCAACGCCGACATCGCGAATGCAATCGCAGAGGCGACGGGAACCGAGGTGAAAGTGCTCTACAGCTGTCATAATCTTTCCGCGGATGATTTTGAAAACGGGGAGACCTATCTCTCCATGATGCAGAAAAACGTAGAGACTTTGAAGGAGGTACTGAACTGATGCCCCTGATAAAATGTGAAAATGTCTCCATCGGCTACGAAGGCCAGACGGTGGTAAAAGATTTGAATTTTGCAATAGAAAAAGGCGACTATCTGTGTATTGTCGGAGAGAACGGCTCCGGCAAGAGTACGCTTGTCAAAAGCCTTCTCGGGCTTAAAAATGTGGAAAAGGGGCGGATCACTTACGGAGACGGGCTGAAGCAGAACGAGATCGGTTATCTGCCCCAGCAGACAGACGCGCAGAAGGATTTCCCTGCCAGCGTCTACGAGGTGGTTCTCTCCGGACGGCTCAACAGCCGGGGATTTCACCCTTTTTATACTGCGGCGGACAGGAAACAAGCTCTGGAAAAGATGGATCTTCTGGGGATACGGGATCTGGAGCGCCAGTGTTTCCGGGATCTTTCAGGCGGACAGAAACAGAGAGTGCTGCTCGCACGTGCACTGTGCGCTACGAAGAGCCTGCTTTTGCTCGATGAGCCGGTGACCGGACTGGACCCCATAGTAACCGGCGAATTCTATGATCTGATCCGCAGGATTAACCGCGAGTCGGGCATTGCAGTGGTGATGGTCTCCCACGACATCGAGAGCGCAGTGAAAGATGCGACACATATCCTCCATCTTCAGGAGACCGCGCTCTTCTTCGGAACAACAGAAGATTACAGGAAAAGCCGGATCGGCAAAGCATTTCTGGGAGGTGTGCAAGATGGAAATGATCATTGAGATGTTCTCGTATCCTTTCATGGTGCGCGCTTTTACCGTGGGCGCACTGGTGGCGCTGTGCTCCGCGCTTCTCGGCGTCAGTCTGGTGCTGAAACGGTATTCCATGATCGGCGACGGCCTCTCCCATGTGGGGTTTGGAGCCCTTGCCATTGCGGCGTCCCTCAATGTGGCGCCTCTGGCTGTAGCGATCCCTGTGGTTATCGTGGCAGCTGTGCTGCTTCTTCGGATTCGGGGAAACAGCAGGATCAAAGGAGACGCGGCGATCGCCCTGATCTCCACCAGTTCACTTGCGGTGGGCGTGATGGTGATCTCCATGACGACGGGGATGAATACGGATGTGTATAACTATATGTTCGGAAGCATTCTCGCCATGAGCGACGAGGACGTGCGTCTGAGTGTGATCATGGCAGTGATCGTGCTTGTATTGTTTGTGTTTTTCTATCACAAGATCTTTGCCATTACATTTGATGAGACATTTGCTCAGGCAACTGGAGTAAAGGCAGATCTGTACAACACGCTGATCGCCATACTGACAGCGGTGACGATCGTGCTCGGCATGCGCATGATGGGGGCGCTCCTCATTTCCAGTCTGATCATATTCCCTGCCCTTACATCCATGCGTGTGTGCAAGACGTTTAAGAGCGTGATCATCAATTCGGCGGTGATCTCCGTGGTCTGCCTTGTGCTTGGGATTACAGTCTCCTATGTGTGGGGCACGCCGGCGGGGGCAAGTGTGGTTATGGTAAATATTGCGGCGCTGCTGCTTTACTCTCTGATCGGACTTATCCGGAATAAAGGAAAATGAAGATGACAGCGGGAATTTTCGGTGCCGTTGTGATGGCGGCTTTCGGAACGTATTATTTTCGAAATAAAAAAAGAAACAGAAAGCAGGCGCTTCTCTGTAAGGCGCTGGCTACGGCTGTCCCGGGAATTCTGCTGCTGGGATATCTGTACGGAACGTGTACAGGAGAATCTGCCGGCAGCATTGTGTCCGGATGGGCGGATGGCGTGACTTCGCGCGCAGCGTTTGCGGGCACCCTTGCGGCAATCGTATTTTATATGGCGGCGGATGTACTGCTGGAGTGCAGATTCGTATGGGGAGCAGTCAGCTTTGGCGTCGGACATATATGCATGGCGGCAGGTTTTCTTTTGAGCGGGGAGACGGTACTGGTTTGGAAGAAAAGCGGGGGCTGTTCCGTCGATGCCGGTCTGCTCGGCCTGACGCTGGCTGTCTGTGCGGTTTTTGTGGCAGCAGCCTGGGCTGCGCTTCACAGATATTTTCATTCCCTGAAGAAAAAGAAACTTCTGTATCCCCTGCTTGCTTATGTGCTGGTGCTGAGTATGATGGCTGCTCTTGCCGTGACGGCAGGCGGAGTTGTTCCGGCGGCGGGCGGATTTTGCTTTGCTGTCTCGGATGTGCTCCTTGGCAGAAACCGGCTGGGAAAGCACAGGAGTAAGGTGCGCGGCGCGCTGGTACTGATCCTGTATTATGCTGCAGTGTATCTCTTTGCGATGCGGCTGTGGCTGTGAATGTTAGAATGGAAAGGATAAAACTATGGCATTATTTCATGCGATTTATAATATACTCTGGGGAGATCTGATCACGATACCTCTTCCGGGCGGCAGTACGCTGGGGCTCTCGCTTCTTGTACTGATCCTTGTCCCGGCGGGGATTTATTTTACAATACGGACAAGATTTCTTCCATTCCGGCTCTTCCCTGAGATGCTGAAAGTGACTTTGGAGAACAACAGGAAGATTGAAGAGGAGGAGCGGGAGGGAATCTCCGGCGTACAGGCGCTGATCGTCTCGACAGCCTGCCGTGTGGGCATGGGCAATCTGGTCGGCGTGGTTGCGGCAATCTCCGCCGGCGGCGCGGGAGCCGTATTCTGGATGTGGATAATTGCCCTTGTAGGCTCTTCCACTGCATTTATCGAGGCCACGCTTGCGCAGCTTTATAAGGAGAAAGATCCGCTCTACGGAGGATACCGGGGAGGCCCGGCTTATTATATCCATGCGCTCTTTATAAAGAAGGGAAGCAAACGGAAAAAGTCTATACTGGCCGTACTGTTCGCCATATCCGGACTGATCTGCTGGTGCGGCATCAGTCAGGTGATCAGCAATTCCATTTCCTCATCTTTTGAAAATGCATTTCATGTTCCGCCGATCTACTCCACTGTTATCCTTGTGGTGATCGCGGCGGTCATTGTTTTGAGGAAGAACGCGACAGTGAAGGTGCTGGACATCATGGTTCCGATCATGGCGGCGTGCTATTTCTTTATCACGATCTTTATTATTGTAACGAATGCAGGCCAGCTTCCATCAGTGTTTGGAAGAATCTTTTCAGAGGCGTTCGGTATCCGTCAGGTTGTCGGCGGAGGAATCGGCGCCGTGATCATGAACGGTGCCAAGAGAGGGCTTTTCTCCAATGAGGCAGGATCCGGCTCGGCTCCCTGTGCGGCCGCTGCGGCTGACATCAGCCATCCGGCGAAAGAGGGACTTCTGCAGGCACTGGGTGTCTTTATCGACACTCTCCTGATCTGTACCTGTTCCGCTATGATCATGCTGCTCACCCCGGAGTCCATGACAAAAGGACTTGAGGGAATGGATCTGCTCCAGACGGCGATGAACTATCATCTCGGAGAGTTCGGCGTTATCTTCATCGCGGTGATCCTGTGGCTGTTCAGTTTCTCCACGTTTCTGGGGATCCTGTTCTATGCCAGATCGAATGTGGCGTATCTCTTCGGCGATAACTGGATCTCCCAGACGCTGTATAAGGTGCTGGCGCTTGTCATGCTTTTTGTCGGTGGACTGGCGGCATACCAGTTTGTGTGGGATCTGGGAGACCTCGGAGTAGGGCTTATGACCGTGTTCAATATGATCGCGCTCATCCCGCTGGCGCCGAAAGCACTGGCGTCGCTTAAGGATTATGAGCAGAATGTGATGAAGAAAAAATAAAAATCAAAAAAGCCTGATTAAAAAAGATCAAGAAAACGTGATTGACATAGTTAAAAATACACACTATAATGTATTTAAATTTTTAACTATCAGAAATGCAGTGACAGGGAGGAGTACATAATCTTCGGATGCGCAGAGAGAAGATGGACGGTGTAAATCTTCGTGAAGGGATTATGGAAGTAGCCTTCGAGCAGTGGACTGAACGTACTTATTACACGGCAGCGGAACATTGATCCATCAGCGTCGATACAGGCGGGCTGACGTCAGATAGTATAAGTAGGCTTCAACGTTTTCCCACGTTACAGGGAAGCGGTATCGGATGAGAGGAATGATCAGGAGAGAGAGCTGGTCAGGTCGATTCCCGTACCGGCAGAGTGCAGAGATTTTCTCTGAATTCAGGTGGTAACACGGATGAAGGATTCGCCCTGAGCATATGATGCTCAGGGATTTTTTTGTTTGTAACGACCGAGAGTCCGGAGCATCCGTTTTGCAAAGAGGAGGTATGAAATTGAGACAGATTACAGGCAACAAGTTACTGGTAAGAGCATTAAAAGAAGAAGGAGTGGATACAATCTTCGGATATCCGGGTGCGTGTACCATTGATATCAGCGACGAGCTGTACAAACAGGATGACATAAAAGTTATCCTTCCCCGCCATGAGCAGGCGCTCGTTCACGAGGCAGATGCTTATGCAAGGACAACTGGAAAGGTAGGCGTGTGTCTGGTGACAAGCGGACCGGGGGCAACCAATCTCGTAACAGGACTTGCAACGGCAAATTATGACAGTGTTCCTCTTGTATGTTTTACAGGACAGGTGGCAAGACACCTGATCGGAAATGACGCATTCCAGGAAGTGGATATTGTAGGTATCACCCGAAGCATTACAAAATACGGCGTGACAGTGAGAAACCGTGAAGATCTCGGCCGTATTATCAAAGAGGCGTTTTATATCGCGCGGACAGGACGTCCGGGACCAGTGCTCATCGACCTTCCGAAAGATGTGATGTGTGAACTTGGCAGCGCGGACTATCCAGACTCTGTTAATATCCGCGGTTATAAACCGAATACAAGCGTGCATATGGGACAGCTGAAACGCGCCCTCAAAATGCTTAAAAAGGCGAAAAGGCCTCTTTTCCTTGCAGGCGGCGGTGTAAATATTGCCCGGGCAAATAAGATATTTACGGAAGTTGTAAATAAGACGAACGTGCCGGTGGTAACGACGATCATGGGAAGGGGTGCGGTACCGACCAGTCATCCGCTGTATATCGGCAATCTCGGAATGCACGGCCAGTATGCGGCGAATATGGCGGTAAGTGAGTGTGATCTTCTTTTCTCTATCGGAACAAGATTCAATGACAGAATCACAGGTAAGCTCCATGCATTTGCCCCGAAGGCTCAGATTGTCCATATTGATATCGATACGGCGTCTATTTCCAGAAATATCCATGTTCATGTGCCGATTGTAGCAGATGCCCTTGAAGCTGTGACAAAGATGAACGAATACGTGGAAAAATGTGAGACGGAAGAGTGGCTGGAGCAGATCAGATCATGGAAAGAAGAACATCCGCTGACAATGAAAGACCGGGGAAATATGAGCCCGATGGATATTATTCAGGAGATGAACAGGCAGTTTGACGACGCTATCATCACAACTGATGTAGGGCAGCATCAGATGTTTGTCACCCAGTATGCAGAGATCAATGAAAAGAAGCAGCTTGTCACATCCGGCGGACTGGGAACTATGGGATATGGATTCCCTGCGGCGATCGGCGCGAAGATTGGAAATCCCGATAAGACTGTCATTACTGTTTCCGGAGACGGAGGCATGCAGATGAATATTCAGGAGTTTGCCACGGCAGTGCTGGAAGAACTTCCGCTTATCCTCTGCGTATTCAATAACGAGTATCTGGGTATGGTGCGCCAGTGGCAGAAGCTTTTCTACGGCAAACGCTATGGTATGACGAACCTGCGTTCCGGAGCCCTGTACCGAAGGACAAACGGGGAGGAAATGCCGGAATACACACCGGATTTTGTAAAACTGGCAGAGAGCTATGGCGCGAAGGGAATCCGCGTTATGAAGAAAGAGGATATTGCGGCCGCATTTGAAGAGGCAAAGAAAAATACAAAGACACCGACACTGATCGAATTTATCATTGATCCGGAAGAAATGGTCTACCCGATGATCCAGCCGGGCGGAACTCTGGAAGAGATGATCATGGATTGCTAGAGGAAGGAGTGCATGAGAATGGATAACACAATGAAAAAAAGATGGATTTCCCTTTATGTTGAGAATCAGGTGGGCGTGCTCTCCAAGATTTCCGGACTTTTCTCCGGAAAATCCTACAATCTGGACAGTCTCACCGTAGGAACGACGGAAGACCCTACCGTATCAAGAATGACAATTGCTACAGTCAGCGACGACGAGACATTTGAGCAGATCAAAAAACAGCTAAACCGCATGATAGAAGTGATCAAGGTAATTGATTTTACCGATATCTTTGTCAGGATGAAAGAGATCCTGTATGTGAAAGTGTTTAAATGCTCCCCTGCAGATAAAGTGGAAGTATTTCAGATTGCGGAAACTTTTAAGGCAAAAGTGATTGATTACGGCAGGGACAGTGTGCTCGTGGAATTCGTCCAGACAGCGACCAAGAACGATGCGGTGGTCAAATTAATGAAAGAAGAATTTAAGAGCATAGAGGTCGTCAGGGGCGGAAGCGTGGGAATCGAGTCTATCAGCATGATGGAGCGATAGATTAAGAGCGCCATTCGCAAAGCCGCACTGCGTGCTAATTGCGGCTTCCGCCGCTTCTTTGCCCGTTGGCACTGGGGCCGTCCGTAATCAGTTCAGGAGCGCCATTCGCAAAGCCGCACTGCGTGCTGACTGCGGCTGCCGCCACTTCTTTGCTCATTGGCGGGCGCTCAGTACATCTGATTGCCAGTCGTCGGAATCTTATGCAAGCATAAATCCGCCTCCTGACATCAGATGACTGAACTGATAAACTAAAAAACCGAGCGCACTCTTGATTTTTATTAATCACAGTATTATAATGGTCACCGTAGAGTAATGAAAGACTTTTCCAAGCAGAGGAGGAAATACAATGGAGAAGAAAAATCTTGACTGGGAAAATATGGGATTCAGCTACATGCAGACTGACAAGCGGTATGTGGCAAACTATAAAGATGGTAAATGGGATGACGGAGCTCTGATCGATGATGCAAATATCGTGATGAATGAATGTGCAGGAGTACTTCAGTATTCACAGTCTGTTTTTGAGGGACTGAAAGCATATACAACAGAGGACGGACATATCGTTACATTCCGTCCGGATCTGAACGCTTCCCGTATGGTAGATTCTGCAAAGCGTCTTGAGATGCCGCCGTTTCCGGAGGATCGTTTCGTAGACGCCGTAGCGCAGGTTGTTAAGGCAAATGCAGCATATGTTCCGCCGTACGGCTCAGGAGCTACACTGTATATCAGACCATATATGTTCGGTATCAATCCGGTTATCGGTGTGAAACCTGCTGATGAGTACCAGTTCAGGATTTTTGCGACTCCGGTAGGTCCGTATTTCAAGGGCGGCGCAAAGCCGATCACGATCTGTGTATCAGACTTTGACCGCGCCGCACCGCACGGAACAGGACACATCAAAGCGGGACTTAACTATGCAATGAGCCTTCATGCGATCGTAACAGCTCATGCAAACGGATTCGATGAGAACATGTATCTGGATTCCGCTACAAGAACAAAAGTAGAGGAGACAGGCGGAGCAAACTTTATCTTTGTTACAAAGGACAATAAAGTTGTTACACCTCACTCAAGTACGATCCTTCCGTCCATCACAAGAAGATCGATCATGTATGTGGCTGAGCATTATCTCGGTCTGGAAGTTGAGGAGAGAGATGTATACTTTGATGAAGTGAAAGACTTTGCCGAGTGCGGTCTTTGCGGTACTGCAGCAGTGATCTCTCCGGTGGGGAAAGTCGTAGATCACGGAAAAGAGATCTGTTTCCCGAGCGGTATGGAGAAGATGGGGCCTGTCACACAGAAATTGTACGATACACTGACAGGTATCCAGATGGGACATATCGAAGCTCCGGAAGGATGGATCAAAGTTATCGAGTAATTTGGAGCATCATTCATACAAAGAAGACGGAATTATCAGGCAGAGAAGCCTTTATAAAGGGCTTCTCTATTTTTGCTTTATAGGAAATTCCGATTTTGGCTAAGGGGAAAAAGAAAGCCCTGCTGATCAAACGTATGTTAGAACAGCAGGAAAATGGACATGGCAATAGGACGATGGTTTGATTTAGAAGATATAAAAACCTTCTTCTCCAAACAAATCGTCAAAAGGGTCGTCCTCATTCAGAAAATAGTCCATATCCAGCAGGTCATCCTCGCTCATATAGCGAACGTCCTCGGAAATCATTCCTTCGGGTGGATTTTCTATATATTTTTGCGCAGTTCCTCGATATCTGGTTTCATGGTGAATATCCTCCTTTGAGAGGATTATATCACAGTAATGTTATGCAGAGGAACGCTAGCACGAGATTTGGACATGGCTTTCTCGTACATTTCTTCAAGGGATACGCGCTTATGGTTGTAATAGAGTTACAGAAACTCCATTTTGTGATTGCATTCAGGAAAATACTCGTTGAGATCAGACCGACATGATCTAAATCCAGTGTTTCATCCAGCAGATATATAAAACGCTTTCTTCCGACCTCCTCTATCACTTCATAAATGTTTCTCTGATAGATTACCTCACTATACACGGTCTTTACGGTTGTTTGTCTGCCTCCCTTATTCCGATACTTCTTTTTGTCCCTGTCCTCCATCAGCATCTGATCATACCGTCCCAGGAATTCTTTTGTGAATTTCCTGTCAATCTGACAGACCCATGCATAAATATTTTTCTCTAACTCCTTGGATGTTACGCTGTTTTCCTTTATCATTGAACTTATCATACAGATTCCTTATTTTTTTTCTTGACAATTAAACAATAAGACAAATCTGTATGATTGGGAAGAGGTTTCGATCTTTTCCCTTTATTTTTCCAATAATAATTATACTCTAAGTTGAGGGGCAGGGGAGTTGAATAGGCGGAGCCTATTTTTTATAGATTTCCCGTTTTCATATTTCGTATATCCATTTCCTAAAAATGCATTTGAGACGTTTCCTGGATAAAGTTAAAATAAAATAATCGTCTGTGTTTAGTACAATATAATCTGTAAATAAGACGATATAAAAATACATAGTTTTTAGAAAATTGTAGAATTATACTATAATGAGTGTAGGTTTGTTGCATTGTATAGTTGAAAATGCGGATATAGAATAATACATATAAAATACGCGCGTGTAAAAAATAACAAATGGAGGGAAAATATGAAAAGACGAATTTTAAGCATCATTCTTGCCGCATGTATGTGTGTGGGAGTGGCAGGCTGTTCAGGAAGCGGAGAGACAGAGCAAACTGATGAAAAAGGGTCAGCACTCGAAGGCTCTATCTCGATTTATACGAATTGTGTTGGCGTCCAGGCAGAAATCATACAGGAATTAACGGACGAATGGATGAAAGAAAATCCCGGCGTGACTGCAGAGGTGGTCGCTCCAGGAGCCGACTATGAAAATGTGATGAAAGTTAAAATGTCATCAAAAGATATGCCGGATATCTTTAGCACCCATGGATGGGCGAATGTCAGATATGTAGATTTCCTGCTTCCGTTGAACGACATGCCGTGGGCAAATGATATCGAGAGTACATTTAAAGAGCTGATCTCAGACGATGAGGGAAATCTTCTTGTTCTTCCAATTGATCAGAACAAATGGGGGCTGGTATATAACAAAGATGTACTGGAAGAATGCGGAGTAGAAGTGCCATTGAGGACAATTGATGATTTCATGGCGGCGTTGGAGCAGATAAAAACAGCATCTAATGGTGAAATAGCCCCGATGCATATAGCAGGCGGAGACAGTTGGCCGCTGGGACAGATCTTTGACCAGTTGGCGACACCGGCTTTCACAACAGCAGAAAATAATGATCAGGAAGCGCTTTTAAACGGTACTTTTGACTGGAACAAATGGACGGACTTTTCAGAGATGATCAAGGGAATGTATGATAAGGGATATTTCAATGAGGATATTTTCACAGCAAAATATGCGGATTCCGCGGAAGCGTTCGCAACTGGAAAAGCAGCCTTTTGCTGGTACGGAAATACTATTGTAGAAGAAGCCGAGGCGATTAACCCTGATGTCAACGCAGGTCTCCAGCCACTTCCGGCATTTTATGAAGATGACGATATGAGCTTTTTGAACGGCGAACAGACAGCATTTGGCATATGGAAAGACAGTGAAAATATAGAACTCGCGAAATCATGGCTTAACTTTATGGCAAAAGGCGAGAATGTAAAAAAATTCTGTGAATCAGAATCCATGCTGCCGGGAATCGAAACAGATGTTCCTGTAGACGTAGGATTCGCAACGGAATATTATGAGGAATTTGCGGATATCCGTTCTTTCCCCATTTTTGACAGGGCTTTCTTACCAAATGGTATGTGGGATTTGATGTGTAAGGATGCTGCGGATCTGTTTACCGGAACTATCAGCGCTGAGCAGTATTCTTTGGATATGCAAAACGAGTATGAGCGTCTGTTAGAAGCGGGCGAATAAAATATTAATCCGGGGATGTCAGGAGATATCTTGAAGATCCAGCCAAAAGCGCTGCTGCCCTGTATCCCCGGATTTGAAAGAGGGATGCTTATGAGATTAAAGAAAATGCTCAATTCCAAAGGTATTGTTAATATTATGTACATTCCGGTAATTTTACTGTTTGTCAGTTTTATTATCTATCCCTTGATAAAAGGAATCGGTATTTCTATGACAAACTGGAATGGATATTCAGATGCGTCAACATACATTGGTCTGGAGAATTACCGGAAAATGTTTGCGGACAGAAACTTTTTCCTGATCATTAAAAATACTCTGATATATGGTATTGGCAGTGCGGTATTGGAAAATGTGGTTGGTCTTTTATATGCGGTTCTGCTGGATAAAAAGTCAAAGGCCGTAGGATTTGCCAGAACCGCGATCTATCTGCCGGTAATCGTGGCGCCTCTGATCATGGGGTACATCTGGTATTTTATGTTTGAACCGATCGGAGGAGCTGTAAATGATATCCTTATCGCAATGGGGCTTGAATCGGTAGACTTGCTGACAAAAGGAACGACTACGGTTTGGATCATCACGTTTATCAATTCTTACCAATATGTAGGGATTGCGATGATGATCTATCTGGCAGGTTTGCAAACGATACCGGCAGATTATCAGGAAGCGGCCAAAATTGACGGCGCTTCTTCTTTCCAGAATTTTGTTTACGTAAAGATACCACTTTTGCTGCCGTCTATCACAGTAAATGTTGTCACGAACCTGATCGGAAGCCTTAAATTGTTCGACATTATAGTGGCAATGACTAATGGAGGACCGGGATATTCTACGCAGTCATTATCAACGATGATGTATCAGCTTTATTTTGGGAAACAGGACGCAGGATATGCGGCGGCAATGGGGATATTTATGTTTTGCTCAATTGCTGTCATAAGTGTAGCCGTATTGTTATGGTTTAGAAAAAGGGAGGTGGATGCATGAGACAATGGAAAAAAAGGATTTATTCATTCATATTGATCCTGATTTCACTGGTTCATTTGGTGCCTTTCTATATTTTATTAACTATGGCATTTAAAGAAAAAGCGGATTTGTCTTCAAAATGGCTGTTCCCGGGATATTTGTACCTGGATAATTTTAAAAATGCCTGGCAATCGGCTAATCTGGGAAGAGCTTTTATTAACAATATTATTATTACGGTATTGGCAACGCTTTGTATTATTTTACTGAGTTCGATGGCGGCCTACCCGCTGTCTAGGAGAAAAACAAAACTTAACACATTTATTTATACAGCGATTATTTCCTGTATGATTGTACCGGCTCTGACTATCCTTGTCCCTTTGTATAAAATTATGGCGGATGTAGGAGGAATCAGTACATATTGGGGAATCATTGCCGTGCATGTTACTTTTATGCTGCCGCTAAGTACCTTTTTATATACTGGATTTATTGGAACGATTCCGCGGGAGTTGGATGAAGCTGCACTGATAGACGGAAAAAGCAGATTAGGGGTATTTTATACGATCATATTCCCACTGTTAAAACCAATAACTGCCACAGTTATTATTCTGTGCGGGGTTAATGTGTGGAATGATTATCAATATTCGGTGTTTTTTTTACAAAGCACGGATATGAAACCAATAACAGTATCGCTCAATTCTTTTTTTTCTATGTACCAGAGCCAGGTCAACTGGCTTGCAGCCGGATGCCTGATGGCGTCTGTACCGCTGATAATCGCTTTTTTGCTTTTACAGAAGCAGTTTGTAAAAGGCTTGTCGTCGGGAGCGGTAAAATTATAAACCACGGAAGAGGAATGAAATGTGAAACGTCATACGATACGGCGGCGCCTGTTCCTGCTGTTTTTTATAATGTCAGCTATCCCGGTAGGGATCCTTATGATTGTAATACCATTATATATGAAAGAATATGAAAACAGGCAGATCAAAAAATATATGACAAGTCTGTCGGATTCTTATTCCAAGACATTAAATATTTATTTTGATGAGCTTGACCGGGTCTCTTTGTTGGCGCAGATAGATAATGATGTTATGACAGCATTAAAACTGGTAAATCAAACAGATTATGACCAGATGAGTGACCGTATAAAAGTTGCGACCAATCGGGCGTTAAACAGTGAATTTACGTTTTATCTTCAGATGTCCAGAGAAGATATAACAAATGTTATTTTAATACCTATAACACAGAAAAATGTATATATTTCTTCAAAAAGCGGTAATTTGGAAAGCAAAGACCATTATGATTATAGCCGGCAGGAGTGGTATACTCGGGCGATTGAAGCGAATGGAAAAGCGGTTTTTTGCGGACCCCACAGACAGGATTATATTGAAAATGGCAATCATGACAGCGTATTTACTGTATCCAGAGCGGTGATCGATACAGAAAATCAAAAGATACTGGGCGTTGTCTGCGCCTGCGCGGATTCTACTATACTTAATGAGCTTGTGCGTGAAATAAAAAAGGTAGATAAAGATTCTTTGATCGCGGTATTGGACAGCAAAAACCAATATATTTATGGCAGCAGCCGGCTAAAGGATATCGATTTTAACGAGATTCTGGAGCAGGGAGATGATGTAGTCCAGATTCAGGATGAAAAGTATATGATGGTAAAAGTGACAACCGCAAATTCATGGTCACTGCTCAGCCTGGTGTCCGACAGAGTGCTGGTGTCAAAAATTATTTTTTATTTTCGGTTTGGCTTTTTCCTGGCGGCTGTAAGCTTTGTGTTAATGGCGGCAGTCTATTCCTGGTATTCCAAGAAGATCACAAAGCCGTTTATGGAAATCATACGTGTGATAAAAGAAGTACAAAAGAATAATTTAAAGGCCAAATGCGCGATAGAAACCAACGATGAGATCGCCGATATTGAATATGAATTAAATAAAATGGTCTGTCGTCTTGATGAACTGGTCACAAATGAATATCAGGCAAAACTGAATCAGAAAAACGCAGAGTATGAAGCCCTACAGGCAAAGGTAAATCCTCATTTCCTGTATAATACGCTTGCCACATTTATCGGGCTGAATAGAATGGGAGAACGGGACAAACTGGAAAAGGCCGTATTTGCGCTGAGGGATCTTATGCGGGATATACTGTCTGAAAAGACGGTGGTAAGTATAGAAGAAGAAATTGACCTAATCAAAAAATATCTCGAGTTACAGAAATTACGTTTTGCGGATAAATTTAGTATAAAGATCAGCGTAGATCCTGTAGCAGCCCATTATAAAATACCGCAGCATTTATTGCAGCCTCTGGTGGAAAATGCGGTCATACATGGCATCGAGGAGGCGAATCATACATGTAATCTCAGCATTTTGGTCAGTCGCGTAGAAACAAACGGAGAAACATGGGTTATCATCCGGATAAGTGACGATGGAATCGGATTCGAGGTGGAGAAAACAAAGTTTAATTCAAGGATTGGAATACAAAATGTTGAAAACCGTTTAAAAATATATTTCCCAACAGCTGACTTTCAAATCTGTACCCAGCTGGGAAAAGGAACTGATGTGGTTATTAAAATTAATGAGAGGGAAATGAAAAATGAAGATAATCCTGGCAGATGACGAGATGTTTGTAAGATATGGACTGAAAGATATGTTACAGCAGATTGATCGCGAATTCAAAATATGGGAAGTAGCGGACGGCGCAGAACTGTTAGGATTGTTAGATAAGGTAAAGCCTGATTTGATATTCGCAGATATAAAGATGCCAAAAATGTCAGGATTGGAAGCGCTAAAAAAAGGAAAAGAAAGATCAGGAGACGCACAGTGGATTATTTTATCCGGGTATTCTGATTTTGAGTATGCCAGGACATGCATTAAATATGGAGTAACAGAATATTTGTTGAAACCACTGAGCCTGGACGAGGTTAAAACAGCGGTTGATAAAGCATCTGCCCTGCGAAGAGAAAAGTATAAAAATCATATTAATGAGGTCAGAAATGATTTTGTATATTCCCTTGACTGCTATGATCCCACAGAAAATAGAGAAGCGGGAAAAGAACGTTTTCAGGCAGTGGTATTTTATATTGACGGTAACACCGGAGCGTATGACAGGTTTAAAGAAGAACTGGAAAAAATCTGTTATGCAGGAGAAGATTTAGATTCGGTATTTTTCTGGAACCAGAGAAAACAAAATGAATTTATTTTAGTCATGGAAGCAGGTGAAAAGGATCATACAGGAAAAAGATTAAAGTATGTCGCGGATAAAATAAAGAAATCATTTCAGGAAAGCTGTATTACCGCATATTATATGGATGATTTCGCCCATAAAGGCGGAGCCGTGGATGAGATCATAAAAATCGAAAAAAATATATGTGCCAGGCTTGCTTCTGGATTAGGGGAGACAAATTCACTGTCCGCTCTGGAAAAGCAGGTAGAACAGATGGGAACGGAGATGTTTTGCTTCTTCCATAACATAGAGAGGTTCCGGATTGCAATATTTCAGTCAGAATATCTGGAAACGATCAATATCCTGCAGCATATTGAAAAAGCGGAGGGCGCTGTCGACTGGGAAAAAAATGAGACTTGCCTGACGAAGTATCTTTCCGTTTATTTTCCTGATTATCAGTGGAACAAAATGGATCTGATTGCCAATATGTACAAAATCCTGGCGCTGATGGGGCAGAAAGTACGGGGAGAAAAACAAAAAAATGTTATAGAAGAAATCAAAGCGTATATTGACGCGAATTTCCGCCTGCAGCTTTCCGTTCAAAACCTGGCGAATAAATTCTATATTACACCTAATTATTTGTCGTCATTGTTTAAAAAAGAGACGGGTTCTAATCTTATCGCGTATTTAAACCGTAGGAGAATAGAAGAGGCGGCATATCTGATTAAAAATACAGATATGACGATAAAAGAAATTGGTGAAAACGTCGGTTATAATTCATCCAGATATTTTACAAAGCTGTTTTATGAACAATATAACAAATACCCGTCAGAAATGCGTAAAAAGGAGACCAGCTAATGAATGATGTATTATTTCGGGATGGGGAGACCCCCTTTTTCCCATTAGGCCTGCAATGTTGTAATTCCAGTGCTTTTAACGCATCGGAAATGAAAGCTTTCTGGGATTCGGTCGCGTTTACAGGAGTTAACACTGTAGAAATACCTGTATACTGGGAAACATTTGAACCGGAACAAAATCTGTTTTGTTATGAGTTTGTGGACGAATGCCTGAGACAGGCTGACCTGTATGATGTGAAAGTGATCTTCCTCTGGTTCGGGAGTTGGAAAAACGGTACGTCAAAGTATGCTCCCACATGGATAAAAGAGAATCCGGGGAAATATAAAAGAGTGGTGACCTATGAGGGGATTGTCACGAATATCCTTTCTCCATACTGCAGAGAGAATTTAGAAGCTGACAAAGCGGCATTTTTAAAGTTGGTACAATATATTGAACAGAATAACAGGAAGAAGAACAGAGTGATCGGTATCCAGATTGAAAATGAGCCCGGCATGATGATGCGAGGCGACAGAGACTGCGGACCGATTGCAGAGACCCTTTTCCAAGAGGAAGTTCCGGATGAGGTGAAGTCAGTTGTATTTCATCATGAACTGGGTGAGGTGACAGACATTTGGAAAGAAAAAGGGGCGCTGACAGACGGCTGCTGGACGGATCTTTTTGGCGAAAAGGCAGGAGAGTATTTCAGTGTATTTGGCATTGCCTCATATATACAGGAACTTGCCGCTGAAGCAAAAAAAATTACAGACCTTACAATGATTGTCAATGTGTGGACAGACAATGTAGGGTGGGATGAGCCGGGAGTCGACTATCCTGCTGGTGGACCCGTTTCCAAAGTACTCGGATTATGGAAAATGTTCGCTCCCGACGTAGATGTTGTCGGGCTGGACAATTATAAACTTGACCGGGAAGGCTATCTGCAGGACTGCCAGCGGTACAGCAAATATGGAAACCCACTGTTCCTGCCGGAATCACATGCGTGGGACGAGGCAAACAGCCAGACGATGTTCTGGGCTGTCGGCAGATATAAGGCAAAAGGTCTTTTCCTGTTCGGCCCGGAGGCCATGTACAGTGATACCGGGGAAATAAAGCCATGTTCCGCTGAAATCATCAAAAGTATAAAAGCACTTGTATCAATACAGTCAGTACTTCCGCATTTTATAAATTCAGGCGGGATATGGGCTGTCGTGCAGGAAGACAAGATGACAGAACAGAAAATTTGTCAAGGGGATGCTTATATCAGGATATTCTTTGAATTTGAGCGAACCGATTACCATCACGGATACTTTGGCACAAAGCATGGAAAGGGCAGAGGACTCCTGCTGCGTGAGAATGCAAATACATATTATGCGGTCGGAGAAGGGATTAACATAAGCATAAGACAAAATAGCGGAATATTGTACAGCAGGCAGCGAATGGACAAATATATCGGATATAAAAAAGTAGAGGAAGGTTACTTTGATAAACAGGGAAGATGGATATGTACCCGGCGGAGAAATGGAGATGAAAGCGACTATGGTATATGGGTCACAAGCGATGTAGGAGCGGTAAAAATTGAGTTAGAGGAGGTAAAACACTGTGGAGAAATTTGATTACTATAACCCGGTCTGTACTTATTTCGGAGAAGGGAGAATTTCTGAGATCAGCAACTATTTGAAGAATAAATATAAATGTTATTTACTGGTTACGTCGAAAACCTTTAAAAGTAATGAAACCGGACATACCGTAATCGGCCAGTTGGAGAAAGCGGGAGGAAAAGTAGTTGAGATCGGCAGTATCCCGACAAACCCCAAGATGGAAAATATATATGAAGGGGTCGATGCGGCCAGGGAACACTATTGTGACTGCATTGTGGCTCTGGGAGGAGGCTCAGTCATGGATTGCTCAAAAATCATTGCAATGGCTGCCAGGACAGGGATTGACGCAAGAAACTATCTGTGGGGAGATGCTGACGAAAACACTGATTCCATCGATACAGTAATGATACCTACGATCGCGGCGACCGGAACAGAGTTAAATAATACTGCTGTTGCCGTAGATAAGGAGAATAAAGAAAAGTTCTGGTGCTATACAGCTTTTCCGAAATATTGTTTTATGGATCCGCAGATCACATGCTCTCTGTCTAAAAAGCTGACCATCTGGGGCGCTATGGACATCCTCAGCCATACTTTTGAGTATTATATGAATGGAAATATGGAGAGTGAATTCCAGCTGCGGTTTTCTGAAAGTCTTATCATGGCGGTGATGGATGCGGTAGAAAAACTGGTTGTTGCCCCGTTGGATGTCCATGCGCGTGGTGAGATAATGTGGTGCTCGACTATGACATGGGGAACCGGTCTGACTAAAATCGGCAGAGGTGAAGCAGAAATGAGCTGCCACAATATAGAAGAACGGTTCAGCGGATATTTTGATACCCATCATGGGGGAGGGCTTGGAGTCATCACGCCAAGGTGGATGCTTTATGTTTATAAAAAGGCACCTGAAATATTTTCGCGTTTTGCCAGGAATGTAATGCGGATAGATGAAAAAGATGACCTCAAAGCCGCCGGAAAAGGAATAAATGCTTTCATTGGATGGCTGAAAAAAATAGGGGCACCGCAGACGTACTCTGACTTAAATCCGGAACTGAAATTTGAGGACAATGAGTTGGATATTGTAGCGGAAAAGATATGGAACGTATGCCATGGCCAGGTAGGAAAGCTGGTGCCATTGGAGTTGACAGATATAAAGGAAATTTTATATGCAGGAAAAAATGAATTGGAGGAAAACGAAGATGAAAGGATTTGAATTTGCCGAGAACAAGAATTATTTTATGCCCGTTAGTTTACTGCCGCCGGGAGAAAACGGAAGAAATGCGTTGGTAGGAGCACATTACAGAGAAAATACACGATATAAAATAGCATACCGTACGGACCGGGAATTACTGCAGAAATTGCTGCCGCCGGGATTTATTGCGCAAGATCCCGCCGTAATAAGTATCTGTTTTGCGCAGTGCAGGGGGATTGATTATCTGGCAGGCGGCGGATATAATCTGGTCTGCGTGGATGCAGATGTGGTGTTTGAAGGGAAAAGAGACAGAGCGGAGGGATCCTATGCCCTTGTTCTGTGGATGGATAAATTTTACCCTATTTTGTTGGGACGGGAACTGCTGGGAGCGGCAAAATTAATGGCAGAGGTACCGGACGCAAAAAGAATGGATGGAACAGTCACATTTTACGCCGCTGAAGAGGGAACGAGACTGCTGGAAGGAAAATTGTGGGATTTCAGAGAAAAAACGGAAAAAGAGATACAGGACATGGAAGAGGCCGGAAAAGGGAAATGCTGGTT
Source organism: uncultured Lachnoclostridium sp. (assembly GCA_946499505.1). Classification (GTDB taxonomy): domain Bacteria; phylum Bacillota; class Clostridia; order Lachnospirales; family Lachnospiraceae; genus Mediterraneibacter. The sequence continues at coordinate 44,317 of CAMMSL010000002.1, forward strand.
GGGATATAAATATTTCCCGGCAGTAGACCTAAATGGCGCTGACGTCAGCTACGCTACATATCTTCCGACCCAGAATGTGACAAAAAAGGCATGGTTTGCGACAGGAGAATTTGAATTCAAAGGCAATATCCAGTGGGAAGAAGCGCCATTATCCTACCATGTGGCCAATGTCCTGAGCAGCCTCCCAATTTTAGAGTATACAGGAGCGGAAGCATGGATCGAATCGAGTATCTATATGCCAAATAAAAAACTGTTGTAAATATGCAGGAAAGGTTGACGGATGAGAAAGAAAATAGCATTTATAGGGGCCGGGAGCGTTACGTTTACGCGAAATCTGGTGAGGGATATCCTATCATATCCCTCTCTGAATAACAGCATAATCACACTGATGGATATCGACAGCGAACGTCTTCAATATAGTCGGAATATTGTTAAAGAACTGATCAAAGCGGGCGGTTATCCGGCGAAAGTATATGCTACTATGGACAGAAAAGAGGCTGTCCAGGATGCCGATGGAGTGATCATTACCATTTTATCCGGAGATATTAGTATCTGGAGAAAAGATATTGAAATCCCTAAGAAATATGGGGTTGATATCTGTATCGGAGATACAAGAGGGCCTGCGGGAGTATTCAGATTTTTAAGAACGGCGCCGGATATGACAGAAATAATAAGGGATATAGAAAAACTTGCACCGAATGCGCTTGTACTCAATTATACCAATCCTATGGCAATGCTCTGCAGACTTTTGCAGGCTGAATCACAGGTGAGGATAACAGGATTATGCCACAGTGTCCAGCATACCGCCGACATGCTCAGTAAATGGCTGGGGGTGGAAGATAAAAAGATATCATATCTCTGCGCCGGGATCAACCATCAGTCTTTCTTTTTGGAATTTTACGCTGATGGGGAAGAGATGACTGAAAAGATCAGGGAAGTATCAATGTCCCCGAAATATTATAAAAAGGATATTGTGAGAAACGAATTATGCAAATATCTAAAATATTATCCCACGGAGTCTTCAGGACATAGTTCAGAATATCTTCCATGGTTCAGGAAACGTGAAGATTTATTGCGGCAATATTGTGAAATAGAAGATTCGGAGGACTGGAATCCCGGGAAATATGCAAAATCAATAGAGTATTATGAACAGCAAAAAGAAAACTGGAAAACAGAGATTGAGCAGTGGCTGAAAAATCCGAAAAAAAATCTATGCAGAGGAGATGAGTATGCAGCGGGGATATTTAACGCGTTTTTCGGAGATGGGGAAGAATTCAGATTTAACGGGAATATCCGAAACTTTGGGATAATTGATAATCTGCCCTGGGGATGCTGTGTTGAGACGCCCGTCGTCGCATCAAAAAATAAGCTGGAATACATACGCGTGGGCATGATTCCTCCGCAGACAGCCCTGATTAACTCGATTAATGCCCAGTGCGAGGAATTGGCTGTGCAGGGATACCAGGAAAAAGACCGAGAAAAAATCTTCTATTCGATATGTTATGATCCATTAACAGCGGCACGGCTCAGTCTAAAAGAAATACGGGAAATGTTCGATGAAATGTTTTCCGCAAACCGTGAATTTATAAAATGGTAAATATTCAACTGTATAATCTGTAAAATATTTTTTTAGTAATGCTCCTTAGACAGAATAGACTGGCTAAGGAGTGATTTTTTATACGATAAGCCTAGCGAGCGACTGCCGTGCTCGCACGAGTAAGCATTTGAGGGACAACGGACAGCGAACGGCTTTGCCGTGAGCTACCGTGGTATCGCGGCGGATAGGGAAGATAATCTTTCCTATCCGATTATCGGAGACAAGCCAAAATCCGGGTGCGGCCAAGACTTTGGCGGCCGATTACAATTACGGGATCTGCCTTCTGACACTTCCGGTGATATCGCGGAAAATATGATATAATAATTAATAATTACGCAAAGCGTTAAATAAAATATTTTCAGAAAAGCGAGGTATGAATGATGCGAAAAATCAAGTGGGGTGTGATGGGGACCGCATATATCTTCGAACGAGACACGGCAAGAGGGATGGAACTTGCAGAAAACTGTGAATTGACTGCCATTGCGGGACGAAGTATGAAAAAAGCGGAAGCGTTTCAGGAGAGATATGGATTTAAAAAGGCATATGGCAGCTATGAGGATCTGCTCAACGATCCGGAGATAGAAGCGGTGTATATCCCGCTTCCGAATACGATGCATTATGAGTGGACAATACAGGCACTCAGACATGGAAAACATGTCCTCTGTGAGAAGCCGCTGGCTCCCGACGCTGAAGAGGCAAGAGAAATGTTTCGGATTGCAAAAGAAAATAATGTGTTTCTTATGGAAGCTTTTGCTTATCAGCACAGCCCTTATATAAAAGAGATTAAAGAGGCGGTTGATTCGGGAAAAATCGGAGAGATACGCTACATAGAGACTGCCCTGATCACATCAGATTATGATCATAGTAATATCCGTATGAGGAAAGAAACTCTCGGCGGCTGTATGTATGATCTGGGAGTCTATGCGGCAAGCTTCGTCCAGAGGATGACGGGAAGAAAACCGGAAAAGATAAGTGCAGTGAGCAGTTTTTCGGAAGAGGGCATTGACACTTATACGACTGCTGTATTTGAATACGCAGACGGTATGAAAGCGCATATTGACTGCGGCATGGTTCTTGAGACAGAGAAGAACTGTTCCCTCGACCGTTTCCAGATCCATGGCTCAAAAGGTTCACTGACTTCCGTTGATTTCGGATTCAATGCGCCGGGCAGGCTGTCATACCGGCTGAAAAATTTTGAGGGAGACGAGGAAATCCGGACAGTGGAGGTGCCGAACAATTACTGCCTCGAAGTGGAGCAGCTCGGAAGATGTATATGCGGGGAAGAAACTCCGTATGTGACGGAGCAGTTTAGCTGTGATCTTGCGGATACTGTGGATCAAATACTAGATAAAACAGGTTACAGAGATAAGATTTCTGTTTGACAATCTGCCGTCCAGACATTAATATAAAGCACAACTTGTTGTTAATGGTTTCTAAAGAAAAGGTGAATACTATGTTTATTGTGGCATACCGGCTGATCAATCTCAGAAATAATTCGCGCAGTGATTCGACAGATTCCCATATTGCAGAGACGCTTCTGGCAAATATCAATGAGATCGATAAGCTATCCATTGACAGTGTGGCGGAGTTGTGTGATATTTCCAAATCAAAACTTTCAAAGTTTGTCAAACAGATCGGCTTTGATGATTATAAAGAGTTCCGTGATCTGGTAAAGAACGAGAAGTTCAGATCAGGGTACTACGGATATGAGGATAAACTTCCCATGGGGCGTTATATCGCGAAAGAAGGTATGGAGTCTTATCTGAAGATCCTTCATAACGATCTGGACTGTTTTATGGAAAAAACAAACCAGGAGATGGTCCGGAAACTTGCTGAAGCTCTGCGGGAACATGATGAAGTTGCGGCGTTCGGAAGTGTATACTCCCAGACGGCAGCGGTTGATTTTATGTACCGTATGGCAGAAGAAGGGAAAAATATCCGTACATACACTTATGATCTTGAGCAGGAAGAATACATGAAAAATATGGACGAAGACACTCTTGTGATCATTTTCTCTAACTCCGGGCAGTATCTCTATGGAGACGGAATGAGAAAAATCGGATATTTCAAGACGTACCTGAAACGTACGAAAGGTGAGATCGCGCTTATTACCTCGAACGAAGAGGCGGCGATGGATCCTATTGTGAAATATCCGATTCTCTATTCATTTTCCACTAATGTACACAGCCATATGCTGATGGAACGTCTGGTCATGGAAATGATCATTGCAGAATATAAGAAACTGGTGTAATTATGAGCAGAACGATACAGGGGCAGGATTACTGAAAAGTCCTGCCCAGATATTCAACGGCTTCTTTTACGTTTCTGCTGTCTGTCCGGAGCAGCTTATATTCATCGCGTTCCGGAAGCCCGAAGCTGGCGCCCGGCATGCGGAATGTCATGGCACTGTCCGCTTCGATTTTTCCTGACATATGATACGAGGATATCCCGGTATACGGGACCAGTTTTTCGATCACCTCGCGTCCGATACCGCCGGCGGCAAGAATTTCGATTCTGCCCCGGCTTTTTTCATGCAGTTTTTTCAGCATATCGCGGCCTTCCCATGCAGTCGGTTGCTGACCGCTTGTAAGGATCGTATCATATCCGAGGCTGATGACCTGCTCCATTGCCTGTATCGGATCAAGGCACACGTCAAACGCGCGGTGAAGTGCGATCTCCATTGCCCCGGCTGTTTTCTTAAAACGTTCCAGCTGCTCTGTGTTCAGGGTCCCGTCGGGATTCAAGATACCCACTACGACGCCGTCGGCGCCTTCCTCACGGAACATTTGGATTTCTTCGTTTAGTTCATCGCATTCATAGCTGTCAAAACAGTAATCGCCATAGCGGGGGCGGAGAAGTACTCTGACTTTCAGGTCTGTATATTTTCTGATCTGACGAAATAAAGGAAGTGACGGAGATACGCCGCCGATCACCAGATCACTGCAGAGTTCTATACGGCTGGCACCTCCTCTTTCTGCGGCCAGCGCTGATTCCACACAGTCTACACAAGTTTCAAGAATATAATTTCCCATTTTATGATACCTCTCTCTCTTCTGCATTGCGTCCGGCAGGCTGATCCTGACGCAATGCTTCTGTCTGACTGAAGAGTATATCACAAGATTAGAAAGGATGATATGTAAAATATAGAAAATTATGAAAAATTCACAAAAAATACAGGTGAAGAATATGAATATTCCATAAAAAAGTTTCCAAAATGTAAAATTTCAGGAATCTAAAAATAAAAAATCTATAATTAAAATAGTTGTTATGCATAGCAAACAAAAATGAAAGGAGAAAAGAGGATGAAATGTAAAGACATTTATGAGTGGCCGGAAAATTACGGAGATCCTGACTGGTTTGTCCATGACCGTTTCGGTCTGTTTATCCATTTCGGTCTGTTTTCAGCAGCGGCAAGACATGAATGGGTAATGACACTTGAGCAGATTGGAAAAGAAGGTTACAGAAAATACTTTGATAATTTCAACCCTGATCTGTTTGATGCTGGAAAATGGGCAAAAATGGCAAAAGAAGCGGGATTTAAGTATGCGGTTCTGACAGCGAAACACCATGAAGGTTTTGCACTGTGGGATACGCAGCTCTCTGATTATAAGATTACGAATACAAAGTTTGGCCGCGACCTTGTCAGGGAATATATCGAGGCATTTCGGGCAGAAGGCCTGAAGATCGGGATCTATTTCTCCCTTCTTGACTGGTATCATCCGGATTTTCTCGTGGATGGATATCATCCTGAGAGAAATAACAAAGAATATATTGCAAGCCATCCGGGAGATATGGAATCTTACAGGAAATTTATGCACGGACAGGTGAGAGAACTTCTGACGAATTACGGAAAGATCGATTATCTCTGGTTTGATTTTTCCTATCCGCAGCGCGACTGGGGAGACTCTGTAGGCAAAGGTAAAGATGACTGGGGGTCTGAAGAACTGGAGAAGATGATCCTTTCCCTGCAGCCGGATATTATTATTAATGACAGACTCGGACTGGGCAGGGGAGTAGGAACACCGGAGCAGTATCAGAGAAGTTCCAAGGCAGATAAGGATGGAAAACCGATTGTGTGGGAGGCGTGCCAGACACTCAATAACAGCTGGGGATACGACAGAGATAACCTGAACTGGAAATCGCCGGAAATGGTTATCAAACTGCTGATCGATACGGTCTCCAAAGGTGGAAATATGCTGCTCAACATCGGACCAAACGGACGGGGCGAGATTGATAAGCGTACCATGCGGATCATGGATGAAGTGAAAGAATGGATGCGTCTGAACAGTGAATCCATCTATGGATGCGGACCAAGTGATTACGAAGCGCCTGTGGACGCAAGATTCACGCAGAGAGGAAACCATCTGTATCTTCACCTGTTCTCATGGCCGTACCGTTCCCTGCTGATCAACGGGCTCGGAGGGGAAGTAGAGTATGCGCAGCTCTTAAACGACCATTCCGAGATTAAATATATCCAGGACGAAGGCTTATCTGGCAAGAGAAAATCTCATAAAGACCTGAATCTGGAGGTAACTGAAATTCATATCAAGGATAAGTTTGAGGATAAGGCGCTGCTTGTGACGCTTCCGGTCCAGAAACCGGATGTGACAGTGCCGGTCATCGAGTTTATCCTGAAAGAACAGGAGGACTAATATATGTACTATATCATTGCTTCACACGGTACTTACGCGCAGGCTTGCAAATCAAGCTGTGAAATGATCACAGGCGCGGCTCCGTCTTTCGTTGATTTTGCATTTACAGAAGATATGACGAAAGAGACCGTGGAAAAGAAATACGAAGAAATCCTCGCTGAGAAAGGCGCGGACGACTGTGCGGCGATCATCGTAGATCTTCCGGGCGGTACTCCGTATAATGCTGCTATGAGGATTGTTGCAGAACATAAGAATATACAGCTTGTCCCGGGACTGTGCCAGCAGCTTCTCGTCCTTTTAAATTCCGGGGAGAGCCTTGGGGACGCTGTCGCACAGACAGGCCAGATTTTTACCGGTATTTCTGTAAAAGGCGAGAACAAGGTTAAGGCAAATGTTCCGAAAGAGCCGGTAGAGAAAAACGGAATTGTAAATTTCCGTCTGGATGAGAGACTGATCCATGGACAGGTGGCGACCTACTGGACACGTACTCTTCAGGCGGACCGTATCATCATTGCGGACGACGATATAATAAAAGACGAGATCGGAATGAGCGCGCTTAAGGCTGCCGTTCCGTCAGGCGTTCATTTAAGCGTGCTGACCGTGGACAATGCGGCAAAACGTCTGAATGAAGGCAGATACAGCGGACAGAGAGTATTTCTTATTGTCAACAAGACAAAGACAATCTGCAGACTGCTGAATAACGGACTGAAGGTAAAAGAAGTGAATATCGGAAACATGGGAGAAAAAGAAGGAAGAAAGCAGATCAAGAAATCTGTTTACTGTACTCCGGAAGAAATCGCAGATATTGAGTCTGTCGAGAAGAATGGTGTGCAGGTCTACGCCCAGATGGTCCCGAATGACGAGAAAAAGACATTCCGTTCTTATCTGAATTAAACAAAGGAGGCTAAAAAGTATGGAAATACAGATGTGGCAGATTATTGCACTTACGATTTTATCAATGATCCTGATATGGGACAGCCTTTCAACGGCAATCTTCGACGGTAAGCCGATGTTCGCAGGTATCCTTGCAGGAATCATCATGGGAGATATCACAACCGGACTTGCGGTAGGGGCAACCCTTCAGCTGATGGTACTTGGTGTTGGTACATACGGCGGATCATCCATGCCGGATTATCTGACAGGAGCTATTGTGGGAACTGTGTTTGCGGTAACATCCGGACAGGGAGTTGAATTTGGTATCGGTCTTGCCGTACCGGTTGGACTTTTGATGGTAAACCTTGATGTACTTGCTCGTTTCTGTAACGTATTCTTCGCAAAGAGAGTTGAGGCGGCAATCGACAGAATGGATTACAAAGCTATTGCCCGCAACACATGGCTCGGTATGGTTCCGTGGGGACTTTCCAGAGCGCTTCCGGTCTTTATCATGCTCATCTTCGGCGAGGATATTGTAAATGCACTCGTTAACTATATGCCAGACTGGCTGACAGGCGGTCTGCGCGTAGCCGGCGGACTTCTTCCGGCAGTAGGTATTGCAATCCTTCTCCGCTACCTGCCGGTTAAGAAATATATTTCTTTCCTGCTGCTCGGCTTCTTCGCAGCGGCATATCTGTCAGTGCCGATGGTAGGAATCGCTATTTTCGGAGTTGCAATGGCAGTGCTTGAGTTCAAGAAGAGCATTAATGGAAACCAGGTAGCAGTCGCAGCAAATGCTGGAGATTCACAGGAGGGACTTTTAGATGGAGAATATGAAGACTAATGAGACAAAACTCACAAAAAAAGATATAAGCAGTGTCAGCAGACGCTGGATCATGGGTTCACAGATCACATGGAACTATGAAAAACAGATGGCAATCGGATATCTCTGGGCCATGCTTCCCATTATCCGCAAGCTGTACAAAGATCCCAAAGAACAGCAGGAAATGCTCAAGACTCACGTACAGTTCTTCAATACGACCCCTCACATGGGCGGCTTTATCTGCGGAATTGATGCGGCTACAGAGGAACATGAAGGTTATAAAGCCAAAGAAACGGTAAAAGGTCTTAAGACTGGTCTTATGGGACCGTTCGCAGGAGTCGGCGATACACTGTTCGGTGTACTGTTCCCGACAATCTTCGGTTCTATCGCTGCATACATGGGCCAGGAAGGGAATATCGCAGGTGCGATCATCTGGCTGATCGTAAATATTGCGATCCTCTGCCTGAGATATTTTACGGCGGGCATCGGATACCGTGAGGGATCCAAGATTATCACGTCGGCAAAAGATAAACTGGATGCTCTTACCGCCGCAGCTACACTTCTCGGTATTACTGTTGTAGGCGCGCTTGTGTCAACTGTAGTCAGCGCAAACGTAACGGCAAGCTTTACGAGCGGAGAAGTTACTGTAAATGGCCAGGAGATCCTGGATCAGATCATGCCGTGCATGGTACCGGTTATAGTAGTGGCATTTATTTACTGGCTGCTCGGCAGAAAGAAGATGACATCCACAAAAGCGATCATTCTTGTGATGGTGCTTTCCATCGTGCTGTACGCACTTGGAATTCTTGGATGATTATATAATAATTACAGATGATTTTCGAAAAAAATACCGGGTGCTTAAAAAAGGTGCCCGGTATTTTTAGAAAGAAGGTATATATGGGACTTGAATTTTTTGATAAGGCCAGAGAAGTAATGCAGAAGCTGGAGAGTACACAGAAGGAAAATATCCATAAAGCGGCGCTTTTGATATCAGAATCTATCCGTAACGGAGGAATCCTTCAGGCATATGGAAGCGGTCATTCTTACGCGGGCGCTATTGAAGTGTGCGGTCGGGCGGGCGGCCTGATTCCGTCTAAGCTGATCGGTGAACCGCAGTTCGGCGAGTTTGAAGCTGTGGAGGGCAATGCATTTTATCTTATGAGGAAAGTGGATATCCGTCCGAACGATATTTTTATTCTGATCTCTAATTCCGGGCGTAACCCGATGACAATTGAGATGGCGGAATATATTAAGAAGAAAGGAAACCCGTTGATCGTAGTTACTGCATTGGAAGTATCAAAAGCATCCACATCCCGTCATTCCTCAGGAAAGCTTCTTTATGAATTTGCCGATGTGGTGCTGGATAATCAGTCTCAGTTCGGAGATGCATCATTGGATATCGAGGGGCTTGATTCCAAAGTATGCGGGACTTCTTCTTTCGCAGGATGTCTGCTGCTTCAGCAGACGATGTATGAAGCTGTCCGGGATATGGTAGAAAAAGGATACGTGCCTCCGGTATATAAGAGTGCCAATATTGACGGAGGCCCGGAATTCAATCATGCTCTGGAAGAAAAATACGCTGACCGTATCTGGCATAAATAGAATAGAAGAAACTGCCGTATTCCCATGACATGTGAACAGGAATACGGCAGTTTTTCTGTCTGAAAGTATTAAAGATTAAACAGCATTGTAGCAACATTAAAATAGATCAATATCGAGAAGATATCAACCAGTGTCGTGATGAGCGGGGACGCCATGATCGCCGGATCAAGGTGAACTTTACTTGCAAGCAGCGGCAGCATACATCCGATCAGCTTTGCCATGATAACAGTGCCGATCAGTGAAAGGGCGATGACAAGAGCCAGTTCAAAACTATCATACTGGATCATGATGCGGATGCCGTTAGTTACTGCAAGCACCGCGCCTACGATCAGGGAGATGCGGAATTCTTTGAAAATCACGCGGAAAATATCTTTAAAATGGATCTGTGAAAGAGCAATCCCGCGGATGATCAGCGTAGAACTCTGGGAACCGCAGTTTCCGCCGGTGTCCATCAGCATCGGAATAAATGATACAAGAAGCGGGATCGCGGCAAATGCATTTTCATATTTTGTGATGATCGTTCCCGTGATGATCGATGTGAACATCAGGATCAAAAGCCACGGGATACGATTCTTTGCGTGAGTGAATACAGATGTCTCGAAGTAAGTTTTTTCACTGGGATTGATAGCAGCCATCTTAGTGATATCTTCGGTTGCTTCCTCTACCATAACGTCCATGGCGTCGTCGAATGTGACGATTCCTACCATCAGTCCGTCCGTATCCAGAACAGGTATGGCAAGAAAATCATATTTTGTGAAAAGCTTTGCAACCTCTTCTTTGTCTGTATGCGTCTTTACTGAGATGATTTCTGTTTCCATCAGGTCTTTGATCGGTACATCATCATCTGTTGTCATCAGATCTTTGGCGCTGACAATACCGATCAGCCTGCGCCGCTCTGTCACATAGCAGGTGTAGATCGTCTCTTTGTGTATTCCGGTTTCCTTGATATGGGCCATAGCCTGCGCGACCGTCATGTTTTTTCGTATATCGACATATTCAGTTGTCATGATGCTCCCGGCGCTGTCCTCCGGATAGTTCAGAAGCTGATTGATAAGAGCCCTGTCCGAAGTACTGACTGTATCAAGGATGCGGTTGACCAGATTTGCCGGCAGCTCTTCGAGCATATCCACGGTATCATCCATGTACAGGTCATCCAGAAGTTCCTTCAATTCTTTTTCGGAAAACATTTCCACCAGATAAGACTGCATGGAACTGTCCATATTGGCAAATACTTCCGCTGCTTTATCTTTCGGGATCAGGCGGAAAGCCAGAGCCAGCTCTTTGTCGTCAAGCTCCGAGAGAAGTGAGGCTATGTCTACTTCGTTCATTACATCCAGAATGCTCCTCACAGCCTTGTACTGACGCTGCTGGAGGAGTTTTACAAAAATATCTTTGTTCATAATAAGTACCTCTCTTTATGTAATTTTCTGTCATTAAGCTGCATATATGGCAACTGGCACCAGAGTCCATAACCTCACCTCCTTTGACTGCAGTCTTAGTACGTAGCGCGACAAGTGCGCATGCGGGTGGCTGCAGAGTGTAAACGAAAATTACAAACAACAATTAAAACAAAAAACTCCGTCACTGCCTGAACAATGACGGAGTCATAATCAATCCACAAAAATAAACATGACCGGGATGCATCGTTCAAGCTTTAGTATCACAGGGCATATCAATTGCATTAGGCTGCACCTTCACGACACAGCCTGCTGACCATCTTATCGTGTCTCCACGATCTCGCGGCAGCAATCTTCGGGATTATCCTTATCCCTGTGGTAACCTCACCTACCGAATGATGTATTCTGTTTTGTACGTGTACATTTTAGTTCACAGAAATATTGATGTCAAGAGGAAAAGACATCTTAAGATATAAAATTGTTCCACAAAAGAGTAATAGTTTACCTTGCGGCATGCGAGAAGAGTATTGTATAATTGTTCAGGCATTGACAATAGAACAGGACAGCTGTTCAAGGAGGAGATTATGACAGAAGAAGAAAAGGCACTTGCCGGATATTTATATGATGCGCAGGAGGAAAGCCTCGGGAAAGAAAGACTGCGCAGTCAGGAACTAAGTTACGATTACAACCAGCTCCGGCCGTCCCAGACGGAGGAGCGCGAGGCGATCATACGCCGGGAGATGAAGAAGACGGGAGAGAAATTCCGCATAGAAGCTCCGTTTTACTGTGATTTCTGGGGAAGAGTGACTCTGGGAGAAAATTTTTTCTCAAATTATAATTTTGTACTTCTGGCAGGAAATGAAGTTACCTTTGGAGATGATGTGCGCATCGGGCCGAACTGCGGTATTTATGCGGCAGGCCACGCGTTTGACCCGGAACGGCGGGCAGCAGGCATTGAGTACGCCCGTCCGGTACATATCGGGAATAATGTCTGGATCGGCGGTCATGTATCCATTGTTTCCGGTGTCAACATCGGAGATAATACGATCATAGCTGCCGGCAGTGTGGTGGTAAACGACGTTCCTCCCAATGTTTTGGCCGGAGGAAATCCGTGCCGGGTAATCCGTACAATCCGTCCGGAAGATGACCGGAAATATATGGCGGACTGATATTTATATTAGGAAGGAATGTGAAAGAGTAAAATGATAGGACTGGGTACGATCATTAATGTTTCCGCTATTGTCATCGGCGGACTGATCGGGCTGCTTTTCAGTAAAGCCATCAGTCCCAGATATCAGGACACCCTGATGCAGGCAAACGGTGTATGTGTATTATTCGTCGGGATCAGCGGAGCAATTCAGGAAATGATGACCGTGACATCGGACGGACTGGAGAGCGGAGGCACGATGATGATCGTTGGAAGTTTCGCCATCGGTTCTCTGCTCGGAGAATGGATCAATCTGGAGCACAGGATAGAGCAGTTTGGAAACTGGTTGAAAGTCAGGACGGGAAACAGTAAAGAGAAAATGTTCGTAAACGCATTTGTCACAGCTTCACTGACCGTATGTATCGGAGCAATGGCAGTGGTGGGCTCGATTCAGGATGGTATCTCAGGTGACCATTCCACGCTTGTGCTCAAAGCTGTACTTGATATGCTCATTATCTGTGTGATGACTGCATCCATGGGAAAAGGCTGCATTTTCGCTGCTATCCCGGTGGGAATATTTCAGGGCGTGATCACACTTCTCGCAAGAGCAATCCAGCCGGTTATGACAGAACGAGCGCTTTCTAATCTTTCCCTTACCGGATCTATGCTTATTTTCTGCGTGGGGATCAACCTGCTGTGGGAGAAGAAGCTGAAAGTGGCGAATATGCTGCCGGCTATCGTAATTGCAGTCATCTGTGCATTCCTGGGAGTGTGAATCTGAGAGGCAGGATAAATCAGGAGACAAAAGAAAGAATAATAAACAGAAAGAATAGGATCATAACAGAGAGGCGTTATAAAAATATGGAGAATAAAAAAATCGCATCTTCGGCAAATATAGTGAAACAGTCGGTGATTCTCGGAGATGTGGCCATCGGGGAAGATTCCACAATTCTCTTCCATGCTGTCCTTCGCGGGGACTGTGCGGAAATAGTTGTTGGAAAATGCAGCAATATTCAGGATAATTGTACTGTACACACAGATAAAGGGTGTCCGGCGGTCCTTGGCGACTATGTAACGGTAGGGCATAATGCCGTGGTGCATGGCTGTACAGTGGGAACAGGAAGCTTGATCGGAATGGGAGCGGTTGTCCTGAACCGGGCCCGGATCGGAAAAGAATGTCTGATCGGAGCAGGCAGTGTAGTACTGGAGGATTCTGTGATACCGGACGGCAGTCTTGCAGCGGGAAATCCTGCGAAAGTAAAAAGGCAGCTTACGGATGAAGAGCGCAGAAAGCTTTATGATAACAGTCTGCACTATATGGTGACGGGAAGAAAACTGAAAAAAGACGGATATTGTATCTGAAATAAGTGAAAAACAGAGCAGAATCTGTTATAATAAAAAAGCAGGTTTCAGCCTGCTGCAAAAAGAGAGAAGAAGAGAGGAATTTATCATGGAGTACAAGATTACCGGATATAAACCGGAAAAGTTATTTCATTTTTTTGAAGAGGTTTGTGCTGTGCCGAGAGGATCAGGAAATGAAAAAGGCATCAGCGACTTTCTTGTAAAATTTGCAAAAGACAGAGGTCTGTGGGTATATCAGGATGACAGCTATAATGTGATCATTAAAAAAGGCGCAAGCAAGGGCGCGGAGGACAAAGAGCCGGTTATGCTTCAGGGCCACATTGATATGGTATGCGACAAACGCGCCGGAGTTGAGCATGATTTCACAAAAGAGGGAATCGATCTGGTGCTGAAAGACGGCGTGCTTTCTGCAAACGGCACAACGCTGGGAGCGGATAACGGCGTTGCGATCGCGCTTATGATGATGGTGCTGGACGATGAAGATATCAAACATCCGCCGGTTGAGTGTGTGTTCACGACAGAAGAGGAAGTAGGATTAAACGGTGCGCAGGCTCTGGACAAATCCCAGATCACAGCAAGAACGATGATCAATATGGACTCTGAGGAAGAGGGCGTCGCAACGATCAGCTGCGCAGGAGGATTAAGAGTCCAGCTTACAAGGCCTGTAGAGAGGATCGCAGCAGAGGGAACTCTGGTACAGATCAAGATTGAAGGACTGCTGGGCGGACACTCAGGTACAGATATCGATAAAGAGCGCCAGAATGCAAATATCCTGATGGCCCGCATGGTTGAGCATCTGATGAAAAATACAGACGGCAAGCTTGTCACATTTGCAGGAGGTACAAAGGATAACGCTATTACAAGAGAGTGCGAGGCATCTCTGATCTATGCAGAGAAAGCAGAGGCGGAGAAGGCTGAGAAACTTGCATGCGCGCTGGCAGAGACATTTTCTGAGGAAATTTCATCCTTCGAACCTGATTTCGGATGCGAGATTTCACTGGAAGAAGGACAGAGCGTATCTGCACTGAAAGATGAGGATGCGAAAGCATTTGTAAGTGCGATCCGCCTTGCTCCGAACGGAGTATACAGACGCAACATCAAGATGGACGGCTTTGTAGTCGTATCATCCAACATGGGTGTGGTAAGAGCAGATGAAAAAGAGCTTGTGATCGTTGTATCCCCGCGTTCTTCTGTGGCTTCGCTTCAGGAGGATACGAAAGAGAGATTTGCCCTTCTGGCAGATACTTTCGGATTTACAATTGACTACAGCGGAGAATATCCGGGCTGGGATTATAAGGAAGATTCCAGAATCCGTGAGGTATTTGTAGAGAGCTACCGCGAACTCTTCGGAACGGAGCTGAGACTGGAGGCACTGCACGCAGGACTTGAGTGCGGACTCTTCTCAGAGGCACTGCCGGGACTGGATGCGATTGCGGTAGGTCCGACACTCTACAATGTACACACACCGGATGAAAATGTACCGCTGGATTCCTTTGAGCGGTTTTATGAACTGCTTAAAGATGTACTTGCAAGACTGGCTGCATAGTGATCCGGCATGATAATGAGACAGCAGGCGGCATCCCGAAAGGGTGCCGCCTGTTTGTAAAATCAGAGGCGGACCTTATTGATCCGGGCACGAGAGAGGCGGGGGCGCTGATTGATATCTGGGAGGAAAGAAATGAATCCGTTTTATTTGAAACTAAAAAATGCTCTGGAACATTCAGAAGGCGATATCTGGACTGAGACTGTCCTGACAGGTGAACATATGGGGGAAAAGAGGCTTCTTGTTAATCCTGACAAGAGCAAGAGGAAATACTGTGAGAGCGTCCGGGATAATGACAGAGTTTTCAGGGAAAGGATCGGACGTACCCCCAAACTGATCATCTGCGGGGCTGGACATGTGTCCATGCCCATTATCCGCATAGGAAAAATGCTTGGATTTGCTGTCACTGTCATAGAAGACCGTCCGAAGTTCGCGGACAATGCAAGAGCGGCAGGGGCGGATCGGGTATTCTGTGTGCCGTTTCGGGAAGGTCTGGCGGATATCCCCGGTGATTCCGATTCATGGTTCGTGATCGTGACGAGAGGACACAGGTATGATACAGAGTGTCTCGAAGCTATTCTGCAGAAGCGGTATGCCTACGTGGGGATGATGGGCAGCAGGCGGCGGGTTGCAATTGTAAAGAACCAGCTTGAGGAAAAGGGCGTGAGCCGTGAAGTATTAGACGCTGTCCACACGCCGATCGGACTGAAGATCGGGGCGGAGACGCCGGAAGAAATAGCCGTATCTGTCATGGCTGAGATCATACAGGTAAAGAACGTCCGGAGTAAAGAGAACGGCGAAAAAGCGGGCGGCTATTCGGATGAAATACTTTCCTGTATCTTCGGTACGGAAACCGATGAAAAAAATACCGGAGTTCCGAAGAAAGTTCTGGCGACAATCATTTCCCGCAAAGGCTCTGCCCCCCGCAGTGTGGGCACGAAGATGCTCATTCTGGAAGACGGAACTACTGTGGATACGATCGGCGGAGGCTGCATTGAGAGCGAGATCATACAGAAAGCGCTCGTCATGATGCGCACAGATACGCCGGATTTTCAGATCTGCACAGTGGATATGACGGCTGATCAGGCAGAAGATGAGGGCATGGTCTGCGGCGGAGTTGTGGAAGTAATGCTGGAGAGAGTCTGAATTTCAAGAATTGATTGACACCGTTTTCTTCCGGTGTTACCATGTTTACATAGAAATGCTGCAGTAGTTTAGTCCGCGCCGTTCGGGCTGAACTGTTACAAATGATATTGCGTACTTATATAGGTTCATAATCGGGTGAACGTCTCTACCAGCCGCCGGAAACGGCTGACTATAAGTATGCCGGAGAGATGGGCGCATCATCCGGTGTATGAGAAAGGAGACAGGGCTGATGAATGAATCTATTTTTATTTTGAAGGGAAATATTGTTTACAGTAAAAGCCAGACAGAGTTTGCCATATGTGAACACGGATATCTTGTGTGCAGAGACGGCAAGGTTGACGGAATTTACCAGACGCTTCCGTTCCGTCTCGGCGGAAATCCGATCCGGGATTACGGCGACTGCCTGATCATACCGGGGCTTGTGGATCTTCACATCCATGCTCCTCAGTATTCCTATAGAGGACTCGGGATGGATATGGAACTCTTAGAATGGCTCGAAGTAAATACGTTCCCGGAGGAGGCAAAGTTCGAAGAGACCGATTATGCGGAGAAGTCCTACCGGATCTTTGTGGAAAACCTTAAGAACAGCGCTACGACGAGAGCCTGCATCTTTGCCACAGTACACCGGCCGGCTACACTTCTTCTCATGGATATGCTTGAGAAGAGCGGGCTTGATACCTATGTGGGAAAAGTAAATATGGATCGTAACTGCCCGGATTATATCTGTGAGGAGACTCAGGAGTCGGCAGACGAGACGCTGGAGTGGATCAAGGATGTAAACCACAGGAAATATAAGAATACAAAGCCTATTCTGACGCCGCGTTTCACGCCGAGTTGTACGGATGAACTGATGGAAGAACTGAAGAAACTGCAGATGCGTTATCATCTGCCGCTGCAGTCCCATCTGTCGGAAAATCCGGGCGAGATCCAGTGGGTGAAGGAACTCTGTCCGTGGTCGGAATTCTATGGCGATGTGTATGACCGGTTCGGCCTGTTCGGGGCGGACTGCCCGACCATCATGGCGCACTGTGTTTACAGCGGGGATGAGGAAATCGCCCGTATGAAGGAAAACGGAGTGTTTATCGCCCACTGCCCGGAGTCCAATATGAATGTGTCATCGGGTATTGCTCCGGTCAGAAAATTCCTTGAAGAAGACCTTCATGTGGGGATCGGAAGTGATGTGGCGGGCGGCTCTACGGAGAACCTGTTCCGCGCCATGGCCCATGCCGTACAGTCGTCAAAGTTGCGCTGGAGACTGCAGGACGACAGTCTGGAAGCGCTGACTGCTGAGGAGGTATTTTATATGGCAACGAAAGGCGGCGGAGAGTTCTTCGGAAAAGTGGGAAGCTTTGAGCCGGGATATGAGTTTGACGCCGTGGTCCTGGACGACAGCCGCCTGAAGCACCCCCAGCCGCTTGACATCAGGAGCCGGCTGGAGCGCATGATCTATCTGGCGGACGAGCGGGAGATCAAGGCGAAATATGTAAAAGGAACAGAAATCAGTCTGCCGTAAGTGTAACGGAGGTGAAATGTATGGAGGAGAAAGCTCATGTAACTGGAAAAAACTATACGGGAGAGAGAGAACATGTAGTCGGCAGGAGTGTAAAACGTGTAGATGCATTTGAGAAAGTTACCGGCCGGGCAAAGTACACCGATGATCTGTGTGATAAAAATGCGTACGTGGCAAAGGTACTGCACTCAACCATCGCCCACGGATATGTGAAGTCAATCGATACATCCGAGGCGGAAAAGATTCCGGGAGTGGTAAAGATTGTCACCTGTTTCGACGTACCAAAAAACTATTACCCCACGGCAGGACATCCGTGGTCCACGGAAGAGGCGCATCAGGATGTGGCAGACCGTCTGCTGCTGGTGGAGCACGTGAGATTTTACGGGGATGATGTGGCAGCCGTGATCGCGGAAAATGAGGTGGCGGCCGCGCAGGCTGTGCGTGCGATCAGGGTTGAATACGAAGAACTGCCTTTTGTGCTTGACGTGCACAAAGCGATGGAGGACGGAGCGCCGCAGCTGCATAAAAACTATCCGCACAACATCCTCAAACATACGTCGATCCGCAGCGGTGACTATGAAAGCGCGGCGAAAGAGCCGGGGCTTGTGAAAGTAGAGGGCTGGTATCAGACGCCTGCTGTCCAGCACTGCCACATTGAAAATCCGGTCTGTTATGCCTACATGGAACAGGGGCGGATCGTGGTTGTGACTTCCACGCAGCTCCCTCATATCTGCCGGCGTGTTGTGGGTCAGGCGCTGGGAATCCCGTGGGGGAAGGTAAGAGTGATCAAGCCTTACATCGGCGGAGGATTCGGCAACAAGCAGGATATTCTGTATGAGCCTCTCTGCGCATATCTGTGTACACAGGTGGGCGGCAGGACGGTGAAGATAGACACATCAAGAGAAGAGACGTTTGTATCGACACGCGTGCGCCACGCCATTCATTTCCATATTATTTCTTATGTGCGACCGGACGGAACTTACGCGGCGCGCAAGTTCGAGAGCTGGTCGGATCAGGGGGCATATGCATCCCACGGACACAGTATTGCGGCAAAAGGAATGGGATGCTTTCCGCAGCTGTATCCGTGTCCGAATATCGAAGCCGATACATATACGGTATTTACCAATAAATCCGTCTCTGGCGCAATGAGAGGATACGGAATCCCTCAGGCAATGTTCGCGATGGAGAGCCATACAGAAGATGTGGCAAGGGCCATCGGCATGGATCCTTATGAGTTCCGCATGAAGAACGTGATGCCGAAGGGCTTTACGGACGGATTTTCAAAGAATGTAAATTATTATGATTCTTTCCGTGAGTGTATGGAAAAAGGACGCAAAGAATTTGACTATGACAGGCGGAAAGAAAAATACTCCCATCAGACCGGCGATATACGGCGCGGTGTGGGAATGGCGGTCTTCTGGTATAATACCGGTGTGTGGCCGATCTCACTTGAAACATCCGCCTGCCGTATGGTGCTCAATCAGGACGGCAGCATTCAGGTGCAGGTAGGCGAGACGGAGATCGGACAGGGAGCGGACACCGCATTTGCTCAGATGGCAGCAGAGACGCTCGGCATTCCTTTTGAGATGGTTCACGTAGTCTCCTCGCAGGATACAGATGTTACGCCGTTCGGAACCGGAGCCTATGCATCCAGACAGACCTACATGGCAGGATTCTCCATCCGCCAGACGGGAGAGCTCCTGAAAGAAAAAATCATTGAGACAGCGCATGAATTAACAAGACAAATGAAAGAAAATCTGGATATTATAAACGGAAATATTGTCAGAACAACGGACGGGGAAATCCTTATGTCACTGGGTGAACTGGCAACAGAGAAGCTGTATAGTCTGACAAATAACGGACATCTCACAGCAGAGAGCAGTTACCAGATCAAGAATAACGCTTATTCATTCGGGTGTACCTTTGTGGAAGTTGAGGTAGATATACCGGGCTGCAAGGCTCAGGTGACAGATATTCTGAATGTCCACGACTGTGGACGCCTGATCAATCCGGCACTTGCCGAGGCACAGGTGCACGGCGGTATGAGCATGGCGATCGGCTATGCACTGTCAGAGAAGATGCTCTATGATGAGAGAACCGGAAAGCCGCTGAATAATAATCTTCTGGATTATAAGCTTTCTACATTTATGGATCATCCGGATCTTCATGCCGCATTTATTGAGAACTATGAGCCTACCAGTGCATACGGGACGAAAGCACTGGGAGAGCCGCCGACATGTTCTCCTGCACCGGCGATTCGTAATGCGATCCTGCAGGCAACCGGAGTGGCACTGAACGAGATACCAATGAGACCTCATCTGCTGTTTGAGAAGTTTACAGAGGCAGGTCTGCTCTGATACGGAAAAGAGGTGGAAGACTATGTATGATATGAAGGCATTGCATGAGGCGAAGAGTGTGGACGATGCGGTCAGACTGCTTCTGGAGTATCCGCAGGCACAGATTATTGCAGGCGGAAGCGACGTGCTCGTCCAGATGAGAGAAGGAAAGCGCGCAGGCGCGGAGCTGGTAAGTATATACGGGCTGGATGAACTGCGCGGCGTGGTCATGGAAGAGGACGGAACAATACGGATCGGATCTCTGACCAGTTTCTCCCATATTACGAAGGACCCGATTATTCAGAAATATATCAATGTTCTCGGTGAAGCAGTGGATATGGCAGGTGGTCCTCAGATACGGAATATCGGAACCATCGGCGGCAATACCTGCAACGGAGTGACATCGGCAGATTCGGCGTCCACCCTGTTTGCGTGGGATGCGGTGATCGAGCTGTCGGGACCGGACGGGATCAGAAGGATTCCGATCAAGGATTTCTACATTAAGGCGGGAAAAGTGGATTTAAGACCGGGCGAGATACAGACTGCTATCCTGATTCCGAGAGAAGCCTACGAAGGATATGAGGGATATTATATCAAATATGCCATGAGAAATGCTATGGATATCGCAACTTTGGGCTGCTCTGTAAACGTAAAACTTTCAGAGGATAAGAAAACATTTACAGATGTCCGCATTGCCTACGGCGTGGCTGGGCCTGTTCCTATGCGTGCTGTTCATGCGGAGGCGGCAGGCAGAGGACTTGAAGTGACAGAGGAGAACATCGGGAAGATCGGAGATACGGTATTTGAAGATGTAACGCCCCGCGACAGCTGGAGAGCGAGCAAGGCATTCCGGGAGCATATCTCCAAACTCCTGTGCAAGAGGGCGCTGAGAGAAGCGGTCAGAAGAGCAGGAGGAATGACCGAGGAACAATCTCCGGCAATTTTGAACAGCAAGACAGTCGAGGCCTTGGAGAAGAAAGAACAGACGGAAGCGTCATCAGGAGCGTCCTGCCATATGATCATGACAGACGCCGAGAGCGGAAAGCAGTATAAACTGGTGCGGTGCCGCATCAATGGCGTAGAGAGGGAGACTATGGTGGATGTCAGGGCGTCCCTTACGGATATGCTGCGGAACGACTATTCCCTGACCAGTGTCAAGAAAGGCTGCGAAGTCGGAGAGTGCGGCGCCTGCAATGTGATCATCGACGGCGAATGTTACAATTCCTGTATCTATCTGGCGGTGTGGGCAGACGGTAAAGAAATCCGTACTCTAGAAGGACTGATGGGACCGGACGGCGAGCTCTCAGACATTCAGCAGGCATTTATCGACGAGGCGGCAGTGCAGTGCGGATTCTGTACGCCGGGTGTGATCATGAGCGCTGTGGAGATCCTTGAGAGCGGAAAAGAATACACAAGAGATGAGCTGAGAAAGCAGCTCTCAGGACATCTGTGCAGATGTACCGGATATGAAAATATCCTGAATGCCGTGGAGAAGACGATGAAGAAGCGGCTTGGAAAACTGTAACAGACTGGGCATTTTTTTCAAGTAAATAGACATATTATTCTATATCAATTCAAAAAATTCCCCTGCTATAATCGTACTATATGTATCGATGAAAGGCAGGGGAAATTCATGAAAATCAAAAATCCCATTTTACGCGGGTTTAACCCGGATCCAAGTATTGTCAGAGTAGATGACACATATTATCTGGCGACCTCTACGTTTGAGTGGTGGCCCGGCGTGCAGATCCATATGTCCAAAGATCTGGCGCATTGGAAGCTGATCACTCATCCGCTGAATGAAAAACGGCTCCTTGATATGACAGGAAATCTAGATTCCGGCGGTATCTGGGCACCGGATCTGTCCTATTATGACGGGAAATTTTATCTTGTGTATACAGACGTGAAAGTGACGGACGGTTCTTTTAAAGACTGCATTAACTATCTGATCACGGCGGAAGATATCATGGGACCGTGGTCCGATCCTGTGATCCTGAACACAGCCGGTTTTGATGCCTCACTGTTTCATGATGACGACGGGAAAAAATATCTGGTAAACCAATATTGGGACCCGCGTCCGTATCACCATCCGTTTTACGGTATCATGTGTACGGAGTATTCAGAGAAAGAGAAAAAGCTGGTCGGGAAACCGTGGGTTCTGTATAAAGGAACTGAAGAAAAATTTACGGAAGGACCACATCTTTACAAATTGAACGGATACTACTATTTGTTTGTCGCTCAGGGCGGTACGGAGTATGCACATCAGGAGCGGGTGGCAAGATCCCGTTCTCTTCACGGTGAATTTGAGACACAGCCGGGGAAACCGATGCTTACTACACTGGATGCACCATGGCATCCGATCCAGAAAGCGGGTCATGGCTCACTGGTAGATACACTGGAAGGAGAGTGGTACTTTACGCATCTGATGGGCAGGCCGCTGCACCATGATAATGAGTCTTCTGTAGATCCCAGAGGCTGGTGTCCGCTGGGCAGGGAAAGCGGAATTCAGAAACTGGTCTGGGATGAAGATGGATGGCCGCAGATTGTAGGCGGATATAACGGCCTGGCGGAAGTTGAGGCTCCGAAAGGTGCGAAAGAGTGTATTTATGAACCTACTTATCCGGTGAAAGACGACTTTGATGACAGTATTCTGAATATTAATTTCCAGACGCTCCGCATCCCGTTGGGAGAGGATGTCATGTCGCTGACAGACCGCCCGGGGCATCTGCGGCTTTACGGTCATCAGTCGCTTGCATCTACGTTTACGCAGGCACATGTGGCGAGAAGATGGCAGTCGTTTGAATTTGATGCAGAGACAAAAGTTGATTACCGCCCGGAGACGATCCAGCAGGCAGCGGGGCTTACCTGCTACTTTAATACGCAGAACTGGTCCTGCATCCAGATCACGTGGAATGAAAAGTATGGCAGAGTGATAGATGCGGTCTATACAGATTTGGGGAAGACGTACAGTGTCTATGGGGAAGAGCCTGTTCCGGTGCCGGAAGATGCGGAATACGTCTGGCTCAAAGCCGAAGTGAGAGGAATATCCTATCAATATCTGTATTCATTTGACGGTGAAGTGTGGGAGAGAGTGCCTTACAGGTTTGATTCGTCAAAACTCTCACAGGAATATATCAAAGCAGTTTACGATGCGGCGTTTACAGGTGCTTTTACCGGTATGTTCAGTACAGACGGACTCGGGACAAAACTCCCCGCTGATTTTGATTATTTCATATATAAAGAAAAACAGACGGATTGACACGAGGTAAGAATTTTAAAGATTTTGGACATTTCAGTCGATAGAGGTTTTCTTACTGAAATGCTAAGATAGCATCAGTTCAAACAAGACATGATAAAAGGAGGAGAATCAATGAAAAAGAGATGGATGAAACTGATGAGCCTTTCAGTTGCGGTTGTGATGACAATGTCACTTGCAGCGTGTGGGTCGAGTTCAGGAGATGACAGTTCGCAGGACAGTTCCGGAAGTAGTGAAGACAAGACAATTACTTACTGGAATATCGGTACAGAAGGTGCTGACAAGGCAGCGCTTGAATATGCGGTAGATGCATTTAATGAGAATACAGATTCCGGATATCAGGTGGAAATGGTAGCAATCCAGAACGACAACTATAAAGAGAGACTTGTAGTTGCCATGAGCTCCGGTGAATGTCCGGATATGTACACAAGCTGGTCAGGCGGCCCGATGAACGAGTACATTGATTCGGGATTTGCACAGCCGGTGGACGATCTGTATGAGGAATACGGCCTGAATGATATCTTTATGGAAGCGGCTACTGCACAGGCTTCCTATAACGGACACATCTATGCAGTACCTACATATAATGTATCTCTTGCAGGAATTTTCTACAACACGGAAATTTTTGATGAGTATGGCCTTGAAGTACCGACTACACTTTCTGAACTGGAAGCAGTATGCGACACTCTGGTAGAGAACGGTATTACGCCATTCGCTCTTGCAAACGCGCCGAAGTGGACAGGCTCCATGTTCTATCAGTGCCTGGTAGCAAGATATGCAGGACTGGAACCATTCCAGGCAGCAGTTGACGGTTCAGGTTCATTTGAAGACGAGTGCTTCCAGTGGGCGGGCGAGAAGATCCAGGAATGGGTACAGAAGGGATATTTCCCGGAGGGTGTTAACTCACTGGATGAGGATGCCGGACAGGCAAAACAGCTGATGTACCAGGAGACAGCGGCAATGATGCTGACAGGTTCATGGTATACGGGTACATTCTCTACAGACAGCCCGGAATTTTATGAGAAGATTGACTGGTTCTCATTCCCGGCAGTAGATGGATCCGATGCTGATACATCAATTCAGATCGGTACGATCGGCGACCAGTTTGTATCTTTCAACTGTGAAGGCGAGAAACTGGATGCAGCATTTGAATGTGCTTCTTACTATGCGTCCGACGAGGCACAGCAGGTAATGGTTGACAATGGTAAAATTCCGCCGACAAAGAATGCGGAGAGCCTTGTGACAGATCCGATCTCCAAGAAAGTTCTTGAGGCAGCAAACGGCGCGTCCTCAACACAGCTGTGGTGGGATCAGTATCTTGCACCGGAAGTTGCACAGGTACATCTCGATACATGTCAGGAGCTCTTTGGACTTACAATGACTCCGGAAGAGGCAGATGCACAGCTGCAGGCAGCGATGGAAGAATACAATGCAGACAAATAAGAAAAGAAATTTGCAGCAGAAAGGGGTATTGTTCCGCAATACTCCTTTTTGTATCGGCAACGAGCCAAAGTCCGGGCTTACCCGGGACCTTGGCGACCGCATACAATCCCGGAATGTGCCGTTTGGCACTCCCGGTGATTTCATCAGGAGGTATAAGATGAAGAAAAACAAAAACTCCCTCGCCGTCAGGCGGCAGCGCGAGGTAAATAAAGTGGCGGCTGTCTTTCTGGCTCCTGTCATACTGGTCCTTGTAGTGTATATTTTCTACCCTATTGTGAATACATTTCAGATCAGTACTCTGGACTGGAACGGTATCTCTGCCGATTCCACATTTATAGGCCTGGATAACTGGATCGAACTGCTCCATGACAAGGCGTTCTGGACTGCTTTCCTGAATAATATCAAGGTCATGCTGCTCTCCATATTAATACAGATTCCTCTTGGTCTGGCAATGGCAACGTTTGTAGAATTTGCAGGAAAGAAATCAACGATCTTCAAGATTCTCTGGTTTATACCCCAGCTGATGTCTTCGGTAGCAGTCGGTTTCCTGTTCACGTATGCACTTGCTACGAATGGAGGCATCATCAGCAGTATCTCACAGCTGCTGGGAGGCGGACTTGTGGATCTTCTGGGTAACCCGGATACAGCTCTTTACACGGTGATCGGTGTTATTGCATGGCAGTTCACGCCGTTTTATATGGTATATTGTGTGGCGTCCTACACGAATATTTCGGAAGATGTCTATGAGGCATCTCTTGTGGACGGAGCTACTAAAGGCCAGTATTTCTGGAAGATTGCACTGCCGCTTTTAAAACCTTCGTTAAAAAGCGCGGCGATCCTGTCCATGGTAGGTTCGCTGAAATATTTCGACCTGATCTACGTTATGACCGGAGGCGGACCGGGAACTTCTACTGAATTGATGGCAACCTATATGTATAAAGAATCATTTGCAAACTTTAACATGGGATACGGTTCGGCAGTGGCAGGAGGCATGTTCATCCTGATCACACTGATCTCTCTGATCACAATGCGGATTCTGAACGGAAAGGAGGACTAAAGGATGAAGAAGACAAAAATAAAAAGCAGGATATCCTGGGCTATAGCGATCATTCTGGCAGTGGCAGGACTGATCATAGCGATCGTTCCGTTTATTTTCATGATCCTGAACTCCTTTAAAGATAAATTTGAGATGCTGACCAACGGGATATTTGCTCTGCCCGAGGAGTGGAGCCTTGCAAATTATAAGACAGTGCTGGAGGCAAACTTCCCGAGATATTTTCTGAACAGCGTGGTCGTTCTGGTTATATCCCTGACAATTCTTCTGTTTATCGCAGCGTGCGCGTCCTACCCGCTGTCGAGAATGAAGTTTAAAGGTAACGGTTTCATTTATTCCGTGATCGTTGCCTGTATGGCGATTCCGGTACATATTACCCTGATACCGATCTTCCGTATGTCTCAGGCTATGCATGTATATGATACGATCTGGGCTCTGATCGGACCTTATGTGGCGATCGGAGTGCCAATCTCCGTGTTCATCCTTACGAGCTTTATGAAAAGTATTCCGAAAGAGATAGAGGAAGCAGCAGAGATTGACGGGTGCAGCAGATTTAAAATGTTCTTTAAGATTATGCTGCCTATGGCAAAACCGGGTCTGTCCACGCTTGCCATCTATAACGGAGTGACCATGTGGAATGAGTATATTTTTGCATATACGCTGACACAGAGTGCGGACAGCAGGACACTTCCACTTGCAGTATGGGACTTCCGGGGACAGTATTCAATGGATATCCCCATGATCATGGCAGTGCTGACTCTGACGGCTCTTCCTATGATCATCCTGTTTATCTTTGCACAGGATAAGCTGATCAAAGGTATGACCGCAGGTGCTGTAAAGGGATAAAATATATGGTATACTGTCAGCAAATCGGATATGGATAAAAGCAGTGTGGTTTCAGGGATCTGCTTTGCTGGAACATCGGATAAGGAGCGAAAACTATGCTGACATGTATGAAAAAACTTAATAACTGGAATTTTGAGAAGAAAATGAGGATGGTTGTCTCGCTGGCTATCAGCGGGACGTCCATTCTTGTGCTTTTTATATTTCTACTGATGGAGATGATCTATGTAACGGAGCAGACATCTGATACCATAGAGAGTCAGACGCGCATCATATCTTCCAATTATGACGAGACTTTGGAACAGTATTGGAATTTCTCTGTAGCGCTGGTGATCAATGACGCGATACAGAATTACTGTTCCGCACCTGCGGATGATCTCCCGGACAGTGTGGCAGAAGAAGTCAACACGGAACTTACGAATATGCTGAACATACAGAATAATCTGAATTTCTCAGCTGTGATCCGTGACGAGGATGGAAAATATTACTATAAGGGTAATACCAGTCTGACGGACGCACAGTTTGAAGCGGGATATAAAGAGGATTACGGAAACAGCATCCTGATGCGGGGAGAGAGCGGGATGCGGCTGAGTTATAATGACGCTTATTATCGCAGCGGAGAGTATACGCTGACTTTGTATTATCCTGTATATTCGACCACAAATATGGTGAATCAGATGGGGATCCTTGTTATGAATATGGATGATTCCTTTCTGGACAGTATCCTTTCCGAGCGGCAGAGAGAGATGGGAAACGAGATGTTTCTCATAGATGCAGGCGGAACGGTGATAGCAGATAATGACACCTCCTGTCTTGGAAATGAAGTTCCGTATGGCAGCAGAATCGGTGGGGACAGCGGCGAATTCTGGAATGCAGGGAAGCTGATACAGTACCAGAGAATCGGTAACTGGAGTTATTATCTTGTTAATGAAATTACATTGACGGCGCTTGTGCGGGGGAGTTTCGGAACAATTGGGATGCTGCTGATCTTCATTGCCCTTATTACACTGGGGGCAATCTGGGTGATACGGAAACTGATCCGTCAGTTTTACCGTCCTATTAACAAGGTGGTAAATACGATGGAGGCGGTGGAAGAGGGACGGCTGGATGTCCGTATTGACTCGGATAAAATCCGGGAGAGTGATCCGGACAGCAGGAAGCTGGCTGAAGGGTTCAACTCTATGATGGATGAGATTAATCTCCTGATGAATCAGGTGAAAGAAGAGCAGCATCAGATGGAGCAGATCCGTTTTAATGCCCTTCAGTCCCAGATTAAGCCGCATTTCCTATACAATGCGCTGGAGTGTATACACTGGCAGGCCGTAGCGGACGGAAACCGGAAGATTTCCGTACTTGTTAAGGCGCTGGCGCAGTACTACCGGATCTGCCTGAGCAAAGGCAAGGAGATCATCCCGCTCGATCTTGAACTGGAACATGTCAAAGCATATATGACGATCCAGCAGATGCGCTACGGTGATATTATAGAAATGGAACTGCATATTCCGGATGAACTGTATACGCTGCGAATTCCGAAGATGACACTTCAGCCTCTGGTAGAGAATTCAATCTATCACGGAATCCGGGTAAAAGAGGGAAAGAAAGGAAAAGTGGAGATTACGGCAAAGACGGACGGGAGAGATGCATGGATCATTGTATCGGACAGCGGGACAGGTATGGGAAAAAGTGAGATCGAGGAGATGAACCGTTCCATATCCGTCCATGATGACAGTTTCGGCTATGGAGTGCGGAATGTAAATAAAAGGATCGAGCTGATGTTTGGCAGACCTTACGGACTGAGATTTACCGGAAATGAAAACGGAGGCGTTACGGTAATCGTCCGTCTTCCTCTGCAGAAAATACAGGATGAAAATGAAAAACAGACAGGAGAGATGCAGGATGTATAAGGTGCTGATCGTTGACGATGAACAGATGATACGCATGGGAATCAAAGAGGGGATTGACTGGAAAAAGCTGGGGATTGATGATGCTTTTACGGCTGCGTCTGCCAGAGAAGCGATACAGATCATAGAAGAAGAACAGCCGGAACTGATGATCACGGATATCAGCATGACGGAGATGACGGGGCTGGATCTGATCCGCGAAATACGAAAACGTCAGCTTAATATGAGGATACTTG
This sequence comes from uncultured Lachnoclostridium sp., assembly GCA_946499505.1. Taxonomy (GTDB): domain Bacteria; phylum Bacillota; class Clostridia; order Lachnospirales; family Lachnospiraceae; genus Mediterraneibacter. The sequence continues at coordinate 73,038 of CAMMSL010000002.1, forward strand.
TCCTTACCGGATACGACAGTTTCAGTTATGCAAGACAATGCCTGCGTATGCAGGTGCAGAATTTCCTGTTAAAGCCGGTAGATGAAGAAGAACTTACGGAAAATATACGTCAGCAGGTGGACTATCTGAATGAGGCTCGCAGGCAGGAGGAGCTGGATCAAAGTCAGAAACGGACGGAGGGAAGCCGGCAACAGGCGGAACTGGAGCGCGTAATATGGCGGTTTATCAGCCGGGAGAGCGGGAATGTAGAAGAGGTGGCTGCCGTATGCGGGCTGGATCCTCAAAGAAAGATGCAGGCTGCGCTTTTAATTCCTGATATGAAAGTAAACTGGGGCGAGGAGGAGAAGTATTTTCGTCTGACTACAATGAAGAATATATGCATGGGACTGGTGGACAGCCGCGGAGAGGGGATTACATTCCCGGATGCCTCAGGACGCCTCGTCATTGTAATGTATCTGAGAGAAGGAAATGACGACATCACAGAGCAGATGGATGAGATAAAGGGAATTCTGGAAGATGAGGATGATTCAAGAATCCATATTGTTCTGGGGAGTGTGGCGCAGAGTCTGGAAGAACTGTATCTGTCCTATAATGACGCAGTGTATCTTATGGAATCGGAACAGGCGGAATTCGCAGAGCCGGAACAGGCAGGATATGATTCTATTCTCCGGCCGGGGCAGACGAGAGACAGACAGAATATTTTCAGGGACGTATTTGAAGAGTTTAAAAAGGCAATGACAGAAAATACATCCAATTGTGATTATGTGATACATGTTTTTGAAAGATTTCGTCGTGCCGCCGAAGCTTACAATATATCAGACAGCAGTCTGAAACGGTTGTGTTTTGAACTGGCTTCCGCCGTCATGTTTTCTTATTCTATGAATACCGGAGAGACGCAGGAGCATCTTCTTGAGGGGATGAACCGTGCGCTTCTTGGATCAGGGCGGGAGGAGACGTTAAATGTTACAGGAAGTTTCCTCAACGCTTTGCTGGGAGACGGCTCTTCCGGCAAAGAAAGCAACGAGATTGTCTCCAGAGCGAAGAGTTTCATCAGTGAGCATCTGGGAGAAAACCTGTCAGTGGCTACACTGGCAGAAAAGTTTTATGTCTCACCCAATTATTTTTCACGTCTGTTTAAACGGGTGGAGGGCGAAGGCTGTAATGAATATATTGTCAGGAAGCGGATAGAAAAGGCCAAAACCCTTCTTGAGACGACGACGCTGAAAACAGGACGGGTTGCCATGGCCGTAGGATATAACGATACAAATTATTTCTCCATTGCATTTAAGAAGCACACCGGAGTGTCTCCTACAAAATATCGGGAGCAGTGCAGGGAGAAGGGAGGAGTGTAAAAGATGAGAAAGAAAATATTTCCGCTGATATTACTGGCAGGTATACTCTGCCTGACAGGATGTGAAAAAGAAGAGCAGGAAAGTAAAAAGCTGAATATATTCGAGGAGCCTTCAGTCATGCAGGAGTGGAAAGAAAATCTTCCGGCATCTGATGATAAAGTGCAGTCCGAAATGATACGCGGGCTGTCTGTAGAAAAAGATGGGGAGGAAGTATTTACTGTTGCATATGCTCCGAAAGAATACAAATCTTCATTTGCGTGGTGGGAGATAACTGCACCTTATACATCCCAGACGACTGTAAATACGGAAACGCTCTATACCCTTCTGGGGCAGATGGACGGCATGGAACTATCCGATGCTGATACTGAAAAAACGCTGGAAGAGACCGGAATTTCGGATTCGGAGACATATATTACTATTGCCCTGAGCAGTGATGAAGAAGAGGCGGATGCCGATTCCGTTCTCCGGTTTCAGATCGGGGACAGCGATGGGAACGGTCATGTCTATGCGTCTGACGTGGAAACAGGAACTGTGGGAGTTCTGTCGGAGACGGCTGTGAACACCCTGTTGGCGGTCGATCCTTATGATTATACTTTGAAAATCCCTGTACTCCCTGACATCACAACAGTATCTGACGTGGAAGTGGAAAAATCCGGAGAGCTGCACACAATGACTCTGAAAGACGGCGAGTATGTGATGGATTCCCGAGAGGTGGATGAAGAGGAATACAATACAGCTTACCAGAACCTTCTGGGTATTCTGATCACAGGGGAAGTGCCGAAAGGAGAAACTCCGGATACAGAAGAGGAGCCGATTCTAAGTGTGAGATTTTTCCGAAACACGGACGAGGCGTCTGATATTGAAGTTGTTTATTATCCGTATGATGAAAGTCATGCGCTGATCAGTATTAATGGCGCCGACAGCTTTCTGGCAGATCGGGAAGAAGTGGAAAACGTTTGCGGAGAATTTTTTGATTAACAAAAACTTTTGACGTTCTTATTTGTATAAAATGAATTGAAAAGGAGAAAAACAGATGGAATACCATGTTGCTGTAACAGGAAACGATGGCGGATGCGGAAGTGCACAGGAGCCTTTTCGCACCATATCTAAAGCCGCGCAGACGGCGCAGGCGGGAGATGTGATTACAGTCCATGAAGGAGTGTACCGAGAATGGGTGAAGCCGACCCGGGGAGGAAAAAGCGATTCAGAACGGATTACATATCAGGCGGCGCCGGGAGAACATGTTGTGATCAAAGGTTCGGAAAAAGTGGAAAAGTGGGAGTGCTGCAAGGGCAATATGTGGAAAACAGAAGTACCGAACAGTATCTTCGGAGACAGCAATCCTTTTGCGCAGTGTCTCTGGGGTGACTGGCTGATCTGGCCGGAGGACGGAAGCGTCCACGCAGGGGACGTGTACCTGAACGGGAAGTCCATGTATGAGGCATCAAATCTTCATGAGGTGGAGAATCCGGTCATGAGAACAGAGGGATATAATCCGCCGTGGACGAAACACAAAGAGCCCATCCCTCATCCTGAGGATACTATTTATCAGTGGTTCGCGGAGGTGCAGGGTCATACAACCGTGATTTATGCCAATTTTCAGGGAATGGATCCGAATCAGGAACTGACAGAGATCAGCGTGCGGGAATGCTGTTTCTATCCTGAAAAAACGGGGATCAACTATATTACAGTCCGGGGATTTGAGATCGCTCAGGCGGCAAGCCCGTGGGCGCCGCCGACTGCCGACCAGCCGGGGATGGTGGGCGCACACTGGAGCAAAGGATGGATCATAGAAGATAATGTCCTTCACGATGCAAAATGCAGTGCTGTCAGTATAGGAAAAGAATATTCCACAGGTGATAATGACTGCACGAGATACCGCAGAAAACCGGGATATCAGTATCAGATGGAAGCAGTGTTTAAAGCTGTCCATAGAGGCTGGGATAAGGAGACGATTGGAGGTCATATTATCCGCAATAACCGGATCTACGACTGCGGGCAGAACGGGATCGTAGGACATCTGGGCTGTGTGTTCAGCAGGATCTACGGCAATGAGATATTTAATATCGGGGTAAAACATGAATTCTTCGGATACGAGATTGCAGGCATCAAGCTTCATGCTGCTATCGATGTACAGATCGAAGAAAATTATATCCATGACTGCACTCTCGGAACATGGCTTGACTGGGAGGCACAGGGCACAAGAGTCAGCAGGAATGTGTATGCGGATAATGACCGGGATCTGATGATCGAGGTCACGCATGGACCGCACATTGTGGATAATAATATTTTCGCTTCGTCCTATAGTCTGGACAATATTGCTCAGGGAGGAGCCTATATCAACAATCTGATCTGCGGCACCATGCGGAGGGAGCCGGTACTAGACCGTACGACACCATATCATATGGCCCACAGTACAGTCCCGCTGGGAACAGCGTTTGTCTACGGAGGAGACGACCGCTGGTATCAGAATATCTTTATCGGCGGGCAGACAACTTATACAGAGCAGTCCATTGCAGGAACCTGCGGCTATGACGGACATCCCGCTTCTATGGAGGAATACTGTGAGCTGCTTGCGGCTGAAGGAAACGGAGACCATGAGGCTTTTGACCATGTAAAGCAGCCGGTCTATATCCATCGGAACTGTTATCTGAACGGCGCGTCAGCCTATGAAAGAGAAACAGATGCTTTTACTGCCGGCGCGGACCCGGATATTCGGCTCGAAGAGACCGAAGAGGGTGTATATCTGAATATGATTGTACCGGAAGAAATGCCGGGACATACCGGAGAGGTAATGACAACAGAGATGCTGGGCATGCCGCGGATCGTGGAGGAGCGCTATGAAGCGCCGGACGGATCGGAAATCATATTTGATACGGATATCTGCGGAGAAAGGCGAAGCGGGAAAGTTCTGCCCGGACCTGCGGCCGCTCTCAGGAGCGGGGAGAACCGTATCCTTGTCTGGAGGAAGAAGGAACGTCAGTGATATTCTTTCGGGCAAGCAGGTAAGATTTTTCAAGAATATGGATGAATTTCTCTATAGTTTTATTGCTGTTTCTCTTCGTATAATTGTTACAAAAATTACAGGAGGAACAGAGGTGTATGGGAAAGGGAAAAGCAAAACGAAGAGCTGCTTCCTTGTTCCTGACGGCTGTGATGGCTGTCAGCACTGTGCTGGCGGGTATGCCGGGACAGGTGAAAGCGGCGGGAAATGAAGGATTTCTGCAGAGTAAAATAGCTTTTAGTGATGGCGGGCAGGGAAAAAATACATATCTTGCCTATAATCAGGCGGCCAATGATAATGTATTTACATGGACCGGAGATGCGCAGAATCCGGATGTGTCAGAAGAAAATCAGGTGTATACATTTTCAGAAATTGAAGAGGGGATTTACACACTTGTCAATGTAGTGGATGCCAATGATGCAATAGCTGTGTCAGGCACTGCAGCAGGGAGCAGTGTGGTGATCGAGACCCCGGATGCAGAAGACACAAAACAACAGTGGACGTTTGAAGCGGGCGGAGATGGATTCTATTATGTGAAAAACGTTGCATCCGGTCTGTATATGACAACGCCGCGTACAGAGAGTTCGGATGCAATGGATCTTTATCTCACGATAGAAGAAAAGAAAACGGAGAGTACAGATTCTCAGCTATGGAAGCCAAGTATAGCGGTAAACGAATACACACCGGAGTCGGCAGAGACTGTAAAAGGTTATCTTGCAAGCAATGGAAATGCGAACCAGCTTTTATCTGTAAATGGCGGTGACGCTGTAGACGGCCTGGATATTATCATGTGGCAGGGAACCGAGAGCAATCAGGAGTGGGAGTTCCAGCCTGCAGGAGAGAGCGCTGAGTATTACATTGTAAATGCAGTGACAAAGATGGCATTGGCGGTGACGGATTCAAATGCAGGCAGCCAGCTTGTCCAGAAGACCCCGGATGAAAATTCTGATCTTCAGATATGGATTTTTGAAGAAACTGGAACAGACGGCGCTTACTATATCCGGAATAAATCCACAGGATTATTTATTACTGCCGATAATGTAAGCAATATGGGAAGAGTCCTGCAGCAGACAGGAACCGGCTCCACTCTTCAGATCTGGAAGACAGATGCCGAGGTGCAGGCGGTACAGTCTACGATCCCCGAATTTGACGGACTTGAAAGCGGACTTGCCAGCGCGGTAAATACCGGAGACGAGACAACTGATCAGTATCTGGCAGTGAATGGCGGATCCACCGCTGACGGTGCGGAGCTTTCCACCTGGACCGGATTAAACGGCGGTCCGGAACCGAATCAGGTATGGGCTTTCCAGGAGACAGATGAGGAAGGTGTATACAGAATTGTAAACACCAGCAGTGGCAGAGCAATTGCCGCACAGAACCGTGTAGAGGGACAGAGACTGGTGCAGAAAACGATTGACGAAAACGACGAGACGCAGCTCTGGAGCTTTACGGCCACAGAGGAAGAAAATACATATCGGATCTGGAACAATTCCGCAAGATTCTATCTGACGGCAGATGTACCGGCATCCGGATCCAGAGTTCTTCAGAAAAATTATGAAGAATCCGATCTTCAGCTCTGGGTGACAGACGCTGAAGTTGTCACAAAGGATATTACATATGATTATTCCATCAGCATTGTAAGAAAAGACGGTGTGAGCGTAACATACACGGTAGATGACGCCACAGGAGCAATCACCTTCTTGGCGTCACCCAGAGAGTATTATGAAGTATCCGATATCGATCTGGAGATCAACGGAACAGCGCTTGGAAACGGAGTAGAAAACAGCGACGGTTCTGTAGAGTTTGTCTACACACCGGATACGGACAATGCGGATCTTACCGTTCACGCGGCAGCAGATGTAAAGACAACAGATTATTACATCATTAACCCGGAAGACAACTATTCCGGAAGAAACCAGTGCCTGTCACCCCGTGTGGTTGAAGGTCTGAACGGCGAATTGTACGCAACGTTTGAAAACGGCACGCCGTCAGAGATTCAGCCGGACGAGTATAGCTTCCCAATCTACAGAAGCAACGACAAAGGCGAGACATGGACAAGAGTAGGCGAGATACTGAATGACGACTCGGTACATCCGGATTCTTACTACAGAATTACAAGCTACACAGATACCGGGGCTCCTTCCACAGCAGTAGAAGTGGAAGAGGGTGATGAGGGCGCGGTTCGTCATCCCTGGAGTATGCAGAACTGTCCGCAGCTTTTTGTGCTTCCGGAAGATGCCGGCGGCCTGGAAGCAGGTACGCTGATCTGTGCAGGTGTTGCTGTTCCGGTAGAAGCGGGGGCGGAAGATGTATCAGACGCAGGATACGGCGGACTTTGGGAATCTTCCCTTGACCTGTACTACAGTACGGATGGCGGAGTAACATGGACTTACCGTAGCACCATTGCGACAGGTGGTGAGAACGGACGAAACATTATGGGATATGATCCGATCTGGGAGCCGTTCTTCGTATATTATGAAGATGCGCTGATCTGCTATTATTCAGATGAGACTGTGCCGGGAGACAATGGCGGACAGATTCTGGTATATAAGACATCTGCAGACGGCGGGGCATCATGGAGTGATACAACAACAATTGTTGATACAAATGCACGTCCGGGTATGCCGGTCGTATCTCAGATGGCAAACGGACAGTGGATTCTTACATATGAGACAGTCGGATGGAATCCGATCAAAGCTGGATACAAGATCGCGGACAACCCCTTTGACTGGGAGAATGTTTCCGAATGGGGCGACACCCTTCCGGGAATCAACGGAACATACGGCGGATCACCATATGTCTATACATTGGATGACGGCCGGATTGTGGCTGGAACAGGTTCTCTCTCCGAAGTATTTGTAAATACAAGAGAGGACGGAACCGGAGAGTGGATTGCCTGCGCGACGGGAGCTCCCGCAGGGTATAACAGATGCTATCTCCAGCTTTCCACAGGCGAATTCGTGATCGCGGGAACAGAAGGATCAGGATTTGCGGGCCAGGGCAACAAGATCTTTGTGAAAGTCATGGATCCGGACGAAGTGTTCAGCGCAGTGCCGACTTTCGATTCCATCAGCGTGACCGGACCGGATATCACCGAATATGAACCGGGCGATGAACTTGATCTCACCGGACTTATCGTGATGGCAAATTACAGCGATGGAAGCAGCAGAGAAATCAGCAACAATGCTTACACTGTAAGCGGATACGATGCCGATACATCCGGCGAGCAGGTGATTACTGTATCTTATGCGGGAAAGACGGCGGAATTTAAAGTGACCGTCGCAGGTGAAACGGATGAGCCGGGAGAAGGCGGTCAGACGGGAGAAGGAGAAAAACCGGACGGTGATGATCCGGCCGCGGATGATAAAAATCCGGGAAGCGGAGATCAAGAGGCCGGCGGAGGAGAACCGGCTGGCAGTAATCCGGATAGCGGAGCAAATAGCACGAAAACAGACTCTGATGTACAGACATCCGATAATGGAAATAACGTAGACAGCAATACACCTCAGACAGGAGACAATACCAATATCCTTCCTTATGCAGTTATGGCGGCAGCCGCATTGGCAGCAGCAGGATATGCAATAGCAAGGAGAAAGAAAGTACGTTAGAGAAGACAAATTTATAACTGATATAAAAAGCAGACTGCATATCTTAGTTAATTCAACGATATGCAGTCTGCTTTTACGATTTTATTTTAGACTGTAAAACAACAACACGGCTAAGGTAAATGCGTTGTCTAAACAGGAAATTATAATTTATATTCAGGGAAATGATTATCCGTCTAATGCCTATGCTATTTTAACAGGGGGCGGAGGACTTCATGTTGCGACGCAATGTGGCGTTTTCAAGGGAACGACTAAAGAAGTTTTTGTTGATCGTCGGGAGTATACTGGTCCGATCTGGGAACAAATTGAGGAAGCATTTCAGTTTGTTCTGCGGAATATTCATCTGGGTGCTACCATTGTGGGTATTTATCGTCAGGATGTTTATGAAATTCCGCCGGATGCCATTCGTGAGCTGATCATCAACGCAGCGGTGCATTCAGTTATCTGGATCATGGTAATATACAGGTTGCGGTATATGACAATCGGTTAGAAGTTACTTCTCCAGGGAAATTGCCAATGGGACAAACGTTGGAGCGTATGAAAGAGGGATATTCTCAGATTCGTAACGAAGCTCTTGCGTATGCGTTTTCTTATATGAATTTGATCGAGCATTGGGGAAGCGGTATTCCGAGAATCATCGGTAAGGTAAAAGCCGCTGGTCTGCGGGAACCGGAGTTCATTGGCGGTGAAGTTGATTTGCGTATCAATATCTATCGAGGGCAGATTGACGGCACTAATTCACTTCAACATAGTGCCGATGGTACTGAAACTGCCGATAAGCTGCCGGAAAACTGCCGGAAAGCTGCCGATAAATTGCCGATAACCGAACAAGAACAAAAAATCCACAAGTATGCGTTGGAGAATGGTTCTATTTCAACTGCTCAGGCAGTTGAGTTGTTAGGTGTTAAGCAACGTAGAGCTAGAGAGATCCTTGGCAAAATGGTTGATAACTGTTGGCTTAGAAAAGAAGGTGCATCAAGAAGTACAGTATATGTAATTAACACAGAGAGGAGATAACGGAAATGAATGCGGGGGATGGATAAATTTCTTTTCCTTCCCCATCCGTCATACTGTTATGATTTTGTATATGGACTGTTTCCCTTGTATCAATTAGCACAGACCCGCTTTCAGCGGAGTACGACTATGCATCGATGCTTGCCGGCCCGGAAATGGAGACTATCTGGGAGAGATAATCCCCGGGGACGATCTTCAGAGAAAGATTCGACAGGAGAAATCAACACAAATAAATAAGGACATCCGTTCAGTACATGGCATAACTGTCGGATGTCCTCTTTATATATTTTTTAGGAGTTTGTCAGCTGTCTGTTTTAAAGATGGATTCTTGTGCCGGTCTTACCGAGTATTCCGTCTTTTGCTTTCTCAAGCAGGGTAATGAGAGCCTGCCTTCCCGGTTTGGACTCGGCGAAATCTACGGCAGCCTGAACTTTCGGAAGCATAGAACCCGGCGCGAAATGTCCTTCGCCTATATACTGCTTCGCCTCGTCTACTGTAATATCGTCCAGCCATTTTTCATCCGGCTTTCCGTAATTGATTGCAACCTTTTCAACGGCAGTCAGGATGATAAGGAAATCAGCGTCCAGCTCTTTTGCCATAAGGCAGCTTGCGAAGTCCTTGTCAATGACGGCGCTGGCACCTTTTAAGTGATTGCCCTGACGAGTGACAGGGATACCGCCGCCGCCGCAGGCAATGACTACATCGCCGGAGTCCACCATGTTACGGATCGTTCCAATCTCGATGATCTCCTGAGGTTTCGGGGAAGCAACCACACGTCGGTAGCCGCGTCCTGCATCTTCTTTCATAATGTAGTCATATTTTTCTGTCATCATATCAGCCTGCTCTTTTGTCATAAAACGGCCGATCGGCTTAGACGGATGCTCGAATGCCGGATCATTAGGATCAACCCTCACCTGCGTGATCATAGTCGCCACAGGGATATCTGTGATTCCCCTGTTTAAGAGCTCTTCACGGAGCGCATTCTGCAGGTCATAACCGATGTACGCCTGACTCATGGCAACACAGACAGACAGCGGTGTGTTCGGCTGCTGCGGATCTTCATGGGTGAGGGCAAGCATAGCGTTGTTGACCATGCCCACCTGAGGTCCGTTCCCGTGAGCGACTACAACCTCGCATCCATCCTGTATCAGGTCAACAATGGCGCGGGATGTGATCTTAACGGCCTTCATCTGCTCCGGCAGAGTATTGCCGAGGGCGTTTCCGCCCAGAGCAATAACGATACGTTTTTTCTTTTCCATAAACTGCCTCCTGAAGATTAATCCTCTTTCACAGCGGCGATGGCTTCTACCTCGCAGAGCACTCCTTTCGGAAGGGCTTTGACAGCGACGCAGGAGCGGGCCGGTTTTCCGGTGAAATATTTTGCGTATACTTCATTGAAAGCTGCAAAATCAGCCATATCTGCAAGGAAGCAGGTTGTCTTTACAACGTCTGTAAATGCTGCTCCCTGACTTTCCAGAAGAGCGCCTACATTTTTCATAACCTGTTCTGCCTGCTCTTCGATGGTAGTGCCGACTACTTCACCAGTCTCCGGTGAGAGCGGGATCTGGCCTGAGAAAAATGCGATTCCGTTCAGGACGATTCCCTGTGAGTACGGTCCGATTGCTGCAGGTGCGTTTTTTGTGTCAACATATTTTAACATGATGTAAATACCTCCTGATGATAAGATTGTTTTTGAGTGAGTAACTGTTCAGAGAGTTCAGCCGTTCAGCCCGCGCCATTCGCAAAGCTGCAATTTCTATTTAAAAACTCTCGGTGTTGCTTTTTCTTCCAGTTTCTTGAGAATGTCAGCCGGATCTGCGAATTTTGCAAGGAAGATCATAGCTGCGATGATGTACGGTTTGTAGCTTGCCTCTTTGTAGAGAGGATCTCTGTAGCGGTCGAATACGCTTGCGTCAACCTCGCCTTCCTCACAGCTTACGCCTGTGATGTCGGCCGGCAGGCAGTGCATATAGAGAGCTTTGCCGTCTTTTGTAGTCTTCATCAGTTCCTCTGTACAAGCCCAGTCTTTGTGCTGTGCATTCTGTGCGAGGAGCTCTTTCTCCAGCTCTTTGATGCCCTCGAAGTCGCCGTTTCCGTAGAGCTCTGTACGTTTCTCCATAGCTGCGAACGGAGCCCAGCTCTTCGGATATACGATATCGGCGTCTTTGAATGCCTCTGCCATATTGTTTGTCTTTGTGAATGTACCGCCGGATTTCTTCGCATTCTCGGCAGCGACAGCCTCAACCTCCGGGAACACCTCGTATCCTTCCGGATGTGCCAGCACAACGTCCATTCCGAAACGTGTCATCAGTCCGATAATTCCCTGAGGAACGGAGAGCGGTTTGCCGTATGACGGAGAGTAAGCCCATGACATTGCAATCTTCTTGCCTTTCAGATTCTCAACTCCGCCGAACTCATGGATGATGTGGAGCATATCAGCCATTGCCTGTGTCGGGTGGTCGATATCGCACTGCAGGTTGACAAGAGTCGGTTTCTGCTCAAGGATACCGTCTTTATTTCCCTGTGTTACGGCGTCAACAACTTCGTGCATATATTTATTTCCTTTGCCGATGTACATATCATCGCGGATACCGATAACGTCAGCCATAAAAGAGATCATGTTGGCTGTCTCGCGGACTGTCTCACCGTGTGCAACCTGAGATTTCCCCTCGTCCAGATCCTGAACCTCAAGACCTAACAGGTTACATGCAGATGCAAATGAAAAACGTGTACGTGTGGAGTTATCGCGGAACAATGAGATTCCGAGACCGCTCTCGAAAACCTTTGTGGAGATATTGTTTTCTCTCATGTAGCGGAGAGCGTCAGCTACTGTAAATACAGCTTCCAGCTCGTCGTCTGTCTTCTCCCATGTCAGGAAGAAGTCTCCGTTGTACATATCCTTAAAGTTCAGGGCGTTCAGCTTGTCGATATAATCCTGTAAAGTTTTCATTTTTGTTTATCCTCCTTGAATATTGAAATAAAAAATTATGTTATATGCGGACGAAAATCCGTTTCTGTGTCCTCCATTCCGAGGCTCCGCTTAACCTCCATTCCGGACACAGAAACGGATTTCCTGTGCCATAAGATCGGAAATTTTCGCTTTCGAAATTAAGAAGGTTAAACAAACTGGCATTCAAAAGTTAAGTTAAAGCCAGAAGGAAGACCAAGTGGAGCGAAGGACACATATGACGCCTCTTGAACGTCTTATTCGCAATAAGTCTCAGGCAGTGCCGCATATACGGCAGCGCATGTTACAAGATCCTGTTTCCATGTCTTCTCGTTCGGTGCGTGTGCCTGAGCTTCAGCGCCCGGTCCGAATCCGATACAGGGGATGCCGTTTCTTCCCATGATGGAAACGCCGTTTGTGGAGAATGTCCACTTGTCTGTAAGCGGACGGCTCTGGCGCATTTCCAGTGTCTCGGGAGCGCCGATCCTCTTGTCTCCGTAGAGAGAAGTGTAGGCTTTCTCAAGTGCCTTTGTTACCTTGTGATCTTTCGGGATCGCCCATGTCGGGAAGTAGCACTCGATTTCGTATACGCATCCTGTGTAGGACGGACGGTCGTAGTTGTACATGGATACGACTACATCGCTGCCGTATTTCTTGACACTTGGCAGAGCGCGGATCTCATCCAGACAGCTCTCCCATGTCTCGCCGAATGTCATGCGGCGGTCAAGTGATACCGCGCAGGAATCGGCTACCGCACAGCGGCTCGGGGATGTGTAGAAGATCTGGGAAACAGTAACTGTACCGCGTCCGAGGAAACGGGCTTCCTCCCAGTCCGGATTGTATTTCGGATTTAGCATTTTTACAAGGCCCTTGATCTCTGTCTCGTCTGCATCGTCGTTCTCATTAAGAGCACGTACATCCTGAAGGATGTCAGCCATCTTGTAGATCGCGTTGTCACCGCGCTCCGGAGCGGAACCGTGGCAGGAAACGCCTTTGACATCGATGCGGATCTCCATACGTCCGCGCTGTCCGCGGTAAATACCGCCGTCTGTCGGCTCTGTGGATACGACAAATTCCGGACGGATCTTGTCTTCATTGATGATGTACTGCCAGCACAGACCGTCGCAGTCCTCTTCCTGAACAGTTCCTACGACCATGATCTTACATCCTTCCGGGATCAGGTTCAGATCTTTCATGATCCTTGCGCCGTAGACTGCAGATACCAGTCCGCCGCACTGGTCGGATACACCGCGTCCGCCGATTTCTGTGTCGTTCTCGTATCCCTCGTACGGATCGAAGTTCCAGTTGTCGATGTTTCCGATGCCTACTGTGTCGATATGTGCATCGTATGCTATGATTTTATCGCCTGTTCCCATGTATCCGATGACATTTCCCTGAGGATCGATAACGACCTCGTCGAAGTCCAGTTTCTTCATTTCAGCAGCAATTGTGTCGATGTGTGCTTTCTCATCGCAGCTCTCGCCCGGATTCTTTACGATAGCGCGGAGAAATGCGGTCATGTCTTTCTGATAACCCTGTGCAGCTTCTTTGATTTTGTTGAAGTCCATAGTTTTAATCTCCTTTCCTTGTTTGCGCCGTGTAATACGCGGCATAGTGGTACACCCCTGCGGTGTTTGGTAAATGTAATGGTTCATCAGGTACCGGAATGCTTATCTGTCGTTCCCGCCCCAGACGATGGATTCGTATCTCTCGGGATCCGTGTCGCCTTCAGTGGAGAAGAGGAGTACTTTTGAATTCTCATCCAGACCGAGATGCTCTCTCAGCGGCCGGTACTCGTCCATTGTCATGATGCACGCAAGTGTCCCGAACGGTGCGGCGCCGGACTCGCCGGATGTCACCGGCTGATCGCCTTTCACCGGAGCGGCCAGCATGCGCATGCCCCTTGCGGCCACCCAGTCGGGTGATGCGACAAAAGTATCTACGTGATTTTTCAGGATATCCCATGAAATGGTGTTAGGTTCACCGCAGGCAAGTCCTGCCATGATTGTTACCATGTCTCCGTCTACAATGCGGATGTCGCCGTCTCCTGCGCAGGCGCCCTTGTACAGGCAGGCAGCAGCTTCAGCTTCTACTACGACTACTTTCGGAGGATTCTCGGGATAGCGGTTTGCGAAATATCCCTGAACAGCTCCTGCGAGAGATCCGACGCCGGCCTGAATGAATATGTGCGTCGGGCGCTCGCAGTCATAATCGTGGAGCTGCTCGTCCGCTTCCATCGCCATGGTTCCGTAGCCCTGCATGATCCATGAAGGAATCTCCTCATAGCCGTCCCATGCAGTATCCTGCACCATGACGCCGTTTTCCGTCTTTTCCGCCATGGCATTTGCCATACGGACACATTCATCATAATTGTATTCTTCGATGGTCGCCTGTGCGCCCTCGGCAAGAATGTTGTTCAGTCTTGTCTGTGTGCTCCCTTTCGGCATGAGAACAACGGCTTTCTGTCCCAGCTTATTGGCGGCCCATGCAACGCCGCGACCGTGATTGCCGTCCGTTGCGGTAAAGAATGTAGCCTGTCCGAACTCTTTTTTCAGCTCTTCCGAAGTGAGCACGTTATAGGGAAGCTCGGAGACGTCTTTGCCCGTCTGTTTTGCTATGTAGCGTGCCATGGCGAATGAACCGCCGAGCACTTTGAAAGCATTGAGGCCGAAACGATAGGATTCATCTTTGACGTATACTTCTCCCAGTCCGAGGCGCGCTGCCATGTGATCCAGCTTCGCCAGCGGAGTGACGCTGTACTGCGGAAAACTTTCATGGAATGTGCGCGCTTTTCTGACCTCGTCCAGCCCCATTATTTTCAGGTTGGAATCCGCTGTCTTCGGCATCTTGTTCACTGCCCATTTGATTGTGTCCATTGTGGAACCTCCTTAATATATGAAATGTTATTGATTTACGATATTGAGAACATGCCAGCTCGAATCCGCCCCTTCGTGGCTGCTTCTCGCTGATGGCGTCCGCCATATGCCGGTATCGCCATTATCTGCCGCCTGCAAGCAAGCTTGCGCGGCATATATCCTGAACATGGCCCAGTTCGATTTCACCGCGATGCGGTTCATCTCACTGTATGGCGTCCGCCATATGCCGATATCGTCATTATCTGCCGCCTGCAAGCTTGCGCGGCAGATACTGCCGATTTCGGCGCATGTTCATACTTTTATGCATGTTCATCCTTTGTCCATATAACTGTATAGCGTAAATTTTGATATCCCCAGCAGGGATGAGACTTTGTCGCCGGATTTGGTGATGAGAAATGCTCCGGCGTTATTCAAATACTGCACTACGGCGACTTTATCGTCTTTATTCATCATCGCGACGGGCTTGCCTACTCTGGCGATTGCCTGTTCAATGAGCAGATCGAGGAGTTCGGTCACATTATGGGTGATCCTCTGCGGAGAGTCTGAAGCATCCTCTCCATGGCTGTCCTCGGGTTCGGTCTGAACCAGTCCGCGGATGGAGTTCTCTGCCGCGAGCAGGGTAGTTATGTCGTAATTCATGGAAAAGATATATACGATCTTTCCTTCTTCATTACGGATGTAAAGTGTACTGGATTTTAAGATCCTGCCGTCATCTGTTCTTGTCAGATAAGCGAGTTTATCCTTGAGTCTGCCGGGATCGGATCTCAGAGTCTCCAGCACGATGCCTGACGGGCCGTCGCCGGTATGGCGGTTGGAGACATGTCCGTTTTCAATATAGACGATGGATTTGTCAAGGTCTTTTTTTGTCAGATCGTGGATGACGACTTCGCAGGAATTCCCGAACTGGGCTGCGAGTCCGTGTGCAAGCTGCTTAAGAAAATGAAGTATCTGCTCCATTGCTTCACCTGCCTTTTTAGTAAGCATGTCTGTCATGTGTCTCTAAACTCATCATAGCATAAATAAATATAGAGTCAATACTTTTTCTAAAAAATTTTTAGGTAATCTAAAAAATATTTAGGGATATTGACAGATGTGCGAAAAAAGGTTATATTAACTCACGAAGCAAGGCGCTTGATTTACGGATCAGGCGCCTTTTTGCATATAAAAATATTTAATATGCGCAGGAAGTAAAAAAGCTGTTTTTAAATACCTAAAAAATTTTTAGATGCTCTAAAAAATATTTAGAATTCATGTTGCATTTATACATTATTAATGGTATTCTATAATCAGTGACAGGACTTAGTGTGCGAATTGCACAGAAATCAGCGATGGCGCACTGAGGGCGGTATGTGTAAAATGAATAAAAAGGAGAAATTAACATGCTTGTTTTAGGTAATGGAAAAGTTATCACAAGAGACGCCGCGTGCCCGCTGATCGAGAATGGCGCAGTCGCGATCGACGGCACTGCAATCTGTAAAGTGGGTTCTGCAGAGGAAGTCAGAAAAGCATATCCCGAAGCAGAGTACATCGATGCAAAAGGCGGTCTGATCATGCCCGGCTTTATCAATGTACACGAGCATATTTACAGCGCATTTGCAAGAGGGCTTTCCATAAAGGGCTACGATCCGAAAGGATTTTTGGACATCCTTGACGGACAGTGGTGGACGATCGACCGCAGCCTCACACTGCATGATACATATTTAAGTGCCATGGCTACTTATATCGACTGTATCAGAAACGGCGTGACCACGATTTTTGACCACCATGCAAGTTTCGGCTCGATAAGGGGCTCTCTTTTTGAAATTGAGAAAGCGGCAAAAGAGACAGGAGTACGTTCCTGCCTCTGCTACGAGATTTCTGACAGAGACGGGATGGACAAAGCGAGAGAATCTGTTATGGAGAATGCAGAGTTTATCCGTCATGCACTTCAGGATGATTCCGGGATGATCGCCGGGATGATGGGTATGCATGCACAGTTTACGATCTCTGATGAAACGTTTGCATTGGCGGCTGCCAATAAACCGGATGAAGTGGGATATCACATTCATGTGGCAGAGGGGATCGAAGACCTGCATCACTGCCTGAAGCATTACGGGAAACGGATCGTTGATCGTCTGATGGATCACGGAATCCTCGGAGAAAAGACGCTTCTCGGGCACTGTATTTACATCAATCCTCATGAAATGGACTTAATAAAGGAAACAGGAACTATGGTAGTCCACAATCCGGAGTCCAATATGGGCAACGCGTGCGGATGCCCGCCGACTATGGAGCTGGTGCACAGGGGAATCCTGACCGGCCTCGGTACGGACGGATATACACATGACATGATGGAATCGTGGAAAGTGGCAAATATTCTGCACAAACATCACCTCTGTGATCCGAACGCAGCATGGGGAGAAGTGCCGCAGATGCTCTTTGAGAATAACGCAAAGATTGCGGGAAGATACTTCAAGCAGGAACTGGGCGTCCTGAAAGAGGGCGCGGCGGGCGATGTGATCATCGTCGACTATGATCCGCTTACACCGATGAATGAGAACAATATAAACAGCCATCTCTTATTCGGCGTAACAGGGCATGATGTAATGACGACAGTAGCCAACGGCGAAGTCCTGATGAAAGACAGGAGGCTTACGAAGATCGATTCGGCGAAAGTGATGGCCGACTGCAGACAGGCAGCGAAAGAGCTTGCCGGCCGGATCAACGGCTGAGCAGGAGAGCTGCATAAGAAATGACTGAATCAGTATAAGGAAGGGCCCGGCGATGTATCGGCCGGGGGCAATATAGGGTGAATAGAAATGAATGATACAAAGCAGAAAAAGGACAACTCAGAATTATTTAAATGGGACGGAAATCCGTCGTTCGGACAGATACTCCCGCTTGCGGCGCAGCATGTGCTTGCCGCGGTAGTCGGCTGTGTGACGCCGGCTATCCTTGTAGCAAACGCCGCAAACAATGCGGGCGGAAATGTGGATATGGGACTTCTGATACAGGTATCCCTTGTGTTTGCAGCACTGTCTACATTATTACAGTTATATGCAAAGAAAATTAAACTGGGAAGCGGACTTCCGGTCATCATCGGCGTCAGCTTCGCATATGTGCCGACGATGACGGCCATCGCAGCACAGGCAAAAGATGTGAATACAATATTTGGAGCTATGGTCATCGGCGGCGTCGTAGCCATACTCGTAGGCCTGTTTATCAGACAGATCCGCCGGGTGTTCCCGCCGCTTGTGATTGGAACAGTTATTCTGGCGATCGGGCTGTCGCTTTACAGTACTGCAGTCAACTATATGGCGGGAAATTCTTCGAATACGTATGAAGTGATCGTGGAGCAGCAGGGCAAAACCGAGGCTTTAGTTTACGGCTCATGCCAGAACTGGCTGGTGGCGTTCATTACACTGGCGATCGTTGTTCTGCTCAATCATTACGGAAAAGGGCTCTTCAAGCTGGCATCCATCCTGATCGGACTTCTGTGCGGATATGTAGTGGCGCTGTGCTTCGGCATGGTTGACTTTTCGGCGCTGTCAAGTGCAGGATGGTTCCAGATTCCGATGCCGCTTGCGTTCGGAATGAAGTTTGACGTCTCGGCGATCCTGCCGCTTGGTATTCTGTTTTTGGTCAACTCGATTCAGACGATGGGAGATTTCTCCGCTACAACGACAGGCGGTATGGACAGACTTCCGACGGACGATGAGCTCAACGGCGGTATCATCGGTTACGGTGTAAGCAATATCGTCGGAGCATTCTTCGGATGCCCTCCGACAGCTACATACAGCCAGAATGTCGGCATTGTCGGTTCCACAAGAGTCGTGGCGAGAAAAGTATTTACCGCTTCGGCAGTGATCCTGCTTATCGCGGGCCTGATCCCGAAATTCTCCGCACTGCTCAGGACAATCCCGCAGTGTGTACTCGGAGGCGCGGTTGCATCGGTGTTTGCATCTATCGCTATGACAGGAATCAAACTTCTTGTGACAGAGAAACTGACATACAGAAATACAACAGTCGCAGGTCTTGCCATTGCCATCGGCATGGGCGTGACGCTGAACGACGGATGCTTAAATCAGATGACACAGAGCATCCACAGCGCTCTGAATATGAGCATGAGTCTGGAGAGCTTCCAGTCCATCATTAACAACACATTTGCATCATCGCCGGTTGTACTGGCTACGATATTTGCAGTAATTCTGAATCTGATTCTGCCGAAAGACAAGCCGGACGCACAGTAAGATAGAAAGGCCGGCTGGAATAACAGGAGGAAATAACTATGAGTGATATTATGAGACCGATGTCTTTTGAACAGCTCTTAAACTGGACATTGACAGAGTATAAGAAGAGTGGAACTGTATTCGGAGAGCATCATCCTTATCATGCGGATGAAAAATATAACCGGATGATCTTTGAGAGAACACTTGAGACGCCTGTAGGCCCGGCGGCAGGACCGCACACCCAGCTGGCGCAGAATATCGTGGCCGCGTACTATACAGGCAGCCGTTTCTTTGAACTGAAGACCGTACAGGTCATGGACGGAGCGGAGTTGTCAGCCTGTGTGAATAAGCCGTGCATCAAGGCGGATGATGAGTGTTATAACTGTGAGTGGTCCACGGAGCTCTATGTGCCGCAGGCTATGGAAGAGTACATTAAAGCATGGTTCCTGTGCAAAGTTATCGCCAAAGAGTTTTCTCTGGGGAGCATGGACGGCTTCCAGTTCAATATCAGTGTCGGCTACGATCTGGAAGGAATCAAATCAGAGAAGATCGACAACTTCCTCAATACAATGCAGCATGCGCAGGATTCCGATATTTTCAGGACGTGCAGGGAATATCTTCTGGCGCATACAGATCTGTTTGAACATGTGACAAAGGAAGATATTGAGAGTATCTCGGGGGATATCTGTAATTCTGTTACGATCTCCACACTGCACGGATGTCCTCCGCAGGAGATCGAGCGCATTGCCATGTATCTGATCACGGAAAAGGGATTCCATACATTTATTAAATGCAATCCGACACTGCTCGGATATGAGTATGCCAGAAAGATGATGGATGATATGGGATACGACTATGTGGCGTTCGGAGATTTTCATTTCAAAGACGACCTGCAGTATGAGGACGCGGTTCCCATGCTGACAAGACTGATGAAAGTCTGCGAGGAGAGAAATCTCGAGTTCGGAGTTAAGATCACGAATACATTCCCCGTAGATGTGAAGCAGAACGAACTGCCAAGTGAAGAGATGTATATGTCGGGGAAATCTCTGTATCCGCTGTCTATCTCCGTGGCGGCGAAACTGGCGAAAGATTTTGGCGGAAAGCTGCGCATCTCTTATTCCGGAGGAGCGGACTTCTACAATATTAAAGATATCGTAGAGGCAGGAATCTGGCCGGTGACTGTGGCGACTACCCTTCTGAAGCCCGGCGGTTATGACAGAATGTTACAGATGGCGTCCCTTCTTGAAAAAGAGGGAGCGGTATTTGCAGGAGTAGATGCCGATGCGGTGAACAGACTCGTGGAGAAGGCAAAGACAGATCCGCACCACGTAAAAGCGGTGAAACCTCTTCCGTCCAGAAAGATGAAGAAACAGGTTCCGCTTCTGGACTGCTTCGCAGCTCCGTGCAAGGAAGGATGTCCGATCCATCAGGATATTCCGGCATATCTTCAGCTTGTAAAAGCGGGAAAATATGAGGAAGCCATGAAAGTCATCACGGAGAAGAACCCGCTTCCATTTATTACAGGAACGATTTGCGCGCATCCGTGTATGAATAAATGTACCCGTAATTTCTATGAAGAGTCCGTCTACATCCGCGGTATGAAACTGATTGCCGCAGAGAACGGATATGACGCGCTCATGGACAAGATCACCGCTTCACCGATAACAAAGAGCGGGAAAGCGGCTGTCATCGGCGGCGGCCCGGCAGGAATGGCTGCGGCATATTTCCTGAGACGCTCAGGCATGGAGACTACATTGTTTGAGAAAACGGATGCCCTCGGAGGCGTGGTGCGCCACGTGATCCCTGAGTTCCGTATCCCCGGAAGTGCCATCGACAAAGACGCGGCGCTTCTTGAAAAGATTGGCGTCAACATCTGTCTGAACAGCGAGATCACGGATCTGGATATGCTGAAAAATGCAGGATACACGGCGGTCATCCTTGCTGTGGGAGCCTATGAACCGGGGGTGCTCAGACTGGAAAAAGGCGAACCGGTCAATGCACTTGAGTTCCTTGCGGATTTCAAGGCAAAAGACGGGGATCTTGATATCGGAAAGAACGTTGTGATCATCGGCGGCGGAAATACGGCCATGGATACGGCGAGAGCGGCCAAGCGCACGAAAGGCGTGGAACATGCGTATCTTGTATACAGAAGAACGAAGCGTTATATGCCGGCGGATGAGGAAGAACTTGTCATGGCGGTGGACGACGGCGTGGAGTTCATGGAACTGCTCTCACCTGTGAAACTGGAAGACGGAAAACTGCTCTGCAAAGTAATGAAACTGGGAGACTGCGACGCTTCCGGAAGAAGAGGCGTAGTGGAGACCGGAGAGGAAAAAGAGATTCCGGCAGATACGGTCATCGCAGCGGTAGGCGAGAGAGTGCCGGCGGCATTCTATGAGTCCTGCGGCATCAATGTAAATGAAAGAGGACGCGCCATTGTCAATGAAGAGACCTGCGAGACGAGCCGTCCGGGCGTATATCTTGCAGGAGACGGTCTTGGCGGTCCGGCGACAGTTGTGGAAGGTATTGCAGACGCGCTGAGAGCCGCACAGGCTGTGACCGGCGGCACTCTTGTAAGAGACTTTGAGCCGGCGACAGATGAAGATACGATCTACGGAAGAAAAGGAAATCTCTCCGATATGAAAGAAGACAAAGAGGAGAGCGGAAGATGCCTCGTATGCTCCGGCATCTGCGAGAACTGTGTGGAAGTATGTCCGAACAGGGCGAATATTTCCATCCGCGTGCCGGGCATGGAGAAACACCAGATCATCCACGTGGATTATATGTGTAATGAGTGCGGCAACTGCAGAAGCTTCTGTCCGTATGACAGCGCACCGTATCTTGACAAGTTCACATTATTTGCAGATGAGAAGGATATGGAAGACAGCAAGAATCAGGGGTTTGCGGTTCTTGACAAAGATCAGGTAAAATGCATGGTACGCTTCTTCGGAGAGACCTCTGTCTGGACAAAGGGAGAAGAGACAAGGATCCCGGAAGGACTGCAGAAACTGATGGAGACTGTCTGCACGGATTATGCATATCTTTTGAGGTAACAAAACAGCAGAATTTTATTACAGAAAGAGGGAGTCGGCATGAAACTTTTATTTAAAGGCGGCACGGTTGTAAGCGGAGACGGCATGAAGAAACTTGATCTACTGGTAAAAGGCGAGAAGATCCTTGCGGCGGGCGAGGATCTGGAATTCCGCGACGCCCAGATTGTGGACGTCCGCGGAAAGCTCCTCTTCCCCGGCTTTATCGATGCGCACACTCATATGGCGCTGGAAGTGAGCAATACGATCACGGCGGACAAGTTCGAGACCGGAACAAAAGCGGAGCTTGCCGGCGGAACTACATGTATCGTGGATTATGCCACACAGTATAAGGGGGAGAGCCTGAGAGAGGCGCTCAACAACTGGCATAAGAAGGCGGACGGACAGTCTTCCTGTGATTATGCATTTCATCTGGCTCTGACAGACTGGAACGAGGAGATCAGCCGTGAGCTGGAGGAAATTGTCCAGAAAGAGACGTGTTCGTTCAAGCTGTACATGACCTATGATACGATGGTAGACGATGAGACCATGTATGAAATCCTCTCCCGTCTGAAAGAACTGGGCGGAATTGCCGGCGTACACTGTGAGAATAACGGTATCATTCAGGCAAGGCTCAAAGAACTGGAGAAGACAAAGGGCGGAAGGACAGACGTATCGGATTATCCGTGGACGCGTCCGAAAGAGGCGGAGGCGGAAGCAGTGGCACGTCTCTTAAAGATCGCCAAATGTGTAGATACACCGGTTGTCGTGGTACATTTGAGCACCGCAGCAGGATACCGTGAGATTCTCAGGGCACGAGAAGAGGGACAGACCGTATATGTGGAAACGTGCCCGCAGTATCTGCTTATGGATGAGAGCAAGTATTCTCTTCCGGCAGAGGAGGCAAGGCATTACATGATCGCCCCGCCGCTCCGTAAAAAGAAAAATCAGGAAGTACTCTGGCAGGCGCTCAAAGAAGGACGCATTCAGACTATAGCTACAGATCACTGCAGTTTTACAAAAGAGCAGAAAATGGCGGGAGCGGAAGATTTCTCGAAGACGCCATGCGGTATGCCGGGGGCAGAGGAACGCCCGGCTCTGATCTGGCAGTTCGGTGTAAATGGAGAGAGGATCACGGCAGAGCAGATGTGTATCTATCTGTCGGAGAATCCGGCCAAGCTTTATAAGCTGTATCCGTGGAAAGGAGCGCTCGTTCCCGGAAGTGATGCGGATATTGTTGTGTGGAATCCGGACACCGAATGGACGATGACGGCAGAGAACCAGCAGTCGGCATGTGACTACTGTCCGATGGAAGGAACGAAGATCTGCGGAAGGGCAGAACAAGTATATTTGAGAGGCAGGCTTGTGGCGGAAAACGGAAAAATCCTTGAGGAGAAGTCCGGCGTGTATGTCCGTCACGGCGTGGAATAAAATGATCTATATTTACAGTGGAGACAGGCTGCATAAGACAGACTCTCTGAGACAGGCGCTGAAACTGGAGAAAGAAGAGCTCCGGGGACAGCGCCCGGTCGTATCGGCGGTCGGCGCAGGGGGCAAGACAACAACGCTGCACCGGCTTGCCGACGAGTATGTCCGGGCAGGTGTACCGGTGCTCGTGACAACCACGACGCACATCATGAAAGAAGACAAGGAATGGTTCCTGTCCGGCTTCTCGGAAGAGAAGGCAGAAGAGCAGCTGAAAAAGTCAGGACAGGTATGGGCAGGAGAGCCGGCTTACGGCGGCAAGCTGGGGAGACTCTCAGACGCCGCACTCGAGAAACTTCTGAAGCGGGATGTCCCGGTGCTCGTCGAGGCGGATGGAGCCAAACGGCTGCCGGTCAAAGTACCTGCAGAACACGAACCGGTGATCCTGCCCTGTACGACTCACGTATTGTCAGTATACGGGCTGGACAGTGTGGGAAAGAAAATAGAAGATACGGTATTCCGCCCGGAACTGGCGGAGATACTTTTAAAGAAGAAAAGAACAGAATGTGTGACGGAAGAGGACATTGCCCGGCTCGCGGCATCTGATCTCGCGGGGAGAAAAGGATGTCCGGAGACGGCCGTTTACACAGTCGTTTTGAATAAAGCAGATGATGAAAAACTCAGAAAAACGGCACTTGTCATATGCCGTTTGCTGGATGACAGGGGAATCCGGCAGGTGATCGTCACAGGCAGAGAAAAAATTCTAATTTAACGGATCATAACAGTTCAGCCCATGGCCGGACTGTTATAACAGGAAGGCAGATAGAAATGAAGATATTGATCAGAGGCGCCGGAGATCTGGCGACAGGAATCGCATCCAGACTCTATGGAGCAGGACATCAGATCCTGATGACCGAGATAGAGGTACCGCTTACTGTAAGGCGTACCGTTGCACTGTCAAGAGCAGTCTATGAGGGAAGTGCCCATGTGGAGGAGATGCTGGGTGTTCTTGTGAAAGATCAGGCAGGCGCTGAACAGACTATGGCGTCGGGAGATATCGCGGTCATGGTGGATGAAACAGCATCCTGCCGGGAGTGGTTCCGTCCGGATGTGGTCGTGGACGCAATCCTCGCAAAGAGAAATCTTGGGACAAAGATCACGGACGCGCCCTTTGTCATCGGAGTCGGCCCCGGATTTACGGCGGGAGCTGACTGCAATTGTGTGGTTGAGACAAAGCGCGGGCATACGCTGGGAAATATTATCCGGCGGGGAAGCGCGATCCCCAATACCGGTGTACCGGGAAATGTAGCAGGCTATACGATTGAGCGGCTGATCCGCGCAGGAGCGGATGGAATACTGGAGCCGAGAGCACAGATAGGGGATTATGTGGAGAAAGGCTCTGTTGTCGCTGTCACTGGAGGTGTTCCGGTATATGCACAGATGTCCGGTATCGTTAGAGGCATGCTTCAGGCCGGCGTACAGGTGAATAAGAATCTGAAGATCGGAGATATCGATGCAAGAGCGGAAGTATCCCACTGCTATACGATTTCCGACAAGGCGAGAGCCATCGGAGGCGGCGTACTGGAAGCAGCCGCTGCATTCGAGCGGATGAAAGACCGGTTTGCCATAGTTATTCTCGCAGCGGGAGCAGGTACAAGGTTTGGAGGGAATAAACTGAATGCGCTTGTGAAAAACAGACCGCTCTATGAATATACGCTGGACCGTGTACAGGCATTCGGATCATTTCCGGCATTTATTGTTACCGGCTCCGAAGAAATCGCGCAGGAAGCAGAAATGAGAGGCATTACTCCGGTGTGGAATAAAGAGCCGGAAAGGGGAATATCCCTCTCCCTTACGCTGGGGCTTAAGAAAGCGCTGGAGAGCAGGCCGGATTTAAAAGGAGTCATGTTCTCTGTCTGTGACCAGCCGGGGCTTGACACTTCAACTATGCAGCAGATTTTCTGTACGGCGTATCTGCATCCGGGGAGCATTGTATGCGCGGGAAACAGCGGGAGAACCGGAAATCCGGTGTGCTGGGATGAAAACTTTTTCCCGGAGCTGCTTGCCCTGACCGGTGATGAAGGCGGAAGACAGATCATGAGAAAATATAAGGAAAAGGTGAGGATCGTACAGGTGGATTCGGAGGAACTAAAAGACATTGACAGACGGGAAGACCTGAGATAAATATAACAAGAAGATAGTAACAGTTCAGCTCATGGAACAGCCCGCTCGAAAAATCATGCGAGCATGATTTTCTCTCACGGTCAGTTCCATGGCTGAACTGTTGCAAAAAACTAACTGAGAGGAGATGGATGGTATGGCGCGGGTACGGAAAAAGAAAGTGGCGGTCGTTCAGTGTACAGGAGGATGCCGCCGTCAGACAGAGATAAGCAAAGCATCAGGAAACGGATGTCAGCAGATACTTGAGACGAAAGCGGGCACAGTGTCATGCGAATATGGCTGTTTAGGCGGCGGGAGCTGTATAGAAGCATGCCGGCTCCATGCAATCTATATCAATGCAAAGGGCGCCGCTGAGGTGGATCCGGAGAAATGTGCGGGATGCGGACTGTGTGCGAAAGCCTGTCCCCGGAGCCTGATCCGGATCACTGATGCAGAGTATAATATCTACTCCGCATGTGTCAGTGAAGATGCAGGAGCGCAGACGAGAAAGAATTGTGAAACCGGCTGTATCGCCTGCGGCATCTGTGTCAGGAACTGCCCGATGGGAGCGGTAAGCATCGAGAATAACCACGCAGTGATCGATGAGGAAAAATGTATTGCCTGCGGCATGTGCGCAATGAAATGTCCGCGGGGAGCGATCAGAGATTATAATGGGATCTTTACGGTCCGGGAAGCGCAGGTGGGATCATGAAAGAAACATACACATTTACCGTAAACGGTGTGGAAAGAACCACTACAGAAGATAAACCATTGCTGAGGTATCTGCGGGATGACC
Source organism: uncultured Lachnoclostridium sp. (assembly GCA_946499505.1). Taxonomy (GTDB): domain Bacteria; phylum Bacillota; class Clostridia; order Lachnospirales; family Lachnospiraceae; genus Mediterraneibacter. The sequence goes on from CAMMSL010000002.1 coordinate 99,454, forward strand.
TGCATCTGCATTCGGTGAAGGACGGCTGCAGCGAAGGAGCCTGCGGAACGTGTACCATCATTGTGGACGGCAGGGCCGTAAAGTCCTGCGTCCTGACGACGAAACGGGCTGTGGGAAAGAATATCGTCACTACAGAGGGGCTCAGCGACAGGGAAAAAGAAGCATTTGTCTATGCGTTCGGTTCCAAGGGGGCTGTCCAGTGCGGATTTTGTATTCCGGGCATGGTCATGGCGGGAAAAGCCCTGATTGACCACGTTCCGGATCCGACAGAGGAAGAGATCAAAGTGGCGTTAAAGGGAAATGTTTGCCGCTGTACCGGATATAAAAAGATCATTGAGGGAATCCAGCTCACTGCCGCGATCCTTCGGGGAGAAGCGCAGATTGAACCGGACTTGGAGAAAGGCGATGTCTACGGAGTGGGACAGCACGCATTTCGTCTTGACGTAAGGGAAAAAGTGCTGGGATACGGGGAGTATCCGGATGATGTAGAGATGGAAGGAATGGTCTATGCATCGGCAGTCCGCTCAAAGTATCCGCGGGCCCGGATTCTGGATATTCACGCGGAGAAGGCGTTGGCGCTTCCGGGAGTCCTTGCAGTTCTGACAGCTGACGACGTCCCCAACAATAAGGTGGGACATTTGCAGCAGGACTGGGATGTAATGATCGCAAAAGGAAACATTACCAGATGTGTAGGCGACGCCATCTGTCTTGTGGTAGCCGAGACAAGAGCTGTTCTTGAGAAGGCCAAGAAGCTGATAAAAATCGATTATGAAGAGTTAAAGCCTGTTACTTCGATAACAGAAGCAATGGCGGAGGATGCGCCGAAAGTCCATTCCAAAGGCAATCTCTGTCAGAGCCGCCATGTGACGAGAGGAGATGCAAAGAAAGCTCTGGCGGAGTCAAAATATGTGGTGACACAGACTTATAAGACGCCATTTACGGAACATGCGTTTCTGGAGCCGGAGTCGGCAGTTGCCTTTCCATATAAGGATGGAGTCAAGGTGCTCTCATCCGATCAGGGTGTCTATGACACAAGAAAGGAAATCTCGATCATGCTTGGCTGGGATCCTGAGCGGGTTGTGGTGGAGAATAAGCTGGTAGGCGGCGGATTCGGCGGGAAGGAAGACGTATCTGCCCAGCATATCGCGGCGCTTGCGGCGCTGAAAGTAAACCGGCCGGTCAAAGTCACATTTTCCAGACAGGAGTCCATCAACTTCCATCCGAAACGACATGCAATGGAAGGAACATTTACCCTCGGGTGCGATGAGAACGGTATCTTCACAGGACTGGACTGTGAAATATACTTCGACACAGGGGCGTACGCATCTCTGTGCGGACCTGTCCTTGAGAGAGCCTGCACCCACTCTGTAGGCCCGTACTGTTACCAGAATACAGATATCCGGGGATACGGATATTATACAAATAATCCGCCGGCCGGGGCTTTCCGGGGATTCGGCGTGTGCCAGAGTGAATTCGCGCTGGAATCCAATATCAACCTGCTGGCGGAGAAAGTCGGGATTTCCCCGTGGGAGATCCGCTACCGCAACGCCATCGAGCCGGGGAAAGTACTGCCTAACGGTCAGATTGCAGACTGCTCTACAGCGTTGAAAGAGACGCTCCTTGCAGTAAAAGACGTCTATGAGAGCAATCCGGGAAGAGCAGGAATTGCATGTGCCATGAAGAATGCCGGCGTCGGTGTGGGACTTCCGGACAAAGGCCGTGCGAAACTGGTCGTGCATGACGGAAAAGTCGAGCTGTACAGCGCGGCGTCCGATATCGGGCAGGGCTGCGCGACAGTATTTGTGCAGATGGTGGCCGAGACGACGGGACTTGGGAAAGAACAGATCGTTAATAAAGGAGCAAACTCCGAGGTGGCTCCGGATTCCGGCACCACGTCCGGTTCCAGACAGACGCTCATCACCGGCGAAGCAGTCCGGATGGCTTCCGCTGACCTGAATAAAGATCTGCAGGATGCAGGCGGAGATCTGACCAAACTGGAGGGAAAGGAATACTTTGCGGAATTCTTTGATCCGACAGATAAGCTGGGCGCTGATGTACCTAATCCGAAGAGCCATGTGGCATACGGATTCGCCACTCATGTAGTTATTCTGGACGAGGACGGCCGGGTGAAAGAAGTGTACGCAGCCCATGATTCCGGCAAGGTTGTCAATCCGATCTCCATACAGGGACAGATCGAGGGCGGCGTGCTCATGGGGCTAGGATATGCCCTGACCGAGGATTTCCCGCTTAAGGACGGCGTGCCTCAGGCGAGATACGGAACACTCGGACTCATGCGTTCCACCCAGATTCCGGATATCCATGCGATATATGTGGAGAAAGAAGAACTCCTGCCGTTCGCATACGGCGCAAAAGGTATCGGGGAGATCGCTACTATCCCCACCGCACCGGCGGCTCAGGGAGCGTATTACGCGATGGATCATGTGCTCAGGACAAAACTGCCGATGGAGAATACGTATTATTCAAAGAAACAGAAAGCAGTAAAATAGAGTCGAGCAAAGAGAAAAACAATCAAAACGGTAATGTCATTAAGGGAAGATGGCAGAATAAGATCTCTATATCAATCAAACGGTATAGAGGTCTTTTTTAAAACAGTTGATGAAACAAATAAAAACGTTTTTGATGACTGAAATTAAAAATATTTCCTATCATCCACAGAATTATTGTATGAATTTCGGACATGGTTTTTTGCGAGTGCAGAAATCGCCTATGGATGAGATGATCTCTGGCATTATTGTAATGAAAAGCGGGAGCCTTTCCTCGACATAGCTATTTGAGTACCTTATAAGCAAATGAAATCCTGGCTATAAAACTGGTTTATATATGCGTCTTGGAGTGAGGTGTGGCAAAAGAAATAAATAATTTAGTTGACATTAAAAGAAGTAAAAGATAAAATTTTTACTAAATAAGGCGGAGGTGTCATAATGGCAACTATAAAACAGATTGCAGAAGCGGTTGGAGTGTCCAGTGCAGCGGTTTCAAGGGTTCTTAATTATGATGAGGGCATTTCTGTTAGCGCGGAAACTCGGAAGGCCATTTTTGAAACAGCAGAACGGCTAGGGTATAAGAAAAAGGTTATATATCCTAAAATTGATCATGTTGTACTGTTATATTGGGTTGATTCGATTGATGAGCTTGAGGCAGTCTATTACGAATCGATTCGAGATGAAGTGAAAAGACAGGCTAAAAGGACGAAAGTGCAGTTATCTGTTGTGACAAAAGCAGAAGGGTTGGAAGCTATTCCGGATGAAACACAGGCGTTTCTTGCTATCGGCTGGTTTAATCGGAGAGAATTGCAACGATTGTACAAAATCTGTCAAAAGGGTGTATTTATTGATACTTCCCCTGATGAAAAATTATTTGATGCGGTTCGTCCAAATTTGGATTCCTTTGTTACGCAGATGGTAGATTATTTTGTGGAAAAAGGCTATCGTTCCATTGGTTTTATTGGAGGATATGATAGAAGTATTGACTCAGAAAAACCGGTTATGGACGTTAGGGAGTGGTCGTTTCGACAAAGTACTGATTACTATGGAGTCCTGAATGAAGAGCATATTTTTATTGCGGATGAATACTCGGTAGCGGCAGGATATAATACAGCTAAAGAAATGATACGTTTAGATAAAATTCCATCAGCTTTATGCGTGGCAAGTGATACGCTTGCGGTGGGGGTGCTTCAAGCGTTGAATGAAGCTGGGGTTCAAATACCTGAACAGACAGCCGTGTTCAGTATTAATGATATTAGTGTGTCGCGTTATGTTTCGCCCCCGTTGACAACATTTCATATTGATATAGCAATGTTGTGTGAAACGGCGGTGGATCTTTTGCGTACCCGGGTTTTGGAAGGTGGAAAGATAACACGAACTGTATTTATTAATGGACTTCCGGTATTTCGTAAAAGTTGTTAAAGAAAATAAATGGAAGATGTGAAAGGGACTTGTGAAAAAGTCCCTATTTTATTGTTCAAATATGTGGAATGAGATAATAAAATTGGTCAAAATACACAATATTGATAAAATATTTATTGAAAATTATATTTTTATTGCAAAATAATGGGATAAATGATATATTATAAATGAGTAAATAATTTATTAAAATATAATAATATATTTACTATACTGAAATTTGACCGGGCAAATTTTGTGATATCATGCTGGTACGAAAAAAACAAAAAGCGAGATGTAAAGGAGGAGATATATGCAGTTTGTTAAGGGAATGGATGTATCTATGTTGAAAGAATTGGAACAACATGGTGCAGTATATTATCTAAATGGGGAGGAGGAGGATTTGTTTAAAATAATGAGGATATCAGGTGTGAATCTGATAAGACTCAGACTGTGGAATGATCCTTATAGCGAAAAGGGAGAACCATATGGGGGTGGAACTAATGATTTTGAAACAACATTAGAATTGGCAAAGCGGGCTGCTGCTCAGAGTATGGATATAATGCTGGATTTTCATTACAGCGATTTTTGGGCTGACCCTGCTAAACAGATTAAGCCAAAAGCATGGAAGAATCTGGAACCGGAACAGTTGAAAAATGCAGTATATCATTATACCTGTGATATCCTGAAAAAAATGAGAAAAGACAATATTAGTCCTGTTATTGTACAAGTTGGTAATGAAATAACGAATGGTCTGCTTTGGCCGGAAGGAAGGATAGAGAATATCGAAACGATGGCGGCATTATTAAGTGCTGGAATTCGAGGGGTACGCGAAATGGCTCCCGATGCAAAAATTTTGTTGCACTTAGATTTTGGAACGGACAATAAGTTGTATCGAAAGTGGTTTAGCGCGATAGAACCGTACCAGCTGGATTTTGATATAATCGGTATGTCCTATTATCCTTTCTGGAATGGGAGTATAGAATCATTAGTCTACAATATGAACGATATCAGCCGTACATACAAGAAAGACGTGCTGGTGGCAGAGACATCCATAGGTTATACAACGGACACTCTGGGCTGCAATGGTATTGTATTTTCGAAAGAGTTGGAAAAAAACACAGATTATCCAGCCACGAAAGAAGGACAGGAAATGTTTTTGAAGGATCTTTGTAGAGCAGTCAGAAATGTGGAAAATGGAAAGGGTGTCGGAATTGTATATTGGGAACCGGAATGGCTTCCGATTCCTGAATGTGCATGGGCAAAAAAAATAGGCTGTGAGTACATGAATGATAAAGCAGAACTGGGAAATTCATGGGCTAATCAAGCACTTTTTGATGCATCAGGAAATGCAAATCGAGCACTTATCAACTTTAGCACAATGTAGAAAAGGAGAAAGTTATGAAAAGAAAAAGAGTAATGGCAGTAATATTTACAGCGGTACTTACAGTTGGAATGATTTCTGGCTGCGGAGGTAAAGGGGAAAATGGCAGCGGAGATTCCTCTGAAAAAGAGTTGACAATCTGGACAAACATGGAAGTAGAAGCGGATACGATTCAGGAGATCGCAAATCAATGGGGGGAAGAGAGTGGATATACGGTTGAGGTAATCCATGAGTCGCCGGATGTACAGCAGTTTGCTCAGGCTGCAAACAGTGCTTCTGGCCCTGATGCGGTAATTGGAATACCTAATGACCAGCTGGCTGATTACGTAAATGCTGGGCTGACAGCTGAGACACCGGAGGATTTGTACAGTGACAGTGATTTTTCGGAAGCAGCGATTCAAGCGTGCTATGTGGATGGCAAACGAGTGGCGGCACCTCTTGCAGTAGAAACAGTAACTCTTTTCTATAATACGGATAAAGTTGCGGAAGCACCTGCTTCGTGGGAAGAATTAGTAGAAAGTGCAGCTGATAACGGAGGAGTCCAATTTGACGCAACAAGCGTGTATTACGATCTCGGTTTCCTTCGTGCATGCGGTGGCTATATTTTTGGCTATGCCGATGGAGCATATGATGTGAATGATATAGGTCTGGATAATGAAGGTGCTGTACAGGCTTATGAATTTATTAATCAATTATGCAGCAAATATGGATACGTGTCTGCAAGTGTTACAGCAGATATTGCGAGAAGTAATTTTCAGAATGGACAGACTGCATTCTATATCGGAGGACCTTGGGATTGCGAAGGATTTGATTCTGCGGGAACTCCGTATGCGGTAACAACAATGCCAACATTTAATGGTAATACATTTGTGACACCAGTAGGTACTCAGGTAAGTTTTGTTAGCAATAAATCAGATGAGCAGGATGCAGCGTGGGATCTGATTATGTATCTGATCGATAATGGGGCAACACAGATGTTTGAGTCAGGAGACAGGATTCCGGCAAAGCTTTCTGAACAGGATAATCCGGTGATTCAGGGAGATGAGGTATCCGCAGTATTTATTGAACAGATTAATAATGGGGAACCGATGCCGACAGTGTCTGAGATGGGGCAGCTTTGGGAAATCCATGCAAATAATATTAAGCTGATGTTTTCCGGTGATTTAACACCACAACAGACCGCGGAAAATATTACATCTCAATTAAAAGAAGCTATTGAACTGATGAATTCTGGAAAGCAGTGATAAAAATGAAAAAGAAAAATAACTTAAAAGCTTATCCGTATCTGTTGCCAGCGCTTTTATCGATTTTGGTAGTTACGGTGATTCCAATTATATATACAATTGTGATTTCGTTTACAAACTACAATATGTATCATTTGGAAGAGTTCTCATTTGTAGGGTTTGCAAATTATCTGGAAGTGTTTACAGGAAGCATTCGAAAGGTGTTCTTTCCTGTACTTGGATGGACAATTTGCTTTGCGGTCATCAGTACGTTTGGATCATATACGGTAGGATTGCTTTTGGCAATCCTGCTGAATAATCCGCAAATGAAAGAATCTAAAATATATCGGGCACTTCTGATTGTTCCGTGGGCACTGCCTTCTACGATTGCTATTCTGGCATGGCAGGGGCTTTTGAATGAGCAGTATGGAGGAATTAATAATCTGCTTCATGTAATTGGGATGACTTATAATATACCCTGGCTGACAAATCCATTGTGGGCACGTATAGGAATTATTATTGTCAATATATGGCTTGGGTTTCCATATATGATGAATGTGTGCTTAGGAGGTTTGCAATCTGTATCGCCAGAGTACTATGAATCCGCTAAAATGGATGGTGCTTCTAAGTTTCAGTGCTTTAAGGCTATTACACTTCCAATGGTGACAAGACTTTCAATTCCGTTGGTTATATCTACGTTTGCAGCTAATTTTAATAATTTCGGTAATATTTATATGATTACACAGGGTGGTCCTGCCAGAATTGATAATCAGTTCGCCGGATATACGGATATTCTGGCAAGTACGACTTATAAAATGACGACATGGTCAAACCGATATGATTTGTCAGCGACATTCAGTGTACTTGTATTTATTATCGTAGGGTCATTGACGTTACTAAATATGCATTTGTCTGGACAGTTTAAGGAGGTGGATTAACTTGAAAAAGCCATATAAAAAACTGGTAGCTTATGAAAGAAGAACTCTATGGATAAGCAGAGTAATTATTTGGATTGCAATAGGCGTAATTCTGTTTCCAGCAATTTGGATAGTGATGTCTTCTTTTTCGGCGGGAGACAGTTTTTTCCTTTCTTCACTTTTCCCGGACAAATTTAGTACCGAACATTATGTTGAGCTGTTCCAGAAAACAGATTTTGTGCTTTGGGTTTGGAACTCGGTAAAATTATGTATAGCAGTAGCTATTATTCAGCTGACACTAACAGCGCTGGCGGCTTATTCTTTTTCGAGAATGAGATTTACAGGAAGAAAATATGGACTGATGTCGCTACTGGTTTTACAGGTGTTTCCGAACAGTATGGCAATTTCGGGATACTATATTTTGCTGTATCAGTTTGGTTTAGTGGACAATATGATAGCATTGATTTTTGTTTTAGCAGGAGGAAGTGCGTTCCAGATATGGCTTTTGAAGTCATATATGGATGGAATTCCAAAGGAACTGGATGAAGCAGCTATGGTAGATGGAGCAGGACACTTTACCGTTTTTATAAAAATTATTCTGCCACTTGCATCACCACAGCTTGCAGTTATTTTCCTGTTTTCTTTTATTGCTACATACAGTGAATATGTGATTTCGTCGGTATTCCTGCAGACTCCAGGTAATATGACGCTGGCTCTCGGTCTTCAGTCGTTCATTTCGGATCAGTTTGCAGCGCATTGGACGTTGTTTTCAGCAGCGGCTGTACTGTCATCTTTGCCAATTATGATAGTATTTATGGCTCTGCAGAGATATATACAGAACGGACTAGTAGCTGGCGGAGTGAAAGGATAATGTAAAAGCTAGTGGTTTCCCAAAGGGGACGGGTAAACGACAAGGAGCTGGTCTATAGTGGGGAAAAGGCCAGGAGGAAACGAGTGGGTAAATCAGACATTGTTTGATAACACCGGTAATGCCCTTGAAGCCTTTGGGACAATTCTTTCCTCTTGTCTGATTGTGAACAGAACAGATTTTATGGGGGTTTTTAAGGTGTGGAGAAAGACTCCTCTATTATATGCAATACTAAGTTCGTAAAGATTTCGTATTCTTCTACAAGGACGCGGATCTTATCAAAAAAGTTTTGTCTGATTTTTCTTTATCTTTTTACATGTCCACTAACAGCCAGGCCTTGTATAGACCTGGCTGTTAGTGGACTTAGAGAATTGCATGAATATAAAGCGTTACAGGAAATGGAGAAGCAGTCTGATGTTTCTAAAGCATTTCTTATTTAAATCTATTTGTATTCTTACTTTTGATATTGCTTATCAATGCTAATTTAATGAGATTGCCTAAAACAGGTATTTTCCTTTTCAAATAGCAGATACCGATGTAAAATAGAGTTAAATATAAGGGGGGGTAAAGCAGGAGTGTTTAGCTGAAAGGGGTTCAATTAATTCGTCAAACGAAGTGCCGGAGGATGCAAAATATAGAATAGCAGTTACATCTATGGCGTTGCGCTTTTTCTTAAAAGATTGCGAACCGGAATTGTAAATTGTAATTTTCAAGTTTGTAAAGTAAAGGGGTAACTATGAAGAAAATACCTATGATCATATTATTACTGGCTCCGTATATTTTTCTTCTTATAGACATCGGTATATGTGTGGAAGAAAATGGATTTACGGCAGATGCGATTGAGATGATCGGATGGACATTCATGGGAATGTTTCTGCTGATTTTGTTCCCAAATATGATCTATGCGTTTATATTAAAACGATACGGATACGGGTATCAAAAGTTATTCTTTTGGAATATGCTGATCAAAATATGCAATATTCCAATCTATGTGTTGGTGTTCGCAGCCGGTGTTTTTGCTGTCAGCATGATCCTTGGAATTATGCTGATTCCCTTTTTGGTTATTTTTGATTATTTTCTATTACTGCCATCGACCATGTACGGTATCAGCGGGCTTAGAAGGTTATCAAAGATGGGAAAGTCTTCGAAAGCGGAAATAGTGATAAACGGAATCTGCCAGTTTTTATTTGTTTTTGATGTGATCAGTGCAGTATATCTGTATATTAGATTTAGAAAATCTTAGATCAGCGGATCGAGAGAAGAGAGGAGACCATATCTATGAGCATTTTTGAGTATACCATTACTCTGATAATCCCTTTGGCAGCAGTAAATCTTAAGAATCTGGAGCAGAAAGGAAATCTGACATGAAGAAATGGTATGACGAGGAATATGAATTTGAAATCGAAGTTACCGGTTTTCTCAGAGGAGATCATACGGAACATTACTGCAGAAATGGCGAAGAAGTCGGAGATAAATATACGTGTACTTACGGATGTCCTGTTAACAAGGCGGGATATGGTATCTGTTCAAAAACAATGATGATGCTCTATCCTTTGATGGAAGCAGTCAGAAGCGGCGGGAATCTGGAAAATCTCGGCGGGGACGGAAAATACAGTAAAACGATTGTATGTCCTGACGGATGCGTGATGTTTCGGTTGACGGCCAGACCGCTTGGAAATGAGAATTTTCACACGGGAGGCTTCTGGAAGGAACCATGAAAACAGTCTAAATTGCTATAAAGTGACTTCCATGCATCTTTCCGACAGTATGGATGTTCCGAACTATGTTCTGTACGGAGTGGACAGTTCATCATTCTGGGGGGGACAGGGAGGTACTGGGCTGGTATGCAGACGAAGAAAGCTTGCAGAAGGATACCGAAGGAGGGAGAGTGCTGTATGAGAGCCGGAGCAGTGATCGCCGCAGCGGGAACGCCGGGCGGCTTCCGTGCATATGACAAACTGGAAAATACAGACGCCGGCGCTATGCTGAGAAGGATGATCTATACATTCCGCCGGGCGGGCGCAGAAGATGTGGCTGTGGTAACGGGATATCGCGCAAAGGAGACAGAGAAGAGTCTTGCGAAGCTGGGGGCGGCATTCTTAAGATGCGAGGACTACGAGCATGTTCAGATGCTGGATCTTGCGGTCAAAGGGTTTCGTTATCTGAAGAACTGTGAACGGATCTTTTTCTGCCCGGCAGATGTGCCTCTTTTTACGGAGGATACATTGCGGGAGATGCTTGCACAGCCGGCGCCTGTTGTGATCCCGGTGTGCAAAGGCAGGAAAGGGCATCCGGTTCTGATCGATGCGCGCCTTACGGAGGGTATTGCGCATTATCAGGGAGAGCGGGGGCTGAAAGGAGCCCTTGATGCGTCGGGAGCGGAGATCTGTCTTCTTCCTGTTGAGGATGAAGGAGTGTTTCTGCGTGCCCGGCGGGAGGACCGCTTTGAAGAAGTGGCGGTGACAGAGATGCGGGCGGATATCCATCCGAAAGTGAAACTGCAGCTTATGCGCAATGAGCCTTTTTTCGGACCGGGTATGATGGTGCTCTTAAAACAGATTGATGTACTGGGGAATGTGCGCGACGCCTGTGAGAAAGCCGGCATGTCCTACAGCAAGGGCTGGTCCCTGATCCGTACAGCGGAGAAAGAACTGGGGCGTCCGGTGGTGGAGCGAAGCCCCGGCGGGAAAAGCGGCGGAATGGCACAGGTGAGCCCGGAGGGGCACAGGCTTATGGAGCGGTATGAAAGGCTGGAGCGGGAGATTATAGAATTTGCTGAACAGAGATACAGGGAGATATTTTTTTAAGAAATCAGACAGGCAGTTTTTGTTACCTACCGATTGTTTTTTAAAAAATAATCGATTATACTTAAAAAGAGAAAGGCGCGCGTTTGGATTATAAGAAATCAGGAGGGCCAAAAGTATGAAGAAAAAGATTATAGCGGCAATGCTTGCAGGCGTGATGGTATTGTCGATGGCAGGATGTGCCGGAAGTTCGGACAACGACAGTGACGACACAGGGACTTCTGAGGATGCGTCTTCCGGAAACGGCACTGATACAGAGGCAGAAGAGACAGAAATTCAGGTGTTTATCGCGGCAAGCCTTAATACGGTAATGACAGAACTTGCCGATATGTACAACGAGGAACATCCGGAAGTGAAGATTACATACAATCCGGACAGTTCCGGCACGCTGCTGACACAGATTGAGGAAGGATACGAGTGCGATATTTTCTTCTCGGCAGCCCAGAAGCAGATGGACGACCTTGAAGCGGACGGTCTGATGGTCGAAGGCACAAGAGCTGATGTTGTCAACAATCAGGTCGTTGTAGTTTCATTAAAAGACAGCGGAACGAAAGTAACGGGACTTGAGAATCTGGGCGAGGCGGAGAGTATCGCTCTGGCAGGCGGCAGTGTGCCGGTGGGAAGGTATACGAGACAGGCGCTTATTAATCTCGGTATACTGCCAAAGACAGATGACCCGGCCTCTATTACAACGGAGGAAGTCTCGGAGGCGCTCGGCGGCGTGGAAATCAGCGAGCAGGACAATGTGAGCAAAGTGCTGACGGCAGTCGCAGAGGGCTCCTGTGAAGTGGGAACGACTTATTATTCTGATACATACGGATATGAGGATCAGCTTGACGTCCTTCAGACCATAAGCTACGATCTGACAGGCGACGTGATCTATCCGATCGCACGCGTGGTAAACGAGGAGGCGGATGACGCGCAGACAGCAGCGGCAGAAGATTTTCTTGAGTTTATTCTTTCAGATAAAGCGAAAGCTGTATTTGAGTCCTGCTATTTTGATACGAACATATAAGTATGATGCAAACGTATAAATAAAATGGCGTACAAAGGGAGAAGTTATGGAAGAAATCATGCAGATAGTAAAAGACCTGGACTGGAGCCCGCTTTTTATATCACTGAAGACAGGAGCGGCAGCGACGTTTATCTCGTTTTTCCTCGGGATATTTGCCGCCAGAAAAGTAGTTAAGGCGACGCCGGGAAAGAAGGCGGTCATTGACGGTATTCTCACCCTGCCCATGGTGCTGCCGCCTACAGCAGCCGGTTTCTTCCTGCTTCTTCTGTTCAGCAGAAGGAGACCGCTTGGTGAATTTCTGTTTGAGCAGTTTGATTTTAAGGTCGTGCAGACATGGATTGGCTGTGTGATCGCTGCGACGGTCATTGCATTTCCGCTTATGTACAGAAATGCCCGCGCGGCCATGGAGCAGATTGACATGAACCTTGTCTATGCGGGGCGTACGCTTGGCATGTCGGATACAAAGATATTCTGGACAGTCATTGTGCCGACGGCAGGGCCGGGTATCGCATCTGGCACTATTCTTACATTCGCGAGAGCGCTGGGCGAATACGGTGCTACTTCCATGCTGGCAGGAAATATACCGGGCAAGACCGGGACCATTTCGCAGAAGATCGCCATGGTCATTCAGGACGGAGACTACCTCACCGCCGGAATCTGGACAGCGGTTGTGATGATCATAGCATTCCTCGTGATCTTCCTGATGAACCTTATATCGGGAAAGAAGATGAAGCATATCGGGAGGTGGTAGGTCATGGCGGTCACAGTAGAGATTAAAAAGAAACTGGATAATTTTCGGCTGGATATCAGCTTTCGCAGTGATGCACGCCGGATTGGAATTCTCGGCGCTTCCGGCTGCGGAAAGAGCATGACGTTGAAAAGCATCGCGGGAATTGAACTACCGGATGAAGGGCATATCGAGGTGGAAGGCAGGATATTTTTCGACAAGGAAAAGAAGATCAACCTGAAGCCTCAGCTGAGAAATGTAGGGTACCTGTTCCAGAATTACGCCCTGTTTCCGACAATGACAGTGGAGAAAAATATAGTTGCGGGATTAAAGGGCAGCAGACAGGAGAAAGAAGCTCGTGTCCGTGAGATGGTAGAGAAGTTCCGCCTTCAGGGACTGGAAAAGAGACTGCCCGGACAGCTCTCCGGCGGACAGCAGCAGAGAGCGGCGCTGGCCCGTATCATGGCCTATGAGCCGGGGATGATCCTTCTGGACGAGCCTTTCTCCGCTCTTGATATGTATTTGAAAGACCAGCTCCAGAGAGAGCTCGCAGAGATGCTTGAGGATTATAGGGGAACGGTGATCGTGGTATCTCATAACAGGGATGAGGTCTACCGATTCAGCGAGGAGCTGCTCGTTATCGGTCAAGGGGAGATTGAAGCGGCAGGAGAGACAAAAGAAATCTTCCGCAATCCCGTGAGCAGAGAAGCAGCTCGTCTGACCGGGTGCAAGAACTTCTCGAAAGCCCGCCGGATCGACGCCCATACGGCAGAAGCAGAAGACTGGGGCGTTACACTTACTACCCGGCGGGAGATACCGGAGTACACGGAGTATATCGGTTACCGGGCGCACGATTTTATCCCGGTCTGGGACACAGAACGTACCGGGAAGAACAGAACAGACAGTGACGGCAGTCCATACGGTAGTCCATGCGGCATGCTGCCGTTCGAACTGGAGAGCAGCGCCGAACTGCCTTTTGAAAAGAATTATTACATCAAAACAAAAGTGACGGTGTGCTGGTTCGTGCAGAGAGAGCGCATGCAGGAACTGGAGGAAAAAGGAATGCCGGATTATCTGGCATTTGATGAGGAAAAACTGCTGTTCCTCAGGTAAAGAAAACATGGTTTTCCGGAAATGAAAATTGTTGGTTAAAATTTGTAAAACAGTATTTACAAGATGCCTTTTCTGTTATATAATCTGCCCTTGGATTTTGCGAGGCAGTTCAGCCATCTGATATCAGGAGATGAGTGCTGGACTGTTATGGTTTGTAACGGAAAGGGTGTTTTTATGAAGGCGGTTCAGCATGATATGACATCGGGAAACCCGATGAGGATTATACTTAATTTTACTCTGCCGATTTTTATCGGAAATGTTTTTCAGCAGTTTTATAATATGGCGGACGCGGTGATCGTCGGAAAGTTTGTAGGGACAAAAGCGCTCGCCGCAGTGGGAAGTACAGGAACAATCATGTTTCTGATCTATGGATTTGTAGTCGGGATGACCGCAGGATTTACGGTGCTTACCGCCCAGAAATTCGGCGCCGGAGATATGCCGGCCATGCGCCGGACCGTTGCGGGTGCTTCGATCCTTTCGCTGGTCATCGGTCTTATTCTGACAGCGGCCTTTATGATACTTATGAAACCGTGGCTTGCTCTTATGAACACACCGTCAGATATATTTGCGGATGCATATGCATATATCATGATCATCAGCGGCGGTATTCTGGCGCAGATGCTGTATAACCTGCTGGCAAGTATTTTGAGAGCGCTGGGCAACAGCAAAGTGCCGCTTTATTTCCTGATCCTTTCAGCCCTGCTTAATATTGTGCTGGACCTTGTGCTTATCATTGTATTCCATATGGGAGCAGCAGGAGCTGCCATTGCGACTGTGATCTCTCAGGGGGTATCCGGACTTCTGTGTCTTGTCTATATTGTAAAAAAGGTTCCTATGCTCAAAATGAGCAGGGAAGACTGGCACCCGTCAGGGACGCTGATAAAGACTCAGATCGGAATCGGTATCCCTATGGCGCTGCAGTATTCAATCACTGCCATCGGCACTATGATGGTGCAGTCGTCTCTCAATATACTTGGCTCCACGCTTGTCGCCGCATTTACTGCTGCAAGCAAGATCGAGCAGGTGGTGACACAGGCATATGTGGCTATGGGAACCACGATGGCTACGTATGGGGCCCAGAACATGGGGGCGGGAAACGTGCCGAGAATCCGGCAGGGATTCAGGGCGTCGACGATTATCGGCATCATTTATGCCTTTATCGCGGCTGCTCTTGTTATGACAGTAGGAAAATATATGAGTTATCTGTTTGTATCCGAAGATGTGGAACTGATCATGGATTCTGTGGATATTTATCTGAAATGTGTGGGAACATTCTTCATACCCCTTGCAATCGTAAATATTTACAGAAACGGAATACAGGGACTCGGATATGGAATTCTGCCCATGATGGCCGGTGTGGCCGAACTGGTCGGAAGAGGAGTGGTAGCCGTGATTGCCGCAGGACAGAAAAGTTACCTCGGTGTCTGCCTTGCAAGCCCGGCTGCATGGGTGCTTGCAGCGGCTCTTCTGATCGGTATGTATTACTATATTGTTAAAATCGATCTCAAAAAAATATTCCCGGGAAAGAAAACCGGGAATGATATATAAAAGCTTTTTCCAAAGCTGACTCTCTTCTTTAGGCGAAGTCCAATGGCCGTATGAACGGCTGTCGATACAGCCATTGTCTTCTTTGTTTGTATGATATAAGGATAACAGTTAATTGTGAATCCATTGTGTCAATATATAGAAGAAATTTTAAAATTTATTAAAAGAAACTAAACAGAATTATTGTGAATTAGCGATGGTGTGCATCATGTCCTGAAGAGATCTGCTCCATCGCTCTTTTTCTGCCTCATATCTCTCATACAGCCAAGAAATTGCCTGATCCATTCCCTCGTCAGATAAAGGAAACGTGGCGCTTTCTTTTTCTTCATCAGGGGTTTGTTCAAAGCACCAAGGTTCAGGATACACCCAGACAGTAAAAGTAGTACTGCTCTTGCCGTCATCGCCGTTCATATAATATCTCATGCCATTATGGCTCCCGGAAAAAGGCTCTTTTTTCAATCCTCCGTAGGGAACCAGTCTTTTATCGATCATATAGTAAAATCCTTTCCTCATAGATATTACGGGGATAATATCTTTTTTCTTTTATGACACTTTTTGTGTGATAAAAAAGTATCAGGGCGGAACCGGAATGTCCGCCCTGATATTATATCACTGTGCAGCGATCGCTGCAAACTGTGTTGTCACGAGATCATCGTAAGGAACCCGCTCTTCCAGTTCTCCTGCACTCTCGAGAATGTCCTGAAGAAGTTCAAAGCTGCTCTGTTCAAAGATCAGATTGCTTTTCCATGTATCCTGCTCATAATAGCGTGTGACGATGGTGGTAATTGTCTCCAGATCTGTCGCAGGGAACTGAGGCTCTATGACAGCTGCGATGTCTTCCGGAGTGTGCTCCTGAACATAATCCATGCCTTTCTGGAGCGCGTTGGTGAAGCCTTGGATGATATCGGGATTTTCATCGATGTAGCTTTTCTTTGCACTGAATGCTGTGTAGGGGACGTAACCGCTGTCCTCGCCGAGAGAGGCAACGACATAGCCCTTACCCTCGGATTCGAGAGTAGTAGCGCCCGGTTCGAACTCCACGGTGAACTCGCCCTGACCTTCTGCAAATGCGGCGGCAGTGGAACCGAAGTCGATATTCTGGTTGATCTCCAGATCTGTTTCCGGATCAATTCCGTTTTCCTTGAGAATATACTCGAAGACCATTTCCGGCATGCCGCCTTTGCGTCCGCCCAGTACAAGATGGCCTTTCAGGTCTTCCCATTTAAAATCGGGCATCTCTTCCCGTGCGACAAGGAAGTTGCCGGCACGCTGGGTGAGCTGGGCGAAATTTACAACGTAGTCCGTGGCGCCTTCCGCATAGGTGTAGATGGATGCTTCGGATCCCATGAATCCGATGTCCGCTTCGCCGGAGATGACGGCGGTCATTGTTTTATCTGCCCCAAAACCGCAGACGAGGTCGAGATCGATTCCTTCTTCCTCAAAATATCCTTCTTCGATCGCTACATACATAGGCGCATAGAAGATGGAATGAGCCACCTCGTTTAACGTTACCTGAGTCAGTTCCGGTTCAGCAGCCGGTTTTTCTGCATCTTCCTCAGCTGCATTATTTCCCGCAGCGGGAGTTTCTGTCTCAGCTTTCTGTGAACAGCCGGCGAACAGCGGGATGCAAAGAAACACGGCCGTCAGACCGGCTAAAATACGCTTTTTCATAATCCCTCCATAGTTTGTATATTAAATAAATTCTTTATAATATATGAGGGGAAACCAGAAAATGTGCAGTTCAGGACGGCCCGGACTTTTGGCTCGTCGCACTTGAAAAAAAGGATGCCGCAGATCTGCGGCATCCCTGTCGGTTGTATTTAGTTGTTCGGATCAGTCGTCGTAATCATCATCTGCATAATCATCTTCGAATGCGTCATCGTAATCCTCTTCTTCGTCATCATATCCACCGCCACGAGAGGTGATAGCAAGGATGAGAGAAATTACAGCCAATACGGCTCCTGCGATCGCTGCGATAAGAAGCTGCAGATCGTCTCCTCTCTGGATGAATGCGAATACGGTGCCTCCCAGATAGAATACCATTGGGAGAAGGAAGGCAAAGATCGTATTCTTGCTCTGCATGATAAAGTAGAGCAGAGCGGATACGAGCATACACAGAGCCAGGATCACATATGTCATACCGGATGATACGGTTCCGCCTTCTGTTGTATCTGCCAGGCCGGTTACAAATCCTTTGTAGATAAGATAGCCGAATCCAGCCAGAGAAATAAGGCCGAGGATGATGCGCATCGGACGGAATCTCGGATCATCATCATAGTATTCGTCGTCATCATACTCATCTGCTTCCGCTTCATAATTTCTGTTCCGTTTGATTTCGCTTGTCTCATCTTCAAGCTGTTTCTTTTTCTTCTTTACAGATTTCTTATCGATCGTGCCCGTCTCCAGCATTTCTCCGTAACTCTTGCGGGCTGCTTTTTCATGTTTCGTCCGTACTTTCTCCGAAGGAATATTACTGTAACGTTTTTCCTCTGCCGGTTCCTCCTCTTCGGTGCGTCTCCTTCTTACCGGTTTCTTTGCCGGCTCTTCGGAAGCAGCCTCTGCAGCAGGTCTTGGACGGCGTTTTGGAGCGGGCTTCTTTCCTGGCTCATCTTCCTTAACGGACGGCTTTCTGGCCGGCGCCTCCTGTTTCGGAACCGCCTTCCCGGCAGATGCAGTCCGTTTCTGAGCAGCTTTCTTAACCGGAGCCTCCTCATTTGCCGCGGCTTTCCTGACAGGAGCTTCTCCGTTTGCTACAGCTTTCTTGGCCGCAGTTCCTTTTGCAGGTGTTTTCTTTTTCGGAGCCGGTTTCTCTTCCGGAATATTCTGCTTTGGAGCAGCCTTCTCAGCAGGTGCTTTTTTCTTTGGAGCGGTTTCTTTTAACGGTACCTCCCGGGTCTGCCCGGTTTGCTGAGCCGAAGCTTCATTCTTTTTGGCGGATGCTTCCTGCGCGGCTTTTTTGGCAGCAGCACGTTTTGCACGCTGTTTATCAAGATTCCACTGTTTTTTACAGTCGCGGCAGATGGCATATTCATTAAAGATCGGATCACCGTTTTCATTGGTGCCAATCTGTTTGTTCCGCAATTCAAGCTCTTTTCCACATATTGGACACTTCATAAATCTATACTCCTCTCTTTTGTTGAACAAAATTTACAACAAACTCATTATAACATTAAGAGAGGGCAAGAACAATGAAAAATTGCAATATCTGACTGGTTTTGTCGAATTATTTCTTATGCTCCGGACAGGATTTTGATGAGCCCCGAGCGTTTTTCACAGGGGGGAGAAACTGGCAGATATCGTTATAAGACTCGATTTCCGCATCGTTCTGGGGCAGCGACGGGATCAGTCCGGTAAAGTCCATTGCCGACGCTGCATTGGCAAGGTAGTCGTAATCATCAATCAGTTCTTTTGATTTCTTTTTCGTGTCTTTCATAGTTGGTCACCTCAGTTATAGTCTCCCCGAAGGGAAAAATTGTATTCTGGAAGAAATATGCTATAATGTTCAGAGATTATTTTAAGAAAAATTTTGAGGTGAAAGAATATGAAATTTATAGCTGATACACATTCGCATACGCTGGCAAGCGGCCACGCATACAGCACGATCAAGGAGATGGCGGCTGCAGCAAAGGCAAGAGGATTACAGGCTCTTGCGCTTACGGAACACGCCCCTGAAATGCCGGGAACATGCGGGCTTTTCTATTTTCAGAATCTTGATGTAGTGCCGAGAGAGTGCAACGGCATCCGTCTTCTTATGGGAGCGGAAGTCAATATTATGGATCCGGACGGAGAAATCGATCTCCCGGAACAGACATGCCGGGAGATGGATATTGTTGTGGCAAGTATGCACACTCCGTGTTATGGGACGAATCATACGCCGGAGGAAAATATCAGGGCTTATGTAGAAGTCATGAAAAAGCCGTATGTCAATATCATCGGCCATCCGGACGATGGAAGATTTCCGTTTGACTATGAAATCCTTGTTAAGACGGCAAAAGAGACAGGTACCCTTTTGGAAATCAACAATTCCTCTATGCGCCCGGCAAGCAGCAGGGTCGGCACCCGGGAAAATATTTTGACGATGCTGGATCTGTGCAAACAGTACGAAGTGCCGGTGACAACAGGAAGTGATGCACATGTGGACGCTGATGCGGGCAATTTCTCCAATGTGAGCGAGATCCTTTCCTACTGTAATTTCCCGGAAGAACTTGTCGTAACGACGGATCTGGAGAAGCTGAAACCATACCTCAATTGCTATAAAACACTGTAAGATATGTTCGTAAAATAAAGTGGTGGACTTTAGAAGTTTACTGTGCTAAAATATAAGGGCGGTTTGAAACATATACCGGATAAGGGATCGTGTTTCAGACAGATTTTATGCTACCGGTGAAAAGGAGATAGGGGTAATATGAGTAAGAAAATAAGGACAGAGGCCGTTGACAGTCTTTTTGAAGCCGTACTCAGCCTGAAGAATAAAGAAGAATGTTATATATTTTTTGAAGATATCTGTACGATAAATGAACTGCTTTCTTTATCGCAGCGGTTTGAGGTCGCAAAGATGCTCCGTGAGCAGAAGACGTATCTTGAAATTGCGGAAAAGACAGGGGCTTCCACTGCTACGATCAGCAGGGTGAACCGTTCCCTTAATTATGGAAATGACGGATACGATATGGTCTTTGAGAGAATTAACAAGGAAGATCCGGATAAAGAGGAGAGCAAAGACTGAAGCAGAGATAAACAACAGCCGGAGATCGCGAGCTGATGCGCTGCACACGTGATCCCGGCTGTCAGCTTATTCTTTTTTATCTTTGGATGCGAGTTCATCGATGATCTTTTCGATCATCATTTTTTTCAGATACACATCAAAACTGAGGCTGCATAAGAATGTGAAAAGCTGCAGCTCGTCTTTTTCCTCCCCATCCGGCACATTTTCAAACGAAGATTGGGCTTTCCCGTAAGCCTCCTTGACGGAAGCTTTCATCGGTTCAATGCGGGATTTCTCCATCTCGCAGACTTCTCTGTAAATGTCAGAAAGCTGAAGTGTGCTGTCTGTGGCAAAATATTTCTCCCGGAGAGGTTCCAGAACAGTCTCTATATCCTTGATCGAAAGAATGTTTTTAAAATAATAGATCAGGATCAGGAGAAGCATATGTTCCCTCGAATACTTTTTCTTTACCGAGGGAGGCAGAAGATTATTTTTCGTATAATTATTGATCATGGTCTTTGTAAGGATCTTGTCTTCGCTGTAGCGCTTTGTGGATGAAAAATGTTCATCCATAAATGTAGTGACCTGATCCATATATAAATCTATATTCGGGATTTCCTCCGGACGGATATAGTCGACATGATCAAGACTTTCGAGTATGCTGTTGAGTATATCATTTGTATCGATTTTCATAGTATCACCCCAATGTATTTATTATATAGTATTCAAAACCAGATGACAAGCGGAAAAACAGATGAATGTAGAGGATTCAGCATAGATTGACATAGAACTTTCGTCTATATTATAATTACGGTCACAGTTGTTTCCTGCATGGAGCAGGATATCAGTTTCATAAATATTTTCGAATATATGAATAATTCAGAACAAGGAGCAGTATATGAGTATATATGATACATTAAATGAACCTCAGAGAGAGGCGGTTCTGCACGCGGACGGTCCGCTTTTGATCCTGGCGGGCGCCGGTTCGGGTAAGACAAGAGTGCTGACTCACCGCATCGCTTATCTGATCGAGGAACTGGGCGTCAATCCCTGGAATATCCTTGCCATTACATTTACCAACAAGGCGGCCGGCGAGATGCGTCAGAGAGCGGATGATCTGGTGGGGTTCGGTTCCGAGAGCATATGGGTGAGTACATTCCACTCTATGTGTGTGCGGATCCTGCGCAGATTTATTGACAGGCTCGGATATGACAGCCGTTTTACGATCTATGATACAGACGATCAGAAGACACTGATGAAAGCAGTGTGTAAAAAAGTCGATATTGACACGAAGCGGTTTAAAGAGAGAATGCTGCTCTCTGTGATTTCATCGGCAAAGAATGAAATGATCCTGCCGGAAGAATTCGAGCTGAATGCCGGTGGGGATTTCGCACAGCTTAAGATTGCAAAGGTATACCGGGAGTATGAGGCACAGCTTAAGGCGAATAACGCGCTTGACTTCGATGACCTGCTTGTCAAGACAGTACAGCTTCTCCAGACACAGCCGGATGTACGGGAAAACTATCAGGAGCGGTTCCGTTATATCATGGTGGATGAGTATCAGGATACGAACACCGTGCAGTTCAAACTTGTCAGCCTGCTGGCAGGAAAATACAGAAATCTCTGCGTGGTCGGAGACGATGATCAGTCGATTTATAAGTTCCGAGGGGCAAATATCCGGAATATCCTGGACTTTGAAAAAGAATATCCGGATGCGAAAGTGATCAAGCTGGAGCAGAACTACAGGTCCACGGGGAATATCCTGAACGCGGCAAACGGCGTGATCAGCAACAATAAAGGAAGAAAAGACAAGACACTCTGGACGGCCAACGGCGAGGGGGAAAAGATCAGCTTAAGACAGTTTGATACAGCGTATGACGAGGCTGAGTTCATTACTGAGGATATCAAAAAGGAGGTCCGGGACGGCGCGTCATATAACGACAATGCAGTGCTTTATCGGACAAACGCGCAGTCCCGCCTTCTGGAGGAGAAATTTATTGCTATGAATATTCCTTATAAGATCGTGGGCGGTATCAATTTCTATGCCCGCAGAGAGATCAAGGATATTCTGGCGTACTTAAAGACTGTGGATAACGGACAGGATGATCTGTCTGTCCGCAGGATCATTAACGTGCCGAAGAGAGGGATCGGCCTTACGACGATCAACCGCATTCAGGAAGCGGCTGATGCCCGCGGTCTCAGTTTCTATGAAGCGCTGCTGGCGCCGGAGATGATTCCCGGCGTGGGGCGCAGCGCATCGAAACTGGACTCCTTTGCGGCACTGATCGAGTATTTCAAAGGTCAGGCAGAAAAGGAAAGCCTGACCGATCTGTTAAATGAAATCCTGGATATGACAGGTTATGCGCAGAATCTTGAGGCGGACGATGAGATAGATGCAGAGAGCCGGCTGCAGAATATCGAGGAACTTCTGAATAAAGCGGCAGCCTATGAAGAAGACTGTGAAGACCGGGGTGAAAAAGCGACGCTGAGCGGATTCCTTGAGGAAGTAGCTCTCGTGGCAGATATCGACAGCCTGGAGGAAGATCAGGATTACGTCGTGCTCATGACTCTGCACAGTGCAAAAGGTCTGGAGTTTCCTCATGTCTATCTTGCGGGGATGGAGGACGGACTGTTCCCCAGCTATATGACGATCACGGGCGATGACCCGGAAGAGCTGGAAGAAGAACGCAGACTCTGCTATGTGGGCATTACCCGGGCAGAGCAGAAATTGACTCTGACCTGTGCCCGGAAAAGAATGGTGCGCGGGGAGACACAGTACAACAGAATATCCCGTTTTGTTACGGAGATCCCGCCGGAGCTGCTCGATACAGGCAGCAGGAAGCGTACATATTTTCCGGAAGATGACGGGACGGACGGCAATACTGCCGGAAACAGCCTGTTTTCAAGTGGGCAATCTGTGTCTGCGGGCAGCTCCCGGAGTAAGTCATATGCCTCGAAGAAACCTTTCACAGCTCTGACAAAGGGGAAACAGCTGACGGCTCAGAAGAGCGACAGCCTTGCATACGGAGTGGGCGACCGTGTCCGCCATGTGAAATTCGGAGAGGGAACTGTCCTTGACATCAAAGAGGGCGGAAGAGATTTTGAGGTGACTGTAGAATTTGATACTGCGGGCGTCAGGAAAATGTTTGCAATGTTTGCAAAATTAGTGAAAATTTAGTAGTAATCTGAAAATGTTAGTGTTATAATATTAGAAAGTAAGCACTGTCTCAGGGACAGGGAAAGGACGTGTATTATGAGCAAAGTAGAAGAGCTTATTGCTGAATCAAAATTGAGTGAGATTCTTCATAAGAATGAGGCTGAAAAACAGAAAAATACAGTGATCTGGGTACTGGCCATTATCGGGGCAGTTGCAGCGGTAGCAGCAATCGCGTATGCAGTATACCGTTTCTTTACACCGGATTATCTGGAAGATTTTGAAGATGATTTCGATGATGACTTTGATGATTATTTCAGCGAAGATGACCAGGTATAAGACCGGACAGTAAAATAGAACAGGAAACAGAACAAAAGGCGGGATGCAAGCCATTGCACCCTGCCTATTTTTGCGCGATACGCCCGGAGGGCGACTGCCGTGCTTGCACGAGCGTGCATCCGACGGGCAGCAGTCATCGAGCGGCGATGCCGTGAGATGAGCGAGGTGTCGCGGTGGTTGGGCAGGGGAAGGAATCTTCCCCTAGCCGATTGAATATGGAGATTTATATGAAAAAAGGACAGACATTCGAAGGAATTATTGAGAGAGTGGATTTCCCGAATAAAGGAATCGTATATATACCCGAAGAAGAGAAATATGTGACAGTAAAGAACGGGATCCCCGGGCAGAAAGTCCGCTTCGTGATCAACAAATTTAAACGAGGGAACGCAGAAGGACGGCTGCTGGAGGTGCTGGAAAAATCTCCTCTTGAAACAAGAGAGCCGGCGTGCAGCATCTTCCCGGCCTGCGGCGGATGTATGTACCAGACCATGCCCTATGAAGAGCAGATGAAGATGAAGGAAGGACAGATCCGCCGGATCATGGATGAGGCGGTAAACGGGGAGTATGTCTTCGAGGGCGTGAAGGCAAGCCCGAAAGAATTCGGCTACCGGAATAAAATGGAGTTCTCATTCGGAGATGAGTACAAAGACGGACCACTTTCTCTGGGGCTCCACAAAAAAGGCAGCACATATGACGTACTGACTGCGTCAGACTGCCGCCTTGTCCACGAGGATTTGAACAAGATCCTTGTGTGCGTGCTGGAATATTTTCGGGAGAGAAATGTAAGCTTTTACAGGAAAATGCAGCATACCGGATATCTGCGGCATCTGCTCTTAAGGCGCGGTGATACGACAGGCGAGATACTGGTAAATCTGGTGACGACCACGCAGGAGGAATACGATTTGCAGCCGCTGACTGAGGCACTCCTGAAACTGGAGCTGGACGGGAAGATCGTGGGTATCCTGCACATCCTCAATGACTCTCTCTCTGACGTGGTGAAAAGCGATGAGACGCGTATTCTCTGGGGACAGGATTTCTTCTATGAAAAACTGCTCGGCCTGGATTTCAAGATCACGCCGTTTTCCTTCTTTCAGCCTAATACCCGGGGCGCTGAAGTGCTCTATGAGACGGTGCGGGACTATATCGGGGACATCCATGATATGACCGTGTTCGATCTTTTCAGCGGAACAGGAACGATCAGCCAGGTGCTGGCTCCTGTGGCAAAGCAGGTGGTAGGCGTGGAGATTGTCGAAGAAGCGGTGGAGGCTGCAAAAGAAAATGCCGCGAGAAACGGTATTTGCAACTGTAAATTCATAGCAGGCGATGTATTTCAGGTGCTGGATGAACTGGAAGAAAAGCCGGATGTTATTGTGCTTGATCCGCCGAGGGACGGGATCCATCCGAAAGCTTTGCCGAAGATTTTAAGTTACGGTGTGGACAGGATCGTGTATATTTCCTGTAAGATGACAAGCCTTGCCAGAGACCTGGAGATGATGCAGATCGCTGGATACCGGGTAGAGAAGATGACGGCGGTAGACCAATTCTGTGAGACGGTGCACTGCGAGGTAGTGGCTTTGCTTTCAAAGGTCAGAAAATAGAGCTGTGAAAGCTGAAATGTGGTGAATTGGAGGAAGTAATGGCAGCACTTGTGTTTATGATTCTTGGATTCGCAGTGGGACGAGTCTTTCCCATCCGATATAAAATATTTAATGAGCGGGTGCAGCTTCTGTGTACGCTTGTTCTTATTTTTATGATGGGTGTGGGACTCGGACAGAGAGACGGATTCTTTTCCGGCCTTCTCAGTCTCGGATTTACAAGCTTCCTGTTCTTCCTGATCCCGACGCTTTTGTCGATTGCTGTTGTCTATCTGCTGACCAGGTACTTTATGGACACAGCAGGAGAAAAAGGGAAAAAGAATGCAGGCGGAAGGAGAAGAAATACGAAAGACAGTGATCCCATGGTATTTCTTGCTCTTGGCGCGCTCGTGCTGGGAATCGGATTCGGAGCGGTTCCGCTTACGGCACACATTCTGAAGCCGTTGTCCGACCATACGGACTGGCTTCTCGGTCTGCTGATGTTTTCGGTCGGGATCAGTGTAGGCCTTCATCGGGGAATTGCAGCCGGGATACGGCAGCACCATGTGAAGATCCTGCTCATCCCTGCAGGGATAATCGCGGGGTCACTGGCAGGAGGCGTTTTGTGCGGGCTGCTGATGCATTATCCGGTCAGACAGGCTGTCTCGATCGCGGGGGGCCTGGGGTGGTATAGTCTGGCCGGAGTATCCATAAGCAATCTGGCCGGAGCAGAAGCGGGAAGTATTGCATTTCTCAGCAATCTGATGCGGGAAATCGGTGCTTTCTTTATGATCCCGTATATTTCCCGGCATTTTAATGTCTGTACCTGTATTGCCCCGGCGGCTGCCACGAGCGAGGATACCACCCTGCCGATGCTGATGCGCTATACGAATGAAGAGACGGTTGTTCTTTCTGTGTTTAACGGGATCATCTGCTCTGCGGCTGTGCCGATACTTATTTCACTGTGTTATTAGAGGAAGGAATCTATGAAAGAGGAATGTCTGATCTGCAAAGCCCCCTTGGAATATCTGAATGAAGATATCGAGATGGAATGTGAACTATGCCACAAAAAAGAAAAAAGTAAAACAAGATGCATAAACGGCCATTATGTCTGCAACGAATGTCATATGCAGGGGATTGACAGCCTGATCGGCTTATGTCTGAATGAAACATCCGGAAATCCGGTGGCGATACTCAACAAAATGATGTCCATGCCGTTCTGCCATATGCATGGGCCGGAGCATCATGTCATGGTGGGGATGGCGCTGCTGACCGCATATAAGAACTGCGGCGGCGAGATTGACCTGAAGCGGTCTCTGATCGAGATGAACAGCAGGGGAAGTTCGGTGCCGGGCGGTGCCTGCGGGTTCTGGGGAGCCTGCGGGGCAGGAATCAGCGCGGGAATGTTTGTTTCTATTGTTACCGGATCTACGCCGCTCGGAAAAGACAATTTCGGTCTGTCACACAAGATGACGGCAAGAGCACTGGACGCGATCGGCGAAGTCGGGGGACCCCGCTGCTGCAAGAGAGATTCGTATCTCTCTATAATAAGAGTGGTTGATTTCGTAAAAGAAAATCTGGGGATCGAGATGGAAAAGTCAGACATTGTCTGTGCTTACAGCAGCCAGAACAATCAGTGTATCGGAAAAAGGTGCCCGTTTTCTAAAGTAAATGCGAAGAAAAAGAAGATTGCGTTTATCTGCGTTCATAACTCCTGCCGGAGTCAGATCGCGGAAGCATTCGGGAGAAAATATCTGTCCGATCGTTATGAGTGCTATTCCGCGGGAACGGAAGTGAAGCCGCAGATCAATCAGGACGCCGTAAGGCTGATGAAACAGGAGTACGGCATTGATATGGAAAAAGGCCAGTATCCGAAGCTGCTGGACGATATACCGGAAGCAGATATCTATGTGTCCATGGGATGCAATGTCTCGTGTCCAAACATTCCCGGCAGAAAGGTTATTGACTGGGGGCTGGACGATCCCACCGGTAAGGAAGATGCGGTATTTATGGATGTGATCAGACAGATAGAACATAATATATTGGAAATGAAAGATAAATAAGCAGATATATGGAATAATTCCCCTGTTTCAATAGACAACAGTGAAAATGAAGGAAGGCGGAACTGTGTACGTGATCACCGGGGATATCCCGGCGATGTGGCTGAGAGACTCCACGGCACAGATCCGTCCTTTTCTGTTTCCGGCAAAAGAAAATGAAGAGATCGCGGAGAAGATTCTGTGCGGAGAGATACGGACGCTGCCGCCCAGCTTGACTGCTGGGACAGGATGGAAGCACGCGTGGACGGCGAGCCGGAGGCAGTATTCCTCCATGAACTGAAAGAAGGAAAGGACGGAATCGCTCACGCAGCCGTAATCAACGAAAGGATGGGACCTTTTGAATCAGAGACGATGAATCTCACTTTAAGGATACTGGAAGGCGAAGAACTGGATGAAATACAGCGTCTGACAGTGTAAAATAGACATATAGCAGAATCAAAGAGAGGACAATCACAATGAAACGATCAAAAATCAACGCAGTAATTAAAGACATGGAAAAACTGATCAAAGAGCACGGATTCGAGATCCCGCCGTTCTGTAACTGGACGCCGGAGGACTGGAAGACGAAAAACCATGAATATGATGAGATAAGAGATAATATGCTGGGCTGGGACATTACTGACTACGGCCTTGGCAAATTTGATGAAGTGGGATTTGCCCTGATCACTATCCGAAACGGAAATGTAAAGGACGACAGATATACAAAACCGTATGCAGAGAAACTGCTCATGGTAAATGAAGGACAGATGGCGCCCATGCATTTCCACTGGAACAAGATGGAAGACATCATCAACAGAGGAGGCGGCAATGTCCTGATCACGGTATACAATTCCACGGAGGATGGAGAATTCGCGGATACAGACGTGACTGTGCACAGCGACGGAAGAACCTATACAGTGCCTGCGGGAACACGTGTGAGACTGACGCCGGGAGAGAGTATTACGATCCAGCCTTATCTCTATCATGATTTCCATGTAGAGGAAGGAACGGGAGCTGTTCTGCTCGGAGAAGTATCTATGTGCAACGACGACGAGAACGACAACCGCTTCTATGAACCGATCGGAAGATTCCCGACCATCGAGGAAGATGAGCCTGCATACCGTCTGCTCTGCAATGAGTATCCGGCAGCAGCGGAGTAATACATAAAATCCTGCAGAGGGCTGACAGTTCTGCCTGTTCAGTCCTTTTTGCACACAGAAAGGGAGAGACATGATAAGGACAGAGTTAAACAGAGACTGGAGAATGCGCTGTATGTCCGGCGGAGATTGGCAGAGCGCCGTGGTTCCGGGAACCGTATATACGGACCTTCTACGAAACGGAGATATGGAAGATCCTTACTGGAAGGACAACGAGGATTCGGCGTGCGCCCTTATGGAGGACGATTACGAGTACGAGTGCAGGTTTGTGCCGGATGAAGCACTGATGAGGAGCAGGACGCGGCTGCTTAAGTTTGACGGGCTGGATACCTGCGCAACCGTATACCTGAACGGAGAACTTCTGGGAGAACCCTGCAATATGCACCGTATCTGGGAATATGACGTCACAGACAGTCTGAGGGAGGGAGAAAACCTGCTGAACGTGCAGTTTCACTCCCCGCTCAGATACATTGCGCAGGCGTATAAGAAGTACGGCAATATCGGAAATGACGATACTTACGAGGGCTTCATGCATCTGCGAAAAGCCCACTATATGTTCGGGTGGGACTGGGGCGCGCATCTTCCGGACGCCGGGATCTTCCGCAGTGTCTCTCTTCTGGGGATTGAAGAAGGACGGATCGGCAGTGTCTATATCCGGCAGAGACATGAGGAGGGGAAAGTAACACTTCTCTTTGAAGCCGAAGCGTCATGTATCAGCGAAAGAGGGGACGGCAGCAGTCCCGCCGGCAGAAATACCGGAGAACCGGAACAAAAGCTCTGCTGGCAGGCAGCGGTCACATCCCCTGACGGAAAAACATACCGGGCCGTTCTGGCGGACGGCAGAGGAGCGCTGGTCATCGAAGACCCGCAGCTCTGGTGGCCGAACGGCCTGGGAGACCAGCCGCTTTACGATGTGGAAGTATCCATGCGGATCGGAGAAAAAGAATGCGATGTCTGGAAGAAAAGAATCGGCCTGCGCACGCTGACTGTAAAAAGGGAAAAGGATGCGTGGGGCGAGAGCTTTGCCCATGAGGTAAACGGAGTCTGTTTCTTTGCCATGGGAGCAGATTATATACCGGAGGACCACCTCCTCGGACGGCGGAGCAGAGAACGGACACAGCGGCTCCTTGAGGACTGCCGCCTTGCAAACTTTAATTCGATCCGTGTATGGGGCGGCGGCTTCTACCCGGACGACTGGTTCTATGATCTGTGCGACGAACTGGGCCTGGTTGTCTGGCAGGATTTCATGTTTGCCTGCTCCGTCTATGAACTGACGGAAGAATTCGAGGCGAATATCCGGCAGGAATTTATCGATAATATTACAAGGCTCCGCCATCACGCCAGCCTCGGCCTGTGGTGCGGAAACAATGAGATGGAAATGTTTGTGGACGAGCGGTGCTGGGTGACAAAACCGAGTGAGGTCAGAGACTATCTGTTCATGTATGAGAGGATCATCCCTGAAGTCCTCAGAAAATATGACCCGGAGACATTCTACTGGCCTGCAAGCCCCTCCTCCGGCGGATCTTTTGACAACCCCAATGATCCTGACCGGGGCGACGTCCACTACTGGAAAGTGTGGCACGGCAGCCGCCCGTTCTCTGAGTACAGAAAGTATTACTTCCGGTATATTTCGGAATTCGGCTTTCAGGCGTTCCCGTCGAAGAAGACGATCGAATCCTTCACAGACGATCCGGCAGACTGGAATATTTTCTCCTATATTATGGAGAAGCACCAGCGCAATTACGGAGCCAATGGCAAGATTATGAGCTATATGCAGCAGGCATACCGGTATCCGACGGATTTCGGTACGCTGATCTATGCCTCCCAGCTGCTGCAGGCGGACGGCATCCGCTACGGTGTGGAGCATTTCCGCAGAAACCGCGGCAGATGTATGGGCGCGGTCTACTGGCAGCTGAATGACTGCTGGCCGGTAATCTCATGGTCATCCACTGATTATCACGGAAGATGGAAAGCGCTGCACTATTATGCGAAACGCTTCTTTGCCCCGGTGCTCGTATCCTGCGAGGAGGAGAGCTGGATGACTCAGGAAGCGAATATGAACCGTCAGCATTTCCGGTTTGAAAAATCCGTGCAGTTCAATGCCTCCAACGAGACGAGACAGGACCGGCAGATTCTCCTGCGCTGGCAGGTGAGAAACGCACAGGCGGAAGTGCTCCGAAGCGAGGAGATGAAGATCACGGTTCCGGCGCTTTCGGCGCAGTGGACCGGGAAAGTGCTGCTTCCGGATATCGATGTGTTCACAGAGTATGTAAGCTTTCAGGCGTACGATCTGACCGGTGTGTCCGCAGACAGTGTGACGGATGCCGGGGACAGCGTGACAGCGGGCGGAGAGAGCATACTTCCGGGAGGAGACGGCTCTATGCAGGAGGCGCAGATCGCAGACAGTACGGTCATCTTCTCCTATCCGAAATATTTCCGTTATGAGGATCCCCATCTGCAGGCAGAGACAGACGGCGAGTGGATCACCGTCCGTGCGGACGCCTATGCCAAGAGCGTGGAGATCCTGAATGAGGAGGAAGATCTGATCCTGAGCGATAATTACTTCGATATGAACGCAGGGGAAAAGAAAGTGCGCATCCTGCGGGGAAAACCGGACGGACTTCGGGTAAGAAGTGTGTTTGACATTCATTAATATTGACAGGAAGAAAGAAACGGAGAGCTCCGGATGCGGGCTCTCCGTTTCTGATACGCATTTGTTCCAGCATCAGGCTCTGTTGAGATGGGCCGGCCGCTGTTTATTTTTTATGGATTGCTTCGCTTATGCCGAGCACCGCGCCGAACAGGACTGCGGCACAGGGCCAGATGATCCATGTACGATGCCATTCCATTGTATGAAAGCTCCAGCCGAGGTAAACTGCTGTGACGACACACCAGTATACTGTGGTGACGGTTTCATTCCTTTTCTCGGCTGTTTTCTTATTACGGCTGTAATCTCCCTCTTCAAGGAGTTTCTGAAACGAGCCGAAGATCACACAGGTGCGAACCAGAAAAAATACGCCTGCCGATACAATGACCAGGCAGAAGATGATCCCGCAGATCGTAAGCATTCCGTCTTCATCAAGGACGCCCAGTACAAATACGGGGATCGCGCTGAGGATACAGAGCCCTACACCGATCACCAGAGAGATGCCGTGAGAGGGTTCATATCCTTTCTTTCGCTTTTCCACCACGCCTGTCACACCGTAGGCGAGTTCGATCGGTTCTTTTTCCAGATATTCAAAGCGTTCAGTTTTTCTGCCGTACCAGATAAAAATCGCTGCCGCGCCAGCCACCATCACCAGCAATATGGTAAAGCCCGCCGCCACTGCCAGAGCCTCCGGGAGCAGATGCCCGCCTTCCTCGTCGGAAAGTCCGGCGAGGAGTATCAGAAGAACAGGCGAAAGGATACAGATAGAAACTCCCGCCGCAACTTTTGCAGCCATATCCTGCACAATCTCCATAAAAGTATTCGCCTCTTCGAGAGATACTGTCCTTACGTTACAGTCATTGACCGCATCAGAGATCATGTCCGGCGCAGCGTGTGTAAAGATCTCATCTTCCGGTTCATTAGAATCCTTCAGAAGATAGTCGGTGCTGACGCTGAAGATTTCACTCATCTTCAATATTTTATCAAGGTCCGGGATGGAAGACGCGCTTTCCCACTTGGATACGGACTGCCTTGATACGCCGAGCTGTCCGGCGAGTTCTTCCTGTGACCAGCCGTTCTTTTTCCTTAATTCTGCTATTTTATCTGCTAAGATCATCTGTTTTTCCTCCTGTATTTGTCTGTTGTTGGTCTGTTCGCATGCGCAGTACGTTTCAGTGATTTCAGCATAACAGAACCAGTGGGTGCAAGCCACCAAGCGTACTTGAAAATTTGTCAACCAGCGGTTGCAAATGACGATTTCGCAGGCTGTTCTCAAAATGAAACTGCAAAACAAAATTCGATTTGAAATAATAAAGTTTCTATAAAAATATTCCAGTTATACTTTCGGGAGACTTCCTGATTTCCTCCGGCGTTCCTGACGCTACGATCCGTCCGCCTGCCTCTCCGCCTCCCGGCCCCATGTCAATGATATAATCTGCATTGCGGATTACGTCAAGGTCGTGTTCAATAACGATGACGGTTGCTCCGTTTTCGATGAGCGTCTGGAAGACTCCCAGCAGAGTGCGTACGTCAAGAGGATGGAGCCCGATGGTAGGCTCATCAAATACGAAAACGGAATCTGACTGAGCTTTTCCCATCTCACTTGCCAGCTTCAGGCGCTGCGCTTCTCCGCCGGAGAGACTGGGCGTTTCTTCCCCCAGTGTGAGATATCCGAGCCCCAGATCTTCCAGAACCTGCAGCTTCTGCCGGACGGATTTCAGATTCGCGCAGGCTTTCAACGCTGTGCTCACATTCATTTCCATCAGTTCCGGAAGAGAGAAGGAATGTCCATTTTTATCTTTCTTATTCGTGTATTTTATTTTCTCCGCACTTTTTGAATATCTTGATCCACGGCATTTTGGACAGGTAATCTTTACATCCGGAAGGAACTGTACATCCAGACTGATCACCCCTGTTCCGTCACAGACCGGACAGCGGAGTTGCCCCGTATTGTAGGAAAAGTCTCCGGCCCTATAGCCAAGTTCCTTTGCGTCCGAAGTACGGGCAAATGTCTTGCGCAGCTCGTCGTGGACATTGGCGTAGGTGGCTACGGTAGAGCGGACATTGATGCCGATGGGTGTGGCGTCGATCAGTTTCACATGTGCAATCCCGTCTGCGTTGACGGCACGTACATGATCCGGCAGCGGTTTCCCGTCAATCCATGCCTCCAGACCGGGGATCAGACTCTCTAGGATGAGTGTCGTTTTGCCGGAGCCGGACACGCCTGTGACTACGGTCAGCCGGCCCTTCGGAATGTCCACTTCCAGCGGCTTGACGGTATGGATGGCTGAAGTGGAGAGACAAATCTTCCCTTCAGAAAACATCTCAGAAGCGTCAGTCTGTTTTCTTACCGGAGTCTGAGGTTTGCCGGTGAGGAAAGGCCCGATCAGGGAAGCAGAATTTCCGGCAAGTTCCGGTACGGTTCCCTGAGCGATCACTTCACCGCCGTCGATGCCGGCTCCAGGCCCCATCTCGATGATCCAGTCTGCATCTGAAAGGATCTGTGAGTCATGGTCGACCAGAAGAATGGAATTGCCGTCCGCGATCAGGTCGTGCATCACACCTGTCAGTCCGACGATATTGGAGGGATGGAGACCGATGGACGGCTCGTCCAGAACATAGAGGACTCCCGTAGTCCGGTTGCGCACCGCGCGGGCAAGCTGCATCCTCTGCCTCTCCCCGGTGGACAGTGTAGAAGATGCGCGGTCCAGAGTCAGATATCCCAGACCAAGATCCAGCAGCCGTTTTGCAACAGTCTGAAAAGACTCGCAGATGCTCTTTGCCATAGGACGCATTTCCTCCGGCAGGGAGCCGGGGACTTCCGATACCCATTCCGTTAGATCAGACAGAGTCATGCGGCAGGCTTCGGCCAGAGAGATCCCCTTCAGCTTCGGTGCTCTTGCGGCTTCAGACAGACGGGTGCCGCCGCAGTCCGGGCAGGTCTCCAGTTTCAGAAATTTCTCAACCCGCTTCATTCCTTTCTCATCTTTGACTTTGGAGAGGGCGTTTTCTACTGTGTAGACAGCATTGTAATAAGTAAAGTCCAGTTCTCCTGCCTGATTGGTCTTTTTAGAATGATAGAGGATATGTTTCTTTTCGGCGGGACCGTTGTAGACAATATCTTTCTCTCTGTCTGTCAGGTCGCGGAAAGGAATATCTGTACGCACTCCCATTTCCCGGCAGACGTCGGTCATAAGAGACCACATGAGAGAATTCCATGGCGCAACCGCACCTTCATCGATAGTGAGGGATTCATCAGGAACAAGGGTGGATCGGTCTACTGTGCGTACCGTACCGGTTCCGTCACAGGTGCGGCATGCTCCCTGACTGTTAAATGCCAGTTCCTCTGCGGCGGGAGCGTAGAAACGGGCGCCGCATTCCGGACAGACAAGCTCCTGTCCGGCGGCAACAGCAAGAGAAGGAGCAAGATAATGCCCGTTGGGACATCTGTGATTCGCCAGTCTCGAATACATCAGACGCAGGCTGTTCAAAAGCTCTGTCCCCGTACCGAACGTACTGCGGATGCCGGGAACTCCGGGGCGCTGGTGGAGCGCAAGGGCAGCAGGAACATAGAGCACCTCATCCACGTCTGCTTTTGCAGCCTGCGTCATGCGCCGTCTCGTGTAGGTGGACAGGGCGTCCAGATAGCGTCTTGATCCTTCTGCGTAGAGGACGCCGAGGGCGAGGGAAGACTTGCCCGAGCCGGATACGCCGGCGATGCCCACGATCTTTCCAAGAGGCACATCAACGTCAATATTTTTCAGATTGTGGACCCGTGCTCCGCGGATCAATATTTTATCTTTCACAAGCGATCGTCCTTTCAGAATAGAGTATGGTAATTATACTCTCTTTCTTTGAAAACATCAATTTTCCGGTAATGCTCCTCGTATCTTAAATTTGAGTATAGAAAAAACGGTTGCTCTCCAATGGAGTTAACCATTCGATGAAATTCATAGAGTGGCTGTGAATGCAGAACATTCTTTGTGTGCCGGCGCTGGTCTGCGTATATGATCTGTGGTATGATATTCTATAAAAGTTCAACCATCTGAATGTCAGCAGACGGATTTATGCTTGCATAGGAATCTGGCGACTGACATTCAGATGAGGTGAGCGCCTGTTAATGAGTAAAACAGTGGCAACAGCCACGATAAGCACGAAGTGCGGTTTTACGAATGGCGCGGGTTGAACTCTTATAATATTGGAATTCAGAAGGATTAATCATATGACACAGGGAGGAAGATTATGTCTAATGCAGTTGTTACTTTAAGAAAAGGCGCGGGCCGTACGCTCAAGCAGGGCGGACCATGGATTTACGACAATGAGATAGAAAGTATTATGGGAAGCTTCGAGGACGGAGATATCGTACTCGTCCATGATTTCGACGGCTATCCGCTGGGGCGTGGATTTATCAACCGGAACTCAAAACTGACGGTTCGCATGATGACGAGAAGCCGTGACACGGAAATTAATGAAGATTTCATCCGCATGCGCGTACAGAATGCATGGGAGTACCGGAAAAAAGTGATGGATGATATTTCCAGCTGCCGGGTGATCTTCGGAGAAGCAGATTTCCTTCCGGGTATCGTGGTGGACAAGTTCGCGGATGTGCTGGTGGTGGAATCTCTCGCTCTGGGAATCGACCGCTTTAAAGTGATGATCGTGGACATTTTAAAAGATTTGATGGAGAAAGACGGG
The DNA here is from genome assembly GCA_946499505.1 of uncultured Lachnoclostridium sp. Taxonomy (GTDB): domain Bacteria; phylum Bacillota; class Clostridia; order Lachnospirales; family Lachnospiraceae; genus Mediterraneibacter. Next base: position 135,259 of record CAMMSL010000002.1, read on the forward strand.
ATCCATATCCGGGGCGTCTATGAGCGCAGTGATGCGAAAGTCCGCGAGCAGGAAGGAATGGAACGCCGTAAGGGATTTATCGGCGAGCCTTTTGATACAAAGGTGGAGATCGTGGAGAATGGTGTGCGCTATTATGTGGACGTAAAGGACGGCCAGAAGACGGGATTCTTCCTTGACCAGAAATATAACAGGCGGGCAGTGGCAAAGCTCTGCAAAGGAGCACGGGTATTAGACTGCTTTACCCATACCGGGTCTTTTGCGCTGAATGCAGGAATTGCAGGAGCAGCACACGTGACCGGAGTGGATGCTTCTGAGCTGGGCGTGGCTCAGGCGCGAGAGAATGCCGCTCTGAACGGACTGGAAGACCGGGTGGAGTTTATCTGTGAAGATGTTTTCAATCTTCTTCCGCGTCTGGAAAAACAGGGCGAGAAATATGATGTAGTCATCCTTGATCCGCCGGCATTTACAAAATCGAGAAGTTCGATCAAAAAAGCGGTGAAGGGTTACCGGGAGATCAATCTGCGGGGAATGAAGCTGGTGAAGGACGGCGGATATCTGGCGACTTGCTCGTGTTCTCATTTTATGGATTATGAACTGTTTACCAAGACGATCGGGCAGGCGGCGCAGAATGTGCATAAGAGACTGCGGCAGGTGGAGTTCAGGACGCAGGCGCCGGATCATCCGATACTTTGGGGAGCGGGGGATTCTTATTATTTGAAGTTTTATGTGTTTCAGGTGGTGGATGAAAAGTAATAATATAAAATAAACGATAAAAAATTAATGATAAACATTAAAACTCTTGTTTACCTCTATTAAGACAGATGCTATACTATATAAAAGAGAAATGTAAAGAATGTTGACGATACTAAGAAAGAGAGGGTGTATACAATGAGTGATAATGTTTATGTTACAAATGTAGAAACAAAACCTAAGAAATCTTTTTCCAGAAGTTTTAAGTTTTTGCTGGGACTTGGTATATTCCTTTCAGGTTTTGTGAGTGCTGGCTGGGGATATTTTATTATAACGGGCATGGTTCAGCAAATATGGAAAGAAATTGGAGTGTGCCAATATGTGAGATGGGGAATTCATTTCATCTGTATTATATGTTGTTTTATTTTTATGATAAAAATTGCAATAAATGAAAGGTATTTTTCAAAACTTTTGGTGCAGTGTATTCGTATTATAGGCGGATTAATTACTGTATCGGCTTTTTTACTGCCGCGGTTATCAGGATATACCAGCTCGGGATTTGGTATTATGCAAAATGGATCTTTTACATTGATTGATGGAAACATATTAACTCAGGGAATTCTTTTACTTATATTTGCAGGGATTATCAAAGAAGGATTTTTTATGCAGAATGAATTAGATGAAGTATTATAGGTGACAAAATATGGCGATTATATTGAGACTGGATCGGGTAATGGCTGACCGAAAGATGACATTGAAAGAGCTTTCGGAGAGGGTTGGAGTCTCCAATGTAAATTTATCAAAGATCAAGACGGGAAAGGTCAGTGCAATTCGTTTCTCGACACTGGAAGCAATTTGTAAAACATTACAATGTCAACCGGGCGATATTTTAGAGTACCGGCCAGATGATAAAAAGTAGTAAGGCTGACTTAATTATACATAAAATGCATGGAAATAATAAGAAGAAACAGACATAGGAGGAGTTTACCATGTGCACCTGTATCACCTACACTAACAACGATTTCTACTTCGGCCGCAACCTTGATTTTGACTGTTCTTTTGGCGAAACCGTCACAATCACCCCGCGTAATTTTCCTCTTATTTTCCGGAAAGCCGGGCGGCAGGATCACCACTATGCCATGATCGGCATGGCGTCGGCAAACGACAGTTTCCCGCTTTATGCCGAAGCTGTCAACGAAAAAGGTCTTGGGATGGCGGGGCTGAATTTCCCGGGAAATGCATACTATCAGAAACCGGACGGCGAAGGCCTTGAGATTACTTCGTTTGAAGTGATTGCGTGGATTTTGGGAAAATGTGCTTCTGTGGCGGAAGCGGAAGAGTTTCTGGGTGAAATGAAGATTGTTGATCTTGCATTTACGGATCAGATGCCGCCTGCACCGCTTCACTGGATGCTTGCAGACCGTGAGAGATGTCTTGTTCTTGAAGCGGTCAGAGATGGTCTGAAAGTATATGAAAATCTATTTGGAGTGCTGACGAACAATCCGCCTTTTGAGTATCATAGAATGAACATGAACAATTATATGAACCTGACGGCGGAGAGTCCGCGAAACCGCTTTGCGGACAGGCTGAATCTCAGGCCTTATGCACAGGGAATGGGAGCCGTCGGGCTTCCGGGCGACGCCTCATCGGCGTCCCGCTTTGTGCGCGCTGCATTTTTGAAGTGGAATTCCGTGGCGCCGGAGGAGGAAAAGGCGAATGTCTCCCAGTTCTTCCACATTCTGGACAGTGTAGCCATGGTTCGCGGGGCTGTGATAACAGATCAGGGAACTTTTGATATTACCACATATTCCTGCTGTGCCAATACGAGTACAGGCGTTTACTATTATAAGACGTATGACGACTGCCGGGTGCGTGCAGTGGATATGTATGAGACAGATCTGGACGGGAAAGAACTAATTCAAAGATAACAGTTCAGACAGCCCCATGGCTGAACTGTTATCTGAAAAACGTTGACATTTTGAGTTTAAAGTGATAAAGTGTTACCAGACCGATGAGGAAGAGCAAGTAACTTCAGTGGACGCTTCACAGAGAGCTGCGGGCGGTGGGATCGCGGTATGCCGGACTTGGAGTGAATGGGCTTCTGAGGGCGAGTTGAAATTTGGAGTAGGCGAGCCGGAGAACTGACTCCGTTATCAAAGAAAGCATATGTCAGTATGCATGAGTGGATGTAGTATATTACGTCAAGCCGGGTGGCACCGCAGGAGTATTTGTATGAATTACAGCTCTTGTCCCTGCAATTTTATTGTATGGGATAAGGGCTTTTTATTTTGCGCGATACGCCCGGATGGCGACCGCCGTGCTTGCACGAGCGGGCATCCGACGGGCAAAGGTCATCGAGCGGCAATGCCGCGAGATGAACGAGGTATCGCGGTGAGCGGGTGAGGGAAGGAATCTTCCCTTATCCGCTCAAAAAAGACTGAGTGGAAAACAACTGATATCCCATATGCTATGCGATATATGGCAGCACAGAGGAAAGGAGATATTACTATGAAACTTGAAAATTACGAAGTACACCTTCCGAACTATTCCATCGGAGATAAAATTTACGACAAGATCGGACCTGTATGTGAATCATATGGAAAGAAGGTTCTTGTGATCGGAGGAAGAAAAGCACTTGCAGCTGCATACGATAAGATCAGGTCTTATGTAGATCAGACGAATCTTGAAATCATCGGAAAAGAGATTTACGGCGAAAACTGTACGTATGCCGCGGTGGATAAGCTGCGCGCCATGCCTCTTTATCAGGAGGCTGACATGGTATTCGGCGTAGGCGGCGGCAAGGCTCTGGACACAGTGAAGTGTCTGTGTATCACGGATGATAAGCCGGTCTTTGCATTTCCGACGATTGCGTCCAACTGTTCCGCCTGTACGTCGGTTTCGATCATGTACAATGAGGACGGCACATTTCTGAAACCGCATTTTTTCATCAGACCGGTTATGCACTCGTTTATTGATACGGAAATTATTGCCAAGGCGCCCAGCCAGTATATGTGGGCGGGAATCGGTGATACCTATGCGAAATATTATGAGGCCACGATCTCGTCAAGGAATGAACAGCTGGAACATTTTACAGCTCTTGGCGTGGCGGTCAGCCGGATGTGCTGTGACCCGCTGATCCAGTACGGGCCGAAAGCACTGGAAGATCACAAGAAAGGGCTCTGTACATATGACGTGGAGCAGGTCGTGCTGGCAATTGTCGTGACCACGGGAATCGCGTCCATCTTCCTGACAAAAGATTACACGCCGGACTACAACAGCGGACTCGCCCATGCAATATTCTATGCTATGACGTCCTATCCGGTCATCGAGGAGAGACATCTGCACGGTGAGGTAGTCGGATTCGGCATCCTGCTGGCACTGCTCGTTGATCAGCAGTATGACGAATTTGAGAAGATCTACAGGCTGAACCGGGCGGTTGAGCTTCCGGTTTCACTGGAAGACATCGAGATCACGGATGAACAGTGGGATGAGTGTATGGACCGCATCCCGGAAATGTCGGATGTGGCTCATTATCCGTATAAAGTGACAAAGGAAATGCTGACAGAGGCAATGGACAGACTGAAAGAAAGAGTGAGAAGAGACAATGAAGAAGAATAAAACAGGAGCAGTCATTCTGGGAGTGGCATTTGTATGGTTTACGACACATTTCGGAGGCGGATTCGCATCAGGAGCGCAGATATACAGCTATTTCGTAAGGTACGGTATCTGGTGCCTGATCATGCCGGTGTTTGCAATGCTCTACAACACTGTTTTCTTTGCATACAGCCTGCGCTTTGCAAGGAAACATCAGGTTTACGACTACAGATCCTACAATAATGCGTTTTACGGAAGGTTTGCACCCATATTTTCGAACTTGTTCGAGATCCTTTATGTCTGCGTGATGTGCGTGGCTCCGGCAGTTGCATTTGCCACAGGCGGCGCTACGCTGAGCACACTGACAGGGCTTCCGTATCTGCTCTGCACTTTCCTGATCGGTGTGTTTATCTTTGTGGTTGCCATATTCGGGACAGATCTGGTGCGGAAAGTAGCATCCGTACTGTCCATCTGCATTATCGCGGGACTGCTGATCGTATATATTCCCAATATCATTTACGGCTTATCGGGAATCTCGGCAGCTGCGGAGAGTATGACAAAGGCCGAGCTGCCGTTTGGAGATGCGCTTTACTCAGCGTTTCTTTACGGGACATTCCAGCTCTCCAACATTGCGGTGTTTGTACAGCATGCGAAATCATTTGACAGACCGGGCGATGCAGTGAAGAGCATGGGAGTGGGATTTGTAGTAAATGCGCTGATGATGGTCATGGTCGTGCTCGGACTTATGACAGTTTACACGAATCCGGATGCTGCCGGGCAGAGTGTGCCCACGCTCTTTATGGTACAGAACGGTGTGGGAGCTTCCTTCATGACTCCGCTTATTTCCATTCTGATCATCCTCGGCGCCGTGTCTACTGCTGTCAACATGGTAGCGGCAATGGTAAAGAGAATCTGCGGTGAGACGGAAGATAAAGCATCCGGCGAAGGAGAACGGGTATCGGGTGAAGCCGAAGCGGCAGAGGAGCCGGCGGGAAAGAGGAAATTTCAGGTTACGCGAAAAGAAATTGCTGCAGCGCTCATCTGCTGTATTGTGGATTTCGGGATTGCCCAGTTCGGGCTGCTTACCCTGATCCAGAAAGCGTACAGTTTTCTTGCCTACCTGGCGATACCGGTTATCCTTATTCCATATATTATACATATGATAGCGACAAGATTTGACACAAAAAATTGACTTATGCAGTCTCACCATATATAATATCTGTTGAGAAATATTATCAATAAATGACATATAAAGGATGAGGCTGCTATGAGATTAAAAGAAGGCAAGAATAATCATACCTATGTGGTCGAGAAAATCCAGATCGAGCTGAACCTTGAACGAAGGCTCGAAGCGCTCGGTCTGACGGAAGGATCTAAGATCACCATATTAAATAATGACAAAAAGGGAGCAATGACTGTAAAATTCCGTGGAACACGATTCGCACTTGGCAGGCGCATTGCCGATAATATCTTTGTAAAGGAGGAAGCGGCATGAGCGGAAAAGTGATAAATGTGGGATTTATCGGAAATCCGAACTGTGGTAAGACAACATTGTTCAACGCTTATACAGGGGCAAACCTGAAAGTGGCGAACTGGCCGGGCGTTACAGTGGAGAAGAAGGAAGGCTATACAACTTATAAAGAACAGGAGTTCAAGCTGATAGACCTGCCCGGCATTTACAGCCTGACTTCTTACACAATGGAAGAAAAGGTATCCCGTGAGTGTATTATGAGCGATGAGGTGGACGTGATCGTGGACGTGGTGGACGCGTCCTGTCTGGAACGGAATCTGTACCTGACACTGCAGCTCATTGAGCTTGGCAAGCCTGTTGTTCTGGCACTCAACATGATGGATATCGTGGAAGAGCGGGGAATGGAGATCGACCTTCATCGTCTGCCCGAGATGCTCGGCATCCCGGCAATCCCTGTATCTGCGAGAAAGCGCACCGGTCTTGAGATTCTGCTCCATGCGGTGGCACACCACAAAGAATATGCAAAACAGGGACCGTTTATCCACCATCATTCGGATAAGACGGGACATAAACATAACCATCACAGCGAATATGCCATGGTGTATGATGATGAGATAGAGGACAAGATCGATGCGATCAGCGAGCAGTTCCGGGTGAAATATCCGGATATGGAGAATGTGCGCTGGCACGCCATCAAGACGCTTGAGCAGGATGATTCGGTGATGAAGAAATATCCTGTCGATATGACAGGGATTGCAGACCGGAGCTATGAGAAAAATATTATAAATGAAAAATATGACTTTATAGAAGAAGTGATCGACGAGACGCTTGTCAACAAAAGTGCTAAGTCGGAACAGACAGACCGTATTGACCGTTTTATGACGAGCAGATGGCTGGGGCTTCCGATCTTTCTCGTGATCATGGCGCTGGTATTCTTCCTGACATTTACGGTAGGAGACTGGCTGAAGGGCTATTTCGAGACGGGGCTTGATCTTCTGACAGGTGCAGTGAGTGCAGGACTTGAGGCGGCGGGGACATCCCCGATGCTCAATTCACTGCTTGTGGACGGTATCATCTCTGGTGTGGGCGGCATCCTTACTTTCCTGCCGAATATCTTTATCCTGTTCCTCGCGCTGGCGTTCCTCGAGGACAGCGGCTATATGTCGCGTGTGGCGTTTGTCATGGATGATATCATGAGCCATCTGGGACTCTCGGGAAGAGCGTTCCTTCCTATGCTGCTGGGATTCGGCTGTACTGTTCCCGCGGTCATGGCATCCCGGGCGCTGGAGCATAAGAAGGACAGGTTTAAGACGATTCTGGTAACGCCCTTTATGTCCTGCAGTGCAAGGCTGACTATATATGTTTTGTTTTCTTCTATGTTTTTTGGAAAATATGCAATGATTGCGTGCTATTCGATCTATCTGATCGGAATTGTGATTGCGATTCTGACGGCGTATATTTTATCGTGGATTGACGGAAGTAAGGCGGAACACGCGCTGTTGATCGAACTGCCGGAGTATAAATCTCCTAATGCGCGGACGATTGCATTATACGTATGGGAAAAAGTAAAGGATTATCTGACGAAAGCCGGAACGGTTATCTTCCTCGCTTCTGTTATCATGTGGGTTCTTCTGAATTTCGGACCTACAGGATATGTGACAAATATCGGCGAGAGCTTCGGCTCAATTGTCGGAAAGGCAATCGTGCCGCTGTTTAAACCGATCGGTCTGGGATACTGGCAGATTGTAGTGGCCCTGATCGCGGGCATTGCGCAGAAAGAAGTCGTGGTATCGAGCTGCAGCGTGCTTTTCGGAATACAGAATATCACTACCGCTCATGGCATGAACAGTTTTGTATCTCTGCTCGGGGAAATGGGATTCGGAGCGGCAAATGCATATGCTCTTATGATCTTCTGTCTTCTCTATGTGCCGTGTACAGCTACGATCGCAACGATCCGAAGAGAAGTGGGAAGTACAAAGCTGACTGCAGGGATCGTCTTGTTCCAGCTGGCGGTCGCATGGGTGGCAAGCTTTATTGCGTTCCACATAGCAGGACTGATCCTGTGATAAAAAAGCAGTTTCCGGTACTGTGATTCTGATATGGGGAAAATGCAGTTGCGGAAGTACCATATTGTTCGTAATCAATAATTTAATATTGTACAGATTTGAGCAGGAGTCCTTTTGCTTCGCAGGGGGCGCCTGCTTTTTCTGTCCCCTCGAGAATATGCAATATACTCTCGGGAGTCCGTTTTCCCTGCCCGATCTCAAGAAGCGTCCCGACGATCAGGGAAGGCATCCGGTAGAGAAAATCATTTGCGGTAAGCGAAATGATAAGTGTATCCGTATCACTATCTGTATCTTCAGATTTCCGGAATGAAATTTCTATCAGTTCTTTCTCTGTGCCTTTTTTCTTCTTTGCACCTGAAAAGAAGCGAAAATCATGCTGCCCTTTTAAATATCCTGCAGCGGTCTCCATGGAACTGACATCCGGTGAGGGGAAGATGTGAGCTGTATATGCGTTTGTAAAGATATTATAAACAGGCGACGTACAGATCCGGTATTCGTATGTGCGCGACCGTGCATTCAGATCGGCGCGGAAACGTTCCGGCGCGGTATTGCAGTGAAGAATGCGGATATCCATGGGAAGGTAATGATCCAGATCCCGATGCAGTATTTCCATATCGGAAAATGCATCAGAGACAAAGTTTACAGTCTGCTCCAGCGCGTGTACTCCGGGCTCCGTCCTGGCGCCTGCATAGAGCGTGACCGGGCTGCCGCTCAGTTTTTCCAGAACAGAGGATAATCTGTATGAAATTGCTTTGTGATAACCGTCCTTTTCCGGGCGCTGCCAGCCCAGATAACGGGTTCCATCGTATTGGAGAGTGAGTTTAATGTTTGACATGTCTGCCTCGCTTTATAAAATTCTTTGTCCAGATTATTGTAAATGATGGAGCGGCAGTTGGCAAGGTTATACCGTAGACCGGAGACAGGCTTTATGTTTACCCTTGCTGTGGGGTGAGATGCGACTTGTTTTCATCAGCGTCAATTGTTACAATAGAGAAAACGTTCTGCCCTGCTGGGAGAAGCGGCAGGGGTAACAATATAATATGAAATATATCAGGATTGGAGATAATTATGATGGAAGAAAGAAAAGTATCAGAATCAAAGGTGGAGATCACCCGTCTGGTGCGTCCGAACCATTTGAATTCAGCGGGCAGGCTCTTCGGCGGCATGCTTATGCAGTGGCTCGATGAGGCCGCAGGAATGGTGGCAATGCGGCATACACGGTGCAACGTGATCACCGCATCGGTAGATAACCTTCGGTTTATCCACGGAGCATACAATGGGGAAATGGTCGTCATTATCGGGAAAGTGACTTATGTGGGGCATACTTCTCTTGAGGTGAGGCTGGACACCTATGTGGAACACATTAAAGACGGCATGCGTTATCCCATCAACCGGGCATATTTTACTATGGTTGCACTGGATGAGAATGATAAACCGAAACCTGTGCCGAGACTGATCCTCGAGACAGAAGCAGAAAAAGCAGAGTGGGAAGCGGCGAAGAAACGAAGAGAAATGCGGATGAGAAGGAAAGAGGAAGGGTTTTAAAATTCAAATTTTTCGTACCGGCTATGATTGGAAAATCCTTCGAAAAATAGATAATTACAGATTGTCTGATTTACGTATTCGCGGACAGAGAGGGATTGATTCCGACTCCGGCTACAGAGTATAAGAGAAACTAACAAAGCAGGACGAATGCTAAATACAAATCGATCAAACGGAGAACTCCCAAAGGTCAAACAACTCCGTTTGACCGATTAACGCATTCATCCTGCTTTTAAGTTTCTCTAATACTCTTACACAGTCGCCGGAAACAATTCCTCTCTGCCAGCGAAAGGCGCATCAAATCGTCTCTATATATCTGATTTCCAAGGCTTCCTATCCATCTACCGGTTCGATAAATTTTCATACGAGACAAAAGAAATCAGAACTTTTTTGACTAAGATTCCAGACATTCCAACTGGTATAAATCCATTAAGTTGTGGGTTCGAATTCGAGCCGCAATGATTTCTGATCCGCTTGATTAATATTTATCTGCAGGAGGCTCCCATGTCAAGCCCTTGCCTGTAAACAGGTGCTTCGCAGGCTTGACATGGGAGCCTCCTGCAGATATAAAGTAGACAAGCGGAACCAGAAATCTCTATAACCGAGAACGCTTCTCTGCCTGACATATAAATAAGTCTTTCACGATTACTTCTTCCTTCAACCGGTTTCTTTGACTTTCAGTTTTGCCGGAGTGACTGCCGAATTCGATAAAGTAAAAAACGGATGTAGATGAGGCGCAGGAAGACTTAAAAAGAGATGAGAGGTATGTGAGGAAGGCGACTTCGAAGTAATTCAATGGAAAAAGTTAAGGCTTCGGAAGATGATGTTAAGCCAGAAAATGGGGTGTCTGAGTCGAAGACGAGTTCCCCATTTTCTGGCTTTGCCTTTAATCAGCTTTCGGAGCCTTTAATTTTTCCCGAATTACGGAGCGGAGCCTGAAGCACATGCCTTTCAGCTCAAAAAGTATTTCCGTGCCTCATCTCTGTTTGTTTTCGGATATTATGCGCAAGGCATTTAATCCGACAAATTAGAATTTTTATTTCTGATGTTTCTTGAATATGGAGCTGGTCATCCTTACTGTCCTGTCAATCTGTTCCTGTTCTTCTTTGGTTTTCCCCTTTTTTAAAATTTCAAGGATAAGAGTTACTTCATCTGGAGAGAAACTGAGTCCCTGTTTGTTTGCGCTGGTGATCAGTGCCAGCATGACGGGAGCAAGATCTCGTCCGGATTTGCCGGAAGTCTTTTCAGCTGCCATCCGGATCAGTTCCAGTTTTGCCGGATCTATATTCTTCATTGCCGGATTGTTCATCCATTCGTTGTCCATTATTTTCATCTCCTTTCTCTGCGCTGTCAGAGGTCTGGGAAAACATATCGCTGTACATCCGGAACATTTCCTGCTGTTCAGGAGGAAGCATACCGGTGAGCAGCTCCATGGGATTAAAGTCCGAACTGTTTCCTTCCGGGGCTTCCTGCGAGGCCTGCATCATCTCCATGACAGACATCATTTCCCTTATATTTATGATCATATCGAGCATAGAGGCTTCCTTTGGCTTCAGATAAGGCCTGAAACTATTTAATATATCTATAGGGGAAAGTGATTCGTTCTCCGGGATCATCTGAGCCTGCAGACCTCCGTTCCGTCCGCGGAAGAGACGGAGTGCTTCCCTTAATTCCATGAATTTGACCAGGCCTGCCAGCGTCTGCCGCCCTGATGCAGGGGCATAGGGAATGAGCAGTTTGATTATCTGAAGTTCCGGCGTGGTGACAAGTTCATCAAAAGGTGTCATTAATCCGGGTACGTCTTTATCCATTCCAAAGATACTCCTGCACATTGCGTTGTAAATATATATGTTGCCTTGAATAGAAATATGTATATCGGAAAAGCTTATAGATGAAAAAACTGCACTCGTGTATGCGTATTTTTGTCAATAAAGTGCAGGATTCATAAAATAATATTAGTAACAGTTCAGATGCCTGATATCAGACGAACTGAGCTGATACAGATTAAGAAACAAAGAGAAAGGAAGGAACAGATTTGACAAGAAAACTGATTATTGATGGAAATGCGGTTTACGAGATTGATGAGGAGTGTATGTTGAAGAATCGCGTGGATGGAGATGACTCTGGAAAAGAGAAAGAAGACGCCGGATGCGAATACAGGCAGAAGAGTGATCGGGAAAGTGCAGATGTGCATTGCAGACCGGATTAAAATAACTGAGCCGGCTCCCTGAAATTACCGGAAGTGACAAAAGGCACATTCCGGGAGGGTAAGTGGTCGCCAAGGTCCCGGGAAGGCCCGGACTTTGGCTCTCCACACCTGCAAATAAGCGCCTGCCCCGTATAAGGGCAGGCGCCGTAAGTTTCAGGATTCATACGCTGTTTGTATTAGATCAGCATCCGCAGCCGTTTCCGCCGAATCCGCCACAGCAGCAGAGAAGCAGGATGATCCACAGGCAGCTGTCGTTTCCGCAGCCGTTTCCGCCGAATCCGTTTCCGCCGAATCCGCCGCAGCAGCAAAGCAGAAGAATAATCCACAGGCATGAAGACATTCCGTTACCGTTGTCGCATCCACATCCACAGTTTGTAGCAGTTAAATCACTCATTTTAAATCCTCCAGTTGGGTTATTATTTACAGTTCTATATTATGCAGGCGCCTGAAAAGTGTGATACAGGTACAAAGTGAATGAGCTGTGAATATTCTGATTAAAAAGGGAACTGTTTTCAGATTATTATGAAATGGGTAAAACAATCAGTAGGTTATTGGTGTGACGATATATTGACTGGAAAATATGTGGGAAACGGGATATGCACTGCGATTCTGGATACCGGCATAGCGAGGCATCCGGATTTAAGAAACCGCATTTCCGCTTTCAGAAATTTTACAGGCAAAGTACAGGAAACCGTCAGCAGTGATGACAGCGGACACGGAACTCATGTGGCGGGAATTCTTGCCGGAGACGGGAAGGTCTCATCAGGGTTATATGCGGGAATGGCACCGGAAGCGGATCTTATTGTAGGAAAAGTGCTGGACCGCGAGGGAAATGGTAACGTTGATAATGTACTGCAAGGAATAGACTGGATCCTGAAAAACCGGGAACATTTTCAGGTGCGTATTGTAAACATCTCTGTCGGAACCCAGCCGGATCTTGCACAGGAACAAAAACAGGTTTTCCTGGAAGCGGTTGAAGAATTGTGGGACAGAGGGCTTGTTGTTGTAGTGTCGGCAGGGAATTACGGTCCGGGAGAAGGGACAGTTGCAGTTCCGGGAAACAGCCGCAAAGTTATCACGGTGGGCGTGCCTGACACAGAACTGCATTCCGCCGGCCGGCGAAAGAATAATATCAATTATTCCGGACGGGGACCGACAGGCGCCTGCGTAGTGAAACCGGATGTTTTTGCGCCCGGCACGGGGATCATAAGCTGTAATGCACGGTACGGACGCCCCGGCGAGCATCCTTATATAATGAAGACAGGGACTTCGATGGCAACTCCGGTCGTATCCGGGGCAATTGCATGTCTCCTGTCCAAATATCCGGATATGACCAATGTAGAAGTGAAACTGAAACTCAGAGAATCATGTGTGAAAAGCCCGGGAACCGGGGCGGGATGGGGACTTTTGAATGTGGAAAAGCTGATGAAAGCGTAAAAAGGGACAGGGCAAAGTTGGGTTTGGGACGTAGTAAAATCCGGTTTTACTACGTCCCAAACCCAACTTTGCCCTGTCCCTGATTAAACTGTCAAGAAAAAATCCTTGACAGCCCATTCCCTTTCGTGTATGATAACCAAGGTGACTGTGATGAATAAGATTTTAGAACAGGCTTTATTGTATGATTTTTACGGTGAACTTCTCACTACGCACCAGAAAGAAGTCTATGAGCAGTTTATCCTTGATGATCTTTCTCTGAGCGAGATCGCGGAGAGCGCGGGGATAAGCAGGCAGGGAGTGCATGATCTGATCCGGCGGTGTCAGAAGGCGCTGGAGGGGTATGAGAATAAGCTTCATCTGGTGGAAAGGTTTCTCTCGATAAAGGAAAAGGTCGGACAGATTGACGGAATTTTAGATGAGTGGGAGAAAGAGAAGAAGGATCCGGAAAAGATCGTGAAGAGAATCCGCAGGATTTCGGATACGATCATTGAAGAATTATAGAGGGATAATATAAATGGCATTTGACAGTTTAACTGAGAAACTACAGAATGTATTCAGAAACCTGCGCAGCAAGGGGCGGCTTACCGAAGATGACGTGAAAGCCGCGCTGAAAGAAGTCAAGATGGCTCTTCTTGAGGCAGATGTCAACTTCAAGGTTGTGAAAGGCTTCATTAAAGATGTGCAGGAGCGTGCGGTCGGACAGGACGTGATGAACGGACTGAATCCGGGGCAGATGGTGATCAAGATTGTAAATGAAGAACTGATCAAGCTGATGGGTTCTGAGACGACAGAGATCAAACTTCAGCCGGGAAGCGCCATGACTGTTATCATGATGGCAGGTCTTCAGGGCGCTGGTAAGACGACGACTACTGCAAAGCTGGCAGGAAAGTTCAAATTAAAAGGAAAGAAACCTCTTCTTGTAGCATGTGACGTCTACCGTCCTGCGGCAATCAAACAGCTGCAGATCAATGGAGAGAAGCAGGGCGTGGAAGTATTCTCCATGGGAGATAAAAACCGGCCGGCTGATATCGCCAAGGCTGCTGTACAGCACGCTGCGAAGAATGGCAACAATATCGTGATCCTCGATACAGCCGGACGTCTTCACATTGATGAGGACATGATGGCGGAGCTTCAGGAAATCAAAGAGGCTGTGGAGGTTCACCAGACAATCCTTGTTGTGGACGCCATGACAGGTCAGGATGCGGTGAACGTGGCTGGAACATTTAACGATAAAATCGGTATAGACGGTGTCATCGTCACCAAGCTGGACGGTGATACAAGGGGCGGTGCCGCACTCTCCATCAAGGCTGTAACCGGGTGCCCGATCCTCTATGTCGGAATGGGCGAGAAGCTCTCTGATCTGGAACAGTTTTATCCGGACAGAATGGCGTCGCGTATCCTCGGTATGGGTGATGTCCTTACCCTGATCGAAAAAGCCGGCGCAGAGCTTGATGAAGAAAAAGCCATCAAGATGGCGGATAAGATGAAAAAAGCCCAGTTTGATTTTAACGATTATCTGGACAGTATGGAGCAGATGCGCAAGATGGGCGGCCTATCCAGCATCATGAGTATGATGCCCGGACTTGGCGGACTCGGAGGAAAGGCCGGCAAGATGCCTGATCTTGATTCCGAGGAGAATGAAAAGAAGATGGCGAGGATGGAGGCAATGATCCATTCCATGACACCTGAAGAGCGGAGCAATCCGGATCTTCTGAACCCGTCAAGAAAGCACCGCATTGCGCGGGGCGCAGGGGTTGATATCGCGGAAGTCAACCGCATGGTGAAACAGTTTAACGAATCCAGGAAGATGATGAAGAAACTTCCCGGAATGATGGGTGGCAAAGGTGGCAAAAGGGGCAGGTTCAAACTTCCCTTTTAACACATAGATCATGCCGGAGGCAGCCGGCTGCATATGCGGCGGGGCGGACGGCAGAAGTAACAAACAATAAGAAAAATAAATTTAAGAGGTGAAAGAAATGGCAGTAAAAATCAGATTAAGAAGAATGGGACAGAAGAAGGCTCCTTTTTATAGAATCGTTGTAGCTGATTCAAGGTCCCCGAGAGACGGAAGATTCATCGAGGAGATCGGAACATATGATCCGAACTGCGATCCGAGCGCAATCAAAGTTGATGAGGAAGCAGCTAAGAAATGGCTCAACAATGGTGCTCAGCCGACAGAAGTTGTAGGAAAGATCTTCAAGGCGGCAGGTATCGAGAAATAATTTGACTTCGCGGAGGTGCGCGTAAGATGAAAGAATTAGTTGAAGTTATCGCAAAAGCACTGGTAGATCATCCGGAGGAAGTTTCTGTAAATGAGAAGCAGGAAGGCCGTACCACAGTGCTTGAACTCCATGTCGCTGACGGGGATATGGGGAAAGTGATCGGCAAACAGGGCCGTATCGCGAAAGCTCTCCGCTCCGTTGTAAAAGCAGCGGCAGCAAAAGAAGATAAAAGAGTCGCTGTCGATATCATCTAAAGGATATCGAAGCAAAAAGAAAGAGGGACAGTTTTCCAATCCGGAGAGCCTGCCCCTTTCTTTTTCCTGAATACAGAGCAGGCAGTCCTATGCATTTCAGATGCGGGAGCTATGAAATGGCAAAACGGACAGAAAACAGAAAGGAAGAGGAAGAAATGGAACAGTTTCTTCAGGTGGGAGTGATTTCTTCTACACACGGTATCCGGGGAGAAGTAAAAGTATTTCCGACAACGGACGATCCGGCCCGGTATAAAAAGTTGAAAAAAGTGCTTCTGGACACGGAAAAAGGACAGCTTGAACTGGAAATCCAGTCTGTAAAGTTCTTCAAACAGTTCGTGATCGTGAAGTTTAAAGGTATTGATAATATAAATGATGTAGAAAGATATAAAGGGAAGCCACTTCTGGTAGCCAGAGAAGATGCAGTGAAGCTTGAAAATGATGAATATTATATCGCCGATCTGATCGGTATGGACGTGTATACTGAAGATGGGCGGTTCGGCGTTCTCAAAGATGTTATGGAAACAGGGGCAAATGAAGTGTATATCATTGATTCGGACGAGCACGGAGAAGTGCTCGTACCCGCTATCAGACAGTGTATCCTTAATGTGGATGTGGAGAAAAAGATGATGAAGATCCATCTGCTGGACGGATTAGTATAAGAGGAGTGGAAGACAATGAATTTTCATATACTTACTTTATTTCCGGAGATGGTGATGAACGGTCTGAATACAAGTATTATCGGCCGTGCCGTTAATGCAGGGCATCTGTCTATTGAGGCGGTGAATATCCGCGATTATGCATTTAACAAGCATCAGAGTGTAGATGATTATCCTTATGGCGGAGGAGCCGGGATGCTCATGCAGGCGGAGCCTGTATATCTGGCCCATGAGGCTGTGGCAGAGAAGATAAGGTCACGCAAGGGGGCGGCCGGTCATGGCGAGACAGACAGGCGTTTCCGGACAGTGTATCTGTCTCCTCAGGGCAGTGTTTTTGATCAGAAGATGGCCGAAAATCTGGCACAGGAAGAGGATCTGATCCTGCTCTGCGGTCATTACGAGGGAATCGACGAGCGCGTGCTTGAGGAGATCGTGACAGATTATGTCTCGATCGGGGATTATGTACTTACCGGTGGAGAGCTTCCGGCAATGGTCATGGTTGACGCCATTTCGCGTCTGGTGCCGGGAGTGCTTCATAACGATGTGTCCGCAGAGTTTGAGTCCTTTCAAGACAGCCTTCTGGAATATCCCCAGTATTCCAGACCGGAAGAGTGGCATGGCAAGAAAGTACCGCCGGTCCTTCTGTCAGGGCATCACGCCAATATAGAAAAATGGCGCCGGGAGCAGTCCATCATCCGGACGTATGAGCGCAGACCGGACCTGCTGGAGAAATGTGAACTTACAGAGAAAGAAAAGAAATGGTTCCGGGAATGGCTGGAAGAAAACATGTAAATAGTACTTGAAAATCGTGTAGAAATATGGTAAACTACAACAGTTGTGAAAAGAAGAGCGATGGTCCTCTGGCACAGAAGGTGTTAAGAACGTCAAATATTAAGGAGGTCACACAAAATGAACGAGATCATTAAGAAGATTGAAGCAGAGCAGTTAAAAGAGAATGTACCGGAGTTTAATGTCGGCGATACCGTAAGAGTACATGCTAAGATCAAAGAGGGTAACCGCGAAAGAATCCAGGTATTCGAGGGAACAGTCCTGAAGAAACAGGGTGGCGGAGCCAGAGCTACTTTTACAGTAAGAAAGACATCTAACGGAATCGGTGTTGAGAAAACATGGCCGCTTCACTCACCGCATGTTGAAAAGGTAGAGGTTGTGCGCAGAGGTAAAGTAAGAAGAGCAAAACTGAACTACTTAAGAAAACGTGTCGGAAAAGCTGCAAAGGTAAAAGAATTAGTAAAATAGTAACCATGAGAGGGACAATTACAGAACTGTATATTGTCCCTTTTTAAATAGTTTTTAGTTTGGCTGGTCTGGAGGGAGTATGCAGGATTTAGATTTCCGCAGAAAGAGAAAAAGGAGCAATAACAGGAAGCCGGCAAAGCCGCGCAGAACGAGAAGAACGTCATCCCGCGGCGGTCTTCGGTTTGAAGACGGAAAAGCCCCTCTGCATTTCGCACAGGAAAAACTGCGCAGGAGCAGAGTCGGTGCTAAAGATATTGTTATATGGGCTGTAGAGCTCTTGCTCGTGTGTATGCTGGCAGTATTTTTGGTAGCTGCTTTCGGACAGAGAGTGAGTACGGCAGGGGATTCTATGTCTCCGGCACTCAAGAATGGAGATGTCCTGCTGATCAACCGGGCTGTCTATCATATTAAGAGCCCTGCCAGAGGAGATATCGTGGCTTTCCGTAAGGAGGAGAATGGACATTTTTCCGTGAAACGAATCGTCGGACTTCCTGGGGAAACAGTACAGATCACTGATGGAAAAGTACTTATCAATGGAGAAGAATTGACAAACCATATTTATGCATCTGATATTGAGTATGCCGGTGAGGCGGAACAGCCTGTCGAACTGGGGAAAGACGAATATTTTGTGATAGGGGACAACCATACCGCAAGTGATGACAGCAGACTTCCGAGCATTGGCGCAGTGACCAGAGACGAGATCTATGGGGAAGCATGGTTTATTGTGAGCCCGGGCGAGGATTTCGGATTTATCGGCTGATGTCGGACCGGAACTGCGCAGGACTCGCAGTTGATTTTGATTTGAAGGAGGACAAACATGCATTTTCAGTGGTATCCGGGACATATGACGAAAGCCCGGAGGATGATGCAGGAAAATATAAAGCTGATCGATCTGATCATTGAGCTGGTGGACGCGAGAGTGCCGCTTTCCAGCAGAAATCCGGATATCGATGAGCTGGGAAAAGGCAAGGCCCGCCTGATTCTTTTAAACAAAGCGGATCTGGCGGAAGACCGTCTGAACGACGAGTGGGTGGCTTATTTTAAAGAAAAAGGGTATTCTGCGGTCAAAGTAAATTCAAGGAAAGGCGGCGGGATCAAATCGATTCAGTCAGTGATTCAGGAAGCCTGTAAAGAAAAGACAGAGAGAGACAGAAAAAGAGGTATCTTAAACCGTCCTGTACGGGCTATGGTAGTTGGTATCCCTAATGTGGGAAAATCTACTTTTATCAATGCACTTGCAGGTAAGGCATGTGCAAAGACCGGAAATAAACCGGGTGTGACAAAAGGCAAGCAATGGATCCGTCTGAATAAGAGTGTAGAGCTTCTCGATACGCCGGGGATCCTCTGGCCGAAGTTTGAAGATCAGGAAGTGGGACTGAAACTTGCGTTTATCGGTTCTATCAAGGATGAAATCCTGCAGACAGAAGAACTGGCGGCAGAACTGGTCAAGTTTCTCAAAGAGTCTTATCCGGGCGTACTGGAAGAAAAATACAGCATCCCGGGGATACAGGATGCATATGAGTGTCTGGCGGATATTGCGAAGAGCAGGCATTGTCTTGTAAGAGGCAGCGAACTTGACACAGAGAAAGCGGCATCGATCCTGCTGGATGATTTCCGGGGAGGCAGACTTGGCAGGATCACACTTGAGAGGCCTCAGGTATAAGTCAGAGGAAAGGCAGGCATATATGAAAGGCATTATAAAAGAGCTTTTAGGATGGATTGTATTTATATTTATTGTAGTGGCGGCGTCCTATCTGGTCATCACATATGTGGGTCAGAGGACAGAAGTGAGCGGCTCTTCCATGGAAACCACACTGTCTGACGGGGATCAGCTTATTGTGGATAAGATATCATACCGGTTCCGTGAGCCAAGCCGTTACGATATTGTTGTATTTCCATACCGATATGAAGAAAATACATATTATATCAAGAGGATCATCGGACTTCCGGGAGAGACAGTGCAGATTGTGGATGGTGTTGTCTGGATCAATGGACAGCCGCTTCATGAGCATTATGGAAATGAAGTGATAGAGGATCCGGGGCTTGCTGCAGACCCGATCACATTAGGCGACGACGAATATTTCGTACTGGGAGATAACCGTAATAACAGCCAGGACAGCCGTGCTGCAAATGTGGGGCTGATCCACAGGAACGAGCTGCTCGGCCGTGCATGGGTGAGAATCTGGCCATTCAGCGAGTTTGGAGTAATCAAACATGAGTAAAAGCATTGCGCAGATCAAAGCGGAATTTGAAAATGCACAGGAGGCGGAATGGGCGCCGCTGTATGAAAAATATGACGCAGATGAGCGATCAGGTGTCCAAAATATTATTCTGGAATATCAAAAGAAAGAGCAGAGTTTACAGAAGGAACGTCAACGCCTTGCCGGAATGCGAAAGTATGAGGATCAATACAAGGACTGCAGGTTCATCTGCGGTATTGACGAGGCGGGAAGAGGCCCTCTGGCAGGTCCTGTGGTTGCGGGAGCGGTCATCCTTCCGGCGGACTGCGAGATCCTTTATCTCAATGATTCCAAGAAGCTGTCTGCCGCGAAGCGTGAACAGCTCTATGATGAGATCATGGAGAAGGCTGTCGCCGTTGGCGTGGGGATGGCGAGTCCTGCCCGGATCGATGAGATCAATATCCTTCAGGCAACTTACGAGGCCATGCGGACGGCCGTGTCCGAACTGGGTGTGCAACCGGATATTCTGCTGAATGATGCCGTGACAATACCGAAGATGACAATTCCACAGGTGCCGATCATAAAGGGAGACGCGAAGAGCGTATCCATCGCAGCGGCGAGTATCATTGCAAAAGTGACGAGAGACCGGCTGATGATACAGTATGAGGAAGTGCTGCCGGGATACGGATTTGCGAAGCACAAGGGTTACGGATCGAAGGAGCATATTGAAGCAATCCGTAAGTTTGGGCCGACGCCGATCCACAGGAGTACCTTTATCAAAAATTTTATTTAGTAAATCCGGGAATGTCCGGTCATTACAGGGAGAGCTGATCGACAGTTATGACGGGGGCGGGAGAAAAGAAGAACAAAAGACAGACCGGCGCATATTACGAGCAGGAAGCAGGCCGTTATCTTGAACAAATGGGATACGAAATCCTTGAGTATAATTACAGATGCAGATCCGGGGAAATCGATATTGTTGCAAAGGACGGCGAATATGTGGTATTCTGCGAAGTGAAGTACCGCGCAGACGGGCGGAAAGGGAATCCTCTGGAAGCGGTTGACGTCAGAAAGCAGAAAGTGATCTTCCGCTGTGCAATGTATTATCTTACAGAGCATCATCTCGAAGATGTACCCTGTCGTTTCGATGTCATCGGAATCCAGGGAAAAGACGGGATGAAAGGCGGGAAAGTAACATATATTAAAAATGCATTTACAGGATAAGTGCACGGAGACAAGTGAGGTGCAGACATGAGTTTAGGTCTGAACTATAAAAACGGGAAACATATATTTGATGAAGTGGAGAAAGAGACGCCTTATCTTTCTTATCCACTGCTTGAAAAGACAGGGATAGTGAGGCAGGGATTTTCCACCCGTCTGGGCGGAGTCAGTGAGGGATATTTCGCCTCGCTGAACCTGAGCTTTGACAGGGGGGATGATAAAGAGGCAGTAATGGAAAATTTCCGGCGTATGGGAAAATCTCTGGGAGTGCGCTGTGAAGATATGGTGCTTTCAAAGCAGACCCATACGACAAATGTACGTGTCGTTACGGAAGAAGACAGAGGAAAAGGAATTGTAAAAGAACGGGATTATACAGATGTGGACGGCCTTGTGACCAATATCCCGGGGATTTGTCTTGTGACGTCCTATGCAGACTGCGTCCCGCTGTATTTCGTAGATCCGGTGCGTAAAGTGATCGGTTTGAGCCATTCGGGATGGAGAGGAACCGTGGGAAAGATCGGTCGAAAGACTGTGCAGCTCATGCAGGAGAAATTTTCATCGGATCCCTCGGACATTCTTGCGGCAGTAGGACCGTCTGTCTGTATGGAATGCTATGAAGTCAGTTCTGACGTGATCGACAGGTTTAAAGAAAGCTTTGACGAAAAATTCTGGGGAGACCTTTTCTATGAGAAAACGGACGGAAAATACCAGCTTGATCTCTGGAAAGCAAATGAGCTGATCTTCCTTGAGGCGGGGATCGCTCCGGAGCATATTGCCGTGACAAACGTGTGCACGCACTGCAACAGCAGGATACTTTATTCTCATCGTGCGATGGGAGACAAAAGAGGAAATTTGTGTGCATTTCTTGCATTAAAGAAATAGAAGATGACTAACGGAAACCCAAGTGATCATTAGGAAATCAGGATGGAGGTGCTGGTCTATGAACTATGATATTATGCAGGTCGGTAGAAATATCATAACAGCTGCATCAGGTGTGACGAATGTGACGGATGAATCTGTCACCGATGTGATTGATTCAGCCGCTGAGGCAACAAATGAGGCTGCGCAGGAAGTGAACCAGTTTGTTCAGCTTGTACAGGATAATATACCGAATATTATTGGCTTTGGAATAAAGGTTATCCTTGCACTCATTTTTTTCTTTTTGGGAAGTAAGGTGATCAAATGGCTCAGGAAAATTGTGCGCCGTTCTTTTGAACGCACGAATGTAGATGCCGGTGTAGCACAGTTCGTAGATTCTATGTTGAAGTTTGGCCTTTATGCATTGCTGATCTTTATGATCGCGACGAACTTTGGTATTGAGTCATCTTCCATCGCAGCGCTGATCGCATCCGCCGGTGTTGCAATAGGACTTGCGGTTCAGGGAAGCCTTTCAAATTTTGCCGGCGGCATTCTGATCCTGCTTCTTAAGCCGTTCGCAGTAGGCGATTATATCATAGTAACTCAGGAGGGAATCGAGGGAACGGTAAAAGAGATACAGATTTTTTATACAAAGCTGGCAACAGTGGATAATCAGAGAGTCGTTGTGCCGAACAGTATCTTGACCAGCAATAGTTTGACAAACGTAACGGCACGGCCGGAGCGACAGCTTGATCTGAAAGTAGGCATTGGGTACGATTCGGATCTGAAGAAAGCTAAAAAGCTGATCGAAGATATGCTTTACAGTGACCCGAGCGTGATACAGGACGAAGAGATCAAGGTGTTTGTGGACTCGCTGGGAGACAGTGCTGTAATGATCGGGTTGAGAGCGTGGGTGAAGACAGAGGAATACTGGGCGACAAGATGGCGCCTGACAGAGCAGATCAAACTTACCTTTGATATAGAAGGAATCGAGATTCCGTATAACCAGCTCACAGTAAATGTAAAATCAGAGCAGGTTGTGCCATCTGCGGCAAAAATTGATAGTTCAGTTGAAAAAAACAGTTGAAATTTATTATAAAAAGAGATATAATAGCTAAGGCTCGTCAAGATACGGGCCATATGCCGGAATAGCTCAGTCGGTAGAGCACTTCACTCGTAATGAAGGGGTCGTCAGTTCAAGTCTGATTTCCGGCTTTATTAAGAAAGAGGCGCAATCCCAGAATTTTCAAGGGGTTGCGCTTTTTGTAAAATGAGGAGGATGAGAAGATGAAGCCATCGAAAGAGACAGTGGAATTGTTCCAGAATGACCGGTTCGCTACAGAAAACGGGGCAGTGATCGAAGAAGTCGATGATCATTATGCGAAATGCAGCCTGATGCTTGAGGACAGACATCGCAACGCCATGGGCGCAGTCATGGGCGGCGTTTACTTTACGCTTGCGGATTTTGCCCTCGCAGTTGCAAGTAACTGGCAGAAAATGGGTTATGTATCTCTGAATTCAGAGATCACATATCTGACAGCGGCAAGAGGAAAGCAGCTGATTGCGGAAGCGTTCTGCGTAAAGAATGGAAGAACGACAGGCTATTACCGGATTGACGTAAAGGACGAACTTGGCAATCTGGCAGCGGCAGTGACGGCCACTACTTTCTGTGTGGCAAAATAAAAACAGACATATGCTGTAGTTTTGGGTGAAATAAATATTAAAGGAGGAGAACGTCAGAATATGGAAAAGTCTAAAGTATATTTTACAGACATGCGTGCGCTTCCGGGTACAAATCTTCCGGACAAATTAAAAAAACTAATCCGTAAAGCGGGAATCGGCGAGATTGATTTTGAAAAAAAGATGACTGCCATCAAGATTCATTTCGGAGAGCCGGGAAATCTTTCATTCCTGCGCCCGAATTATGCAAAAGCAGTTGCGGATGTGGTGAAAGAGCTGGGCGGACGCCCGTTCCTCACGGACTGCAACACATTGTATGTCGGAAGAAGAAAGGATGCGCTTGAGCATCTGAGCGCTGCTTACGAGAACGGTTTCAATCTTCTCTCTACAGGATGCCATATTATCATCGGTGACGGACTGAAAGGAACCGATGACGTCAGCGTTCCGGTGGAGGGCGGTACATTAGTCAAAGAAGCCAAGATCGGAAAAGCCATCATGGACGCCGACGTGTTTATCAGCCTTTCTCATTTTAAAGGGCATGAGATGACAGGATTCGGGGGATGCTTTAAAAATATAGGTATGGGCTGCGGAAGCCGTGCCGGCAAGATGGAACAGCACAACAGCGGAAAGCCGTCGGTGGATCAGTCGGTCTGCGTGGGATGCCGTGTCTGTTCTAAAAACTGTGCTCATGACGCAATCTCATTTCCGGAGAAAAAAGCGGTCATAGATCATGAGAAATGCGTGGGATGCGGCCGCTGCCTTGGGGCATGTAACTTCGATGCTATCTATAATGAGAACTCATCTGCAGTCAAAGAACTGAATATCAAGATGGCGGAGTATACGAAAGCTGTTGTGTCGGGACGTCCGGCATTCCATATCAGCCTTGTAATTGATGTATCTCCGTATTGCGACTGCCATCCGGAAAATGATGTTCCGATCCTGCCGGATGTGGGAATGTTTGCAAGTTTTGACCCTGTGGCTCTGGATCAGGCGTGTGCCGATGCCTGCAATGCTCAGCAGCCGATGAGGGGAAGCATTCTGGATGAACACATCCATGAGGAGGGATTCTGCGACCACCACGATCATTTCACAAACACTACACCGGAGAGTGAGTGGGAGACGTGTCTTGCTCATGCGGAAGAAATCGGACTGGGAAGCAGGGAGTATGAACTGATCGAGGTGAAATAAGCGCTTCGGAACATGATATGATGCGCTTCCGGCACAGAAAGCTGTTCTGCCGGATAAGTCGCGTGTGTATAGCGAAAAAGGAAAAAAGAGAGGAAAGTAACAATGAAAAGAGAAAAATTCGGCTCTCGTATCGGCTTCATCCTCATATCTGCAGGTTGTGCGATCGGGCTGGGAAATGTATGGCGTTTCCCTTATATTACAGGACAATATGGCGGAGCAGCGTTTGTACTTATCTATCTGGTGTGTCTCGTGCTGCTCGGACTGCCGATCATGATCATGGAGTTTTCTATTGGACGCGGTGCGGGCTGCAGTATCGCACGTGCATTTGAGAGACTGGAGCCGTTGGGAACAAAATGGCACTGGTACAAATGGTTCGGTATTGCAGGAAATTATCTCCTGATGATGTTCTATACGACAATCGGCGGCTGGCTGCTGATTTACCTGTTTAAGATGGGAGCGGGCAGCTTCGAGGGCATGGATGCGTCACAGATTGAGGGGGCGTTCGGCGACCTGATGGGACAGCCGGTTCTTATGACTGTGTGTATGGCAATTGTAGTGATCATGTGTTTTGGAATTGTGAGCCTTGGTCTTCAGAAAGGCGTGGAAGGAATTACCAAGATCATGATGGTGCTCCTGTTCATCCTTCTGATCATCCTTGCAATCCGGTCTATCTTGCTTCCGGGTGCCGGGGCAGGACTTGAGTTTTATCTCCTGCCGGATTTCGGCAAGATGAAAGAGGCTGGAATACTGGAAGTCGTATCAGCGGCCATGAACCAGTCATTCTTTACACTGAGCCTTGGAATCGGTGCGATGGCAATCTTCGGAAGTTATATCGACAAAAAGAGAAGACTTGCCGGTGAGGCAGTGGCGATTACAGTGCTCGATACATGTGTTGCCCTGATATCAGGACTGATCATTTTCCCGGCCAGCTTTGCTTTCGGTGTAAATCCGGACAGCGGCCCGAACCTGATCTTCATCACCCTGCCGAATATCTTTAACTCCATGGCAGGCGGAAGACTCTGGGGAGCAATTTTCTTCCTCTGCATGTTTTTCGCGTCAGCGTCCACGATCATCGCCGTGTTCGAGAACATCATTGCGTTCGCAATGGATCTGACCGGATGCTCCAGAGGAAAAGCGGTAGCAGTCAACCTTGTGGCAATCCTGCTTCTCTCCATGCCGTGCGTGCTCGGCTATAACGTGCTGAGCGGATTCGCACCGTTCGGAGAAGGATCAGCGATCCTTGATCTGGAAGACTTTATCGTAAGCAACAACCTTCTGCCTCTTGGAAGCCTTATATATGTACTCTTCTGTACTACACGTTACGGATGGGGCTGGAAAAACTTCCTTGCCGAGGCAAATACAGGAGAAGGTCCGAAATTCCCGAAATGGGTAAGACCCTACGTAACCTTCATCGTCCCCCTGATCGTAATCTTCCTGTTCATCCAGGGATACTGGAGCAAATTTGCAGGCTAGGCTCAAGCCTTGCATAAAAATTGAGAACATCAATCATCGTGCTTGCACGAATGAGGGATGTTCTCTTTTTTTATATAGGGCGCAGCCCGTGAGCGAGATGGAGCGCGAAGCGGGGAATCGAGCTGCAAGGCAAGAGCCGGATGGAGCCAAGGCGCAGCCCGTAATATTTGATCATATATTTTTCATTTATTATAAAAAATTGCCGGCAGATACTTGACTGTATACCTGTTATATACTTTAACATGTGTATACGAAAAGACCGAAACGAGGTGTTTCCGAAAAGAACATCAGATGGGAGGTGCGGGCTTGAATACAAAACAGGTGGAGGAACTGACAGGAATGTCCCGGCAGAATATCCGTTACTATGAACGGATGGGGCTGCTGGAGCCTGCCCGGGACGACAGTAATGCCTACCGTGACTATTCGGGAGAAGATGTCCGGAGACTGAAATTAATTCGAATGCTCCGGATGCTGGATATGCCGCTGAAAGATATACAGGATATAATAAACGAAAAAGTGTCCTTAAAAGAAGCGGTAAGGCATCAGAAGGAAGTTTTGCAAACCCAGCAGAAACAATTAAATGCCGCGATAGAGGTTTGCACCAGCATTAGCCGGGAGAAAGATGACAGGCCGGATGTGGACAGTTATCTTCTGCGTATGGAGAAAATGGAGCAGAATGGTGGGATTTTTGCCCGGTTCGTGGATGATTATAAGCAGGTAGTCCATGAAGAGCAGGAACGGAAGTTTTCTTTTTATACAGAGAGTCCGGTCAATACGGCAGGCGCATTTGAAAAAGTCCTGAGGGGATATGCGGACGGCAGAGGGCAGAAGTTCCGTATGATCAAAAAGGGGAAATATCCGGAATTCATGATGGGAACCGAGGTTTATACGGCGGTACGGGTGCTGGAAAAGAAAAAAGAAGGCGAGAAGCCTGCAGTGAAGATCATATGCGAGAAACAAGATCCGGATCAGAATCACAGACAGATTCCCGAAAAGCGCAGGAGATTTTTTCAGGGTGTTCACATTGTGGCAACAAATATCCGCAGATACAGGCGAAAAAGTGTTCTGAATCTTATACTCAGTATGTTGACTGTGATGATTCTGGCGTTCTATCTGGGCAATCTTGGGAGTACACAACGTCTGCTGGCAGAAATGCCGGAGAAATTTACCATATCCGGAGAAATATGGAATGTATGCGGTGAGATGGACCATGGTTTGTTCATTTCTCATCAGGTGCTGGACGCGCTTTATGAGTCTCCGGGGATCATCGATATCGCCGAGAGCGCCGGGCTGATCGGAAGCAAAGCTCACACACCCTCGAATGGTGAAAGTTACGATCCGGGAGATGACCTTTCTGTTGTCGGCATCAATCGGATAGACTGTCTTGAAGACATGGATGATGAAGACATCACATGGGAAAAAGGAATGGATTGGGGCACATTTCAGGAGAGCAGAGATCTGTGCCTGGTAAGTGAGACATACGCTGAAGAGTCAGGGCTTTCGGCCGGAGATACGATCACTCTCGACCTTGCGAGATATTCTCAGGGACTTGCAGGTGTTATTTTGACGCGGGAAGATCTGAAGCCCGGCACATTTTCTGTCGCAGGTATCTATCGGGAAGAGGCGGGAAGAGACGGCGGGAACCCGGAAGTCCTGCTCCCGCTTGATACGGTGAAGGAGATTTATGAAGAAAATGATAAAGTATACTTTGCCTCAGCGTTATCTTTCAAGGTGAAAGATCCGATGGAGCTGAATGAAGTAAAACAGGAGCTGGCGGATGCGGGCCTGAAAGAGATCATATACGGCTCTCCCAGTTCTTATGTAGGAATCGGTGTGAAACTGACGGATTCCATATTTATCCGCTCTATGGAGAGTGCGGACAGGAGTCTGACACTTTTAGAGAGTTTCCTGCCGTTTATCCTCCTGATCGTGGCGGCAGCGGGATATATTATTCCCAGCCTGCTGTTTCAGAGCAGAAGGGAAGAGTATGCGGTCATGCGCGCACTGGGGACAGGGAAAAGTTTCTGCAGTCTTATGTTTTATCTTGAGCATATCCTGCCTGCGATGACCGGAGCATTTCTCGGCGCTGCCGCAGGAATCATTGCCGGTGCGCTGGACATTACGGAAGCGATTCCTGTCTGGGGGATATATCTGCTTTTCTATATGCTGGGGGCTGCTGCCGCCATGTGGAAGTTTGGAAGATTCAGTATTGCGGCTGTGCTGGCGCACAGAGATTGAGAGGTATATATGGAACGGATTAGAGTGGAATCAGTGAGTTATTCTTACCAAAATAAATATCAGACTGTGGAAGCAGTAAAAGAAGTGACCTGTAGTTTTGAATCGGGAAAAATGTATGTGATCACAGGGGAATCGGGCAGCGGAAAAAGTACTTTTCTGTCTCTTCTGGCAGGGCTGGACTGTCCGAAGAGTGGACGTATCGTTGTGGACGGGGAGGATTTGAGCCGGATTGACAGGGATGCATACCGCAGGGAGAAAGTGGCTGTGATCTACCAGGCGTTTCATCTCTTTCCTCTGCTCACTGCCCTGGAAAATGTCATGTATCCGTTGGAGATACAGGGAATGCAGCGCAGAGAAGCCAAAGCACATGCAGCAGAATATCTCAGGGAGGTTGGAATCGCTGAAGAAAAGGCTGTGAAATATCCGAGGATGATGAGCGGAGGAGAGCAGCAGAGAACAGCTGTTGCACGGGCAATGGCGTCTGGCGGCAGGATTGTTCTCGCCGATGAACCAACGGGAAATCTTGACACGGAAAATGAGGAGAAGATCGTGGAACTTCTTGCTTCCCTTGCCCATGAAAAAGATTTTACCGTTATTATGGTGACGCACAACAGACAGATCGCAGACCGGGCGGACGTGCGTTTGGTCATGAAAGACGGCAGGATGACAGAAACAGCGATGGAAACTTCGGGACAGTGAGGTGTTGATGAATGACATTTTATTACAGCATAAAACAGACGATAAGAAGCCCGCTCAAGAGTATTCTGTTTTTTCTGCTTATCGGCATATGTGCGTTCTTCCTTGCTCTGGGTGGTTCTTTCTGGTATATGGGAAACGATGATCTCCAGAATTTTGATGAGAAATTTATAACGATCGGAACGGTGGAACAGAAGTACGAAGGGACCTCGACAAGATCAAGATGGAATCCCGAAACGCAGGAGTATGAATATTACAATATAGGGTATTACGGAAACTGGGTTGACGATGACACTCTGGATTTTCAGGGGGCGGATTATATCTTAAAGCCCCGGCAGCGTCCGTTTTTCGGAGCTTATATCGAGAATCTCTATGATGGGATCGGAAGCCCCGATTTGGGGACGGTAGAGGCGACGCCTGTAGAGACTGGAGCAATGTATCCCTCGCTTCTCATGCGTGTTATCCGTACGATTGACGGGACGATGGAGGAAGGAGAACTTTTTTACCTCTGCGATCATGAGGACCCTGAACCGGATATACTGGAGGCAGGCAAAACTTATGTGATGCAGATACAGATGCGGACATTTGCACACGGCCCGGCAGTGAAAGAGGGGGAAGAGGCTCTGGAATACTGGCTGGCTCCCGGTATTACATCATCACAGTATACATTCGATAAAGAGAAGGTCTATGATCCGGTCAATGAAGAAGAACGGTATTATGACGAAGTGACAGACGGGTTTTATGAGACGGAGCGGGGAAAAAGATGGCTTAAGCTTGCTTTATTCCAGGATCTTCAGATGCGGACGATTCCTGTTCAGCCCACAGACGGAACTTGCCTTCTCATGCATTTTTATAATGGTGAGGCACAGATTACGGAGGGACGGGATATCACAAAAGAAGAGTACGCGCAGGGAGCAAAAGTATGTCTGATCCCGGAAAATCTGGCGATGCAGCTCAGCATGGATCTGGGCGACAAATTGAATCTGCCTCTCTACTATGCGGACTATTCAAGCTCTGTCGGCGATGCGTCGGTACTCGGAGGCGGTGGTCCGTATCTCTATCAGATCCTGAATGCCAAAGGAGAGATTTACGATATATTTAATGAGCAGAAATACGAGATCGTGGGTATCTATAAGGCAGAAGATAAAGGTTCAGGCAGCTACAGCGCCGGTCAGAATGAGGTCGTGATCCCCTGGAATGCTCTGCCTGAGAACTGCTGGGCAGATAATATTGTCGGCGTAGCTCCTATGACAGGCGCCACCACATCATTCCAGATTCCCAACGGGACGATTGAAAAATTTCAGGAGAAGTGGGAGGAGCAGGGCATCGATGATCTGGAATTTCGGTTTTACGATATGGGATATACCCAGCTTCAGGAAGGGCTTGAGAACCGAAAGTTGATGTCGGTTGTATTTCTGGTCAGCGGATGTGCGATGGCGGTCATGATCCTGTGCTTCTTTTCGAATCTGTTTATTACAGGCCAAAGAGAGCGTATCACGGCAGAACGCCTTATGGGACGGACGAAAAGGCAGTGCGCGGCATCTATCCTGACAGGAATGCTTATATTAAGTGCTGCCGGGTGTATCGCGGGGAGTGCGGGAGGCTGGCTTGCGTCAGAAAAAGCTGCAGAGAACATGGGAGATACGTTGGAGTTTGACCGGACGTACAGCGATAACGCAGTCGCGGATGCGGAACCTGCAGAAGAGGCAGAACCGCCGGGAATCATGCTCCCCTGCGTGACGGGAGCCGTTCTCCTGGCAGCGTCGGCTGCCGTGTCTGCCGGATATATGGGGAGGACGCTGCGGAAAGAGCCGTTGAAGATGCTGGGTGAGATCGAGGAATGATAAGAAAATAATTTATATTCGGATAAACGTGCAGTCAGAATGCCGGCTTTCTTTTTTTACAGAAAGTCGGCATTTTGGCGCACTAAAGAAATAATTCATTCCTCATAATAAAAAGTGGGGCTGATAAAGAACAAATACAAAATAATTTGCGCAATTTAATGTTGGTATTGCATAAATAATAGCTAAATAAATTGGAGAAAACATAGAAAATGTAAAAAATAATTGCCCGGAAATGCCAGCGGATATATACTGATACAAGAAAGCGCAATCGCTTGCTCAATGTATTGCGCAAGAGTAAAAAAGGAGATGAAGGAATGGGTAAGAAAAAACGGAATCCATGGAAAAGAGCGCTGGCACTTTTGATGTCGCTGTGTATGATCTGGAGCATGGCGGCATTTACCGTGCTTGCTGAGGAACCGGAGGAAGGAGACGATTACCATATTGAAGTTACAGTGGATAACGAGAATCCGAAAGCCGGCGACACAGTTCATTTTACGGCAAAAGTCATGAATGGAGATACTGAGATAACAGATCTGGATGCAGCAGGTCTGAGTCTGTGGTGGTGGCCGGATCAGTGGACGAGCGGCTACGAAGATGGACTGCTGGATACTGCCCCAAGTGACAACAGCGGCAGTGTATTTGAGGTTGATATGACGCTGCCGAGCGTGGGAAATTATTATATTGTGGCACAGCTGCAGCGTGATAAGAATGAGCTGACGAGAACGGTAGTTTCTTTTACAACAACGGAAGCGGATACTCCGGACGAAGGGGATACGGATGGATATATTCAGGGTGAACTCAATGTGAAAAAAGTGGATGATCTCAGCGATGACTTTATCATGGGACTGGACATTTCCTCTGTGATTTCAGAATTCAACAGCGGGGTAACCTATCAGGATTTCGATGGAAATGTAATTAATAATATCAGCGATTTCTGTAAATTTCTGAAAGAAGACTGCGGTATTACCCATATCCGTGTGCGTGTCTGGAATAATCCGTACGACAGCAAAGGAAACGGATACGGCGGTGGAGACAACGATGTGGATACAGCTGTAGAAATCGCGGAAGGATGCGCGGATGCAGGACTTAAGATGCTGATCGACTTCCACTACTCTGATTTCTGGGCAGATCCGAGTAAACAGCAGCCGCCGAAAGGTTGGGAGAATTACAGTCTGGCAGAAAAAGAAGCAGCAATCGGCGATTTCACGACAGACTCTCTCAAAAAGATTGCAGCTACCGGTGCTGAGATTGATATGGTACAGGTCGGAAATGAGACAACCAACAGTTTTGTTGGCGAGACCGGAACAAACTATGCAGATATGTGCACATTGTTTAATGCGGGGGCAAAGGCGATTCGAGCATTTGATTCAGGGATTAAAATTGTGATCCATTTTACGAATCCGGAGCGGACAAACCAGCTTGTAAACTGGGCAGCGCGCCTTCAGGATAATAATGTAGATTATGATATCCTTGCAACATCGTATTACCCGTACTGGCATGGAACTCTGGAAAATCTGAAGAGTCAGTTTGAGGCCGTTCGGACACAGTATGGAAAAGACGTAATGGTGGCGGAGACGAGCTATGCATATACTCTCGCCGATACGGACGGACATGACAATACTGTGCGGGTAAGACAAAATGATACCGTAACTTCCTACGAATTCAGCGAACAGGGACAGGCAGACTGTATTCGTGATATTATCGCTGCAGTAAATGAAGCAGGAGGCCTTGGCGTTTATTACTGGGAGCCGGCATGGATCACAGTGGGAGATACTACCGGGCTGGAAGGAGAAGCGTATACTGCACAGGTAGAAGCAAATAAGGAGCTGTGGGAGACATATGGATCCGGCTGGGCATCCAGCTATTCCGGAGAATATGATCCGGACGATGCCGGGGTGTGGTACGGCGGATCGGCCGTGGATAATCAGGCTATGTTCGGATCCGATGGCGCGGCCCTTGACAGCCTTCATGTATGGGAGTATGTGAAAACAGGAGCTGTATCCACCAAACTATCAGCAGAAACTATAGAAAGCGTATCCGAGTCAATAGAGAAAAACGGAACCTATACCCTGCCGGATACAATTAACGTATCTTACAGTGACGGAACGACTGTCGCAGAACCGGTAGTGTGGAACAGCGATGATATAGCTGCCGTAAATACAGCCATTCCGGAAACATATGTGATCCGCGGTACGGTCACATTTTCAAAAGAAATAACAGGCGGAAATTACGAGGGATTTACACAGGCGGAAACAACCTATACACTGACAGTAAAAGGGAAAGAAGAATCAAATCTGATCACAGATGCAGATGCGGCAGGATTTGAGGATGGAACCGATTTTACTGTCAATAATATAAAGATACCAGATAGTGAAAACGTGTATGAAGGAGAATCCAGTGCACACTGGTATCAAGCTGCGGGCGGTACCGGAAGTTTTGTCTATAATGTGCCGATCACACTGCAGCCGGGCTGGTATACTTTCAGTGTTGCTGCAATGGGTGAGACAGGAGATAAAGTATCTCTGAATATTCTGAATGAGTCAGATCAGGTACTCTTTGAAGGAAATGCAGCGGAACTTACAGGATGGACCAATAATCCGGATGAGTGGCTGAATCCGTCGGTGACCTTTTATCTGGACAAGGAGACAACAGTGAAACTTCAGGGAACAGTTGAGATCCTTGCAGGAGGCTGGGGAGCTGTGGATAATATGCAGCTGGTTTCCCATGAAAGCTATGTATATGCAGATAACGGAGATGGAACACATCAGCTTTTGTGCGGTGATTGCGGTGAAAAGCTGGAGGATGCCGTGGCGTGTACATTTGCAGCTTCATCTGTAACAGATGCTGCAGAAGGACAGTCAGCCTATGTGACATATACCTGTGTCTGCGGCGCTCAGGAGAACAAAGATGTTCCAGTTTCAATTACGGGAATGACTGAAGAAGTGAGC
Organism: uncultured Lachnoclostridium sp.; assembly: GCA_946499505.1. GTDB lineage: Bacteria > Bacillota > Clostridia > Lachnospirales > Lachnospiraceae > Mediterraneibacter. Next base: position 168,983 of record CAMMSL010000002.1, read on the forward strand.
CTGAAAACAGGTGAAAGTACGACACTGGATGCACAGATTGAAGCGGGAAGCATCCCGGAAGATGTAACGCTTCAGGAGTCGGGAACCTATGCGAGCAGTGATGAGAATGTGGTCAAAGTTGATTCGGATGGCCACGTAACAGCTGTAGGCGAAGGCACCGCTTATATTACGTATACAGTGAAAGGTAATGTTGCGCTTAATGGCAGTACGGAAGTATTTACCGCAGCGCAGAAGAGTATTGCGGTAAAGGTTACTGCGGCAGCAGAGCCGAATCCGGGACCAGATCCTTCTGATCCGGATAAAAAGCCGGAAACCGTACCGACTCAGCCGGACAGCGGCACAGATGGAAATACAGATAATACAGGAGATAAACCAAAGGGGGAGAACACAACTCCTGCAGTCTCAGAACCATCATCCCAGAATGCTGTTCAGACTGGAGATGACGCTGTGTCTCCGATGATATGGATTGTACTTATGGGTGTGTGTGCTGCTACTGTTACAGTAACTGCAATAAAAGTAAGAAAGCACAGAGACTAAAAAGAATAAGTAAGAAAGAATAAAAGCAAAAAGAGAAGTTGTGGGAGTGCAGCCGGATTATTAAGAATGACCGGAAGCACTCCTGCTTTTATATTATACGGGAATCAAAATCGTTTCTTATATAATTTCTCTACCACCCCGATCACCGCATACAGCGCCATTGTCATAATGCACAGCAGCACGATCGACATGAGCAGCCAGTTCATCTTGAAGAGGTGAAGAGACAAAAAGACAAAATGACCATCGTTCAAGTAATATAGAAAGCTGATAAGAATGACGAAAAACGTTGAAGGTGTCAGGTATACAAATTTTAATGAATACGGTATAATAAATATTAAAATAAAGGGGCTTTAAACTGAAAGAGGTGAGGTCAAATGCCGACAAATATTACAGATATAATGCAGCAGTTCGCCAGCAGTTTGAGGAAACTTCTGGGAAATACTCTTGATAGTGTTATCGTATATGGGTCATATGCGAGAGGAGATTATTCTGAACTTTCAGATATTGATGTTATGATTCTGGTTACTCTGACAGAGGAAAAAATAAAGAAAATATCAGATGAGATCAGTGATATGGCTTTTGAATATTTGATGAAATTCGGAGTAGATATTTCGCCGGTAATAACCAATATAGATCATTTTAACTATTGGGTAGATAATCTGCCCTACTATCGTAATGTAAGAGATGAGGGGGTAAGACTCAGTGCATGATATCAATAAAGATATAGAATTATCAAAGTACAGGTACTCTTTGGCGAAACAGACTTATAATAATGCGAAAATGTGTTTTGATAACGGGTTCTACAGGGATTGCATTAATCGCTCATATTATGCGGTTTTTTATGCGATACGAGCTGTGCTGGCATTAGAAAGTATAGACTTTAAACGGCATAAAGATGTAGTGGCATACTTTAACAAAGAATTTGTTGCCAAGGGAAAGTTCCCGGGGGAAATGGGGAGACGGCTGGCTCGATTGAAAATGAAAAGGGAAGAGAGCGATTACAGTGATTTCTTTATTGCCTCTGCAGATGAGGCACAGACACAGCTTCAGTCTGTTGAATATATTTTCCCACTGATAAGAGAATATTTAGCTGGACATGGTGTGGAAATAGTGTAAATATTGCAAGAAAAGCAGAATATAGCGAAATGCAAGTGGTCTGCCCTTATAGTTAAAAACTTTTTTTCAATACCCTCAGACAAATTGATTTTTAGGAAATGTCTGAGGGTATGTTTTGTTTCAGATCTTAAAATCGTTTCCAATATATTTTCTCTACTACCCCGATCACCGCATACAGCGCCATTGCCATAATACATAACAGTACGATCGACATGAGCAGCCAGTTCATCTTAAATACCTGACTTGAATAGATAATGAGATACCCCAGCCCGTTCCTTGCAGCGAGAAATTCCCCGATTACGACGCCTACGAGGCAGAGCCCGATATTGACTTTCATGTTGCTGATGATCGCCGGGACCGAGCTTGGCAGTACGACTTTAAACAGTGCATGCCTGCGGCTCCCGTGGAGTGTGTAGATGAGTTTGATCTTTTCTTTGTCGACGGTGGTAAAACTGGTGTACAGGTTCATGATGCTTCCGAATACGGCGACAGACATGCCGGCTGCGATGATTGTTGTAGGAGTAGCCCCAAGCCATACGATCAGAAGCGGTGCCAGCGCGGATTTCGGCAGGCTGTTCAATACTACCAGATAGGGCTCCAGTATTTCGGAAAGTCCCCGGCTGCACCAGAGGAGGACGGCAATCAGGATACCGGAGACAGTCACAAGCAGGAAACTTACAATCGTCTCATACAGTGTGATGCCGATATGCAGGAAGATTGAATGGTCCAGCACCATTTCCCAGAAGCAGAGCGCGATCCGGGAGGGACTGCTGAAGATAAAAGAGTCGATAATGCCGTAATCGGCGCATACTTCCCACAGAAAAAGGAAAAGGATCAGAATAAGGATCCGGGCGGCGCATACGATCATACGGTGGCGGCGCAGTCTGTACAGAAAGAGTTCCTGTCCGTCAGACCTTTTTTTCGGTGATTTGTCCATCATGGTTCAGCTCCTTCCATATTTCATTAAAATAAGTCTTGAATTCAGGCGCGTTTCTCCGGATCAACGGCGTGTCATGCTCCAGATCAAATGATATCGGGACGATGCGTGCCACCGCTGCCGGGCGTTTCGTTAGGACGATCACCCGGTCGGACAGACTGACTGCCTCTGAGAGATCGTGGGTAACGAGAAGTGCGGTCTTACCGGATTCCCGGATAATCTGCCCGATGTCATCGCTGACAGCCAGACGAGTCTGGTAGTCAAGGGCAGAGAACGGCTCGTCGAGCAGCAGCAGTTCTGGTTCCAGAAGGAGCGTGCGGATCAGCGCTGCCCTCTGGCGCATGCCGCCGGACAGCTCGGACGGTTTGGAACGCGCAAACTGTTTCAGACCATACTGCTCTAGCAGCTCTTCCGCACGTTTTTTGATTTCCGGTGTGAGCTTCCTGCTGATCTCTGCGCCGAGAAGGACATTCCGGTATACAGTACGCCATTCAAAGAGGTGGTCGTGCTGGAGCATATATCCGATTTTTGATGAATTTTCTGTCAGAGGCTCCCCGTTCATCAGCAGTTCTCCGCTCTCCGGCTTCATCAGACCATCGATCAGGGAGAGTAACGTGGATTTTCCGCATCCAGAAGGTCCGACAACGGCCGTGAACTCTCCTTTCGTAAGTGAAAATGAAATATTGGACAGGGCCTTTGTCTCCCCGTCCAATGTATGATAGGAATAATCGATATTTTTTAATTCCAGTATTGGAGTCATAAGGTCACTTCCATCCATATTGTATATCTATAGTTAGTGTATGAAAAAAGCAATCCGGTGTGCGGGAAAAGTGCGAAATCCCGTTGTCTCGTCCGGAGAAGAGGGGTATAATATGAGTAACAGATGACGTGAAAAAACCGGAAAGGAGGAATCAATATGACCGGACATAAGATTATTACGATCGGCCGTGAGTTCGGAAGCGGCGGACATGAGATCGGACAGAAACTTGCAGACAGGCTGGGGATTCCGCTTTATGACCACAGACTTGTGAGCATGGCAGCTGAGGCACTGGGCGTGAGAACAGAAGACGCCGAACGGGTAGATGAGTCAAGCCTCAATACATTCGTAGCCAGCTATACGATGACGCCGGGGATGTATACGGATTTTATCAATGCAGCGTCATACATACCGTCTTTTGAAACGGATGTTTACCGGAAACAGACGGAGATTATCCGGAGTCTTGCGCAGAAGGGACCATGTGTGATCGTGGGGCGGTGCGCAGATTATGTGCTGAAAGACCGTGCGGACTGTATCAATGTATTTATCTGTGCAGATAAGGAAGACCGTAAGAAACGGATCATGGAGCTGTATGGACTGACAGAGAGAAAAGCGGCGGAGCGTATCCGCAAGACAGACAAAGAACGCAGATACTATTATGAAGTACATACCGGACAGGACTGGGGCAGCATCCGTTCCCATCAGATGCTTCTTAATGTGAGCATGCTGGGGATTGACAAGATTGTTGACATTCTGGCTATGATCTATAATGCTTAAGTCTTTTGAGACGGGATATCTTTTGCATCTGCAGTGAAATGAATGTACCGGAATTGTAATGCAGACTGATTTATGGAAATGATTCCTGATCTGTTCCTTTACAGTTCCGGTATGTTATGCCTTTGCATTTTATGCTGACGCTCCTTTTGCAAATAAGGCATATAGCCGTTTGCTTTCTGGCATAGAGTATAAATATTGAATAATCTTACAGGAGAATTACAGATGAACGTACCGAAAATCAACTATCAGAAAGAACTTGAAAAGCTGCTCGCTCAGCTGGAGGCGGAACAGAGGGTGCCGGCCCTTCTTATCCACAGCTGCTGCGCGCCATGCAGCAGCTATGTGCTGGAGTATCTGTCGGAGTACTTTAAGATAACTGTATTTTACTACAATCCGAACATCTATCCGGAGAGTGAATACACCAAACGCATTGCGGAGCAGCAGAAGCTGATCCGTGACATGGAGTTCCGGTATCCGGTTTCATTTCTTGCAGGGAAATATGACAAAGAGAAATTTTACGAGATGGCAGCAGGCATGGAGGATCTGCAAGAAGGCGGAGCGCGGTGCATGAAATGCTATGAACTGAGGTTTTCAGAGGCGGCAAGACAGGCCGTTGCAGGCGGGTTTGACTATTTCACGACAACACTCAGCATCAGTCCGATGAAGAACGCCCAGAAGCTCAATGAGATCGGTCTCCGTGTCGGGGAGGAATACGGTGTGAAATATCTGGTTTCCGATTTTAAGAAGAAAAACGGATACAAGCGGTCCATCGAACTGTCGAAGGAATATGGACTGTACAGGCAGGACTACTGCGGATGCGAGTTTTCCATGAGGCGCAATTGATACACTTTCTGCTGAAAGGGAACAGTTCCGTTTATATCCGGTATATGTAACTGTTTCGAGAAAAATTTGGTTTTTAAGTAGACATTCATACTTTAGTGTGGTAAACTAAGTCGAAAATGCAGGACGGACGAAAGTGATCTGGACTGTATTTTCTTTCAATCAAAAAAAGAAGCGAGGAAAGAGAAATGGCACAGTTATGGGGCGGCCGTTTTACAAAAGAGACGGACAAACTGGTATATAATTTCAATGCATCGATCTCTTTCGATAAGAGATTTTATAAACAGGATATCCGCGGAAGTATCGCTCATGTAACGATGCTCGCGAAGCAGGGAATCCTGACTGAGGAAGAGAAAGAGAAGATCATAAAAGGACTTGAGAGTATCCGGACCGATGTGGAAAACGGGACTCTTGAGATTACGGAGGAATATGAAGATATTCACAGCTTTGTTGAGGCAAATCTGATCGACCGGATCGGGGATGCAGGGAAAAAGCTCCATACCGGACGCAGCAGAAACGATCAGGTAGCGCTGGATATGAAGCTTTATACAAGAGACGAGATTCTTGAGCTGGACAGCCTGTTAAAGGAAATGCTGGAAGTGCTCTTAAAGCTGATGAAAGAAAATCTCGAGACGTATATGCCGGGATTTACACATCTGCAGAAAGCGCAGCCGATCACACTGGCACATCACATGGGAGCATATTTCGAGATGTTTAAACGCGACCGTTCCCGTATGAAAGATATTTATAAAAGAATGAATCTCTGCCCCCTTGGCTCCGGGGCATTGGCAGGAACTACATATCCGCTGGACAGGGAATATACGGCAGAGCTTCTGGACTTTGACGGACCGACGCTCAACAGTATGGATTCGGTTTCAGACAGAGATTACCTTATCGAACTTCTGTCGGCAATGTCCACGATTATGATGCATCTGAGCAGATTTTCGGAGGAAGTGATCATCTGGAACACCAATGAATACAAGTTCGTGGAGATTGATGATGCCTACAGTACAGGCAGCAGCATCATGCCGCAGAAAAAGAACCCGGATATCGCTGAGCTGGTGAGAGGAAAGACCGGCAGAGTGTATGGCGCGCTGATGTCTATGCTGACAACGATGAAAGGCCTTCCGCTGGCATATAATAAGGATATGCAGGAGGACAAGGAGTTTGTCTTTGACGCCATCGATACAACGAAAGGATGTCTGGCGCTCTTTACGGGAATGTTAAAGACGATGAAGTTCAACTCCGCCCGCATGGAAGAGAGCGCAAAGCATGGGTTCACTAATGCAACGGACGCGGCAGACTATCTGGTAAATCACGGCGTTCCGTTCCGTGATGCGCACGGTATCGTAGGACGGCTCGTGCTTTACTGTATCGATAAGGGAATCGCGCTGGATGATATGAGTCTGGATGAGTTCAAGGCGATTTCACCGGTATTTGAAGAAGACATTTATGACGCTATCAGCATGAAGACCTGCGTGGAGATGCGAAATACCATCGGAGCGCCGGGGAAAGCTGCAATGGAGAAAGTGATTAAGGCGGAAAAGGAATATCTGGCCGCTGAATAAGTACAGTATATAATGCAGAAAGGATGTAGAGAAAATGGATCAGAAATTAAGAGTAGGAATCTTAGGTGCAACAGGTATGGTAGGACAGAGATTTATTTCTCTGCTCGAGAACCATCCGTGGTTTGAGGTAGTGACAGTCGCAGCCAGCCCGCGTTCAGCAGGTAAGACATACGAAGAGGCGGTGAGCGGCCGCTGGAAAATGGACACTCCGATGCCGGAGGCAGTGAAAAAGCTGACAGTGCTCAATGTAAACGATGTGGAGCATGTGGCGTCTACAGTTGATTTCGTGTTCAGCGCAGTGGATATGAGCAAGGAAGAGATTAAGGCGATCGAGGAAGAATATGCTAAGACAGAGACTCCGGTTGTATCAAACAACAGCGCACACCGCTGGACACCGGATGTCCCGATGGTAGTGCCGGAGATCAATTCAGATCATTTCGATGTGATTCCGGATCAGAAGAAACGTCTTGGCACAACACGCGGATTTATCGCTGTAAAACCGAACTGTTCTATCCAGAGCTATGCTCCGTGCCTTGCAGCATGGAAGGAATTCGGACCGAAGGAGCTTGTTGTCACAACATATCAGGCTATCTCCGGTGCAGGAAAGACATTTAAAGACTGGCCGGAAATGGTTGGAAACATCATCCCGTTTATCGGCGGTGAGGAAGAGAAGAGCGAGCAGGAGCCGCTTCGTGTACTCGGTAAAGTGGAGAACGGCCAGATCGTAAAAGCAGAGCTCCCGAAGATCACATGCCAGTGTGTGCGTGTCCCGGTACTGAACGGACATACAGCGGCAGTGTTTATCAATTTTGAGAAAAAACCGACGAAAGAACAGCTCATCGAAAAGCTTGTAAACTTCAAAGGCTTCCCGCAGGAAGCAGAGCTTCCGAGCGCTCCGAAGCAGTTCATCCAGTATCTGGAAGACGACAATCGTCCGCAGGTAACTCTGGATGTAGATTACGAGAACGGAATGGGAGTATCCATCGGACGCCTGAGAGAGGATACAATGTACGATTATAAATTCATCGGACTTTCCCATAACACAGTAAGAGGAGCAGCAGGTGGAGCGGTCCTGTGTGCAGAGGCCCTTACAGCGAAAGGATATATTACAAAGAAGTAAATAATCAGGTATAGAAAAATTGATTTATGAGAACAAAGAGGATTGCAGGACAAATGCGATCCTCTTTTTGTATAAGCGAAGAGCCAGAGTCTGAGCATGTTTGGTATCTTGTCGACTGTATGCAATCTCATAATGCGAAGTTTTTCACTTCCGGTGATTGTATTTGTTATACAAAAAGATTGCTCGAAATTTGTGCATAATATATAAATAAATATAAAATATGAAGAAGTGTATTGACATTTTCTACTATTGGAATATAATTTAGGCTATAAATTGGTTCAACCAATGAACCACAATACCAATAAACCAATTTGAAATGGAGGGCACAATAATGGCAGAAAGAGCAGACAGAGACGATTTACTTGCAATGACTCATGTGGGAGAAGATCCGCATAAATACATGAAAGCTGTGACACCGCCGGTGTTTATGACATCTTTACATGTGTTTGATACAGTCAAAGATTATTTTTCCGTAGATATTTTTAAGGATGAATATTACTACGGGAGAGCATCTAATCCGACAGTTACGATTCTGGAAAAGAAGTTGGCGGCTCTGGAACACGGATCAAGAGCAGTTGTATTTTCCGCCGGAATGGCGGCATGCGCGGCTGCAATTCTGGCAGTGTGCAAGGCAGGAAGCCACATTATCTGTATCAGAGAAAGTTATGGACCGGTACAGCATCTGCTGGACGAATTTCTCTGTAAAAAATATGAGATCACGGTTACTTATGTAGAAGGAAAAACTGTGAAAGAGTTTGAAGATGCGATTCGTCCGGAGACGGATATGATCATTCTGGAAAGCCCATCTACACTGGTATTTAATGTGGTGGATCTTGAGGGAGTAGCGAAGCTTGCTAAAAAACACGGAATCATTACCTATATCGATAATACATACTCTACACCGATCTTTCAGAAACCGCTTGATATGGGAATCGATATCGTCATGCATACAATGACAAAATATATCGGAGGACACAGCGATCTGATCGGAGGCGTGCTGATCTCAAAAGATGAAGAGTTTATGAGAAAAGTTATGGTGCAGAGAGACTGGTTCGGCGGTGTGCTGGGCCCAATGGAGGCATGGCTTGCGATCAGAGGTTTAAGAACGCTGGACGTCCGGATGCAGAGACATTACGAGACTGCAATGGAAGTTGCAAAATTCCTCGAAGGACATCCGAAGATCAAGAGAGTATTTTACACCGGTCTTCCGTCACATCCGCAGTATGAGCTGGCGAGAAAACAGCAGAAAGGCGAATGCGGGCTGATGAGCGTGGAAATAGACGGAAGCCTTGAAGATATTGAGACATTTGTTGATAATCTGAAGCTTTTTGAAAAAGGAGCATCATGGGGCGGTTTTGAAAGTCTGGCTATTGCCTATACATATAATTGGAGTGATGAAGAACTTGCATTCCATGGTCTGACAAGAAATATCGTAAGACTTCACTGCGGCTTAGAGGGTGCGGAAAATCTGATCGATGACTTGAAACAGGCGCTTGACAAAATCTGATTCGGCAAGATTGTATGAGGTGTACAAATGGAAAATAAGAGAGAAAGAGAGATAAAAAAACCGGGATTTTTCCTTGCGGTACTTCCGCTGATTTTTATGTTTGCAGTATTGATCGTAGGACTGCTTGTTTTCAGTGTGGATATTAAGATTCTGCTGCTGATCTGTGCGGCTTTCACGATCTGTCTGTGTATGTATCTGGGATATACTTGGAAAGATATAGAAAAAGAAATCGTTGAGAAACTTGCGGCTGCATTCCCGGCAATTCTGATCCTGATCTGTGTAGGACTTATGATCGGAGCATGGATTGTGAGTGGTACAATCCCATTCCTCGTATACATTGGTCTGCAGATCATCAGCCCGAAATATATCATTATCACATCGTTTCTTGTAACAACTGTGTTGTCTGTGAGTACCGGAACATCATGGGGCTCAGCAGGAACTGTGGGTGCGGCATTGATCAGTGTAGCTGCGGGCATGGGGGCTCCGCTTCCGGCAGTCGCTGGAGCCATCGTTGCAGGAGCGTATTTCGGAGATAAGATGTCGCCTCTCTCAGACAGTACAAATATGTCTGCGATTGCGACAGGCACCAATCTGTATAAGCACATCGGACACCTGTTTTATACGACGATTCCGGGATTTATTATCAGCTGCATTGTCTATGTGATAGCAGGAGCGCACTTTGCAAGCAGCGGGGAGATTACTCAGGTAGATGAGATTATCAATACTCTATCAGAACTGTTTAACCTGAGCATGCCCGTCGGCCTGCTGCTTCTGATCCCGCCGGTTATTGTTGTGGCAGGATCACTTATGAAGAAACCGACTATTCCTGTCATGGTTATTTCATCGGTGGTAGCAGTTATTCTAGCGATGGCTGTACAGGGCTTCTCTTTCGCAACCTGTGCAACCAGTATGGTAAGCGGCTTTACAATGGATCTGTTCCCGAATCTGACGGTTGATCTCAATGCAATTCCAGAACAAGTATCCAATCTTCTTCAAAGAGGCGGTATGAGTTCTATGATGAACACCACGCTGATGGCGTTCTGTGCATTTAGTTTCATCGGTGCTTTGACCGTGTGCGGAAGTATGGATATCATTCTCGAAAAATTGACGAAGCATATCCATAATACAGGTCAGCTGATCACCAGCACAGTAGCAATCGGAGTCGTGATGATCATTGTAATTGGAGAAGCTGCCGTAACTCATCTGATGATCGGCGGTATGTTCCGTGAGGAATATATACGGCGGGGCCTTGAGACGAAGAATCTGTCGCGCTGTCTTGAGGACAGTATTACAGTTATTGAACCTCTTGTACCGTGGTCGCTTGCAGGTGTATATATGACCTCTGTTCTCGGGGTGTCAACTGCGCAGTATGCGCCATGGGCGTGCCTGTGTTATACAGGAGTTATCTTTGCAATCATCTGGGGATTTACAGGCTTCGGTATTGCAAAGATCAAGAAGGGAAGCGACAACTATGAAGAATATCTGGAGCTGACCGGAAAGAAAGAAGCAGTTCAGGAATAAAATCCGGGGTAAAAAAGACGTCTGCGGAAACCTGTTTGCAGGTGGTCGCAGACGTTCTATATATAAGCATTTCTAAGTTGCGAAAAATCATTCTTTATGTGAAATCTGAAAACCATATTCGTTGATCTCATCGATAGCTTTGACAGCTTTTTCCAGATTTTTGTCATACAATGCCTGAGCCAGCTCAAGATGCTGCAAAACAGTGGGCAGCCAGATCGAATCGTTGCCATCTTCTGACTCCTCCTGCTGAACAAACCGATATTCGCGGATATGGACAATGAGCTGGTGAATTACGGAATTGCGTCCGATCTCGTACAGTTTACTATGAAAACTGTGATCTAAAATATGGCTGTAGAGATTATCTGAGGCGAGGCGCACCATTTCTGAAGCGAGAGAGATGAGCTGCTGTTTTTCTTCATCTGTTCCGCGTTTCATTGCATTTTCCACAGCCTGATGATCCAGAGTGCTTTGAAGTTCTTGTATCTCGTGAAGAGTAAAGTTAGTAAGCCGTACAGAAAAAGAATTATTTTCGCCATAAGGATTCTGGATAAATACTCCGCTTCCGGTCTTGACATAGATTAAGCCCCGGTCTTCCAGAATACGGAGCGCTTCCCGGACTGAATTACGGCTTGTCCCCAGCATAGCTGACATTTCCCGCTCTGACGGAAGTTTGTCACCGGGCTGCAGGCCGTTCATCTGTATATAGCTGTATATGGAATCAGATATCTTTAAGTAAAGAGATTTCTTCTCTACAGGCTGCATCGATATCCTTGATGTATTGTCAGTTTTGCTTTCGTTCATATTATCCCCCACTGTAATAAAGATTTCATTCAATGTATCATACAAATCAGTAAGACAGCAGACTTATTATAAAGTACACAGACTGAAAACGTCAAGCAGATTAGCAGGTCATTAATTTCTTCCTCTTTTTTTTCTCGCTTTCCTGTGGTAAAATGTCAAAATAGACGTTTAAAGAAAGAGGAGGCTGTCATTATGGGAATGACAATGACGCAGAAGATTCTGGCGGCTCATGCGGGGCTTGACTCTGTAGAAGCAGGCCAGCTGATCGAAGCAAAGCTTGACGTAGTCATGGCAAATGATATCACAGGCCCGATGGCTCTGCCGATCATCAAGCAGATGTCAGATCACGTGTTTGACAAAGATAAAGTAGTATTTGTTCCGGATCATTTTACACCGAACAAAGATATCAAATCAGCGGAGAACTCCAAGGCGATCCGCGAATACGCAAAAGAGCAGGGCTTGACATGGTATTTTGAGCAGGGCAAATCCGGCGTGGAGCATGCGATCCTGCCGGAGGCGGGAGTTGTGACAGCTGGTGAGTGTATCATCGGCGCTGATTCACACACCTGTACATACGGTGCTCTCGGAGCATTTTCCACAGGAATGGGAACAACAGATGTGGCG
>CAMMSL010000003.1 GCA_946499505.1 uncultured Lachnoclostridium sp.
TCCGGTTCAATCCGGCTGCTGAAGGCAACAAGTTCTCACTTGACAGCAAAGAGCCTAAGGAAGAAGATTATCAGGCATTCCTCGACGGAGAGGTTCGTTACAATGCTCTGAAGAGATCTAATCCGGAAAAGGCAGCAAGACTGTTCGCGATCAACGAGCAGGAAGCTATGGAGAGATACGACTACCTGAAGAAACTGGTAGATGTATACGCTGCTGACAAGGCTGAATAATAAAAAATTCATATTGGATGAATGACGAGTGCGTCCGCAGGGGATCAGATGTCCTCTGCGGACGCATTTTATATGGAGACTTACGGTGATCCGGCATATCCTGTCTTGACCATCTGCCTTTTGCCATACTATAATCATATGCAGAGTCACAATGTTTTTCTAAACGGAAATAGGAGAAAAGCTATGATCAGAGTCGCGATCGTGGAAGATGAAGAAAATTATATTTCGGTTTTAAAAGATTATCTTGAACAGTATAAACGGGAATCCGGCGAGCAGATTGAGATTACGGTCTACCACGACGGTGATGAGATCGCGGCGTTTTACCGGGCCCAGTTCGATATTATTCTCATGGACATTGAGATGAAATTCATAGACGGAATGACTGCGGCGGAGGAAATCCGGAAGTCGGACTCATCGGTAGCCATTATATTTATAACCAATGCGCCCCAGTATGCGATCCGCGGCTATGAAGTGGGAGCGCTGGATTACATTCTCAAGCCGGTGTCCTACTTTACATTCAGCCAGAAGTTCGGACGTGCCGTAGCTAAATTAAAGAAGAGGAGCAGCCGCAGAAAAATTACGATACCGGTGAAAGGCGGCGTCATGCGGATGGATCTCTCTGACATTTACTATATCGAGAGTGAGGGACACAATCTGATCTACCATACAAAGGATGGAAATTCTGTGGCATCGGGTACGATGAAGTCCGTAGAGACGACGATGGACGGGATGGATTTTTCCAGAATAAATAAGTGCTATCTTGTGAATCTGGAACATGTGGACGGTGTTCAGGATAAATATGCTATAGTCCATGGAGACCGGCTTTTGATCAGCCGACCGAGGATGAAACAGTTTATGCAGGAACTGACAAGGTACTGGGGGGAACGCTCATGACGATGACAGAGTTTATACAAAATCTGCCGGACATTCCGCGGATCATCACTGCACTGGCACAATGGCTGGCCTGTATTGTCTGCATTTTCCCGCTGAGGCGGAGGGAACGGTTCAGTGGAATCGTCTTCGCCGCGGTAAGCTGCGCGGCTCTGGCCGTACAGTGCGTATTTATGATCGTTACAGACGGATTTGAGGGCGTGATGTGGAATCTGTGTATGGCTGCGGCTGCGCTGCTTATGTTCTGCTATATCAGAATCTGTGTGGATCTGCCGCTGAACAATACTGTATGCGCTGCCTGTACTGCATTTATCACTTCGGAATTTGCCGCTTCCGTAGAGTGGCAGATCTGGTGCTATATACATGATATTATCGGTGCACGGCACGAGGTATGGGGAATTCTTATTCTTGTTCTTGTGTATGGAGTTGTTTTTTTTATTATCTGGCAGCTGGGGCGGAGCATCTCTTCTGCAGAGGATGAGTTCTCGGTGACCAGAGGAGAGATGGCAACGACAATTGTGGTGACGGTGGTGATCTTCGGAGCAAGTAATCTGGGATTCCTCCCGGTCAGTGTGCCGTTTGCGGGCAGAGACAGCGTAGAGATCTTTAATATGAGGACCCTGGTGGATCTGGGAGGACTTGCAATCCTATATGCCTATCAGTCGCAGTGGAAATCCGCCCATATCCAGCGGGAGCTCGAGACAATCCAGACAATCCTGAACAGTCAGTATGAACAGTACAAACAGGCCCAGAGGACAGTGGATCTTATTAATTTCAGGTATCATGACCTGAAGAATCATATCATTGCACTGAGGGCGGAAGAGGATGCGCCGCAGCGGCATGAGTATCTCGATAAACTGGAACATGAAATCCATGATTATGAGGCTATGAACAAAACGGGAAATCAGGTGCTGGATACGCTGCTTACAAGTAAGAATCTGCGATGTATGCAGCATAAGATCGATATGACATGCGTGATTGACGGGAAACTGTTTGACTCTATGGATGTTATGGATATCTGTTCCATTTTTGGAAACGCGCTGGACAATGCTATAGAATGTGAGCTGAAGATTAAAGACTACGGGAAGAGAATGATTCATGTAGATGCGTTCTCGGAAAAAAGCTTTCTGATCATACGGTTTGAGAATTATTATGAGGGGGATATCCGTTTCGAGAGAGGGCTTCCGGTTACAAGTAAAAAAGAAACAAGTCTGCATGGATATGGCTTGAAAAGCCTTCGGTATACGGTGCACAAATATAAGGGTGAAGTACAGATTGAAGCCAGAGATAACTGGTTCAGTCTTAGGATACTGATTCCGATGAACGTGTGATAATTTATACTATTTACCAAGGGGGGCTGACACGATAAAAAGTATAGACATATGTGAAATTGGCAAAATGCACAATTTCACATATGTTTTTTTGTTATATATGTCTATATAGTAAAACAGTTTATGCAGAAAATGAACAATTTGTGAATGTTTCGTAAATGATTGGTAAATCCCTGCTATAATTACGCCAGTTAACGGGATGAACCGTTGAAAACTAAAAGAGAAAGGGAGGAAAGACTATGTTAGCAATTAACATGGCCGATGTGGTAAACGTGTTGAATACATGTAAGCCATATCTGATTGGTTTTGGAGTTGTTTTCGTGATCGCAGTGATCGTGCTGATCGCGGCATTCAAACTGAACAAGACCAAAAGAAAACTGGTCCGCTCAGAGGCGGGCATCGCGATCCTGCTGGCACTGGTCGTAGTAGTAAACATGATCTGCTTCGGACCGATGAACAGCATGATCTCACTGGCAACAGGAAATGGTACGATCAGCGAGGATACTTCTGCAGAAGCTACAGACCTTGTAGAGCAGATCGCGGAAGAGGGTATCGTAATGCTTAAGAACGAGGACAATATCCTGCCGCTGGATGATTCCAATAAACTTAACGTATTCGGATGGGCATCCACGAATCCGTGCTACGGCGGAACAGGATCAGGTTCTCTGTCTGACGCTTATGAGACAGTAACCCTGCTTCAGGGACTTGAGAATGCGGGATTTGAGCTGAACACAGAGCTTTCCGATTTCTACACAGATTACCGTGCAGATCGTCCGGAAGTCGGAATGTGGCAGCAGGACTGGACACTTCCGGAACCGACAGCTGATTCCTACAGCGAAGATATGATGAACAACGCAAAAGAGTTCTCAGACACAGCTATGGTAGTGATCACACGTGTCGGCGGCGAGGGTGCAGATCTTCCGACAGATGTAAGCCAGGTGACTTACACAAATAATTCAGATGAGTACAACGATTTCGAGCCGGGAGAACACTATCTCCAGCTTAGCCAGACAGAGAGAAATATGCTGGATCTGGTATGCGAGAACTTTGACAATGTAGTTGTTGTATACAACGGGGCAAACGCTATGGAACTCGGATTCCTCAATGAATATGAGCAGATCAAAGGTGCTCTGTGGTGCCCGGGTACAGGTCAGTCCGGATTTAACGCTCTGGGCGAGATCTTAAGCGGTGCGGTTAACCCGTCCGGTAAGACAAGCGATACATTTGCTGCTGATCTTACTGCAATTCCGACGGCAAATAACTTCGGAAGTTTCTTCTATGACAATACAGAAGAATTCAATATGACACAGGTTGGATTCGATGGAACAGAGCAGATCGTAGCTCCGAGCTTTGTCAACTATGTAGAGGGGATCTATGTAGGCTACCGCTTCTGGGAGACAGCTGCTGCCGAAGGGCTGATCAACTATGACGAGTCCGTGGTATATCCGTTCGGATACGGACTTTCATACACAACATTCACTCAGAAAATGGGTGAGATGACAGAAGCTGATGGAACGATTTCCTTTGATGTTACAGTAACCAATACAGGTGATGTTGCAGGCAAGGACGTAGTAGAAGTATACTATAATCCTCCGTATACAAACGGCGGCATTGAGAAAGCAACTGCGAACCTGATCGCATTTGAGAAGACAGAGATGCTTGAGCCGGGCGCTTCCGAGACAGTAACGATTTCATTTAACGCAGAGGATATGGCTTCTTATGATTATCAGAATGCACAGGCTTACGTGCTTGAGGCAGGCGACTATGAGATCAGCATTAACAGTGATTCTCATACAGTAATTGATTCACAGACATACAATGTTCCTGAGACGATTACATACAGCGGCGACAACACACGTTCTACAGATCAGACAGAAGTTACAAACCAGTTCGCTTCTGCAGAAGGCGATGTGACATATCTCTCCCGTGCAGACGGATTTGCAAATTATGATGAGGCGACAGCAGCTCCGGCTTCCCTGTCCATGACAGACGAGCAGAAAGCCGCGTTCCTCAACAATGGAAATTATGATCCGGAAAACTACAATAACGAAGAAGATGAGATGCCGACAACAGGTGCGGACAACGGTCTGGAACTGGCAGATCTCAGAGGTGTGGATTATGACGACGCACAGTGGGATGAACTTCTGGATCAGATGACAGTATCTGATATGGATCAGCTCATCGCTCTCGGCGGATATCAGACAGTAGCTTTATCAAGCATTAACAAGGTACAAACGATCGACTGTGACGGACCGGCTTCCATTAACAACAACTTTACAGGAACAGGTTCCGTAGGATTCCCGTCAGCGGTAATGATCGCAAGTACATGGAATAAAGACATTGCGACAGCTTTCGGTGAGAGCATCGGTAAGATGGCTGACGAGATGGGCGTATCCGGATGGTATGCACCGGCTATGAACATTCACCGCTCCGCTTTCGCAGGACGTAACTTCGAGTATTACTCAGAAGACGGACTCCTCTCCGGTAAGATCGCATCCGCGGCAATCCAGGGAGCAGAGGAATACGGCGTATATGCTTACATGAAACATTTTGCCCTGAACGATCAGGAGACAAACCGTAACAGTATGCTGTGTACATGGTCAAACGAGCAGGCGATCCGTGAGATTTATCTGAAACCATTTGAGATTTCCGTAAAAGAGGGCGGATGTGATGCTGTTATGTCTTCCTTCAACTACATCGGAACAGAATGGGCTGGCGGATATGCACCGCTTTGCAATACAGTTCTTCGTGACGAGTGGGGATTCCAGGGATTCGTACTTACCGACTACTTTGGAGTATACGGATACATGAACTCTGATCAGGGTATCAGAAACGGTACAGACTGTATGCTGGTTGCTTACGATACAGAGACTAACCATGTAAAAGATCAGGACAGCGCGACAGGCGTTCAGGCGATGCGTCAGGCATGCAAGAATATCCTGTACACTGTTGTAAACAGCCGTGCTTATGATCCGGCTAACCTTGAGACAGGCCTTATGGGCTGGCAGGTAGCAGCGATCGTGATCGATGTGATCTTTGCGGCGATCATCATTGTACTTGAAGTTGCAGCTATCAAGAAATTCCTTAAGAGAAATGCAGCGGAAGTAAAAACACAGACTTCTAAGTAATAAAGGAAACCAATAGCAGGCGGGCCCGGACCGGATGAGTCCGGGCCTGCCTTGCAGACAGGGAACGGAGGCAGTATATGAGCAATTTAAAAAGCTGGTGGCTGGATAAGTGGGGGACTTTTGAGAATAACCATCCGAAGCTGGCAAAATGGGTTTATCAGATCTTTTATTTCTTCGTATTCAGTATGGGCGTAACGATCTTCCAGTACCTTGTATTTACCCTGATGCCCCATATTCTCGGTAAAGGGCTTGCAGGCACGGAGTTTATGTGGCCGCAGGTGCATATGAACCTGTTCGGGGTAAAGTTTGACTGGAGCCTGCTGGGGTATGAAGTTCTGAGAGATAAGACGACAGGTGAAGTGCTGATCGGAGGCGGTCTCGGATACTTCATCAGTTATGAGGTGGGATCATTCCTTGCACAGTGTATCAACTTCCCGCTTCAGAGAAATATTACATTTAAGAGTAAAGGCAATCCGGTCTATCAGGCAATGTGGTACTTTATCGCATGGGTAGTTATTTCACTGATCTGTAACGGATTCAACAATCTGTGGATGCCGATCGCACAGCAGTATGTGGCGCCGGCGATCTACAATCTGCTCGTTACATTTATCACAGGCGGTGTATCTATGATCATCTTCTTCTTTGTATTTAAGATTATCTTCCCGGAAGGAGAGCCTGAGAAAAAAGAAGCAAAATAACAGTTAATGCAGGAATAAGAAAACACAGCAGAACAGGAGGAGCGTTGTGAAACATAAAGAAATCATTGATAAAATGAAATTAGAAGAAAAAGCGGCTCTTTTGAGCGGCAAGGGCGAATGGCAGACGTGGGATTTTGAGCGTCTGGGAATTACGTCCATGTACTGTTCCGACGGGCCTCACGGTATCCGTAAACAGGCGGGAGCCGGAGATCATCTGGGATTAAACCCGTCTCTTCCGGCTACCTGTTTCCCAACGGCGGCCACTGTTGCCAACAGCTGGAACCCCGAACTGGGAGAAGAGGTTGGAAAGGCTCTGGGAGAAGAGGCAAGTGTACAGGGAGTTCATGTGGTTCTGGGACCGGGGCTTAATATCAAGAGAAGCCCGCTCTGTGGAAGAAATTTCGAATATTTTTCCGAAGATCCATACCTTGCAGGAAAGATGGCGGCCGGCTATGCGCGCGGTATCCAGAGCCAGGGAGTCTACGCCTGCCCGAAGCATTTCGCCGTGAACAGTCAGGAACTCCGCAGAATGGCGATGAATGCGGTGGTAGATGAACGTACGCTGCGAGAGATTTACCTGACCGGGTTTGAGATTGCCGTGAAAGAGGGCGGTGCAAAGGCAATCATGACCAGTTATAACCAGGTTAACGGAACTTATGCCAATGAAAATACGCACCTCCTCAGAGATATTCTTAGAAACGAATGGGGATACGATGGAATTGTAATTACAGACTGGGGAGGTTCCAACGACCATATCAAGGGCGTGGAAGCGGGGTCTGACCTTGAGATGCCTACCCCGGGACTGGATTCCGCAAGACAGATCGTGGCAGCAGTAAAGGAGGGCAGACTGGCAGAGTCTGCCGTGGACGAGTGTGTTGACCGCCTTCTGGAGGCGGTTCTTACCCTTACAAAAGACAGAGAAATCCCGAAAGAATTTGATAAGAAAGCACATCATGCACTGGCGAGAAAAGCAGCATCCGAGAGCGCGGTGCTCTTGAAAAATGAGGAGAATATCCTGCCTCTGAAGCCGGGAACGAGAGTTGCGCTGATCGGCGACTTTGCATTTGAACCGAGATATCAGGGCGCGGGTTCTTCCATGGTAAATGCGACCGAACTGGATAAGATGGCAGAGATGATCAAGGGATATGATCTCGTGCTTGCCGGAACTTCCAAAGGATATATCAGAACCGGCGAAGAGGACACAGTTCTTGCAAAAGAGGCTGTTGATCTTGCGCAGTCCGCGGATGTTGTCCTGTACTGTTTTGGACTGGATGAGCTGAGTGAGTCCGAGGGAATCGACCGTACTCATATGAGGATACCGCAGAACCAGATCTCGCTTCTGGAAGCAATGGCGAGAGTAAACAAAAATATTGTCGGAGTGTTAAGTTCCGGTGCGGCCATCGAAATGCCATGGCATTACTGCCTGAAAGGGCTTCTGCACGGCTATCTTTACGGTCAGGCGGGCGCAGGGGCTATGCTTGATATTCTGACAGGAAAAATCAATCCGTCCGGAAGACTGAATGAGACATACCCGCTCCGCTATGAGGATACACCGGCATTTCGTTATTTCCCCAGTGAGGAACGCAATTCGGAGTACCGGGAGGGACTTTATGTGGGGTATCGCTACTATGACACGAGTAAGGTACGCGTAATGTATCCGTTCGGTTTCGGACTGTCATATACTACTTTCGAGTACAGCGATATCAACGTGGATGAAACCGGCGTGACATTTACCGTGACAAATACGGGAAAGATGGATGGCGCGGAAGTAGCCCAGCTCTATGTGGGTATGAAAGATGCAAAAGTATACCGTCCGGAGAAAGAACTGAAAGGCTTTGCAAAGGTATTTCTGAAAGCTGGTGAGAGCAGAGAAGTGCGGATTGCTTTTGACGATAAAACGTTCCGTTACTGGAATGTGCGGACGAACCGCTGGGAGATCGAGGGCGGCACATACCGCATTATGATCGGTGCAAGCTGCGCGGATATCCGGCTTGAAGCAGAAGCGGCTGTCGAGGGGACGACAGAAGAGTTTCCGTACTATACAAACCGTATGCCGTCCTATTATTCCGGCCTGATCCAGCAGGTGGACGACAAGGAGTTTGAAGAGCTTCTTGGAACGCCGATCCCGTCCGGTAAATGGACCGGAGATCTGACGGTGAATGACGCGATCTGCCAGATGTACTACGCAAAGAGTGCTATTGCACGGTTCGCATATAAGAAACTGACCCAGATGAAAAAGAAGAGTGAAGATGCCGGAAAACCGGATCTGAACATTCTCTTTATCTATAATATGCCGTTCCGTGCCATCGCGAAGATGACAGGCGGCATGGTGAGCATGGAGATGGTGGAAGGCATTGTGACCATGGTCAACGGGCATCTGTTCCGCGGCCTGGGGCATACGATCGGCGGATTCTTCCGCAACCGGAAGCTCAACAAAAAATATGTGAAACAAATCACAGGAAAATAAATATTCAGCTTACGAGGGGGGCACTTAAGTATTTCTTAGGCGTCACCCCTTTGTATTTCTTAAAAGTCTTGATGAAATAGCTTTCATCGTTAAATCCGCAGCTCATCCCGATTTCCGCTATTGAATCGTTAGAGGTTGCCAGTTTAAAACAGGCCTGCTCAATGCGGTAATAATTCAGATAGTCGATCGGAGTCCTGTGGGTCATCTCTTTAAAATAGCGGCAGAAATATTTTGAGTTCATCCCTGCGATCCGCGCCAGATCGTCGAGTGTGACACATTCATCATAGTGATCTTCGATGGCGGAGATCACATTTTTCAGATGTTCGATCCTGCGCCCGTCTTTTGCGGAGATACTCTGGGCTTCCCTGTACCATCCGTGTTCAAGTATATATCCGAAAAATTCATAAAATGCTCCGATCACGGTGAGCTCGTGCCCTTCGGCGCGGGTCTTCATATGTCCGAACATCCTGTCGGTGATGCGGGAGAGCTCTTTATCTGCAGCAGAGAGATGATTGCTGATGTCGATGGAATCACTGCTGACTTTTTTCAACAGACGCTCTCCGGCGGGGGAGGCGGTCATGAGAGAATCCAGATTAAATACGATGCATTCATACAGACAATTCTTTGGTATGCCCCCGTGGAGCAGTCCTCCCTTGATAAAGATAATATCCCCGGCTTTCGCGGTGAATTCGTCCTCACCTATTGTCATTAGGAATTCGCCTTTTAATATCCGTATGATCTCATATTCAATGTGCCAGTGGTACGACATCTCATATCTCGGATGCGCCGGCCCTACATGATAAAATTCCATCGGAAACTCAAATGTCCCGTGTTCTTTTGCTTCTCTGTATTTAATATATTTCACAGTATGTTCTCCTCTATATCACTCTTAATGAGCTGGTTATACTTCATACCAGCATTCTTTTGCACTTTTATACAGCTTTTTATATAGGAATGCCATGCGCCAGCTCGAATCCGCTGATATCGGCGCATGTGCTGATTTTGTACAAAAAGTGAATATCTTTACATTTTTATTCTATTATAGCACGAGACAAACGAAAAAAATAGTATTATAATGATAGACAAGAAACGAGCTGAAAAGCCAAAGAATAGGAGGAATGTTACTATGGCAGAAAGCAGATATGTAGGCTCTTATCCGGTAATCGGCATCAGACCGGTTATCGATGCGAGAAAAGGAGCTCTTGATGTAAGAGGATCTCTCGAAGATCAGACAATGGCTATGGCAAAAAATGCAGCAAAGCTGTTTGAGGAGAATTTAAGATACTCAAACGGCGAACCGGTTAAAGTTGTTATCGCTGATTCTACCATCGGACGTGTGGGAGAGACTGCTGCATGTGCAGATAAGTTTAGAAAAGAAGGCGTTGACATTACACTGACTGTTACACCGTGCTGGTGCTATGGCGCTGAGACAATGGATATGGATCCGACAACGATCAAAGCTGTATGGGGCTTGAACGCTACAGAAAGACCGGGTGCTGTTTATCTTGCATCTGTTCTTGCTACACATGCACAGAAAGGCCTTCCGGCATTTGGTATCTATGGACATGATGTTCAGGATGCTGACGATATGACAATCCCGGAAGATGTTAAAGAGAAACTGTTAAGATTCGGACGTGCTGCTGTTGCAGCCGCTTCCATGAGAGGAAAATCATGGCTGCAGATCGGTTCCGTTACAATGGGTATCGGAGGATCCATCATTGATTCTGACTTTATTGAATCTTATCTCGGCATGCGTGTTGAGTCTATTGATGAGGTTGAGATCATCCGTCGTATGACAGAGGGCATCTATGATGAGGCTGAATATCAGAAAGCTCTTGCATGGGCAAAAGAGAAATGCCACATCGGATTTGACAAGAACCCGGAGGAACTTCAGAAATCTCCTGAAGAGAAAGAAAAACAGTTCGAGTTCGTTGTAAAGATGGCAGTTATTGTAAAAGACCTGATGAACGGAAACAAGAACTTCCCGGAGAAATTCTCAGAGGAAGCAATCGGACACAATGCGATCGCAGCAGGTTTCCAGGGTCAGAGACAGTGGACAGATTTCTATCCGAACGGAGACTTTACAGAGGCTATTCTTAATACTACATTTGACTGGAACGGAGCACGCGAGCCGTACATCGTTGCTACAGAAAATGATGTTCTTAACGGACTTGGCATGCTGTTCATGAAACTTCTTACAAACCGTGCTCAGATGTTTGCAGATGTTCGTACATACTGGAGCCCGGAAGCTGTTAAGAGAGTGACAGGATATGACCTTGAGGGTGTCGCAAAAGAGAACAACGGTATCATCCATCTGATCAACTCCGGTGCTTGCTGCCTTGACGCATGCGGCGCTGCAAAAGACGAGAACGGCAACGGCGTTATGAAACAGTGGTGGGATGTTACAGAGGAAGACCAGCAGGCGATCATGGATGCTACAACATGGAACATGGCAGACCTCGGATACTTCCGTGGCGGCGGATATTCAAGCCGTTTCGAGACAAAAGTACAGATGCCGGCTACAATGATCCGTCTGAACCTTGTAAAAGGCCTTGGACCGATGCTTCAGATTGCAGAGGGCTGGACAGTAGCTCTTCCGGAGGAAGTTTCCGATACACTGTGGAAACGTACAGATTATACTTGGCCGTGTACATGGTTCACACCGAGATGCGACGGCAAAGAGGGACCGTTCAAATCAGCTTATGACGTAATGAACAACTGGGGTGCAAATCACGGCGCTATTTCCTACGGACACATCGGTGCAGACCTTATCACATTTGCTTCTATGCTCCGTATTCCGGTAGCTATGCATAATGTACCGGAAGATAAGATCTTCCGTCCGGCAGCTTGGAATGCATTCGGAATGGACAAAGAAGGCGCTGATTACAGAGCATGCGCAAACTATGGCGCTCTTTACAAACCGTACAAATAAAAACAGTCTATATATATAAAGTGTGAAGAGAAAGGAGAGGGTTGAAAGCAGAACTTTCAACCCTCTTATCTAAGGAGGACAATATGGAAAAGAAAGTATTGGCTTTTGACTTTGGCGCTTCCGGCGGCAGGGCGATGTGCGGGACTTTTGACGGTGAGAAGATTACGATCGAAGAACTGCACCGCTTTTCCAATGATCCGGTTATCTTAAACGGCACAATGTACTGGGATGTACTCCGCCTTTTCTTTGAGATCAAGCAGGGGCTTATCAAGGCAAAGAAATGCGGTAAGATCGAGAGCATCGGTATTGATACATGGGGCGTTGACTTCGGCCTGATCGACAGTGAGGGGCGCCTCCTTGAGAATCCGGTACACTACCGTGACAGCCGGACAGAAGGCATGCTCGCTGAAAGCTTCAAAATGATAGACAAACAGAGGTTCTATGAGATCACCGGAAATCAGTTTATGGAGATCAATACCGCATTCCAGCTCCTGTATCTTTTAAAGAACAGAAAAGAACTGCTCGACCGTGCGGATAAAATGATCCTCATGCCTGACCTGTTCAACTATTTCCTGACAGGGGCGAAAAAAGCAGAGTATTCGATCGCTTCTACAACGCAGCTTCTTGACGCGAGAAAAGGAGAGTGGTCAGATGAGGTGATCGATGCACTGAAACTTCCGAAGCATATTTTCCCGGAAATTGTTCCGACAGGAACAAAAGTCGGCGAGCTGACAGATGAGATCTGTACAGAGCTCGGACTCGACAAAATTGATGTTATGGCTGTCGCAGGGCATGATACACAGAGTGCGCTTGTGGCTGTCCCGGCATCGGAAGAAGACTTCATTTTCCTGAGCTGCGGTACGTGGTCACTGCTTGGAACAGAACTTTCCGAGCCTATTATCAATGATAAGTCGGAGTATTATAACATCACAAATGAAGGCGGATACGGAAGAAAGATTTCTTTCCTTAAAAATATCATCGGTCTGTGGTGTATCCAGGAGAGCCGCCGCCAGTGGATCCGCGAGGGACAGGAGTACGGATTCGGCGATCTGGAGATCATGGCAAAAGAAGCTCCGTCGCTCCGCAGCTTTATTAATCCGGATGCACCGGAATTTACGCCGGCAGGTGATGTGCCGAGCCGCATCCGTGAATTCTGTAAACGGACCGGACAGCCGGTACCGGAGAGCATCGGTGAAGTGGTGCGCTGCATTAATGAGAGCCTTGCAATGAAATACCGTCATGCGATGGAAGAAATTAAGGATTGTACAGGCAAAGATTACCAGACTGTATATATGGTCGGCGGCGGCACACAGAGTGCTCTTCTCTGTCAGTTTACTGCAAATGCCTGCGGATGCCGTGTAAGTGCAGGACCGGTTGAAGCTACGGTACTCGGGAATGTGGCACTGCAGCTTATGGCGTCAGGAGATATCAAGTCACTGAGCGAAGCAAGAGACATTATAAAACGTTCTCAGGATATCAAAATTTATGAGCCTCAGGATATGGCAGCCTGGGACGAGGCTTATGAGAGGTTTAAAAAGATTCTCGTATAATACTTGACTGTCAAAGTGCTGTGTGGTTTAATAAAAACAGTATTTGCATTAGACAGAATGCATAAAAACGGTTCGCCAACTCCCTGAAAGGAGTAAAAATGGCTGCAACGATTCGCGATATCAGGGATAAGACCGGGCTTTCTCTGGCGACGATCTCCAAATATCTCAATGGCGGGAACGTCCTTCCGAGAAACCGGAAACTGATAGAAGAAGCGATCGAGGAACTTCATTACGAAGTAAATGAGCTTGCAAGAGGACTGGTCACAAACCGGACAAAGACTATCGGTGTTCTGGTCTATGATATTCAGTGTATTTTTATCGGAAATATGCTTCATTATCTGGGACAGGAACTCCACGAAAACGGATACGGTATGCTGATCTGTGATTCTTGTAACGATGAGGAAATTGAAAAGAAGAATCTCCAGTTTCTGTTGAGCAGAAAAGTGGATGGCATTCTGGTATTTGCTGTGAGCCTGAACGGGAAATTCCTCAAAGCTGCAGAGCGGGCGGATGTGCCGGTGGTCCTTCTTGACCGGGCATTTCGGGATGAAGAGTTTGATTGTGTAGAGATAGACAACAGAGCTGCAATGCTCCGGGCGGTGAATAAGCTGATCAGCTACGGCCACCGCAGGATTGCTCTGGTCGCTTCCAATATCGAGTATACGGGTATGGAACGGATGAAAGGATTTGATGATGCACTTGAGTATGCAGGTATCACAGTCCCGGAGTCTTACCGTGTATGCGGAAAACACTCATTTGAGCTGGGATATAAAGGGATGCGGAGCCTTTTGAGGCTGCCGGAGCCTCCTACAGCGGTTATTTTGGGAAATTACGATACTACGCTTGGTGGGATTATGGCGGTGAATGAGTCCGGATTTACCTGTCCGGGGGATATTTCCATACTGGGATTTGACGATCTGCTCATGTCGAAAGTGATCCGGCCGAAACTATGGTTTGTCGCACAGCCCATGGAGGCGATGGCGAAGAAAGCAGTGGAGATGCTTTTGAACCGTATTTCCCGACAGGAGGAAGGAAGCCCTCTCCGGATCAGCTTCAGCGCTGGGATAAGTGAAGGAGATTCGATCAGAAGACTATAGGTAACGGACAATTTGCACAAAAAAACAGTCAAAAGATTTAAAATGTGATCGTAAAATTAGTAAAATCAACGAAAGCGAACCGTTTCGCTCTTTATCTGTTCGGTTTTATTGACAATGGATGGTTGCAGTTGTATAATTTGACTATACAGGCGGTTTACATATCAAAAAAATGTAAAAAATGCCTGAAAAATGTAAACCAAAATTAAATAGGGAAAAGCGAACCGTTACGCGCAAACAAGTGAGGAATGGGGGAATCAGATAAGTGAGACACCATGAATCATAACAAATCATCTAATCAAAAGATGGGAGGAAGAAAAGTGGAAAGTATCAAACAAAATCCTTTAGTCAAAAAGGTGGGATTTAACAGAATCGTGCTGTGCATCGTACTGATCCTGATGTATGCACTGTTCTGTGCCCTGACAGGAGGCTCTTTCGCGGGCACACGTCGTATCTTAAGTGCCCTGAATTACGCGTATTTCCTGGGATTCTTGTCACTGGCAGTTACATTTGTTATCGCAACGGGAGGAATTGATTTCTCCATCGGACCGGTTATGTTCTGCTGTGCACTGATGGCAGGCTTTAGTTTTACCATGTACGGTGTTCCGATGGGCGGAGCCCTTGTGATCAGCCTTGTGGTAGGGATTGCATTCGGTATCTTCAACGGATACCTTGTGGCGTATTGGGACGTGCCGTCATTCATCACATCTATGGCGAGCATGAACATCGCAAAAGGACTTGCATCAGTATTTACCAAGACACAGTCTGTAAGCTGGCCTCAGTCAAGCCAGGACGGCGGCTGGTTCAGAAGTCTGGTTACTTTAGATGGTATTCCGATGGGACTGATCATCCTTCTTGTGATCGCAGTTGTCTGTGCGGTGATCCTGAACAAGACAAAGATGGGACGTTATATCCTTTCTCTTGGAAGCAATAAAGAAGCAGTAAGACTTTCCGGCGTTAATGTTAAGAAATGGGAGATGTCCGCATATGTTCTCTGCGGGCTTCTGGTCGGAATCGCAGCAATCTTCTTTGTAGGAGCTTACACGACAGTACAGCCGGGATACGGCGACCAGTATAACAACGAGGCGATCGCAGGCTGTGTTATGGGTGGAACATCAATGGCAGGCGGCCTTGCATCGATCAGTGGTACGATCATCGGTGTATTGATCATCTCTCTTCTTCAGGAAGGGATCATGGCTCTCGGCCTGGATAAAAACCTTCAGCTTATTATCACAGGTGTCATCGTTATTGTTGCGGTATTTGCGGACGTTGTCGCAAGACGCAGGAAGAACTGATGGAGATACATGGAAATCAGGAAGTGTGATTGAGAAAGGCAAGGGTAAAGAATATGGGCGAAGTTATATTAACAATGAAAGGGATCGACAAATCTTTCCCGGGTGTTCATGCACTGGACCATGTAGATCTGGAAGTCAGAAAAGGTGAAGTACACGCACTCATGGGAGAAAACGGTGCCGGTAAGTCAACATTGATGAAGGTGCTGACAGGTATCTATAAGAAAGATTCCGGAACAATTACATATGAAGGAAAAGAAGTAGAATTTCATAATACAAGAGAAGCGCAGGATGCAGGTGTGGTTATCGTGCATCAGGAGCTGAATATGCTTGGTCATCTGACGGTTGCTCAGAATATTTTCATCGGACGTGAGTTTAAGAAGGGCATCCGCATTGATGACAAGAAAATGAATGAAGAAGCAAGAAAACTTTTTGACAGAATGCATATTGACATCGATCCGAAAGAGACGATGAGCAACCTGACAGTTGGAAAGCAGCAGATGTGCGAGATTGCAAAAGCAATTTCACATGAGGCAAAGGTTATTATCTTTGATGAGCCGTCAGCAGCGCTGACAGAAGCAGAGATTGAAGAGCTGTTCAAGATCATCCGTGACCTGAGAGATCAGGGGTTGGGAATTATCTATATTTCCCACCGTATGGATGAGATCAAAGTTATCACAGACCGTGTAACCGTTATGCGTGACGGCGCGTATGTAGGTACTTTGATCACGAAAGACTGTACCAAAGACGATATCATCAATATGATGGTTGGACGTGTAATTTATGAAGACCCGAAGACAAAGAACATGACTCCTCCAGGAGCGCCGGTTGTATTGAAGGTAGACCACCTCAATGCCGGAAAGATGGTTCAGGATGTCAGCTTTGAGCTTCATAAAGGCGAGGTGCTCGGCTTCTCAGGACTGATGGGCGCCGGACGTACCGAGACAATGAGGGCACTGTTCGGAGCTGATCCGATCGACAGCGGTGATATCTATGTCAATGGAGAGAAAGTTACGATCAAGAGTCCCCAGGATGCCGTTAAGCATGGTATCGGATATCTGTCAGAGGACAGAAAGAGATTCGGTATTGTTGTCCAGAAATCAGTAGCAGAGAATACAACGATGGCTGATCTGGATGAATTCTCCAACGGACCTTTCATTAATAAGAAGAAAGAGAAAGAAATCGCGGAGAAGTTTGTAAAAGAACTTGACACAAAAACTCCAGGTGTTGACCAGCTTGTCGTAAATCTGTCTGGTGGTAATCAGCAGAAAGTCGTTATCGCAAAATGGCTGACAAGAAACTGTGATATCCTGATTTTCGATGAACCGACAAGGGGTATCGATGTCGGAGCTAAGAACGAGATTTATAAGCTGATGAACCAGCTTGCAGCAGAAGGCAAAGCCATTATAATGGTTTCCTCAGAAATGACCGAGATCTTGCGTATGAGTGACAGGATTGTCGTTATGTGTGAAGGCAAGAAAACCGGCGAACTGGATATTTCCGAGGCTACACAGGAAAATATCATGAACATGGCTACAAGAGAGATTAGTTAGGGAGGAAAATGTGATGGCAAATAAATCAGTAAGTAAAACGGCTGGCACGAAGAAGTCGTTCATTGACAGGATGGGCGGTCAGCAATTTATCGTCCTGATCATCGTCATTGTAATGTTTATCTTTTTCAGTGCAATGAGCCCTGGATTTAGAAAGTATACAACGGTAGTAAGTATTCTTGATTATTCTTACTACATCGCATTAATGGCAATCGGAGTTACGTTCCCGCTCCTGACAGGCGGTGTAGACCTTTCCATCGGAACAGGTCTGATCTGTTACTCGCTGATCGGCGGTCTTCTGGTGCGTCAGCATGGAATGCCGGTTGCGGTTGGTATGATTGTGACAATTTTGATCGGTATAATTTTTGGTATTATTAACGGATGCCTTGTGGCTCTGATGGATCTGCCGCCGTTTCTGGCAACGCTATGTACCTGCATGATCACCCGAGGTTTTGGTGCATTTGTTGTAGGCGGTTACGGTATTCCGTGGCCGGCAGCAGGACAGGAAGGCGGATGGTTCAGAAGTATCTTCAAGATTCAGGTGGGCGGTCAGAATATTCCGATCGGTTTCCTGTGGATCATCCTTCTGGTTGTTATCATGAGTTTTGTACTTAACCACACAAAGCTGGGACGTTATACACGTGCGATCGGAAGTAATAAGGAGGCAACAAGACTTTCAGGAGTCAACGTTAGGTTCTACCATGTAATGGCATACGTGATCTGTGGACTTTTCGCAGGACTTGCGGCAATTGCTTATTCGGCAATCTTCGCTACAGTTCAGCCGGGAAGCGGCGCAGGATTTGAAATGGATGCGATTGGCGGAGCCATCGTCGGAGGAGTATCCATGTCAGGTGCTGTAGGTAACGTTACTGGTACACTGATCGGAGTCTTTGTCATCTGTCTGCTGAAGACAGGACTTCCGTTCATCGGTCTGACAGCAAACTGGCAGCAGATCATTACAGGTTTTGTCCTGATCGCAGCCGTTCTGATCGATATCTTAAAGAGAAAGAAAGAGGCAGGAAACTAGTTCTTTTGTTACATTGATAGATAACAGCCGGGAGCTGTATCAGCAGTAAAATGTCTGCCGGTTGTTACTATAGAAACTAAGCAAAGGCAGGTCATGCCGGAAAGATCAGCGTATTGATGTGCGGGCGTACCGGGATATACAGATATATGCACGGTATTTGTATATGTACAGACGCACTGACAGAAGCGTATCTTTTAAAATGACCGGAAAAACTTATTTCAGGAGGATATGAAATATGAAAAAGAAAGTTTTAGCAGTATTACTCGGTGGATGTATGGTAGCCGGACTTCTGGCAGGCTGTGGCGGCGGAAGCGACAGCTCATCCAAAACAACAGACGACAGCGCAGCAACAGATGACAGCTCATCAGGCGGCGGAGACTATCACTTCGAAGTAGTAGTTAAGAGCTTCCAGTCAACATACTGGCAGGCAGCTATCCAGGGAATCGATGCAGCAGTTGATGAGCTTGGTGTTACAGTAAATACAACAGGCCCGAACGCTGAGTCTGATATCGCTGACCAGGTTAACATGCTGAACAACGCGATCAGCCAGAAGCCTGACGGAATCGCCCTTGCAGCTAACGATCAGAGTGCCGTACTTGACTCACTGCAGGAT
The DNA here is from genome assembly GCA_946499505.1 of uncultured Lachnoclostridium sp. Lineage (GTDB taxonomy): Bacteria > Bacillota > Clostridia > Lachnospirales > Lachnospiraceae > Mediterraneibacter. Next base: position 18,804 of record CAMMSL010000003.1, read on the forward strand.
GCTCTTGATGCAGGTATCCCGGTAGTTTGCTTCGATACAGGTGTTCCGGATGCACCGGAAGGATCAGTTATCGCTACGATCGCTACAGACAATGAGTCTGCAGGTGCTGTTGCAGCAGAGAATATGTATCCGGTTATCAAGGATGCTATCGCTAATGCAACGGATCAGGTAAGAATCGGTGAAGTAAACCAGGATGCTACATCTGCTAACATCTCCGGACGTGGTATGGGATTCATCAACAAGATGAAAGAACTCATCGAGGCTGACGGAAAGACAGTTGCAGTTATCGGTAACCAGTTCTATGTAGACCAGGTAGAGAACAATGGTGATGAAGCATCAGCTGACGTTATCATCGAGGTAGCAGTACCGGCTCAGACAACAGTTGAGCTGTCCGCTACAGAGGCTTCCAACATCATGAACAAAGAAGATACGATCGCTATCTTCGGTTCCAACCAGGTTACAGCAGAGGGTGTCCTCACAGCTAACCAGAACCTGAGCGTTCTCGCAGCTACTCCGGACGAAGGTATCGTTGGTGTAGGATTTGACGCTGGTGCTACTCTGAAAGCAGCAGTTGCTGACGGAACACTTATCGGTGCAGTTACACAGGCTCCTGTTGATCAGGGTAACCTTGCTATCCACGCTCTGTATGACTACTGCGAAGGCAACGACGTAGAAGACATCGCTACAGACAGCTACTGGTATGATGCAGAGAACATGGAAGACGAAGACATCGCTCCTAACCTGTATGACTAATCGGTAACGGTTATTTATAACGATTGTTTAAATCGGATTTCAACTTAAACGTGCATATGGGCTACTGATATATTTATCAATGGTCTGAATAGAAAAGGAATCGGGAAATTCCCGGTTCCTTTTTAAAAGAAAAAATATTATAATGAGGAGGACATCATAATGTTAAAAGGAATCCCGAAAATCTTATCACCTGAGCTTCTGAAAGTATTGGCGGAGATGGGACACAGTGACAGACTGGTTATTTCAGACGGTAATTTCCCGGCAGAGTCTATGGGAAAAGATGCGATCGTTATACGATGTGACGGACATGGCGTGCCGGAGCTGCTGGATGCGATCCTGCAGGTATTCCCGCTTGACACATATGTTGAGCATCCTGTCAATCTGATGGAAGTAATGCCTGGGGACGATGTGGAGACTCCAATCTGGGATACCTATAAGGAGATCATCCGCAAATATGATGACAGAGGAGATGCTGTTGTCGGAAATATCGAGCGTTTCGCATTCTATGAAGAAGCTAAGAAAGTGTACGCAATCATTGCGACAGGTGAATCTGCACTTTATGCAAATATCATGTTGCAGAAAGGCGTAGTTACTGACTGATAAAAAGATCGGGCAGAACACAGAAATACCAGAGACGGAGGATAATATATGCTGGATCATGTAGAAATTATTTTTGAAAATATGAAACCGATGATGAAGAAACTCAAGAAAAAAAATTATAAGGCAAATATGGAAGAGTTTTTAGGAACACACGGCCATTATTTTCAGGAAATGACAGAATTGACAGAGAACGCGGAAGATAAAGGTGCGGTGGCTGATGAGATCGCACGTACTTTTGCCGATTGCGTAGAGAAGAAGTTTACTTCTCCTAAAAAGGGTAAGATCGAGAATGTTGTCCAGCTCGATCTGAATTTCTTCATGATCTATTATATTTTCCCTGCGATCCTTAAGACAGAGCATGAGGACGCGAAACTTATTGCCGACCATATCCGGGATGAGTGGAGCAGGCGTTTTAAGGACAGTGATATTCAGTATACAGATTATGATTCCCTGTATGCTGCATTCCGGGAGAAGATATTCGGTATATTTTAGGAGGATCTGTGTCTTGCAAAGATCAGGCAACTGTGATAGAATAATCGTGGTTTATCCGCAGGAGGTGTAGAGATGGATATCTTAAAGACCGTGATAACGATCATCTTTGTTATAGACTGCATAGCATTAGCTGCGATCATTCTTCTTCAGGAAGGCAAGGCTTCAGGACTCGGTACGATCAGCGGAGCAGCAGACACATATTGGGGACATAATAAAGGCCGTTCTATGGAGGGGACTCTTGTAAAAGTTACCCGTGTGGTAGCAGTTCTCTTCATTGTATTAGCTGTAGTTCTTAACCTTAAGATCTTCAATTGATCGGGCGGACCGGAAGATGAGCGTCCGGTAACGCTGCAGTGGTATGAAATGTACTATATCAGAAGATAATAATCATGTAAGCACTCTATATAACGGATATAGAGTGCTTATGTTTTTGTGCGATATGTCCGGAAAGCGGCTGCTGCGCCTGCACGAGCAGACAATTGACGGGCAATGGTCAGCGAACAGCAACGCTGTGAGCTGGCCGCGATACGCCCGGAAAACGGACGCATGGGGGCAGGCTTGCGCGAGCTGTACCGAATAGCGTAGATCGGATAGGAGAAGAGATATGGATCAGACATTCGAAAAACGTAAGAAAGTTATCTATGATTTTATCAGCGACGATCTGTATGTACCGATGAAGATAAAAGAAATAGCTATCGTACTTCAGATTCCGCGGGAACAGAGGGATGAATTAAAAGAGGTCCTTGATGCTCTTGTAGAAGAGGGAAAGATATCCTTGTCAAAGAGAGGAAAATACAGCAAAGGACATGCTGTACATTTGAAAGGAACTTTCCAGGCCAATGCAAGAGGATTTGGGTTTGTGACTCCGGAAGATGGAGGAGAGGATGTATTTATCCCAGAGGAGAATATATCCGGTGCATTCCAGGGTGATGAAGTAGAATACATCATAACTGCGGCACCTTCGGGAAGACGAAAAGAAGGTAAGATCGTGAGGATTGTTTCTCACAGTGTAATACACGTGGTCGGCCTGTATGAAAAAAGTAAAAATTTCGGCTTTGTACGTCCGGATAATCAGCGCTATCTGAATGATATCTATATACCTGCCGGAAAAGAACTGGGAGCGATGAACGGCCATAAAGTTGTTGTGGAGCTTACTTCTTATGGCGGCGAACATATGAAGCCGGAAGGAAAAGTTGTCCAGATCATCGGGCATATCAATGACCCGGGAACAGATATCCTTTCTGTTGTGATGGATTCCGGGATCCCAACAGAATTTCCTGAAAAAGTGCTCAATCAGGCTGTCCGTGTCGGCAAACCCGTAAGTGAAGCCGACTGTGCGGGGAGAAAAGACCTGCGGGAATGGATGATGGTGACGATAGACGGGGAAGATGCAAAAGACCTGGATGATGCGGTATCACTGCAGATAGAAGGGGAAAATTATATCCTCGGTGTGCATATTGCAGATGTCACGAATTATGTGCAGGAGAACAGTGCTCTTGACCGTGAGGCTTTTGAGAGAGGGACAAGTGTATATCTTGCGGATCGCGTGATCCCGATGCTGCCCCATAAACTTTCAAACGGTATCTGCTCTTTGAACGCAGGGGAGGACAGGCTTGCTCTGTCATGCATCATGACATTTACTCCGTCCGGGGAGATGATCGACCATGAGATCGCCGAGACGGTGATCAATGTTAACAGGCGAATGAGTTACAATGGAGTTGCAGGGATTCTTGCCGGAAAGATGCAGGATGCAGGTATGATCCGGGACGATAGCGGAGAGCATCAGAAATCTTCGGAAACAGCTGATGATGAGACTCTGAAGATTGTTACTATGATACAGCATATGAAAGAATTGTCTGATATCCTGCGGGAGCGTCGCGGCAGGAGAGGATCCATTGACTTTGATTTCCCGGAGACAAAAGTGCTTCTGGATGAAGAAGGACGTCCTGTAGATATCAAGCCGTATGAGCGGAATGATGCTACAAAGATCATCGAGGATTTCATGCTGATGGCAAATGAGACTGTGGCCGAGGAGTATTACTGGCGCGAACTGCCGTTTCTCTACCGGACGCATGAAGTTCCGGATGAAGAAAAGATACGACAGTTGTCTGCATTTGTTAATAATTTCGGGTATCATATCCATGTGCGTAATGAGGTGCGCCCGAAAGAAATTCAGAAGCTTCTCGACCGGGTGGACGGCACTCCGGAGGAGGCGCTGATCAGCCGTCTGGCACTCCGCTCTATGAAGCGGGCACGGTATACGACAGAGAATACAGGCCATTTCGGACTGGCTGCAAAATATTATACTCATTTCACTTCACCGATCCGTAGATACCCGGACCTTCAGATCCACCGTATTATCAAAGAAAATCTGCGGGGACGTCTGAATGAGGACCGGATCGCTCATTATGAGGAAATCCTTCCCAAAGTCGCGGCGCAGTGCAGTGACCGTGAGCGCCGGGCAGAAGAGGCAGAGCGCGATGTTGTCAGGATGAAGAAAGCGGAATATATGTATTCACATATCGGTGAAGAATACGACGGTGTGATCTCGGGAGTGACAAAATGGGGCGTCTATGTGGAACTGCCGAATACAGTCGAAGGACTTGTCCATGTGGCCGATATGTCAGATGATCATTATGAGCTTTCGGAGCAGACATATGAGCTGATCGGAGAGCATACAAGGAAAACTTATAAGCTGGGACAGGCTGTCCGGGTACGCGTGACAGATGCAGATAAGCTGCAGCGAACGGTGAATTTTGAAATCATATCCTGATAAGGAGAGTAAAATATATGGCTAAGGCAGAAACAAAACTTATCGCCAACAACAAAAAAGCATATCATGATTATTTTATCCTTGAGAAGTATGAGGCGGGGATCGTCCTCCATGGAACGGAGGTAAAGTCCCTGCGCATGGGGAAATGCAGTATCAAAGAGGCCTTTATCCGTGTAGAAGACGGAGAAATGTATATCTACGGCATGCATATCTCACCATATGAAAAGGGCAATATCTTTAATAAAGATCCGCTGAGAGTGCGAAAACTTCTTCTGCATAAAAAGGAAATATTGAAGATATTCGGTAAGATGAAAGAGCAGGGAATCACGGTCGTTCCGCTGAAAGTTTATTTCAGCGGAAGCCTGGTCAAAGTGGAGATCGGACTTGCCAAAGGTAAAAAGCTTTATGACAAGAGAGCTGATATTGCCAAAAAAGATCAGAAGCGCGAGGCGCAGAGAGATTTCAAAGTAAAAAATCTCTGATATTTTGAGTGAGGAGTGAAAAAGAATGATCCAGGATATAGAACCGCGGCATCTGAATAACCAGTATGAGCCGGTACCGCCGGATCAGGAGAGTTATGCACTGTATTACGAGGATCATGCAGTGCTGCTGAAAAAGACGCCGGAAGGGATCACATTTCCCAGGTTCCGGGAACTTGAGAGACTTAACGAAGAGATATATGAGGATTACATATATTTGTTCTCTGTCGATGAGGAGAGATATTATCTTGTCCATGAGATCAACAGAGAGCCGCTGTCTGAGTTTGTTATGGAGAATACGGAAATCTTCCGAAATGCAGATCCCCAGTATCATGCATTTGCCGGGATTACAGGTTATCAGCTTTACAACTGGTATAAGAACCATAAATACTGCGGCAGATGCGGCAGGATGATGGAGAGGGACAAAAAAGAGCGGATGCTCTACTGCAGAGAATGCCGCAATGTGGAATATCCGAAGATCTGTCCGGCTGTTATTATAGGCGTTACGGATGGTAACAGGATCCTCATGTCCAAATACGCCGGCAGGACATATAAGAAGTATGCACTCCTTGCGGGCTTTACCGAGATCGGAGAGACTGTGGAGCAGACTGTCGCGCGGGAAGTGATGGAGGAAGTGGGGCTGAAAGTAAAAAATATCCGTTACTATAAAAGCCAGCCGTGGGCGTTCAGTGATACACTTTTGATGGGATTTTACTGTGACCTTGACGGAGAAGACAAGATCACATTAGACCGGGACGAGCTCGCCCTTGCGGAATGGTTCGAGCGGGAGGATATACCGGTCAAGCCGTCCCGCGACAGTCTGACAAATGAAATGATTATGCAGTTTAAAAACGGCGCAGTCTAATGTATAATAGAGAAAGATATATCAATTACTGATATTTTTACAGAATAAGGAGGTAGTTATTAATGAGAGCAGAATTTGATGAGAGCCTTGTAACAGGCAATGAGATGATCGATACACAGCATAAGGAACTGATCGATAAGATCAACAAATTACTGGACAGCTGTGAGACAAGCAAGGATAAGGTCGTGGCCGTAAAGACACTGGATTATCTTGCAGATTATACAGAGCTTCATTTCGGGGAAGAAGAGAAGCTCCAGGAGTCCATCAATTATCCGGGGCTGGAACAGCATAAGAAAGAGCACGATAAGCTCCGTGAAGTAGTGAAAGATCTCTATAATATGCTCGAGGAAGAAGAAGGTCCGTCTGATGCGTTTGTAGAGCAGGTCAACAAAAATGTGATCGAGTGGCTGTACCGTCACATTAAAGGGTTTGACCGGTCGGTGGCTGAGTATAAATTCATGAATTCCAGTAGTGAGAGACTGTAAATTTATATTTGTTGGATTAAATGTCGATGGAGATACGGTCCAAAAACAGACGGAGATGAGGCACCGAAATTCTTTTGTGAGATGACCGGCATGTGCTTCAGGCTCCGCTCCGTAATTCGTGAAAAACTAAAGGATCAGAAAGCTGATTAAAACCAAAGCCTGAAAATGAAGAACTCGGCTTCGCCTCAAACACTTCATTTTCAGACTTAACATCATCTTTCTGATCCTTAACTTTTTCTTTCGAATTACTTCGAAGTCGCCTTCCTCACATACCGTTCATCTCTTTTTAAGTATTCCTATGCCTCATCTCCATCCGTTTTCTGCTTCATCGAATTCGGCAGTTACTCCGACAAATATGAAAGCCAAGGAAACCGATTGAGATGGGGACGTAGTTGATAAAGCCCACCCTTTCAGCCGGTTTTCCGTAAATCCTGTGATTGTCGGAGAGACGCTTCCAATTGAGAAAACGCAGAAAATCAAACGGATACAGCCGATATGATGCATCTTTCGGATCAGGTGGGATTGTAATGTGGTTTTTCTTCCTTTTGTAACCGGAGCCGGAAGCATTACAATTCCGCCTGATTCGAATACGTGAGTCAATCCACTGTATCCGATTAGTTTTTGGACGCTTTATCATGGGGCGCTCCTACAAACACAAAATTTATATTATGGCAGAAGGAATGCGTACATTACGATGAAGTGGCATGCGCTCCCACCCATTACGAACAGATGGAAGATTTCATGGCTGCCGAAGTTTTTGTGTCTGCTGTTGAACAGGGGCAGCTTCAGTGCGTAGATAACACCGCCAACCGTATAGATGATGCCGCCTGCCAGCAGCCATCCGAATGCTGCCGGGGACAGATTGTTCAAAAGCTGAGTGAAGGCGAGCACGCAGGTCCATCCCATTCCAATATACAGTACGGAGGAGACCCATTTCGGACAGTATACCCAGAATGCTTTAATGAGGATTCCGGCGATCGCGATTGCCCATACGATGGACAAAAGGATGATTCCGATCCTGCCCTTGAGGACGAGCAGACACACAGGAGTGTAACTGCCGGCTATGAGCACGGAAATCATCATGTGATCGATTTTCTTTAATACAGTATTTGTTTTCTCTGAAATATCAAATGTATGGTATGTTGTGCTTGCCGCATATAATAAAATGAGGCTTGCTGCATAGATGGACATTGCTATGATGTAAATTTTCTGCGGCTGTGCGGCAGCTCGTATCAGCAGCGGAACAGATGCGAAAATTGCCATCAGCATCCCGATAAAATGTGTGATCGCGCTGCCGGGTTCTTTGATGTGAAGGTTTCTGTGCGGATTCTTTCTGACAACCGGCCTTTCTATATTTATTGCATTTTTCATGATTCCTGTATTTTCCATGATATGCACCTCCCCGATGCTAAGCTTATAAGTGGTTTTTAAAACTACATCTAGTATATGCATATATTACATCAAGAATTCATAAAAATCAATTATAAAATCATACAAAATAAAAGCCGGTATGTACCGGCTTTTGTAATATCTGCTTATTTTATAAGTGTGCCTGTTTTCCCTTTCAGGGCTTCTTTTACTTTGTCGAAAGAAGTAATGTAAGCGCAGCGGCCTTCTCTTTGTTCGATGAATTCGACTGCAGCGCGGAATTTCGGATACATATTATAGACACCGAAATGGCCTTCCTCCATATAGGCTTTTGCCTGCGCTACAGAGATTTCTCCGAGCGGCTCTTCGTTCTCCTGTCCCATGTTGATACATACCTGTTCCACATTTGTGAGGATGATGAGCATGTCAGCGTTGATTCCTTCGGCAAGCTTTCCGGCTGCAAGATCTTTCTCGATGACGGCGCTGGCACCTTTTAAGTGGTTGTCCTGTTCCATGACAGGAATTCCGCCGCCGCCGGCAGCGATAACGACCTGATCGGCATCGAGAAGTGCATTGACGGCATCAAGCTCTACGATTTTGACCGGATTCGGGGCAGATACGACACGGCGGAAACCTTTCCCTGCTTCCTCGATCACATAGTTCCCTTTTTTGCGTTCCTCATTGGCTTCCTGTGCATTCATATAGCGGCCAAGGACTTTAGTCGGAGTATAGAATGCTTCGTCATAAGGATCCACGATGACCTGGGTCAATATCGTGCTGACTGTGCGGTAAATTCCACGGTTTAAAAGCTCTTCACGAATACCGTTCTGCAGATCATAGCCGATATAACCCTGGCTCATGGCAGAGCAGACGGACATAGGACATGCAGTATATTCAGGATGAGCTTTTGCAAATTCGTTCATGGCTGTATGGATCATGCCGACCTGAGGTGCGTTACTGTGGGTAATAGCTACCTTGTAGCCTTCTTCGATCAGATCAGCGATACATTTTGCCGTGTGTGCGATCGCTGCCTTCTGCTCCGGCAGCGTGGTTCCGAGGGCGCGGTGCCCTAAAGCTAAAACAACTCGTTTTTTCATAATGTCTCCATTCCGCCGCATTTTATATGCGGCATATATTTCTGTTTATCTAAGAGATAGCTTATTAAAAAGTTTACTATCATTTCAGACAAAAATCAACTGTTGCCTACCTGAAGAATACAGTGAATATGATGTCTGCAAAAAACAAGAGATAAAGTACTGCGCACAGGAAGATCCTTTTTGAATGTCCCAGTTTCATATATCTCTCTGACCATCTCGGGGCCAGATAGTACAGAAAAGCACAGCCGATCAATGCAAATGTGACAGATCCGCCCAGATAGATCCTGTCGTTTAAGTTCAGGAAGAATTCGCTGTAATCTCTCAACGCATGCCCGGTTATCAACTCTGCAATAGAATTAGCAAAATATTCTAATACTGAATAGAGCAGGAAGTTGAGTAAAAATACCAGGACAGGCCTTTTTGCTATATGTTGTTTCCACAGCAACAGAATAAGGATGCCGTAGATTCCATAGAGAGGCAGCCATGGACCATACAGTACGCCGGTTCCGCCCAATACTCCGTCATTGATCAGGCGGATCAATGTCTCAAGTATCCATCCAAAGATTGAAAATACAAGGAAGAGAAACAGGTAGGTCAACAGGTCATACTTCCGTTCTGCCTTGATCGGTGACCGGACGGCTTTCAGCGGAGGTTGTACGGAAAAGAGAAATACAGGATATTGTTCAGGGGCAAAGTAGGAAATTTTTGTATACGGGCCCTGGGAATCATCGTACAACGCTTTGCTGATGAGCAGTTCGTCATCTGAAGGAACATGCTCCAGATAGGAATCGTTCAGTGCTTCATATCCCGGCGAACGGGAGAGAACATAATTTCTTCTCAGAATAGCATAGAGTTCTGCCCTGCAGGCTGTAATATATGGGTTTACGAATAAGAGATCAAGCAGTCCCAGCGTAAATAAGGATAAAAAATGCCATCCGAGGAAAGAAAGGTCGAGCAAAAAGAACTTCCATTTATTACGCCGCATGAGCTGGCGGGAGAGGAAAAAGGCGTCTTTTCTGCTGATCTTCGGATTTTCCGCAAGAATATATGGAATCAGTATATATTCATAATGTTTGATGATCCCGCCGATCACTGTAAGGTCCCAGAGGGACTGAAACAATGTCCTTACAAACATGATCCACGCCGGGTGGCGAATATAACGCAGTTTGTAAAGAAAGAAGATTTTGGATATAGGGGTCTGGCGGTAGTTGCGGTTCTCGAGGAAAAAACGTTTCTCACCGATCAGAAGCAGGTTGCTGATAAAAGTCTGGTAAAGAAAGGCAAATAATATGCTGACTGCTGAGAAAATCAGAATGGCAGCAGTATCCTCCTCGAGAAAATAATTTATTGTACGCAGCGAGGTGAAAAAGACAGATATATTTGTTGAGAACAGGTCGATCACCATAGAGCTGATGTCATATAATACGCCGTGAAATATTCCGTCCAGCGGGGTGCCTTCAAGAAAATGTCTGACTGTATCAAGAACAGCTTCGGAATTTGGTATGCTGAATGTATAAGCGGCATCGGTTGTGGACGGTTCCGACGGGATCTGAAGGTTAAAAAAAGTGGTGGAAACAGAGTAGGCTGTCGTGAGCATAGCAATAAGAAAGCAGACAGAGAGCATACGGGAGTAACTCTTTTTCATCTGTGCGACTGCTCGTTTTTTTACTGTTTTACGTTTCCACATGGCAGATCCCTCCGCATAATAAATAATAGTATATTATAAATGGAATGCGGGGGTTTTGCAAGCCTGCAGGGGCGCAGGGCGTATTTTGGACGACCTGCACCCCGGTATTGTATCATTTGTGGAGCGCTTCGTGTTCTTTTCGTATCTCGGCAAAGCAATCTGGCGCAGTCCAGGTGCTGTTGGTCGGGGTGAGGATTGCTTTGTATGGAAACGGGCCTGCACCGCATTTCCGAAGAGCGGCGAGAGCCTGATTCAGCCGGCTGTCGCTCAGAAAGCAGAAGACGAACATTGTCCCCGGCAGTTCGGGACCGTCATACTGCTCTTCGCTGGGTGAAATGTCTTTCAGCCCTGCCAGAACGCCCAGGGGCTGGCTGTAGTCTTCTTTTCCGACTTTTTTCAGGCGGATATGAAGAGGAAAGAGCGACATTTCGATCTTCAGCAGGTCCGCTTTTTCTGGTGGATTAAAAAGTAAGATTGTTTCTTTCATAATTATCAATACTCCTGTATATCAGATTTACACGAAAATAGTGCTTTCCTTATTGTAAAGCATTATACCCCAAAATGGAACTATATTTCAAAATCCCCATATAATACGTATAAGAAGAAAGCTACAGTTTATACTGTAACGGACGTTATAGCTCACATCCGTATCAAGGATGCCGCTGCGGGAGGGATGGGTATGAGACTTTGTGAACTACGGGATAAAGAAGTTGTCAATATGTGCAGCGGCAAGCGCCTGGGCTGCATCGTAGATGTGGAAATCAATATATGCAGCGGAGAGGTGGAGGCGATCATCATCCCCGGTCCGGGGAAAATCTGTGGATTTCTGGGAACGGACTGTGAATATGTCATTCCCTTTGCCTGTATTCGGAAAATCGGACCAGATCTCGTGATTGTTGAAATACAGGAAGAAAAATTTTTGCAAAAGTTTTAGCGATTGTGTATAATGTACGCAGATTAACAACAGTAGTGCGGGAAAAACAAGAAAATATCCTGCATATAACTGTGCTGAGAAAGGCGGAATAAATTATGAGATGTCCATATTGCGGTAACCCGGATACAAGAGTTATAGATTCCCGTCCGGCTGAGGATAAAAGTTCTATCCGAAGACGGCGCTCTTGTGATGAGTGTGGAAGACGGTTCACTACTTATGAGAAAGTGGAGACGATCCCGATGATAGTGATCAAGAAGGACAATAACCGTGAGCAGTACCAGCGTGCCAAGATTGAAAAAGGAATTCTGAGCGCCTGTTATAAGCGTCCGGTTCCCGCAGACGCCATCCAGAAAACGATCGATGCTGTGGAGCTGGAGATATTTAACCGCGAGGAAAAGGAAATCCCCAGCAGCGTGATCGGTGAAATTGTCATGGAGAAGCTGAAGGATCTTGATCCGGTCGCTTATGTGCGCTTTGCATCTGTTTACAGAGAGTTTAAGGATGCGAATACATTTATGGACGAACTGAAGCAGTTCCTGCAGTAAGCTATGCGCACGTATAAACTGACGATCGCCTATGACGGGACAGGCTATCAGGGCTGGCAGCGCCAGACAAATACAGAGCGCACAATACAGGGAATACTCGAGAAAGTGATCTCGGAGGCCTCCGGATATCCAGTAGAGGTAAATGGTTCAGGAAGGACGGATGCGGGAGTCCACGCATTAGGACAGACGGCCAGTGTGGTTCTGCCCGGAGCTGTGCCGGAGGATTTTTTTACAGACGATATCAATAGAATTCTTCCGCAGGATATCCGGATCCGGGAGGCTCGTCTTGTGAAGAACGGATTCCATGCGAGAAAGAGCGCTGTTGGGAAAATCTATGAATATCATATTGATACCGGACAGAAGCCGGATGTATTCCAAAGACGTTACTGCTATCATTTCCCACACGAACTTGATCTGGAAAAGATGAGAAGAACGGCAGAGAATCTGAAAGGCACACACGACTTTGCCGGGTATACGGACAAAAAAGAGGAAAAGTCCACAAAACGGACAATTTATGATATAATAGTCAGCGGACAAGGCAGCAGTGTAACAATCCGCTATGAAGGAACGGGGTTTCTCTATCATATGGTGCGAATCCTGACAGGAACACTGCTTGAGGCCGGGACTTATCAGCGTACTGTCGAAAGTGCGTCTGAAGTTCTCGAGACAAAAGACAGAGGACAGGCAGGATTTCTTGCCCCGGCAAGAGGTCTGTTTTTAAGAGAGGTACATTATGAACAGAGGGGCAGGTAGAGATTTATCTGCCCTTACTTGCGCGATACGCCTGGATGGCCAGGTTTGCCTGAACAGACATGCGGACATCCGACAGGCAATGGTCAGCGAACAGCATGAGCTGTACAGTATCGCGCAGATTGAACGGTGCTAAGGAGGTATGCATGAAACTGATATCATGGAATGTAAACGGGATCCGCGCATGTGTTCAGAAAGGATTCCTTGATTTTTTTAAAGAGGCGGATGCAGATATCTTCTGTATCCAGGAAACAAAGATGCAGGAAGGTCAGCTCGAACTTGACCTGCCGGGATACCATCAGTACTGGAACTATGCTGTGAGAAAAGGCTACTCAGGCACAGCGGTATTTACAAAAAAGGAACCGCTGAACGTTACTTACGGTATAGGAATCGAGGAACATGATCAGGAAGGGCGTGTTATCACCTGTGAGTTTGACGACTTTTATTTTGTCACAGTATATACCCCGAACTCGCAGAATGAGCTGGCAAGGCTGGACTATCGCATGAAGTGGGAAGATGACTTCCGTGCTTATCTGAAAAAGCTTGAGGAGACGAAGCCGGTCATTGTGACAGGGGATATGAATGTGGCTCACGAAGAGATCGATCTGAAAAATCCGAAGACGAACCGGAAGAATGCAGGATTTACCGACGAGGAGAGGCAGAAGTTCACAGAGCTCCTGGATGCGGGATTTATCGATACGTTCCGCTATTTCTATCCGGATCAGACAGGAATCTATTCCTGGTGGTCGTATCGCTTCAGTGCCCGTGCCAAGAATGCAGGATGGCGCATCGACTATTTCTGCGTGTCAGAGAGCTTAAAGGACAGGCTTGTAGATGCAAAGATACTGACAGACGTTATGGGATCGGATCACTGTCCGGTGGAACTTGACATCAAGTAACTGCCCGGAGATTAAGAGCATATGTGCAGAATGAGGACTTTATATTATAAGTTTTGAGACAGGAGGATGAATTAAAATGACAAAGATAGACATTATTTCGGGTTTCCTTGGAGCCGGAAAGACGACATTGATCAAAAAACTGCTCTCAGAGGCATTTACCGGAGAGCAGGTCGTATTGATTGAAAATGAATTTGGCGAAATTGGGATCGATGGAGGATTCTTAAAAGAGTCAGGAATCGAAATTCGTGAGATGAACTCAGGATGTATCTGCTGTTCACTTGTGGGAGATTTCGGAAAATCCCTTCGCGAAGTAGTGGATACCTATCATCCGGACCGTATCCTGATCGAGCCGTCAGGCGTGGGCAAGCTGTCCGATGTGATCAAAGCAGTACAGGATGTACAGGCCGAGATCGATGCAGAGCTCAACAGTTTCACGACAGTAGTGGATGTGACGAAATGCAGAATCTACAGAAAGAACTTCGGAGAGTTCTTCAGCAACCAGATCGAGTACGCCGGGGCAGTCATCTTAAGCCGTACCGATAAAGCAAAGCCGGAGAAGATCGAGGAGAGCGTTGCCCTGCTTAGAGAGCTTAATGACAAGGCACCGTTTATTACAACTCCGATCGCTCAGCTCCCAGGTAAAAAGATCCTTGAGACGATGGAGTCCAGTAAATCTCTGGAGGAGGAACTTCTCGATGAGATCATCTGTCCGGAGTGCGGGCATCATCATGAAGAAGGTGAGTGCTGTGGTCATGATCATGAGCATCATCACGATCATGACCACGAGGGCCATGAACATCATCACGACCATGACCACGAGGGCCATGAACATCATCACGGCCATGACCACGAGGAACATGGACATCACCATGATCATGAGCACCATCATCATGATCATGCGGGGCATCATCATGCAGACGATGTGTTCACGAGCTGGGGACGCGAGACAATCCATACTTATACAAAAGATCAGATCGGCAATATCCTGAAAACACTGGAATCAGACAGCAGTTACGGAAATGTCCTGCGTGCCAAAGGAATGGTAGCCGGAGCTGATGGCGAGTGGATTTATTTTGATATGGTCCCGGAAGAGCACGAAGTCCGCACCGGAGCGCCGGAGTATACGGGACGTATCTGTGTGATCGGAGCAGAATTGAATGAGGACAAGCTGGCAGAACTTTTCGGAGTGGCCTAGGCGGGTTCCCGGTTGAAAAGTAATGAAAGATGGGAGAGAACGGATATGACTGAACCTGATGTTATGGTTTATCTTATGACAGGTTTTCTGGACAGCGGAAAAACTCAGTTTCTTACTTTTACGCTGAAACAGGATTATTTTCAGATTGACGGTAAGACTCTTCTGATCCTCTGTGAAGAGGGAGAGGAAGAATATGATCCGATGGAAATGCTCAAATACGGCGTCGTCATAGAAAAAGTTGAGGATCAGGAAAATCTGACTGCAGAGTGGCTCGAAGAGATGAATAGAAAACATGAGCCCGAACGTGTCGTGGTGGAATACAATGGCATGTGGAAAGTAAGTGATTTTGAGAATATGAAGCTCCCTGCCGGATGGGGCATTGAGCAGAAGATAACTACCGTGGATGCCAGCACATTTCAGATGTATCTGACTAATCTGAAACCTCTGTTTGTAGAGATGGTCAGAGGCGCCGATATGGTACTCTTTAACCGGTGTGAGGATATCAAACCTTTGGCAGGATACCGCCGAAGTGTAAAAGTGGTGAGCCCGCAGGCAGAAGTGATATTTGAAGATGAACAGGGCGAGATTGAAAATATCTTTGAGGACGAGGTCCCTTACGATCTGAAAGCCCCGGTCATTGAGATCCCAAAAGAGGATTATGGTATCTGGTATGTGGATATGATGGAGAATCCGGACCGCTACAAAGGAAAAGTAGTAGAGTACACCGCGAAGGTGCTTAAACCAAGGACATTCCCTGCAAAAGTATTTATGGCAGGACGTATGGCGATGACATGCTGTGCGGATGATACGTCATTTCTCGGATATGTGTGCAGGAGTGCTTATGCTCCGAAGCTCAAACCCGGACAGTGGGTGAAAATCCGGGCTAAGATCCGGTTCGCAAATTTGTCCGTCTACAGGGGAGAAGGACCGGTGCTGGAAGCGGAGAATATAGAGCTTGCAGATTCGATAGAGGAACTGGTATACTTCAATTAAAGTTATAGGGGAAAATACTTTTGCCCCGGTATTATGTAAATAAATCAATATCAGCAGGAGGTACTCGGAAATGGAAAAAAAATATGATGTGATCGCCCTTGGCGAGCTTCTGATTGACTTTACAATGAACGGACAGAGTGAACAGGGGAACAATATGTTTGAGGCATGCCCGGGAGGAGCGCCATGCAATGTGCTGGCTCTTCTCAACAAAATGGGAAAGAAGACGGCATTCCTCGGAAAAGTTGGAAAGGATCAGTTCGGCACACTGCTAAAAGATACGATCACAGATGCGGGAATCGATGCATCTCATCTTGTGATCGATGATAAGGTAAATACGACACTGGCATTCGTACATACATTCCCGGACGGTGATCGCGAATTTTCTTTTTACCGCAATCCGGGAGCTGATATGATGCTCACAGAAGAGGAAGTGGATCCTGAATTCATCGCACAGACAAAGATCTTCCACTTCGGCACACTCTCGATGACTCATGATGGTGTGAGAGCTGCGACGAAAAAAGCAATTCAGGCAGCAAAAGATGCAGGTTGTCTTGTCTCTTTCGACCCGAATCTGCGCCCGCCGCTCTGGTCTTCTCTTGATCTTGCAAAAGAGCAGATGGAATATGGCTTCGGCATGTGTGATATCCTGAAGATTTCCGACAATGAGATTCAGTTCGTGTCTGGAAAAGAAGATTATGATGAGGGTATCGCTTATCTTCTGGAAAAATATAATATCCCAATGATCCTCCTTACTATGGGAAAAGATGGAAGCCGCGCATATTACAAGGGGATGCGCGTAGAACGTCCGGGATTTACAGTGAAAGCAATCGAGACGACAGGTGCAGGCGATACATTCTGCGGAAGCTCCCTGAACTATATCGTGGAGCATGGATTTGATAATCTGACAGAAGACCAGCTGGGTGAACTGCTCACATTCGCAAATGCAGCCGCAGCGATCGTGACGACAAAGAAAGGCGCGATCCGGTCCATGCCGGAGAGGGCGGAAGTAGAAGCTCTGATCCGCGGATAAAATTTTGATTTTTCGTACCAGCTCAGGAAAGTAAAATCGTTTGAAAAGGGAGCAGATACGGAATGACTGACTCACCTATCTGCAGGCAGAGGAAAGGTTGATCCCGGCTCCGGTTACAGAGAATAACGCAAACTAATAAATCGGCATATCAGCTAAAAACAAAACGGGCACGCGAAGAACTCCTTACGTCAGACAACTTCGCGTGCCCGTTTAACGCTGCTCTCCTGATTCTAAGTTTTGCCTAATTCTCTTCCACAGTCGCCGTTATCAATCTTCCTCTGCCCGCAGATTGTGCATCAGGTCAGACGTATTTGTTTGCTTTTCCTGTTTTTCCAATTCTGAGCCGGAGCGATAAAAGCTCATACAAACTGGCAGAAGCCGGAACATAATTTCCAATAGCCGCGTCATATAAAGGATAACTAAATCATCCTTTAAAAGAACTGCAGCAAAAGATCAATAACTAAATCTTGCCGGGAACCGTTCCCGGTTATGGAGATTTCTGGTTCCGCTTGTTCGCCTTATATCTGCAGAGAACATCCCGTGTCAAGCCTGCGAAGCACCTGCTTACAGGCAAGGGCTTGACACGGGCTGTTCCTGCAGATGAATATTAATCAAGCGGACCAGAAATTAATGCGGCTCGAATTTGAACCGACAGGTCAAACAAATCCCAAATCGGCCGAAATAATGAGATCATAGTCGGGGAAGCCGCTTCTTCTACCCGTTTGCATGAGAATTTTCGGAATGGGAAAGAAAGCAGCCGGGAGGCAGGTATTGCGTACGCACCGTTGGAGCAGCGTCGGCACTTAGAGCGCGTCTTTTGCGCTCTTATGTACCGTTACGCTGCGACCGAATGAAAATGTGTGCGTTAGCAATACCTGCCTCCCGGCGGATACTTTGTCAGGCCGAAAAATCGAAATTTATTTCATAATCTGATTCTTATTTCTCCATTCTCTCGGAGATATTCCAAAGACATTTTTGAATGCTCTTGAAAAGTGCAGCTGATTGGGATAGCCTACAGCATTTCCGATATCACTGATGGAAAGAGTGGTCAGTTTTAACAGTTCGGCAGCTTTTGTCATACGGTAATTGAGCAGGAACTGCTGCGGCGATTTCCCTACGGTATCTTTGAAGATCCTGCCGAAGTAGGTGCGGTTCAATCCGCAGAATGCCGCGATCCCTTCTACGGTAATATCATTCTGAAAGTTCTGCTCGATATAGTTTAATGCCTCTTTGATATAGAAGTCGCGAACTTTGCCGCTGGTCGATACATGAGTGGATGCGGCAGAACGGGCAAGAAAATCCGCAAAGAGGTACAGATGACCGATCAGGTGGAATGAAGAGGCGTTCCCGTGTTCTGCTATATAGACCATTTCATTTACCATGTTCTCCCGCAGATCTTTGTGGGATGCATGATAGACCGGATGGTCGGGAGACAGCCCGGCAGTCTCTATGATCTCTCTGACACGCATTCCGTCAAATTCCAGCCATGTATATTCCCATGGAAGTTTTTCATCGGCAATATAGGTTGTGATCTGCCGGGGAAAGATCATAAAGCCCTGACCTGTGTGAATCTGATATTCATGGGATTGACCTTTGGAATCAGCGGCGATCAGTTTCCCGGTGCCGGATAAAACATAATGAAAAAGATAATGATTTCTTGTGGCAGGACCGAAAGAATGAGCTGGCGGACACTGTTCTCGTCCAAACTGGTACAGGCAGAGATCAACATAATTTTCACTTGGAAATACAGTAAATACAGAATCGCTCATATGGAGTTCTCCCTTCTGCTATTTTAAAGCACACTTTCTTTGTCACTTTAAATAATTTTCCGCTTTTAGAAAGATTATAAACTAAAACATTCCAAAATGCGACCCGACTTATCAAAAATAACATATAAGTCGCATTGTGGTATAAAACACGGGAAATTCGGATATTTTAGAAAATTTTTATAATGTTATAATATTTTCATAAGCGGAAAAGCTAAAAGGAAGGAGCTGAAACAACTATGAAAAAGAAAAAAGCGATCAGTGCGGTACTTGCAGCGTCCATGCTTGCAGCAGTGATTCTTCCGGGATGCGGTTCGGACGAGAACAGCGGAGTGACGGAGATCGAGATCCTGCAGTACAAGCCGGAGGCGGCGACGTACTTCGATCAGGTGGAAGAGCAGTTTAACGCAACTCACGATGACATCCATCTGACCATCAGTTCTCCGAACGATGCGAGCACGATCATGAGAACGAGGTTCGTCCGTGACGATTATCCGGACATCATCGGAATAGGAGGAGATATTAACTACTCTTACTATGTTGATGCGGATATTCTTGCAGATGTATCTGATTATCCGGGGCTGGCGGATGTAAAGCAGTCATATCTGGATATTCTGGAGAACCTTGAGATTACTCCGAAAGATGGTGTGTTTGGTGTGCCTTATGTGGCAAATGCAGCAGGTATCCTGTACAACAAGGATATGTTTGAAGAACACGGCTGGCAGATCCCGGAATCCTGGGATGAACTGATCGATCTGTGCGAAGAGATCAAGTCAGAAGGAATCCTGCCGTTCTATTTCGGATTCCGTGATACATGGACCTGTCTGGCACCTTGGAACTCTCTTGCGGTAGACCTTGCGCCGGCAGATACATGTAAGAAGGTCAATGCAGGCGAGACGACATTTACGGATAATTACAGAGAGGTAGCTGAGAAGTGTCTTGAGCTGGTAAGCTACGGACCGGATGATCCGGTTGCTTATGGATATAATGATGCCTGTACGGCGTTTGCAAACGGCGAGTCTGCAATGTATCCGATCGGAAGTTATGCGGTACCGCAGATTCTTTCCGTAAACCCGGACATGAACATCGATTCGTTCGTAACACCTGGTAATGATGATCCGGAGAAAAATACATTGAACTCAGGCGTAGACCTTATGTTTGCTGTTACCGCTGCGTGCGAACACAAGGAAGAAGCCTATGAAGTGCTCGATTTCCTGATGGAAGATGAAAATATCCAGGCATACATTGATGATCAGAATGCCGTTCCGTGTAAGGAAGGCGATTTCGATCTTGCTCCGATGCTTGACGGTATGCAATCCTACATTGAGTCCGGAAATATGACGGACTATCAGGATCACTACTATCCGTCAGAGATGGCAGTCGATGCGCAGATTCAGACCTTGATCATCAATAAGGATGTGGATGCATTCCTGGCCAAGTTTGATAAAGACTGGCAGAGATATAACAGAGATATTATCCGTGAAGTTCAGGAATATAACGAAGAACACGGAACTTCCGATTAGGAAAGGAGCGGGGTAGATTATGAAAAAAGTAAATGACAGCAAGCGGACTTATATGCTGATCACAATACCGATCCTGGCACTGTTTGTCTGCTTCAATACAGTACCGCTGATCCGCGGTGTGGTCTACAGTTTTACGAACTTTAAAGGTTTTGGTACATATGATTTTGTCGGATTCAGAAACTATATGGATCTGTTTACAGACCCAAGAATCGGCGGATCATACCTGTTCACGATTAAACTGGCTATTGTTGCGACGATCCTGACGAATGTGATCAGTCTGATCCTTGCCCTTGGCCTGAACAGCAAGATTAAAGGAAAGACATTCTTAAGAGCAGCTTACTTCGTTCCGAATGTACTTGGAGCACTGGTTGTAGGTTATATCTTCCAGTATTTCTTTACATATATCCTTCCGGGACTTGGAGAGGTTCTTGGAATCGACGCTCTGAGCGGAAGTATGCTGTCGAACAGCAAGACGGCATGGATCGCGATCGTGATCGTGTGTGCTTGGCAGTCCATCGCCATGAATACGATCATCTACATCTCAGGTCTTCAGACAGTGCCGGAAGATGTATATGAAGCAGGCGATCTGGATGGAGCTACAGGATGGAAGAAGTTCAGATATCTTACATTCCCTCTGATCATTCCTTTCTTTACGATCAACATGGTTCTGTGCGTTAAGAACTTCCTGATGGTGTTCGATCAGATCATGGCTATGACAAAGGGCGGTCCGGAACAGAGTACAGAGTCAATCTCCTACCTGATCTATAACAATGGTCTGTCCGGCGGAAGCTTCGGATATCAGAGTGCGAACGCGGTTGTATTCTTCATCGTGATTGTTGCAATCTCTGTAGCGCAGATGTCTATATCAAGTAAGAAGGAGGAACAGTTATAATGTATGAGAAAATGAAAGCAAGAGTAAACTGGCCCATTACGATCCTTCTGTTTATCGGTCTTATCACAGTGGCATTTCCGCTGTATATGACTATTGTAATTGCATTTAAGCAGCCTACAGAGATGACGAACAGCATCTCCGGGATCCTGTCCCTGCCTGCACACTGGAGCTTAAGCAACTTTGCACAGGCTATGGAGCTGACCGATTTCTGGCGCTCCCTCGGGAACAGCCTTCTTGTAACGATCAGCACTGTAGTGCTCTGCCTGCTCCTTCATTCTCTTATGGGATATGCAGTGGGAAGAAACAAAGCGCACAGTAAGATTTATAACCTGATTTATCTTTTCATTGTAAGCGGTATGTTTGTGCCGTTTGCAATCCTGATGATGCCCCTGGCAAAACAGACTGCAGAGATGCACCTTGATAATTGGGCTGGCGTTATTATCCTTTATGTGGTATTCTATATGCCGATGAACTTACTTCTCTATACAGGATACCTTGTAAACATCCCGATCGCGCTTGAAGAAGCGGCGAGAGTGGACGGAGCAAGCACATGGCGTACTTTCTGGAAGATCATCTTCCCGATCATGAAGCCAATGCACGCAACAGTAGCAGTAATCACGGCTCTGGCTGTATGGAATGACGTTATGACTCCGTTGATCATTATGTCAGGAAAAGGACAGAACACACTGCCGCTGGCACAGCTGACGTTCCAGACACAGTTCGGTACGAACTATAATCTGGCGTTCGCATCTTATTTGCTGGCGTTGATTCCGATCATCATATTCTACGTGATCTGCCAGAAACAGATCATCAACGGTGTGGTAAACGGTGCTGTGAAATAAGTGAGCCCCGATGCGCATCCGCGCGTCTTACCGGGCGGGTGTTATGTGCGTGAAGTACATTCACCCGCCCTTTTTTGTGCGATACGCCCGGCAGGCGGCTGCCGTGCTTGCACGAGCAGACATATGTCCGGCAGGCGTCCGCATGCCTTTCCAATGAAGTAAGGACACATTTTAGTTAATATTCACAGATTAGGAGAGACAGATTATGAGCATAATTTATGATGAGGCGCAGAAGACAATTACTCTTCATACCAGAAACACAACTTATCAGATGCAGGTAGACAAATACGGATTTCTGCTGCACCTGTATTATGGAAAAACAGCAGAGGGATGCATGGATTATCTTCTGACATATTATGACAGAGGATTTTCAGGCAATCCGTATGACGCAGGAAATGACAAGACTTATTCTATGGACTCACTGCCGCAGGAATTCCCTTCACTGGGGACAGGGGATTACCGCACTCCGGCATGCATTATTAAAAATACGGACCGTACCTACTGCAGTGATTTCCGATATGAAAGTCACAGCATACGTGATGGGAAATATGCTCTGGAAGGACTTCCGGCAGTGTATGCGGATGATGATGAAGCTCAGACCCTTGAGGTGGTTCTGGAGGACCGCGTGACCGGCGTACAGGCAGTGCTGCTTTACGGTGTGCTTCCGGAATATGATATTATTACCCGCAGTGTTAAGATTGTAAATGGAAGCAATGGACATATTTCTGTGAAGAAGCTTGCTCCGGCATGTTTGGATATGGTGGGCGGACAGTATGATTTTATTACTTTCTACGGGCGTCATGCCATGGAGAGAAATATGCAGAGAATGCCTGTCGGACATGGGGTGCAGAAGATCGGCAGCCTTAGGGGCTCATCCAGCCATCAGTACAATCCGGCTGTTATTATGGCGGAACATGAGACAACCGAAGATGCGGGAAGCTGTTATGCAATGGCATTTGTCTACAGCGGCGGTTTCCAGAGCGAGGCCGGTCAGGATCAGTATTATCAGACAAGACTTCTTATGGGACTCTCTGAGGAGCAGTTTGCATATCCGCTGAAGGCAGGAGAAGAATTCCAGTCACCGGAGGTTATTATGAGTTATTCTTCTGAAGGGCTTGCGAAACTGTCCCAGAATCTTCACGGCTGTATCCGCACGCATCTTTGCAGAGGAAAATATAAGGAGGTTGTAAGACCGATCCTGTTAAACAGCTGGGAGGCATCCTATTTTGATTTCACAGGCGAGTCTCTTCTGAAGCTGGCTTCTGAGGCGGCCAAACTGGGAATCGAGATGTTTGTAATGGATGACGGCTGGTTTGGAAAACGTGACAGCGAGCTGCGCGGGCTGGGAGACTGGAAGGTCAATGAAGAAAAACTTGGCTGCACATTGGGCGAACTGATCGAAAAGATTAATGGAATGGGATTGAAATTCGGTATCTGGATCGAACCGGAGATGGTGAATGAGGACAGTGATCTCTACCGTGAGCATCCGGACTGGGCATTCGTTATACCGGGACGCCGTCCGAATCGTTCCAGACATCAGCTTGTCCTTGATTTTTCCAGAAAAGAAGTAGTAGATTATATTTATGATCAGATTTGCTCTGTACTAGATCAGGGAAATGTGGAATATATCAAATGGGATATGAACCGGAGTATTGCAGACGTGTATTCTGCAACGGCGGACAGTCAGGGACGGGTGCTGCACGATTATGTGCTGGGACTCTATGATTTCCTTGAACGTCTGGTGAACCGGTATCCGAATATTCTGATTGAAGGATGCAGCGGCGGTGGCGGACGATTTGACGCCGGTATGCTGTACTACACGCCGCAGATCTGGTGCAGTGACAATACAGATCCGATCGACAGACTGGAGATCCAGTATGGAACATCGTTTATTTATCCGACTTCCTGTGTGGGCTCCCATGTATCGGCTTCGCCGAACCATCAGACAGAGAGGGTGACACCGATGAAGACACGGGGGACAGTAGCCCTCGCCGGTACATTCGGATATGAACTGAACCTGAATGAATTGAGCGAGGAAGAAAAAGCAGAGATCCGTCGTCAGATTGCAGAGTATAAAGAATATGCCGCACTGGTTCAGCGGGGACTCTACTATCGTCTTACAAATCCTCAGACAGATAATCAGGGAGCATGGGAGTTTGTATCGGAAGATCAGAGAGAAGCGCTGGTTCAGGTAGTAGGTATTAAGAAGCACGCAAATATGACGGTAGATTATATAAAAGTGAAAGGCCTGAAAGAAAATACAATGTACCGCGAGACAACGACAGGTAAACTGTACAACAGTACAGCCCTGCGCGAAGCAGGCGTGCCGAAGCCGGTGCTTCACGGAGAATATCAGGCATATCAGTGGCATTTCGTACAGGCAGATTAAGATACGGGGGACAGAAATCATGGCAAAGAAATCAAGAGCCGCAAGAAAGAAAGAGACGGCGGCAAAAGCAGCTACAAGAAGCGTAAAAGCGTCAGAAGATACCAAGGCAGCATCCGAGGAAGAGAAAGCAGCGAAGGCCAAAGCGGAAGCGGAAGCAAAGAAGAAAGCAGAAGCAGAGGCGAAGGCTAAAGCGGAAGCGGAAGCAAAGAAGAAAGCGGAAGCGAAGGCGAAGGCCAAAGCAGAGGCAGAGGCAAAGAAGAAAGCGGAAGCGGAGGCGAAGGCCAAAGCAGAGGCAGAGGCAAAGAAGAAAGCGGAAGCAGAGGCGGAAGCAAAGAAGAAAGCAGAGGCAGAGGCGAAGGCCAAAGCGGAGGCAGAGGCAAAGAAGAAAGCGGAAGCAGAGGCGAAGGCGAAAGCAGAGGCAGAGGCGAAGGCCAAAGCAGAGGCAGAGGCGAAGAAGAAAGCAGAGGCAGAGGCAAAGAAGAAAGCGGAAGCGGAGAAGAAGGCGAAAGCAGCTGCAAAGAAGAAAGCAGAAGCAGAGAAAAAAGCGAAAGCGGCAGAGGCGGCAGCGAAGAAAAAAGAGGAAGAAGACAGAATCTTCATGGAGAGGCTGGGACGCCATCATGATGAGCTGCGCTGGCTCTATATGGAACTGTACGGCAATGACGATATGTTCGCAGAGCTGTGCGGTCAGATGAAACGCTATTACGACGAGCGTAATGAGAAGCTGAAAAAACTTGATGCCAAGCGTGAAGCTGAGGGCGAATGGTACCGTAAGCGTGATATGCTGGGCATGATGATGTATATTGATAACTTTGCCGGGAATATCAAAGGCGTGCAGGAGAAGCTTCCATACATTGAGAAATGCAATGTCAACTATATCCATCTGATGCCTTTCCTTGACTCGCCGAAAGGCCGTTCGGACGGCGGCTATGCGGTGGCTGATTTCCGCAAGGTGAAACCGGAGCTGGGAACGATGGATGATCTGGCGGAACTCGCAGAAAAATGCCATGATAAAGGTATCAGCCTGTGCATGGATTTTGTCATGAACCACACATCGGAGGATCACGAATGGGCAAGAAGAGCGCGTCAGGGAGACGGCGAATATATGAGCCGATACTTCTTCTATGCAGATCCGTCTATTCCGCAGGAATATGAGAAGACGGTCCCGCAGGTATTCCCAACGACTGCACCGGGTAACTTCACTTATCTTCCGGAGCTCGGACACTATGTAATGACAACGTTTTATCCGTACCAGTGGGATCTGAACTACCGCAATCCGCGCGTGTTCAATGAGATGATGTACAATTTCCTTTATCTGGCAAATCAGGGTATGGATATTATCCGTATCGATGCCGTGCCGTATATCTGGAAAGAGCTGGGGACAAACTGCAGAAATCTTCCTCAGGTACATACCATTGTCCGTATGATGCGCATGATCGGCGAGATCGTGTGCCCGGGAATTGTACTGCTTGGAGAGGTTGTTATGGAACCTGATAAAGTGGCGCCGTATTTCGGTACAGTCGAGAAACCGGAATGCCATATGCTCTACAATGTTACGACTATGGCGACTACATGGCACACCGTTGCGACAAGAGATATCCGGCTCCTCAGAAAACAGATGGATATTGTGTGCTCGCTTCCGCGAGAGTATACATTCCTGAATTATCTGAGATGTCATGACGATATCGGATGGGGACTGGATTATGATACTTTGAAAACATGGGGCATGGAGGAAGTACCTCACAAAAAATATCTGAATGACTATTTCCAGGGCAAGACAGAGGGAAGTGTCAGCCGGGGAGAACTCTATAATGAGGATCCGGTTACGGGAGATGCAAGATTCTGTGCGACTACTGCATCTATGTGCGGTATCGAGAGCGCCGGTTTCGAACAGAATGCAGAGAAGATGGACTGGGCAATCACGAAAGATGTGATGCTCCACGCATATATGCTGACCCAGTCCGGAATCCCGATGCTCTACAGCGGAGATGAAGTCGGACAGGTCAATGACTATACATACAAAGATGATCCTGAGAAGGCGCCGGATTCCCGTTATATCCACAGAGGAAAATTCAACTGGGATCTGGTGGAAAATATCAAAGACAAGAGCAGTGTACAGGGACGTATTTTCAACGCCCTCGGAAAACTGGAGAAGATCCGCAGGAGCGAGCCTGTGTTTAATGCAGATGCTGAAGTGTGGACGAAAGATTACAGCGACCAGTCTATTCTCTGGATTGTCCGCAGGGCCGGCGGAGAAGAACTCCATGCTGTGTTCAATTTCAGCGATTATCCGAAGACGGTATGGATGCCGGAAAAAGCAGAGTATACGAACCTGCTGAGCGGCGGCACGGATGAGATCGTGACTGTAGATATGCCGGGATGGGGCTTCTTCTGGATGAAGAAAAAACTGTAAAAATATAGACGGCCAAAGTGTTGAAGAATGATTTGACATTTAGAATTACAGAATATATAATGAATGACGAAACAAGGGCGTTTTCTTTTGGTGGAGAACGCCCTTTTGTCTTTTGAAAGTTAAGATGAAAAGGAGGTTTCATTTTATGCATAATTACACAAGAGAGGATATCCTGCGGCTTGTGGAAGAAGAGGATGTCGCTTTCATCCGTCTTCAGTTCACGGATATCTTCGGAACCATGAAGAATATGGCTGTGACCGTCAGCCAGCTTGAAAAAGCATTGGATAACCGCTGTATGTTCGATGTGTCCTCGCTCGACGGGCTTTCCGGAGAGGAAGACTCAGATATGTATCTCTATCCGGATCTGAGTACGTTTGAAATTTTTCCATGGCGTCCGCAGCAGGGAAAAGTAGCGCGTCTGATCTGTGATGTGTACCGCACGGACGGAACCCCGTACGAAGTGGATCCGAGATATGTGCTGAAAAAAGCAATCGCTCATGCCGCTGAACTGGGATACACTCTCAATGCCGGACCGGAGTGCGAATTTTTCCTGTTCCATACGGACGAGGACGGTCTCCCGACGACTCTTACGCATGAGAGAGGAGGATATTTCGATATCGGACCAGTTGATTTCGGGGAGAACGCAAGACGTGATATGGTGCTGACTCTGGAGGAGATGGGATTTGAGATCACATCGTCTCATCATGAGATTGCGCCGGCGCAGCATGAAATCGATTTCCGATATGACGAGGCTCTGGTGACAGCGGATAATCTTATGACTTTCAAGATGGTGGTAAAGACGATCGCGAAGCGGCACGGTCTTCATGCTACGTTTATGCCGAAACCGAAGATCGAGACTTACGGGTCGGGCATGCACATCAATCTGTCCTTAAGCCGTGACGGAGTAAATGCGTTCCAAAGCGAGACAGATCCGAACGGGCTGAGCAGGGAAGGGTACTATTTTATCGGCGGTCTGATGAAACATATGAAAGCAATCACCTGCATTACCAATCCGACGGTAAATTCCTACAAGCGGTTTGTACCCGGGTATGAAGCTCCGGTCTACATGGGCTGGTCTTCAAAGACAAGGGGACCGCTGATCCGCGTACCGTCAGGACGAGGAGAGAACACAAGAATTGAACTGAGAAGCCCGGATGCAACAGCGAACCCCTATCTTGCTCTGGCAGTGCTTCTCATGGCAGGACTGGACGGCATAGAAAACCAGATCATGCCTCCGGACTGCATTGATGAGAATATCCAGAAAATGACACCGGAGCGCCGGGCAGAGCTTGGCGTACAGGAACTGCCCAGATCGATCAAAGAGGCAGTAGAAGAACTGGAAAAAGATGAATTAATACAGGAAGTGCTCGGAAAAGATCTGGCACATAAGATTATCAAGGCGCAGAAAAAAGAGTACAAAGCATATTGCATGCAGGTAACAGACTGGGAAATCGAAAACTACCTGTACAAGGTGTGATACCAGTCTGCTCATGCTCCTGAATTGGCGGCTGCCACTGTGCAAGCTGGCTTGCAAAAGGCGGCAGAAGCCAATTCAGGCATATGGCGGACGCCACACAGTGAGATGGAGCCGTGTACGGCGGAATCGAACTGTGAGCATGAGCAGGAAGAGAAAGCCAGCGAGCCGACGAGCAAGCTGGCTTGCAAAAGGCGGCAGATGGCAAAAGCGGCATATGGCGGACGCCATACAGTGAGATGGAGCCGTGTACGGCGGAATCGAACTGTGAGCATGAGCAGAAAGAGGAAGGCAGCGGGCACTAAGCAAGCTTGCTTGTAAAATGTAACAGAAAATCTAAGACAGCAGGAGGTGACACGGATTTGAGCAATATTATTGTAGCGTTTTCCAAGCGGGAAAATGCAGTGAATATAAGAAATATCCTTGTAAAATCCGGGTTTGAAGTGTCTGCTGTCTGCCAGACGGGAGCCAAAGTGCTTCAGTATGCGGAGATGTGGAATGACGGAATCGTAGTGTGTGCGGACCGGATGCAGGATATGCATTATACGCAGATGCGGGAATACCTTCCGGACGGGTTTGCAATCCTTCTGATCGCACCGGCCGATAAATGGTCTGACGGGCTTCCGGATGGCGTTGTAGGACTGCCCATGCCGATTAAAATATATGATCTGGTCAATACGATCGAGATGATTCAGCAGACGCAGGATAGACGGAGACACAAAAAACGTGAATCAGGTAAGTTAAGGAGTACAAAAGACCGTCAGATCATTGAAGAAGCAAAAGCACTGCTGATGGAACGGAATAATATGACAGAAGATGAAGCACATAAATATGTGCAGAAGACCAGTATGGAAAGCGGAACGGATATGGTGGAGACGGCGAGGATGATACTGACCGTGATGGATAAATAAGCGTAAAAGCAAAAGGAAACAGATGCAGCAGACAGCTTTTTAGAGGCGCCGGACAGCTTTCGGTTGGATTTCCTCCTGACAGTGTGTATAATGAGGGTGGAACAGTAATTTGAAAGCAAGGGGTATAATTTATGAAATTTACAAAGATGCAGGGACTTGGCAATGATTATGTATATGTAAACTGCTTTGAAGAAAAGATTGACGATCCGTCGGCGCTGGCGGTCAGGATCAGCGACCGGCATTTTGGAGTCGGAGCCGATGGACTGATCATGATCAACCCGTCGGATAAAGCGGATTTTGAGATGGAAATGTACAATGCGGACGGGTCCCGCGGGGAAATGTGTGGAAACGGAATCCGCTGTGTGGCGAAATACGTATATGACTATGGCCTGACAGACAAAACGCAGATATCGGTAGAGACACTGGGCGGTATCAAATATCTTGACCTGACAGTGGAGAACGGCAAAGTAAAACTGGTTAAGGTAGATATGGGGAAACCAGAACTTGAACCGGCGAAGATCCCTGTTGCTGCAGATGGTGATCGGGCAGTGAATGTACCGATCGTTGTAGATGGGCAAGAGTATCATATGACATGCGTATCTATGGGAAATCCCCATGCAGTCATATATGTTGACTGCGATGTAAAGGAACTGCCGCTTGAGATCATCGGACCGAAATTCGAGAATCATGAGCGCTTTCCGAACAGGATCAATACGGAGTTTGTAAGAGTATTGGACAGAAATACGGTGGAGATGCGTGTGTGGGAGCGCGGATCCGGTGAGACACTTGCCTGCGGAACCGGTGCCTGTGCGGTTGCAGTATCCTCTGTACTCAATGGCCTGACAGAGAATGAAGTGACTGTAAAACTTCTGGGCGGCGATCTTCAGATAAAGTGGGACCGGGAGAAAGATACAGTCTATATGACAGGAGCGGCGGAAGTTGTATTTGACGGAGAATGGAAAGAATAAGAAAATATCCGATAATAAAGAAAAACGCAAAGCTGTAATCCACAGGCTTTGCGTTTTTTTGCAAATAAAAATCGGAGTGACAGGATTTGAACCTGCGACCTCTACGTCCCGAACGTAGCGCTCTACCAAGCTGAGCCACACTCCGATAAAAAAGGGAACATGCTCTTCGCAAATTCCCAGCTACGGAAAAGGGACTTGAACCCCTACTAACAGAGTCAGAGTCTGCTGTGCTGCCAATTACACCATTCCGCATTAATTTTTTCTGTCGCTCACAAGCAACATGGTTATTATAGCAGACTTAACAGAAAAATCAAGCACTTTTTTAAATTTCTTTATAATTAATTTTTTGGATACTTTTTTCTGAATTTCCAATTCTTTTACTGAATTTTAAAAACATTTTACAAAAAAATCCATATAATGTTCATATTTTATTTTTATACTGTAGCGACAGATACAGGAATATTTATGTTTTTCTGTATCAGGCATTTTTCGACAGGAAAATAAAATTCTGAATGAAAGGAGCTGTTATATATGATAACGGGAGTGTTGAATACTAATTCAAATGCAGGTATCTATATTACTGATGAGAAACGATCCAAAAGTGTCAATGTCAAACCGGGACAATATCTCTATTTGGCTGTTAACGATTGCTGGATTCCGGTTGTTATTCGTTATTCTCCGCGTTCACACGGCTGGGTTTTTCAGAATTTAGAGAATATAGATATCAATGGCCAGAAGGTAATGTTAAAATGACGGAAAGTACAGATGAACACATCCTGAATTACTGTATACCTGTTGTTTTATACAAGATGTCATGGAATGTTAATAATTTTTAAACAAAATATAGTATTTTCTTAAAGAATACCCACTATAATAAATTTGTCATATGATGTACAATCTATGTTAATATATAGCGAAATGGGAGATAAATAAGAAAATGCTGAAGATAAAACGGTATCATAAAAAAAGCCGTTATAATTTTAATGCGATCATCTTGTGTGCGCTTGTTTTTTTTGTGATCGGTGCTACAGCTTTTTGTATGGTCGCGAACAGCCAGGAGGCTGCCAGGAATAAAGAAGCAGCAAAGCAGCTGGTCGGAAAGGAGCCGGCAGAAGCAATTGCGGCTGCAACTGCAGTTAAGAATGTAATTGAGAAGCAGCGGGCAAAAGCATCGTCCGTACAGCCAGGCGTACCCGTGGGGGTGACAGAACCCCAGGATGATGAGAAAATCGTGTATCTGACTTTTGATGACGGGCCGTCTGAAAATACAAAACAGATCCTTGATATTCTTGCCCAATATAATGCTAAGGCTACATTTTTTATAACTGGTGCAAATGAGGAATGCAGACCGTACATAAAAGAGGCATACGAGGCAGGGCATACGATCGGACTGCACACATATACACATGACTATGCCGGGGTTTATGAGTCTGATGAAGCGTATTTTGATGATCTGGAGAAAATTGGTGAGGTAGCAAAAGAACAGATTGGATTTGTACCGTGCTTTATCCGTTTCCCGGGCGGATCGTCTAATATGGTGTCGGCTAAGTACAACAGCGGTATTATGTCCAGATTGGTCGATGCTGTCCAGCAAAAGGGATATCAGTACTATGACTGGAATCTTGACAGCGGAGATGCCGCTGGCTGCGGGAAAGAAGAAATTGAACAGAATTCTGATACAGATAAATTCAATCATGTTATGATCCTTTTCCATGATACACAGACAAAAGATGCAACGGTTGAGGCTCTGCCGGCAATCTTGGAATATTACAGCGGACTCGGATATGAGTTCCGTGCGATCGACCGTAGCAGTTATGTCTGCCACCACAGTGTACAGAATTGATGTGACACGCATCAATTATCGACTTATACCCCTTTCTGTGATATGATTACGAATGTATGATCATAAAACAGAAAGGGGTATTTTCTATGGGAAATACGTCTGATAATAAAGAGAATAAGACAACAGGGCAGAAGTCCGATCACCTCAATATCGGCATTCTCGCCCATGTAGATGCCGGAAAAACAACGCTGTCAGAGGGGATGCTCTATTTAAGTGGAAGCATCCGGAATCTGGGGAGAGTCGATCACGGCGATGCATTTCTGGATACATATGAAATGGAGCGGGAACGCGGTATCACGATTTTTTCCAAGCAGGCGGTCATGAAATGGAAAGATGTGGAGCTCACACTGCTGGATACTCCGGGCCACGTGGATTTCTCTGCCGAGATGGAGCGTGTGCTGCAGGTGTTGGATTATGCGATTCTGGTGATCAGCGGTGCGGACGGAGTTCAGGGACATACTGTGACGCTGTGGCGGCTGCTGAAACGATATGGGGTGCCGGTATTCCTTTTTGTTAATAAGATGGACCGGGAAGGTACGGACAGAGATGCGCTGATGATGGAATTAAAAAGCCGGCTGGATGAGGGCTGTACGGATTTTGAACGGATATCAGACGGCGTGCCGGATGCTCTTGAAAGTCTTGCGGTCTGTGACGATGGGATGCTGGAAGAATATCTTGAGACGGGAAAAATCGCCAGAGATACACTGAGGCGAGTAGTGGCTGAACGGAAAGTGTTCCCATGCTGGTTCGGGTCTGCCTTGAAAGCAGAGGGGATTACAGAGCTGCTGGACGGCATCAAAGAATACAGTATTTGCCTGGAATATCCGGAAACATTCGGGGCAAAAGTATATAAGATCGCAAGAGATCCGCAGGGAAACAGACTGACTTATCTGAAGGTGACAGGCGGAGAGCTGAAAGTGAAGGAAACTCTCCCGGAAATAGAGGGAAAAGTAAATCAGATCCGCATCTATTCCGGTGATAAATATGAGCTGGTTCAAAATGCACAGGCGGGAATAGTATGTGCAGTGACGGGGCTGGAAGGAACATATCCCGGGCAGGGGCTTGGCGCGGAGTCAGACTCGGATATCCCGGTGCTCGAACCGGTCCTGACTTATCGGATCGAACTGCCGGAAGAGTGTGATGTCCATGCGATGCTTTTGAATCTGCGTCAGCTTGAGGAGGAAGAACCGGAGCTTCATATCGTCTGGGTAGAGGAGACACAGGAAATCCATATCCAGCTTATGGGCGAGGTACAGACGGAAGTGCTGCAGCGTCTGATCAAGGAACGCTATGGAGTCCTGATAGAGTTCAGAGAAGGCAGGATCATATATAAAGAGACGATCGCCGGACCGGTAGAGGGAGTCGGGCATTTTGAGCCGTTGCGGCATTACGCCGAAGTACATCTCCTGCTGGAGCCGGGGGAGAGAGGCTCTGGTATGCAGTTCGCTTCTGAATGCAGCGAGGATATCCTGGACCGAAACTGGCAGAGACTGATCCTGACTCATCTGGATGAAAAGGAACACAAAGGAGTACTGACCGGATCTGCGCTTACCGATGTCCGCATTACCCTGATTTCAGGACGGGCTCATCAGAAGCACACAGAGGGCGGAGATTTCCGTCAGGCTACATACCGGGCAGTCCGCCAGGGACTGATGAAAGCCCAGAGTGTCCTGCTTGAACCGCATTATGAATTCCGTATGGAACTTCCAATGGAAAATGTAGGGAAGGCGATGAATGATATCCAGAGGATGAACGGTACTTTTGCGGGACCTGAGACAGAAGGCGGCCTGGCAGTACTTACAGGAAGTGCCCCGGTATCGGAAATGCGCGGTTATCAGAAAGAGTTTGCGGCATACACCGGTGGATTCGGCAGAATGTTCTG
This sequence comes from uncultured Lachnoclostridium sp., assembly GCA_946499505.1. Lineage (GTDB taxonomy): Bacteria > Bacillota > Clostridia > Lachnospirales > Lachnospiraceae > Mediterraneibacter. The sequence goes on from CAMMSL010000003.1 coordinate 52,652, forward strand.
CACGCTGAAGGGATATGACATCTGCCATAATGAGGAGGAAGTTGTCGGGGAAATCGGCTACGATCCGGAGAGTGATCTCGAAAATACTGCAGATTCTGTATTCTGTGCTCACGGAGCAGGATTTATTGTTCCCTGGTATCAGGTGGAGGAATATATGCATGTAGAGAGTCCCCTGAAAAGTGCTTTGGAGCAGGAAAAAAGCGAGGAACGGAGAAAGTCTGCCAAAACTGCTGCTGTCCGGGCTTCCTCAAGGTCAATCGAACTGACGCAGGAAGAGCTGGATGCAATCTATGTGCGTACACCGGACCCTGTCCGGCGGAATGTAAGCAGCACTCCGGTGAAAGTGTCGGCCGATCCGAACAATGAGCGGAGAAAGACACGTTCAGATATGCCGGTAGACAAGAAAAAGAAACCAGATGGAGAGGAATATCTTCTTGTCGACGGCTATAATATTATCTTTGCATGGGATGAACTGAGGGAACTCTCAGAGATCGATCTGGCGGCAGCCAGAGGAAAACTTGCAGATATCCTGTGTAATTATCAGGGCTACCGGAAATGTACGCTGATTCTTGTGTTCGACGCCTATAAAGTGGAGGGCAATCCCGGCGAGGTATCCAGATACCACAATATCCATATCGTCTATACGAAAGAGGCAGAGACTGCGGATCAGTACATCGAGAAGACTGTGCGAAAGATAACAAAGAACCATCATGTGACTGTAGCAACGTCGGATGCCCTGGAACAGGTCATCATTCTCGGGCAGGGGGCTCACCGCATGTCTGCGGCGGGGCTGAAAGAAGAAGTAGAGCTTGCATTAAAGGAAATCCGCGGAGAACATCTTGGCAGAGGCGATATCCTGCGGACCTATCTTTTTGACTGTCTGGAGGAGGATACCGCAAAAGAAATGGAACAGATGAGGCTGGGAAGAAAAAACTGGCCTGTATAAAAAGATAGAAAGTGGACGTTTTAATAAAACCAGTCGGGTGATAATATACTGTAGCAGATAAGATTATACAGGAAAGAGGAATCACCTATGGAAAGACGAAATGAAACACTGATAAAACTGGCACAAACTGGATTGATGGCAGCCTTGTGCTTTGTGACATTTACATTTTTGCAGATAAAGATACCGCTGCCGGGAGGAGGCGCGACATCTTTCCACGTGGGAAATGCATTCTGTGTGCTGGCGGCCCTGATCCTGGGCGGATGGTACGGCGGACTTGCCGGCGCGATCGGAATGGGGATCGCCGATATGCTGGATCCGGTATATATCACAGGAGCGCCAAAGACATTTGTCCTGAAGCTCTGTATTGGACTGATCACGGGACTGATCGCTCACAGGATTGCAAAGATCAACGAGAGTACGGATAAGAAATATATTTTCCGCTGGAGCATGATCGCCTCGGTTGCCGGTCTTGCTTTCAATGTAATTGCTGATCCACTTGTCGGGTTTTTCTATAACCAGTATATATTGGGACAGCCGCAGCAGATAGCAGAGGTGCTGGCTAAGTGGAGCACAGCGACCACTTTTGTGAATGCAATATTGTCGGTTGTCATTGCAGGTGTGCTGTACAATGCGCTCAGACCGGTGCTGATGAAGACAGGCATGATCCATCCAATTAAAAATTTACAAACTTTTTGATGAATTTTGCCTCATTCAATGGTATTATTAATTCAGTACTGCAATAGGTATAATACGATTATGAGAGTGAGGTATGAGAAATGAATTGCATCAAATGTTATCAGGAAATTCCGGAAGGCTCAAAGTTCTGCCCGCATTGCGGAGCTCAGCAGCCGGATCCGGCAGACGCCGGGCATGCAGATACACAGGTAAATACAGGTGCACAGCCGGATGCCGCCACACAGCAGGATACATCTGTACAGCAGGATACATCTGTACAGCAGGGTACAGCGGCGCAGCAGGATACACAGTATCAGAACCAGAACACTCAGTACCAGGATCCGTACACTCAGTATCAGGGCGCACAGAATTACGGAGCTGGCAGCCAGAATACTTATACATCCGATTATCAGAATAACCAGTATCAGTATCAGACTCCGCCGGTATATCAGTCATCCTATGAGCCGGAAAAACCGATCAACTGGGTTCCGTATCTGGTATTGTCGATCATAACGACGATTTGCTGCTGTCTTCCGTTTGGTATTGTCGGTATCGTATACTCTACAAAGATCAATAGCGCAATGAGTGCCGGAAACTACGAAGAGGCACAGAGATCCGCAAGGACTGCAAAGATATGGATCATTGTGGCTGCGGTTGTCGGCGTGATCGCAAATATCATCATGGCGGTCATGATGTATATGGGCTTTATGGACTACTCTTATTACTATTATTATTAAAATCAAAGGAAATCAGTTTGATCAATGTTGAAATTGGCAGTGCGTATTCAACAAAACAGGAAAATAAGGATCGCTCTCGTATTTTGTGCGGGAGCGGTCTGTGCTGTGGGGGCTTTCTATCTGTATCATCATAATCCCTACAGTTATCCGCTGCCCTGTATCTTTCACCTGCTGACAGGATTGTACTGTCCGGGATGCGGAGCAGGGAGAGCCTGTTATTCGCTGCTGCATCTGAGGTTTAAGGATGCGCTCAGCTATAATCCGCTTATGACGCTCCTGATCCCGCTGATCTGTCTCTACATCATGGTCCGTGTGATTGACTGGATGATCACAGGCGGCAACCATGTGGATGGTAAGATCAGTGTAAAACTGCTGGTATGGATTCTTGTGCTCGTGTTTATATATGGCGCGCTCAGGAATATTCCTGTATTTCCATTTACCCTGCTCGCACCGGGAGGGCTTGCACAGATTTGGTGAAAACGTCTGAAGAAACAAGAGCTTCAGGCGTTTCTTTTTGTTTTACTAAGAGGCGGACTTATGGTATGATAATGGACAGGTATATCAGATTGTGAAAACGGAGGAAGAGCAGATGATAAACAAATTAGTAGAAAAGATCAAAAAGACAGGAGCGCCGATCGTAGTCGGACTTGACCCGATGCTGAACTACATCCCGCAGCATGTGCAGGATAAGGCGTTTGCAGAATACGGAGAAACACTGGAAGGAGCGGCAGAGGCAATCTGGCAGTTTAACAAAGAGATCGTGGATAAGACTTACGACCTGATCCCGGCCGTAAAGCCTCAGATCGCAATGTATGAGCAGTTCGGTGTGCCGGGAGTGATGGCGTTCAAGAAGACCGTGGATTACTGTAAGTCAAAAGATCTTGTAGTGATCGGAGATATCAAGAGAGGTGACATCGGTTCTACTTCCGCTGCCTATGCGACAGGACATCTGGGAAAAGTGAAAGTGGGCAGCAAAGAATATGTTCCCTTTGATGAAGATTTTGCAACGGTAAATCCGTATCTTGGATCTGACGGAGTAAATCCGTTTATCAATGTATGTAAAGAAGAGAAGAAGGGAATCTTCGTGCTCGTTAAGACGTCCAATCCGTCCAGCGGAGAATTCCAGGACAGACTGATCGACGGACGTCCGCTCTACGAACTGGTCGGAGAGAAGGTAGCCGAGTGGGGCGCAGACTGCATGGGCGATGCGTACAGTTATGTGGGAGCCGTAGTCGGAGCAACTTATCCGGAGATGGGCAAAGTGCTCAGAAAGATCATGCCGAAGGCTTACATCCTTGTGCCGGGATATGGCGCACAGGGTGGACAGGGCAAGGATCTGGTCCATTTCTTTAATGAAGATGGGCTGGGAGCAATTGTAAATTCATCCAGAGGTATCATTGCGGCGTACAAACAGGAGGCTTATGCGAAGTACGGTGCAGAGAACTTCGGCGATGCGTCCAGAGCAGCAGTCGAAGCAATGATCGCCGACATCAGCGGAGCGCTTGCAGGGAAATAAGTATAAAAGGAGCAGTTATGACAAGTAAGAAAAAAGAAAATGCGCAGGTCATCTCACAGGAGAAGATCGCGCAGGATATCTACAGTATGTGGATCAGAACAGAAGCTGCGGCTGAAGCGAAGCCGGGGCAGTTTATCTCCATGTATACCAATGACGGAAGCAAGCTGCTTCCCCGTCCGATCAGTATCTGTGAGATCGATAAGGAAAATAGTAGTCTCCGTGTCGTGTACCGTGTAACGGGAAAGAATACGGGAACAGAGGAGTTCTCAAAACTTCAGGCAGGGGATACGATCCCTGTGATCGGACCTCTCGGGAATGGGTTCCCGGTAGAGAAAGCAGTTGGAAAACGGGCATTCCTCATGGGGGGCGGCATTGGCGTACCGCCGATCCTTGAGCTGGCAAAGCAGATGGAATGTGAGAAGAAACAGATCGTTGTGGGGTACCGTAATGATGAGACGTTCCTGAGGGAAGAATTTGAGCAGAACGGAGAGGTGTATATTTCGACGGAAGACGGCAGCATCGGCACAAAAGGAAATGTAATGGACGCCATCCGGGAGAATGCCCTTGAGGCAGATATCATTTACGCCTGCGGCCCGACGCCCATGCTCCGCGCGATCAAGGCATATGCCGAAGAGAACAGCATCGAGTGCTACATTTCTCTGGAGGAGCGTATGGCATGCGGGATCGGAGCCTGTCTGGCGTGCGTGTGTCAGTCGAAAGAGAAGGACCACCACAGCAACGTACACAACAAGCGGATCTGTAAAGACGGTCCGGTATTCCTTTCTACGGAGGTGGAGATCTGATGAATATGAAAGTAAATATCGCCGGTGTAGAGTGGAAAAATCCTGTGACGGTAGCTTCGGGTACATTCGGTTCGGGCGCCGAGTTTGCAGATTATGTTGATCTGAACCGTCTGGGTGCGGTGACGACAAAAGGTGTGGCAAATATTCCATGGACGGGAAATCCGACTCCGAGAGTTGCGGAGACATATGGAGGAATGATGAACGCTGTAGGACTTCAGAATCCGGGGATTGACGTATTCTGTGAGAGGGATATTCCGTTCTTAAGACAGTATGATACAAAGATCATCGTAAACGTGTGCGGAAAATCTACGGAAGATTACTGCGAGGTAGTGGAGCGTCTGGCAGGCGAGGACGTGGATATGCTGGAGATCAATATCTCCTGTCCGAATGTGAAAGAAGGCGGAATCGCTTTCGGGCAGGACCCGAAAGCAGCGGAAGCCATCACGAAAGCGGTGAAGAAATATGCGAAACAGCCGGTGATCATGAAGCTGAGCCCGAATGTGACCAGCATTGCGGAGATGGCAAAAGCCGTGGAGGCTGGCGGTGCAGATGCGGTATCCCTGATCAACACGATCACGGGAATGAAGATCGATATTAACCGTAAGAGTTTTGTGCTGGCAAATAAAACAGGTGGTGTCTCAGGACCGGCGATCCACCCGATTGCAGTGCGCATGGTCTATGAGGCGGCGAATGCTGTAAATGTGCCGGTTATTGGTATGGGAGGCATCACAACGGCAGAGGACGCTATTGAGATGATTCTCGTGGGTGCCAGCGCAGTGTCTGTCGGAACGGCGAATTTCCATGATCCTGGCGTGACGATGAAGATCGTGGACGGGATTGAAGAATATATGAAACGGCAGGGCTTTCAGACAGTTGATGAGATGGTCGGAATCGTGAAATAAACATATTTTTAACATTTCTTATACACACATTGAACACAGTTTTGAAGAATGATCTCCTTTTTTCTGATAAAGTAGTAGCGCAGGCATTACAGCAGAAAGGAGATCATATTTAATGAAAGGACAGTGGAAAAAGTTACTTGCAGGCGCATCTGCATTTGCGCTCACTGTGTCACTTCTTCCTTCAGATCTGACTGCGTTGGCAGCAGAAATGGAGGCAGGCACACCGTATACAACTGAGGGATCCTATGATGTGACAGTGCCCCATGTGATCGTCAATCAGGTTTATGGCGGATCGGACGACGGAGCTGCAAGTCACAGCTTTGTTGAATTATATAACCAGACAGATGAAGATGTGGATTTGTCAGGGTGGAGACTGGCTTACCGCTCCAGCGAGGATGGAGATGACAGTGAGCAGTGGAGCTATTTTGAACTGACAGGTGTGATCCGGGCAAATGGATATTACCTTGTACGCTGCGGAGCAACAAGTGGAACAGACTATATGGTACCGGCGGGAGATCAGGAGTGGGATATCCAGCTTCACAATAAAGGAGTATCTGTCGTGCTTCTGGATGAAAATGCGGAAGATTTGACAGATGCATTTACAGGAGCGATAACAGGAGAAAACCGGCCGGAAGGATATGTGGACCTGCTTGCTGTGCAGGGAAATGATACAGAGGACTCTCAGATCCCTCCGGCATATGAAGGGGCATATGAAGATATCCAGTCTAAGAAGAAAGCAGTGCGTAGAGATGATTTCGCAGATACGGATAACAATGTGGATGATGCATCTGACGTAAATTACGAAGATCCGGTAGATGCAGAGTTCGGGCCTCATGGTCCGGGGGAAAGTGGAGAAGGTACGACGGATCCCGGAACAGGTGACGAGGGTGGTACCGATACTCCGTCACAGACATACTGGAATGACAGTTTTAACGGGGAGGCATCTCTTCAGATGAGTCGGACAGGCGATGTAGTGCTTGGCACGGCAAATGCTGACGGCGGAGTGGCAGAGATCGTGTCCTACAATCCGGATAACGGGAAAGCTTATGTAGTAAACGGGCAGGCAGGTGTTCTGAACGTAGTTACAGTAAACGCTGACGGAAGTCTGACTACAGAAGAATCCATTCAGGTACAGAATCTGATCGATGGATTTACATATGGCGATATGACCAGTGTGGCTGTGGATTCGGTCAATGACCATGTTGTGATCGCACTGCAGGCTGCAGACTATGCAGTAGCGGGACGCATTGCGGTCCTGGACTATGACGGAAATCTGCTGAAAAGCTATGAGACAGGCGTGCAGCCGGATATGGTTACGGTCAGCAGTGATGGTAAATGGATCCTTACAGCAGATGAGGGAGAGCCCCGGGAAGGTTACGGGGCAGGAACAGTAGACCCTGCAGGAAGCGTGACTCTTGTAAATGCAGAGACTGATGAGGTGAAGGTGATCGGATTCAGTGGGTTTGATTCAACGGAACTTGCCGGGCAGGGAATTTTGTTTAACAAAGTGGATGGACAGATCTTAAGTGCAGCGCAGGATCTGGAGCCGGAGTACATCGCACTGAGCGGTGATAATTCCAAGGCTTACATTTCTCTTCAGGAGGCTAATGCCATCGCAACACTTGACATTGCATCCGGGGAATTTACATCGATCAAAAGCCTCGGATTTCAGGATCTTTCGGCTGAGGCAAACAGCCCGGACCTTGTAGAAGACGGCGGATATGCTGCGGCTTCTTACGAGAATGCTGTGGGTGTGCGCATGCCGGACGGGATCAGTACATTTGAAGTAAACGGTACGACCTACCTTGCAACGGCAAACGAAGGTGATGCGAGAGAGTGGGGCGATTTTACCAATGAGGCGAGAGCGACGCTTACAGATTCAGAGGGAAATGAAGCGGAGAAAGTCAGAGTGCTGGATCACGATGTGACAGCAGGACTTGCAGACGGAACAAACTATCTCTTTGGGGGCCGTTCATTCAGCATATTTAATGCAGATACGATGGAACTGGTTTATGACAGCGGCAATGATTTTGAGAGGCTGACAGCGGATTATCTGAGCTGGTGGTTCAACAGCTCTAACGATGACATAGATATTGACAGCCGCAGCACAAAGAAAGGACCGGAGCCGGAGACTGTTACAGTGAAACAGCTCGGAGACAGATGGTACGCTTTTGTAGGGCTTGAGCGCATTGGCGGCATAATGGTATATGATGTAACGGATCCGTCCGAGGCGTCCTATGTAAACTACATCAATACAAGAGATTTCTCAGGTGAGATTGCTGGCGATGTGGCGCCGGAAGGTCTTGCGTTTATTTCGGCTGAGGACTCTCCGTCAGGCAGTCCGATCCTGCTGGCGGCGTGTGAGGTATCCGGAACACTGGCTGCTTATACTTTAAGTGGAAGTGCGGTGCCGGCACCGGAAGATCCGGCATCTGAGGGAGCAGTCGTGCTCTATACAAATGACGTGCATTGTGCTACAGACGGATACTCCTATCTGGCAGCATATCGTACGCAGCTGATTGAGGACGGATATGATGTAATCACTGTTGATGTGGGTGATGCGATCCAGGGAGAAGCCATTGGCTCTACCTCAGAAGGCGCGGCTATTGTGGATATTATGAATACAGTGGGGTATGATTACGGTGTACCGGGTAATCACGAGTTTGATTACGGGCTTGAGAGATTCCTGGAGATTGCCACAGGAGACGAGCCAGAGGCGCAGTACAAATATCTGAGCTGTAATTTCGTGGATCTTCAGACAGATGAGACCGTGCTTGCTCCATACGATATTGTAGAGATGAATGGTGAGAATGTGGCTTTTGTCGGCATCAGCACACCAGAGACTTACACAAAGTCCACACCGACCTATTTCCAGGATGAGAATGGTAATTTTATCTACAGTTTTTCGGAAGATGCTTTCTATGATACGATACAGGATACAGTTGACAACGCCCGGGCAGAAGGTGCTGACCGTGTGATCGTGGTAGGCCATCTGGGAATCGAAGGAACTACAGAGGGCTGGAAGTCCACAGATGTGATTGCCAACACGACAGGAATTGATGCGTTTATTGACGCACATTCCCATGAGACAATCGCAGAAAATGAATATGCAAACGCGGATGGCGAAATGATCCCGCTGACATCTACAGGAACTAAGTTTGCAAATTTCGGTGTAATGACACTGAATGAGGATGGTACATACACGACAGAATTAGTCAGCCCGTCCAGTGTAGATATTCAGAGTTCAACAGAGGCTGCATCGGCATATAGAGAAGTCCAGGATAAAGTGGATGGATATAATGAGGAGCTTGCATATCTCAATGAGAAGCTGGGAACATCCGAAGTTGAGCTTACGATCAATGATGCGGATGGTGTGAGAAGAATCCGTAACGGCGAGACGAATATGGGAGATTTTGTTGCTGACGCCTACCGCGCAATGACAGGGGCAGATATCGCTCTGGTAAATGGTGGAGGGATCCGCGATTCTATAGGGGCAGGAGATGTGACGAGAAAAGATCTGATGGATGTGAATCCGTGGAACAATGAGATGTGTGTGATCCGTGCTACCGGGCAGCAGATCCTTGACGCTCTTGAGCACGGAGCAAGAATGAATCCCGAAGAGTGCGGAGGATTTCTCCAGGTATCCGGATTAACTTACGAGATCCATAATTATCTGAAAAGCCCTGTCATCACAGACAGCATGGAAATATTCCAGGAGATTGACGGAACGAAAGAACGTCGCGTGCAGAATGTAATGATCGGCGGCGAGGCGCTTGATCCGAATAAGACTTACACAGTAGCAGGAAGCTGCTATACATTGCAGGAGCAGGGAGATGGCTTCTCGATGTTCCAGGGAGCAGAGGTAGTAGAAGAGGAAGGGCTTCCGGTTGATTCCGAGATGCTGATCAGCTATTTTACTGAAGAACTGGGCGGCAAGGTGACTGCGGAACAGTACGGCAATCCGCTCGGTGATGGCAGGATTACAATCCTGACGGAAGCGCAGGGGGAAACGCCTGAGAACCCTTCAGATGATCCGGACGATGGTCCGGCAGGAGGACAGACAGGCAACCCGACGGATAACCCGACAGGCGGAAATCAAAATCCGGAAACTACCGGTGACAAAAATAGTAACGGATCAGGAACTGATGGCAATGGCGCGGGAAATAGAGCCGACGGCAGCAAACCGGTTCAGACCGGAGATGACAGTCAGATCTGGCCGATAGCTATCGTTATGGCAGCGGCATTGATCGCAGCAGGCGGATCAGGCATTTATATAATCAGAAGAAGAAAGAACTATTAGGAACCAGTGAAAGGCACCTCATTTTTGTGAGGTGCCTTTCTCAATTGAAAATACAATTGACTTGTGTTAAAATTGTAAAGAATCAGAGATTACTATGCCCTGTACAGGAGAATGCAGAGGTATATTTATTATATGGGAGGTTATGATATGGAACAGTACAAACAGGAATTTATACACTTTATGGTGGACAGTGACGTGCTCAAATTCGGTGAGTTTACATTAAAGAGCGGTAGAAAATCTCCGTTCTTCATGAATGCGGGAGCTTATGTGACAGGATCCCAGTTAAAGAAGCTGGGTGAGTATTATGCAAAGGCGATCCATGACAAGTACGGCGATGACTTTGACGTGTTGTTTGGACCGGCTTATAAAGGGATCCCGCTCAGTGTCGTGACAGCTATTGCATACAGTGAGCTGTATGGAAAGGAAGTCCGCTACTGTTCGGACCGCAAGGAGGAGAAAGACCACGGAGCAGATAAGGGAAGCTTTCTTGGAAGCAAGTTAAAGGACGGCGACCGTGTGATCATGATCGAGGATGTGACTACATCCGGAAAATCTATGGAAGAGACTGTCCCGAAAGTAAGAGGGGCAGCTGATGTTACGATTGTGGGACTGATCGTATCCCTGAACAGAATGGAAGTGGGAAAAGGCGGCGAAAAGTGTGCGCTGGATGAGATCAAAGATCTCTATGGATTTGACACAGCTGCGATTGTGACGATGGAGGAAGTGGTCGAGTGCCTGTATAATAAAGAATATAACGGAAAAGTTGTCATTGATGATACATTAAAGGCAGCGATCGATACATACTATGAAACATATGGTGTAAAATAAGGAGGCTCAAGCTATGGAAAAGGCATATATGACAATGAAAAACAGTGGCGCAGGAAACATTGTAGTCGGGATCATTATCCTGGTAGTCGGGATCACGGCAGGTGTCCTTTCCATCGTGAGCGGAGCTAACCTGCTGAGACATAAAAAAGAAATCACGTTTTAAGTGAGAACAGATCGTATAAGGGGGCGGCAAAAGGCCGGTCCCCTTTTCAGAGTGTCAGGGGAATTATCTTGGGTATAAAAAAAGCGAGTGTTATCAGGGCATTTGGGAAGGTCCTGTTTTTATTATATGTCGGATTTTTGATCTATTTTCTGTTTGTTGCAGAGTGGTACGGAAGAACTGAGATCGCAGAGGATTATCGGTACAATCTGGAACTTTTCAGGGAGATCAAGCGTTTTATCACCTACAGGGAACAGCTGGGTACATTTACGGTGTTCGCCAATTTGTTCGGAAATATACTTATCTTTGTCCCATATGGTTTTTTCATTTCCATGGCAAGCAGATCGAGAGGATTTTTTAAGACTCTGTTCTGCAGTATGGGGCTGAGCCTGTGCGTGGAGATCGTACAGCTTTTTACAAGAGTGGGGAGTTTTGACGTGGATGATATCCTGCTCAATACCATCGGAGGTGTGCTGGGATATATTCTATTTGTGGTATGCAATCGGATAAGGAGAAAACATCATGTTCGGAATCGGAAAAAGCGCTGAAGAGCGCCAGAGGGAAAAGGAAAGGAAAAAGCGGGGAGCAAGAAAATACGGGCAGGCAAATTTTAAACACTCCCGTAAGGGGATTGTATCCTGTATAAACAGTATCGGAGGACTGCTGATCCTGGCGGGCTGTATTTTCTATGCGTTTATGGTGAGAGGAAATGCACACGGGATCATCGGAGGGCTTGCAATCCTTTCGTTGGTCCTGTCTATTAATGGCATTCGGCTTGCGATTGGCGGTTTCCGTGAGCGCGAGCGCAATTACCTGACATGTAAGATCGGGCTTCCGGCCGGTTTTGTGTCAGTGATCTTTTTTCTTGCAATATTCATAGGCGGCTTAAGTTGATCAAAGGAGGTCTTAGTGAATGAATATAAGAGAAATACAGAAAGAGAAGAATGAAAAGTATGAAGAGCGCCATGTCCTGGCGGTCGGCAGACTTCGCGGGATCGTCTCAGAGGAAACGGTGCCTGAGCAGTACCTGTCTTATTTCCAGGATGTGGCGATCTTTTTATTGGAACTTGAAAATGTAAGACGCAAAGTAGAGAACGGCGAGTGGGCACGGTACAGCGTTGAGGAGATGGAAAGCCTCAATGAGATCCTTTACAGTGATGTTCTCGGAGAACATTACGGCAGCAGTTATGCAAATCCGGCTTATGCAGCGGAGAAACTCGGACTTGAAATGGGACAGCTGATGAGTATGCTCTATGCTGAAATGCGTTCGGGGATTCCCTATTCATTTGAGAACAGGGTAGATTATCTGACGATTCTATTTGAGCTGTTTATTGAAGTTTACAACAGCTTTGAAAGTGATACGGTTCCGGAACCTAAGGAAATCCGTGATATTTTATACTGGTATGCAAGCGACTACTGCGATGTATTTCTGGCGGACCGGATCATGGAGCAGATCGATCCGACTTATTCATTTGCTGTCGATATCATTGAAAATGCGGATTTTGACAATGACAGGTATCTTTATGGTTTCGGTGAATATATTACGGAAAATGAGCTTGGGACAGCGCGGCATCTGCGCACGCTGCCGGAAGAGACGCTTCGGAAGATGGCGGATGTATATACAGAAGGGTACCGCATCGGATTTATCAATACGGGCAAGGATCTTTCGAAAAAATCGGTGGTGAATATCCGTTACAGTCTCGGTTTTGAAAAGGTAATCCGTATTGCCATAGAGAATTTCCGGAAGATGGGACTTAAACCTGTTATCTATCGTGCGGCTTCCAGTGTCATCACAAAACGGGAGCATCACAAGATCGGATATTACGGCGCGGTGCCGAACTGGCAGTATGAGTACGATCACCGGCAGGATCAGGCGCTCTTTATGGACAAACGGTATATCGAGCGGCGTTTGGAGGTGGCGCGTACAGTCTACGAGCAGCATAAAGATCAGGCCGCGCAGTTTGCCGGCCCGGCGGTCATGGAGACATTCGGGGAGAAACCGTTCTCGCCGAAGGCGGTGCCGGAAGCGCCATCCTACAATGAAGAACAGAAGAAACTGGCGGTCAGTTATGACAGCCGGTCCGGACAGCTGACCAATGAATATATCAAAGGAGAAGAGCGCAGCTTTACCATTGTAGCTTATCCGGTGCCTGAGATCGGAGAAAAATATCCGGAAATCTTCGATGAAGTGATCCGTATCAATACACTGGATGCAAAGCTGTACGAGAAAGTACAGCAGACAATGATCGACGCCCTTGATCAGGGAGAATACGTTCATGTGAAAGGCAAGGGAGAGAACCGGACAGATATTAAAGTAAAGCTGTATCACCTTAATGATCCCGAAAAAGAGACAATTTTTGAAAACTGCGTGGCGGACGTTAACATCCCGGTGGGCGAGGTATTTACTTCTCCCGTACTTGAAGGCACGTCAGGCGTGCTCCATGTCAGCCGGGTATATCTGGAGGGACTGCAGTATACGGATCTGGAGCTGACCTTCGAGGACGGTAAAATTACGGATTACCGCTGCGGGAACTTTGATGATCTCGAAGAAGGACGCAGATATATTGAGGATAATGTATTGAAAGGCCATCAGTCGCTGCCGCTCGGTGAATTTGCCATCGGCACGAATACGACAGCCTATGTGGCGGGAAAGAAATACGGTATCGAGGACAAGATGCCGATCCTCATTGCGGAGAAGACCGGTCCTCATTTTGCGGTGGGCGATACCTGCTATTCATGGAGCGAGGATATCCGTGTTTATAATCCGAACGGCAAGGAGATCGTGGCAAAGGATAATTCGGTTTCACTGAACCGGAAAGAGGATGTGTCAAAAGCCTATTTTAACTGCCATACAGATATAACCATACCTTATGAAGAGTTAGAAGAAATAAGTGTAGTGACAAAAGGTGGGAAACACATTATACTAATAAAAGACGGAAGATTTGTTCTGCCGGGGACGGAAGTTTTAAACAAGCCGTTGGAGAAACATTTATAAGGAGGAGTTATGATGCCAAAAGTAGCAATCGTAATGGGCAGCGATTCAGACCTGAAGGTCATGAGCAAGGCTGCATCAATGCTTGAAAAACTGGGAATCGACTATGAGATGACGATCATTTCCGCGCACAGGATGCCGGATACATTCTTTGACTGGGCGAAAGGAGCCGAAGGAAGAGGCGTAAAGGTAATTATCGCGGGAGCAGGAATGGCAGCTCACCTTCCGGGAATGTGCGCAGCGCTCTTCCCGATGCCGGTGATCGGTGTGCCGATGTCTGGAAAGAATCTGGATGGTATGGACGCACTTTACTCCATCGTACAGATGCCGCCGGGAATCCCGGTAGCGACAGTTGCCATTGACGGGGGAATGAATGCGGCGATCCTTGCGGCGAAGATCCTTGCCGTGTCAGATCCGGAGATTCTTCAGAAACTGAAAGATTATTCGGAAGAGATGAAAGCCGGTGTTCAGGCAAAGGCGGACAAGCTGCACGAGATCGGATATGAAGCATATATAAAGCAATAGTTCAGCTATCTGACGTCAGGAGACGGATTTATGCTTGCATAAGAATCCGGCGCCTGACAGTCAGATGAACTGAGCGCCAGTATATGAGCAAAACAGCGGCGATAGCCGCAATAAGCACGAAGTGCGGTTTTTCGAATGGCGCGGCTGAACGGAAATCAAGAATAATTAACAGGAGAGCAGAGAATGGATTATAAGAAAGCAGGCGTTGATATCGAAGCCGGTTATAAATCGGTAGAACTGATGAAAGAGCATGTAAAAAAGACAATGCGTCCTGAAGTGCTCGGTGGACTCGGAGGATTCTCCGGTGCATTTTCCCTTGCAAAGATCAAGGAAATGGAGGAGCCGGTGCTTCTGTCCGGTACGGACGGATGCGGTACTAAGGTGAAGCTGGCTATGATTCTGGATAAACATGATACGATCGGAATTGATGCAGTGGCAATGTGTGTCAATGACATTGCGTGCGCAGGAGGAGAACCGCTTTTCTTTCTGGATTATATTGCCTGCGGAAAGAATGAGCCGGAGAAGATCGCGGATATTGTCAAGGGCGTAGCTGAGGGCTGCCTTCAGGCAGGGGCGGCTCTGATCGGCGGAGAGACAGCAGAACATCCGGGACTCATGGCGCCGGACGAGTATGACCTTGCAGGCTTTGCCGTAGGTGCCTGCGATAAGAAGGACATGATCACGGGAGAAAACTTAAAAGCCGGGGACGTGCTCATCGGTATGGCGTCAACCGGTATTCACAGCAATGGATATTCTCTGGTGAGACAGGTGTTCAGCATGAAACGCGAGGCTCTGGATACATATTATGACAGCCTCGGTTCTACACTGGGGGAGGCTCTTCTCGTTCCTACGAGGATTTATGTAAAAGCGCTCAAGAGCATCAAGGATGCCGGCGTGACGGTCAAGGCTTGCAGCCATATCACAGGCGGCGGCTTCTACGAGAATGTTCCGCGTATGCTGAAAGAAGGCACAAAGGCAGTGATCAGAAAAGACAGCTACCCGATCCCGCCGATCTTCAATATGCTCTCTGTGGACGGAGATATTGCGGAACAGATGATGTATAATACATTCAATATGGGACTTGGCATGATCGTCGCAGTGGATGAGGCGGACGCAGACCGCGCCATGGAGGCGATCCGCGCTGCCGGAGATGCGCCGTATGTAGTGGGACGCATTGAGGCAGGAGATAAAGGAGTAGAATTATGCTAGAGAGGACAGGTGCAGCGGCAGATCAGCCGCTGCGCGTTGTCGTGATGGTATCCGGAGGCGGGACAAACCTTCAGGCGATCATCGACAGCGTAAAAGACGGTACGATCACAAACGCACAGATCGTGGGAGTGATCAGCAACAATAAAAATGCATATGCACTGAAGAGGGCGGAAGAAAATGATATTCCGTCCATGTGTGTATCTCCGAAAGATTTTGAAACACGTGATATATTCAACGAAAAGCTGCTGGAGGCAGTGGACAGTTATGAGCCGGATCTTATTGTGCTGGCCGGTTTCCTTGTTGTGATCCCGCCGGAGATGATCAAAAAGTACGAAAACCGGATGATCAATATCCATCCGTCTCTTATCCCCTCGTTCTGCGGGAAAGGCTACTACGGCCTGAAGGTCCATGAGGCGGCTCTTGCCCGGGGCGTAAAAGTAGTGGGGGCTACCGTGCATTTTGTAGATGAGGGAACAGATACGGGACCGATCATTCTGCAGAAAGCCGTTGAAGTACAGCAGGGCGATACGCCGGAGGTGCTTCAGCGCAGAGTCATGGAACAGGCAGAGTGGAAGATCCTGCCGAAAGCAATCGACCTGATCGCAAACGGAAAAGTGCGGGTCGAGGACAAAAAGACAGTCATCCTGAGTGAGGAGGTTTAGAGATGAAAATACTGATCGTTGGAAGCGGCGGAAGAGAACATGCCATCGCGGCAAGTGTGGCAAAGAGTCCGAAAGCAGATAAGATATACTGTGCTCCGGGAAATGCGGGGATCGCAGAGTATGCGGAGTGCGTCGACATCGGCGCCATGGAGTTCGACAAACTGGCTGCATTTGCAAAGGAAAATAATATTGACCTGTGTATCGTAGGAATGGACGATCCGCTGGTAGGCGGTCTCGTGGATGTTATGGAAGAAGCGGGCATCCGCACATTCGGACCGAAGAAAAACGCGGCAATCCTCGAGGGGTCAAAAGCGTTTTCAAAGGACCTGATGAAGAAATACAATATTCCGACAGCCGCTTATGAGAACTTTACGGATCCGGAGAAAGCGCTGGAATATCTTGAGACAGCGAAGTTCCCGATCGTTCTGAAAGCGGACGGACTTGCACTCGGGAAGGGCGTGCTCATCTGCCAGAATCTGGAAGAGGCAAAAGAGGGCGTCAAGACGATCATGCTGGACAAGAAGTTCGGCACAGCGGGAAATGAGATGGTCATCGAGGAGTTCATGACCGGACGAGAAGTATCCGTTCTCTCATTCGTGGACGGAAAGACGATCAAGACTATGACAAGCGCACAGGACCACAAGCGTGCAGGAGACGGCGACACCGGCCTGAATACAGGCGGAATGGGAACATTCTCTCCGAGTCCGTTCTACACAAAGGAAGTAGAAGAATTCTGCGAGAAATATATTTATCAGCCCACAGTTGACGCTATGGCGGCAGAGGGGCGCCCGTTTAAAGGCGTGATCTTCTTCGGCCTGATGCTTACAGCGGACGGCCCGAAAGTGCTGGAGTACAATGCACGCTTCGGTGATCCGGAGGCACAGGTTGTACTGCCCCGCATGAAAAACGATATCATCGACGTGGTTGAGGCATGTATCGATGGCACACTGGATCAGATCGATCTGCAGTTTGAGGACAACGCGGCGGTGTGTGTAGTGCTCGCATCCGACGGATATCCGGTGAAGTACGAGAAAGGCTTCCCGATCAAAGGTCTTGATGAGTTCAAGAAGCATGAGGGTTATTACTGCTTCCATGCCGGAACAAAATTCGAGAACGGACAGATCGTGACAAACGGCGGACGTGTGCTCGGCGTGACGGCAAAAGGAAAAGACTTAAAAGAGGCAAGAAAGAACGCCTATGCTGCGACCGAGTGGGTAGAGTTCGAGAATAAGTATATGAGACACGATATCGGGAAAGCAATTGACGAGGCGTGAGTAACATTCATCAATGGAGACAAGGCTGATTCCGGCTCCGGTTACAGGAAATAAGGCAAACTAACAATACCTGCCTTGTGCCGGACACTTTATGCACCCGGCGTCATATTACTTTAACATGGATTAAATCTTAAGAAATTCTTTGGAATCTTATATCAGCTCCCTTTAGATTTACAGGATATCCTGTAATCATGAAAGGGGGCTGTATTTTTTATGAACATATCTGAACTTACCCATTATTTTCTTCAATACGGTGCTTTTTTCATTTATCTGATCGTACTTTTAGAATATCTGAATCTTCCGGGCTTTCCCGCCGGCGTTATCATGCCGCTTGCAGGAATCTGGGCCGCGCAGGGTGAGATCAGTTTCCCGGTTGTTATGGTGCTGACAGTTGCGGCGGGACTTACCGGGAGCTGGGCGCTCTATCTGCTGGGCAGATACGGCGGGGGCAAGGTGCTAGGGTTTTATTTCAAGAAATTTCCGAAGCACCAGCCGGTCATTGAGGAGAAGATGAATTACCTGAGGGAGAAAGGCTGTATTGGTGTATTTGTCAGCAAGCTGCTTCCCATGGTGCGCACCCTCATCTCGATCCCGGCCGGGATGGTGAAGATGGATTTTGTCAAATATACAGTAAGTTCCGTGTGCGGGATATTCTTATGGAACCTGACATTTGTCGGGGCAGGATATTTCTTCGGCGACGCGGCGATCAAGTTTTTTACATAAGAGAGGGGGTACAGAAAATGAAAATTGCAATGCTTACAAATAATTACAGGCCTTTCGTGGGAGGTGTGCCGATCTCAGTTGAGCGTCAGGCACAGGAGCTGGTAAAGCTCGGACATCAGGTGACGGTATTTGCGCCGATGTATGAAAGTGAGGATAAAGAACAGGCTGAAAGTTTCCGGGAAAAGATTCTGGAAGAGGATAAGGAGGCGCCGGAGCGGGTGATCCGGTATCATTCACAGAAGAGAAAGATGGAAAACGGCATGGTGTATCCGGGAATTTACCCGGCAGAGATATTCAAGGTGTTTGAACGGGAAAGATTTGACTGTATTCATGTGCATCATCCGATGTTCGTGGGACCGTGGGCGCTGTGGCTGGGAAAGAAATATGATATCCCGGTTATCTATACATATCACACAAGATATGAAGACTATCTTCATTATATTCCGTGCTTCCGGATCAATGAGAGGAGTACGATTGTGAAGAAGAAAGCGGTAGAGTGGCTGCAAAGGAATGGGATCCCGTCTTATATGAGCTGGTTTTGCAATAAGTGTGATCTTGTACTCGCGCCGTCTGCCGGAATGAGACAGATGATCAGGGGATATGGAGTTCATACTCCGACAGCAGTATTCCCCACCGGACTGGACGGATCATTTTTCCGGAAGAATGAAAAAAGGCCGCGGGAGATCAGAAAACAGTATGCGAAAGGAAAGAAATATCTGCTTGTCACGGTCTCAAGACTGGAAAAAGAGAAAAATTATGGCTTTCTCCTGCGGGGAATTGCAGAATTGAAGCGGGAGACAGGGGATAACTTCCAGGTACTGATCATAGGAGACGGAAGTCAGAAGGCGGAGCTGAAAGTCAGGGCGTCCATCCTCGGTATACAGGATGTTGTTACTTTCGTCGGAAATGTACCGAATGATCAGATCAGGGATTATCTGGCCGCGAGTGATCTGTTTCTGTTTGCATCGAAGTCAGAGACACAGGGCATCGTTCTGGCTGAGGCAATGGCAGCAGGCATACCGGTCACGGCAGTACACGCAACCGGCGCAGACGATATTATTGAAGACGGTGTAAACGGATTTCTGACGGAGGAGAAAGAAGAGGTGTGGGCGGCAAAAGTGAATGAGGCGCTCGAACCTGAGACGAACAGCAGGATGAAGAGGGCGGCGCTTATCTCTGCTGAAAATTACCGTTCCTCGAGACTTGCCATCTATGAGGAGATGCTCTACAATCAATGTGGGTTCAGGAAAGGAGAAAGACTTTATGAGGCTGAAGAAGATCGGAGAGAGCGCTCTGCAATGGCTCTTCACTAATTATCTGAAATGGATCGAGCGGACTGTTACGATCCGGTGGATTGAGGAGAACCGATACGGAGACAGTCAGATATTCGGGTTCTGGCATGAGGACAGCTTCTTTATGAATCTCGTTCTTGAGAATCTGGCGCATAAGACTACGCCGGTAGATGTGATCGTGACCGCGGACACCCGGGGGAATTATATAGAAAACATGGTGAGAAGATGCGGTGGAAATGCACTGCGTGTGCCGGACGGCTTTAAGGCATTTACGGCACTTAAAAAGATCGTGCAGGATTCTTACGAAAAGACTCATTCCATCGCTGTTGCGCTGGACGGACCGCTGGGGCCCAGACATGAGCCGAAGAAGCTGGCATTTTATCTGTCAGAACACGCTGAAGAAGATTTTGTAGGCATCAGCCTGTCCTATTCTTCCTGTCTGCGGCTTCGGCGCCGCTGGGATAAATACGTGATCCCCCTGCCGTACACGGCCGTTACAGTTGCGGTGAAAAATTACGGTGTGGTAAAGAAGAGCAGGATACCGGAACTGCCTGCAGCTGCGCCGGAACTGCCCTGTGAGGAAATATGCGGACAGGAAAGCGGGAGGAAAACCGTGAGAAAAGTGCATGGAACTCTCTGAATACAGGCGATGGAGAGAGGCAGAAATTTAAAATGAGGAGAGAAGAGGAGACAACATGGAGACAAACAATATATTGATCGTGGAGGACGACAAGGAGATCCGGGAGGGTGTCCAGATCTACCTGCAGAGTCAGGGATATAAAGTATTTCAGGCGGCGGACGGCATCGAAGGGCTGGAGATCATAGACAAGGAGGATATCCATCTGGCTATTGTGGATATCATGATGCCCAGAATGGACGGTATCCGCATGACAATGAAATTAAGGGAAAAACATGATTTCCCGGTGATCATGCTGTCGGCAAAATCCGAGGAAGTGGATAAGATCACAGGCTTAAATATCGGGGCGGATGATTATGTGACAAAGCCGTTTACGCCTATGGAACTGATGGCGAGGGTGAATTCCCAGCTCAGACGATACCGGAAGTTTCTGGAAAAACTGACGCCGCAGGAAAATGTGCATGTGATCGGAGGACTGGAGATTAATGAGGATGCGGTGGAAGTGACGATGGACGGAAAACCGGTGAAACTCACGCCCATAGAGTACAAGATTCTTCTCCTGCTGGCGAAGAATCCGGGCAGAGTATTCTCATCCGAGGAAATCTATGAGCGCGTATGGCAGGAAAAAGCCATCAATACAGATACTATTATGGTGCATGTGAGAAACATAAGAGAAAAGATTGAATTAGATCCAAAGAATCCGAAATATTTAAAGGTGGTGTGGGGAGTTGGATACAAAATCGAAAAACAGCCGTAAGGCAGGTATTATTGTAGTCGTTATATTACTCAGCATATGTTCCCTTATCATGATGTCACAGTATGACGGAATGAAGTATGAGATGGACAGCGCTAATTCTGAGGCTACAGAAGATGCAGAGGCACCTGTGCCTTATACAAATGTACTCTCATCGATCAGCATGGATCTGGCTGAGGGAAATTATCTTCTCTATAATGAATATGCCGATGAGACGGATCCGGCAGAGGTGCTGGATGAATACGGACAGAGAAACTTTGAGCTGGCGAAAAAGTATTTCGATTACGAAGTGTTTGACAGTGAAAGCCGGCAGCTCCTCAAAAATGTGGATGAGGGGACGGCAGAGAGGCTTCTGGCAAACAGCGAAGATGAAGCAGACTATGCGTTCCGGGCGCGTTATACATTTTCCGAGAACGGGGAGATCTCTTCTGTTCAGATCGATGGAACAGCGTTAAGTCCGGAGGAAGAATACAGTCTGGAATCGGATTATGTGACTTCTGCCCAGGAGGTGGAATATGGTGAGGAGATTTCAAGTATTGCGGAGCCAAAAGGCATTACTGTCATCTATGGGATGAGTCAGGAATATCTGAATGTGTTTACAGAGGCATACGCAGAGGACAATTGGGAAGATGATTCTGTTCCATATTACAGTGTACGGGAGACTTTTCACTACAGTGATACACTGGATCCCCTGTGCTGGGCAGTGATTGCTGCAGCTTTGCTTCTTCCGCTCAGGAGAAAGCTGGATATCAGTGAGATGAAGCTGTTTGATGTACCGTTTGAAGTTCCGATCCTTGTGTGGCTGTTCATATATATTACCTATTTGAATGCACTTCCGGCAAGAATTGTAGATCAGACAGTGGAGAACAGTCTGCTTCCGGGAATGGGGCACGGTATGGAGATTATTGCGGCGATCATTAATTTCGCAATGTGGTTTTTCGTTTTCGGACTGGTATTCTGGAGCGTGACTTCCCTTCGGGCAATGATCCGCATGAAAGGCGCGTACTGGCGTGACAGGACGCTGACAATGAAGCTGATCCGCCATTACCGCGGCAACGGGACACAGAGTGATGAAGAGATGGTGAGAAAGGCAGGCGGTATCCTGAAGAGGATTAAGGCATTCTTTGCAAAACAGTATGACGCGCTGCAGCATCTTGACTTCCGCGAGAAGACGAACCGGACGATCTTGAAGATCGTGATCATCAACTATATCATACTGGCGGTCGTATGTTTCCTGTGGTATTACGGAACACTCGCCCTGATCATATATTCCGTGCTTCTGTTCCTTTTCCTGAGAAAATACGTGAAAGATCTTCAGGGAAAATATAAGTTGCTGTTAAAGTCCACGAATCAGCTGGCAGAAGGGCATCTGGACGTCCCGATCGAGGGAGATATCGGACTGTTCAATCCGATTCAGGATGAGCTGAAGAAGATCCAGAAAGGATTTAAGAAAGCAGTGGACGAAGAAGTGAAAAATGAGCGGATGAAGACAGAGCTCGTGACCAACGTATCCCATGATCTCCGGACGCCGCTTACCGCAATCATCACTTACACGGATCTACTGAAAAACGAGAAGGATGAAGAGAAACGGAAGGAATACATCGATGTGCTGGAAAGAAAATCGCTTCGTCTGAAAGTGCTGATCGAAGATCTTTTTGAAATCAGTAAGGCGGCAAGCAAGAGCGTCGTTATGCACTATATGAAAGTGGATATTGTGGATCTCATCAAACAGGTGGGACTGGAAAATGACGGCAAGATCAAAGAGGCAAATCTTGACTTCCGCTGGAAACTGCCGGAGCATAAGATGATCATGTGGCTGGACAGTCAGAAGACATACCGTATCTTTGAGAATCTGATCGTCAATATCACGAAATATGCGATGCCCCATACTCGGGTCTATATCGAGATGACAGAGCAGGAAAATGACGTACACATTTCCATGAAAAATGTTTCAGCAGCAGAACTGAACTTTGATACCGAGGAGATTACAGATCGTTTTGTCCGGGGGGATGTTTCGAGAAATACGGAGGGCTCCGGACTTGGTCTTGCGATCGCCAAGAGCTTTATCGAACTGCAGCACGGTACGTTGAAGATATCTACAGAGGCCGATCTGTTCAAAGCAGATATTACGCTGCCGAAGCTTGATATCCCGCCGGAGGAAGAACAGAGGCAGCAGGCGGAGAAAGAGGCAGAGGCAGCCGGAGAGCGGGGAGCAGCAGATGCCGAAGGGACTGCACAGGCATAGGATAAAAAAGTAACACGATATCTGATTGATGTAAAGAATCCCGGCAGGGGAGTTACTCTGCCGGGATTTTATGGTACAATGACTGTATATAGCGGCGATTCATTTTCTGCGATGGTATCGCAGCAGAAAAAATGACAGAGAAAAGGAGAAAAAGTATGAAGTATGAGATTAAAGGAAATGATCTGCCGGTAGTGATCTGCTATCTGGAAAACGGAGAGTCTATGATCACTGAGCGCGGTTCTATGAGCTGGATGTCACCGAATATGAAGATGGAGACAACTTCAAACGGCGGGATCGGGAAAGCACTGGGCAGGATGTTCGCCGGGGAGGCGCTTTTCCAGAACCGGTATACGGCACAGGGCGGCAACGGGCTGATCGCGTTTGCTTCCAGCTTCCCCGGACAGATCAGACCATGGGAGATCGGGCCGGGCAATGAAGTGATCGTTCAGAAATCCGGTTTCCTTGCGGCTGAAGAAAGTGTAGAACTGTCTGTATTTTTCCAGAAAAAGCTGGGAGCAGGCCTGTTCGGCGGAGAGGGATTTATCATGCAGAAACTCTCCGGACGGGGAATGGCGTTTCTGGAATTTGACGGACATGTAGTGGAGTATAATCTGCAGCCGGGACAGCAGATCGTGATCGATACCGGATATCTGGCGGCAATGGATGCAACCTGCCAGATGGACATCAAGAGCGTGCCGGGGCTTAAGAACATGGTCTTCGGCGGAGAAGGAATCTTCAATACCATTATCACAGGACCGGGACGTGTGTGGCTTCAGACAATGCCGCTGTCGGGCGTTGCGGCAGAGATAATGAAATTCATGCCGTCCGCCAAATAAAAATTCGCTTTATTCCCGAAGAAATTAAGGAGGGTGAGTATGCCGGAGAGAAGATACAGTGCGCAGCGCGTGATCGATGAAGTGGAGAAAGCGGTTGTCGGAAAGAGGGATGTCCTGACGAAGATCATGACGGCAATCCTTGCCGGAGGACATATATTGATTGAAGATATACCGGGAACGGGCAAGACAACGATGGCTCTTGCATTTTCAAAGGCGATGGGGCTGGAAACGCGGAGAGTGCAGTTCACTCCGGATGTGCTGCCGTCGGATCTGACCGGCTTCACGGTATATCAGAAAGAAACGGGAAAGTTCGTATACCAGCCGGGCGCGGTCATGTGCAACCTGCTGCTGGCTGACGAGATCAACCGGACGTCCCCTAAGACACAGTCCGCTCTTCTCGAGGTGATGGAGGAACATCAGGTTACGGTGGACGGAGTGACACGCAGGACAGGAGATCCGTTTATCGTGATCGCTACGGAGAATCCGGCCGGCTCTGCCGGTACCCAGCTCCTGCCGGAATCACAGCTGGACCGTTTTATGATCTGTGTGAGTATGGGGTATCCTACAGTTGAGGAAGAGATGGAGATCATGCGCAGGAGCCAGGCGACAGACCGGACGGCGGGAATCATACCGGTTCTGGACGCGCCGGGACTGGCGGACATGATCCGGGAAGCAAGAGGCGTCTATATGCACGAGAGAATCTGCAGGTATATCGCAGAGCTGGCAAAGGCTACCCGGGAGAATGAGTGGACAGAGCTGGGATTAAGTCCCCGCGGCACAGTGGCATTAACGGCTATGGCAAAGGCATATGCATATCTGAAGAACCGTGTCTATGTGGTGCCGTCTGACGTGGAAGAAGTGTTCCCGTGTGTGGCGGCGCACAGGATCATTCTGAATATGAAAGCAAAAGTGGCACATGTGAAAGTTGAGGAGACTGTGCGGCGGATTCTTGAAAATACCGAGAAACCGGCACTTAAGACAAGGCGGTAGAGAGATGATCAGAAGAACGGCAGGGTATTTTGCGGTACTTCTTGTCACCGTGTATCTGTTTTTTATGTATGACGCACCGGTTCTCTCCGGCATCCTTGTATTTTTGCTTCTTTATCCGGCAGCATCCGGAGTTTATCTTGCGATAACGGGTAAAAATGCGGTCCCGGATCTGGAGAGAGTACCTCCGCTGGGAGAAAAAGGGAAAAAGATCAAGGCCGGGATATCGGTAAAAAACCGGTCGTCTCATATGAGTACCCGATATGAATTTCAGGTAACGGCAGGGACCAGCGGTGGAAAGAAGCGGGTGAAAAAGAAATTCCGGGGCTTGCTCCTTCCGAAAGGCGGGGACACGGTCTGGTTTACGTTTGATACAATATACTGCGGGACTGTGGAGATCAGCGTTGACAGTATGAAAATATATGATTTCCTTGGCATATTTTACAGGAGAGTCAGATGGCACAGAAAAGCGCAGGTCAAGGTCATGCCGGTATTTGAGCTCATGCCTCTCGAGATCACCCGGGGAACGAGAGAATTTCAGGCTGATACGCAGGAATTTTCACAGGATAGGCGGGGAGACGACCCGTCGGAGATCTATCAGGTCAGAGAATACAGAGAGAAGGATTCACTGAAAGATATCCACTGGAAACTGACTGCGCGGGAAGAAAAACTTATGATCAAGGAGCACGGTTTCCCGCTGGGATGTGTTGTGCTGATTTATATAGATTATAAGCGCGGCAGCCAGTCGGCCGGGGGCTTTTCAAAGATGCTGGAGACGGCGGCTTCTCTTTCGATCACTCTGGTTTCAGAGAAATGTATCCATATGGCGGCGTGGTACGAAGAGAAAAATGAGCGGGTAGTCAGATGGCGGATAACGGATGAGGAGAGCGCCTGTGATATGATCTGGAATCTTATGGAAATCCGGCCGTATTCAGATGCTGCGAAAAAGCAGGTCTGCTATGATGATACATTCCGGGGACAGGAATTTGCCTGTGTTGTGACAATTGACGGGAACGGCGGGATGAAGAAGGACGGAGAGTCATTTGATTTCCTGAAACTGTGATGAGAAACCAGCGGCAGGAGATTCTCGGCAGAAATTTTCGGCTGGGGATATCTGAGGCAGAGCAAGGAATATCGGGAGAGATAAGAATGGGAAGAAGGCAGTCAGGGATAAAAGTATATCAGGCTGAGAAGGAAGCGCATAAGAGAGACAGAGGAAGTCTGTCTCTTTTTGTTTTGCAGTCGGTGGTTTTGAGTGTCCTGATGGCTTTGTGGTGGAATGCTTTCCTGTCTGTATTCCGTCTGCCGGTTGACAAAGTGTGGCTGTACGGCATTACAGCAGCTGCGGTGATCCTGCTCGGGGCGTTGAACCGGAGATTCGGCGCGGCAGCCATGATCACCGGTATCGCCGGGGCTGCAGTGCTTCTCTGGTACAACAGGGATACGGTCATTCAGCTGTATGCGTGGATAGAGGAGAATTATGAAACACTGTTTTCTGTGCAGGCGGCAGGGGATTGGATGTTCAGCTATGTGGCCGTGCTGGTCAGTGTTCCGGTTCTGGAGATTTTGCTGTGGGTGCAACATACAGGAAAGGGAAAAGGGTTAGCAGGCTTGATCATCTGTGCACCGTTTATCGCCGCAGCCTGCGCAGGATGGTTCCAGACAGAACTGCCGTCATGGCTTCTGATCCTCGGCGCAGCGGCATACTTTGCCACTGCAACATCCGGGGCAGGTAGAACAGGAAAAGGACTCTTCATGTGGAAAAATGCCGTGTTTGCAGTGGCGGCGTGTGCGGTGCTGGTGATTCTGTCATGGCGGACAGGGATATTTCTGGATACAGGGAGAGAAACAGAAAGCAGCTTTTACTTCCGGATGAGAGGAATACTTACGGACGAAGTGGCCGGCAAAATGCAGGATCTGGCGGAGCAGCTGTCAGGAGAGGATGAGACGGAAACTGAGCCGGATCGGACAAAAGAAGTTACGGATGACGAGGATTCCGACGCTCTATTGGCTGAGGATTCGATGCAGAGCGATGAAAGGGAGGAAAATTCCGGGCCAGATAATCTGTTTCAAGATGAGTCTGAGCAGGAGAACACGGGCGGAACAGATATCTTTGCAGGTCCGTCTCCAGATTCACAGGAAGTTACGGATCTGGGAAGCATTGCCCGTTTTGTCCCTTCGCCGGAAGGCACATTTTCTATCGAATTGGATAAGAAGCCGGAAAGCACTGTTTATTACCCGGAAAACTGGGGAATCGGCTTTATTGACGATACATGGGAAATGACCGGTATGCAGACCAGCGTGTGGGATCCGGTGAGAGGCTGGTCCGGGGATCCCGGGGTTAAGCCGGAAGAATGTATGCCGTATCCGGATGAACTCGAAGACACACTGTCGGTTCTGTGCAGCGGCTGGGCTGATGGAACTATAGATGAGGTAAGCCGGGAAATCAGCCGGGAGCTTCATCAGAGGGCCGTCTACGATACAGAGCCCGGTGCACCGCCGGCAGGAGAGGAATTTCTGCATTATTTTCTCTTCGAGAATCATAAGGGATTCTGTGTTCATTTTGCTTCGGCGGCAACTCTTATGTACCGGTACTGCGGATATCCTGCGCGGTACGCAGAAGGGTATGCCGTCCCTGCATCCGCATTCCATGAGAATGAAAACGGGACATATGAAGCCCAAGTCACAGGAGACATGGGGCATGCATGGTGTCAGGTATATGATAAAGACACAGGCGGGTGGACGGATATGGAACATACGCCATCCGCACCAAGGGACGCCGCCGGACAGCCGCCGGCAGCAAGTTCCGATTATAAAGAATCGATCGGAGAAAGGATAGTGCATGACGTGCTGCCTGTCCTGATTCCTGGATGTCTTATATTTGTATTATGTATCATTCTTTTCTTCGCTCAGGCGGCCGTGCGGACGGCGAGGAGAGAACAGAGGTTCCGGGAGAAGAAAGGCGGAGAAGGTACGGGAAATGTATGCAGCTGTCATAAAGACGGCAAAGTTTCAGGGAGAAAGAATAAAAGAGCCTTTGAGTGAGGAGCTTACAGAGCATCTGTATGAGCTGTATCCCGAACTGGGAGAAAAAGAGTGGCAATGGATGTACGCATGTGTAATGAGAAGTCTGTTTTATCATCTGGATGACGAAAAGAATGACTGGATGAAAATGCGCGGACTTTATAAGCAGTTCAGAAAAGCGGCGATGGAGCGGATGAGCCGGGGGCAGAGATGGCGTTACAGATATGTGCGCTGTTTATAAAAAACGGTAAGGGGGACGTAGTAAAACCGAGTTTTACTACGTCCCCCTTACCGTTTACGGTTAAATCAGAACCGGAAATCTCTTCTGTTGTCCTGTTCGATCAGTCTCAGATTTTCAAGTACAACAGCCCGTGCCTTTTCATTCGGCACGTTGAGCACTTCTTTCTCGATCAGTTTGTCACCGATGGCTTTTGTCTCAGGTGACGCGTAATCCATCAGGTACTCTTTGAGCGTCATAAGCGCATTCGGATGGCAGCAGTTCTGGATCTGGCCGCTCTTGCACAGTGACATGAAACGGTCGCCGGTGCGTCCCTCGCGGTAGCATGCGGTGCAGAAGCTGGGGATATAGCCCATCTCCATGAGCCAGCGGACGACTTCATCCAATGTACGGTTGTCACTGACGTCAAACTGTTCGGACTTCTCATCTTCCGGCTCCGGCTCATAGTAGCCGCCCACGCTCGTTCTGGAAGCTCCGCTGATCTGGGAGATACCAAGGTGAAGGACACGCTCTCTTGTCTTCTGGCTTTCTCTGGTGGAGATGATCATGCCGGTATATGGAACTGCGATGCGGATGCAGGCAACGATCTTGGCAAATGTGTCGTCGTCGATGCCGTTGTCGAAATCATCCGGATTGATGTCGTCGGCGTGTTTCAGTCTCGGCACGCTGATCGTGTGCGGGCCTACGCCGAATGCTGCTTCCAGATGCTCTGCGTGCATCAGGAGTCCTGCAAATTCATAGCGGTATTTGTCCAGCCCGAAGAGAACACCTAGTCCTACATCATCGATGCCGCCCTCCATGGCGCGGTCCATGGCCTCTGTATGGTAGTTGTAATCATGCTTCGGTCCTGTCGGATGAAGCTCCAGATAACTCTCCTTGTGATAAGTCTCCTGGAACAGGATGTAGGTACCAATCCCGGCTTCCTTGAGGAGACGGTAATTGTCAACAGTGGTCGCCGCAATGTTGATATTTACACGTCGGATAGCTCCGTTTTTGTGCTTGATGCTGTAGACTGTCTCGATAGATTTCAGATAGTAGTCCATCGTATTTCTTACCGGATCCTCGCCGGCCTCAAGGGCGAGACGCTTGTGGCCCATGTCCTGAAGAGCGATAACTTCTCTTCTGATATCCTCCTGTGAGAGCTGTTTTCTCGGGATATGTTTGTTCTTTGCATGGTACGGGCAGTAGGTACAGCCGTTGATGCAGTAGTTGGACAGGTACAGGGGCGCGAACATAACGATGCGATTGCCGTAGAAGTCCTTTTTGATCTGTTCTGCCAGCTTGTAGATCTCCTGATTTTTCTCTTCGATAGGACAGGCGAGAAGTACGGATGCTTCCCTGTGTGAGAGCCCCTTTCTCTTTTTCGCTTTCTCGATGATGGAATCAATGAGCTCGACATTTTCTTTGTTCTCGTCTGCGTAGGCGAGGGTCTCGAGGATTTCCTCGTGGTTGATAAAATCATCTGCACATTTTGAATTTACGTCATACATTGTATTGTCCTCCTTTTGTAAAAGTTGTTCATATGTTTAGTGAGTCGCCGCGGCTGACCGTGATATGGTAACCGATCTTTTCCATTCGTTCCCTGAGATGATTCAGGCTTTCCGCGGCCTCGTCGCCGGTACAGAGTTTGTTGTCGTACAGCAGGTATTTCTTCCTGACCTGTGCCGGAGAGAGGTTCGGCATGATAACATTGGCTCCGGCGAGGATGCCTTTTTCCCTGCCGTCTTCTGCGATCGTTCCGAGGGCTGTCGTAGCCGGGAGCAGTACGCGGGGCAGCAAAAGCCGTATCAGGCCCAGCATATAGACAGTCAGTTCTGCGGTGCCGCCGGGCATCCGGGCAAAGGGTGTTTCGTGATGGGGGATAAACGGCCCGATCCCGACCATCTGGGGATTCAGTTTCGCGAGAAACAGCATATCATCCGCAAGATTTTCCGGTGTCTGATATGGAGAACCTACCATGAATCCTGTTCCAACCTGATAGCCGATCTTTTTCAGATTCCACAGGCACTGCTTCCGGTGCGAGGCAGACAGCTGAGGCGGATGGAGCCTGCCGTAATGCTTCTCGTCGTATGTCTCATGGCGGAGCAGATAACGGTCTGCCCCGGCGTCGTAAAGCCTTTTGTAGCTGTCATAAGAACGCTCTCCAACAGAAAGAGTGATGGCACAGTCGGGGAACTGTGCGCGGATCGAAGAGACGATATCGCAGAGCCTTTCATCGGTAAACCATCCGTCTTCGCCGCCCTGAAGGACAAATGTCCGGAATCCGAGGCGGTATCCTTCCTCGCAGCAGGTGAGGATATCTTCTTTGGAGAGGCGGTAGCGCAGGGCGTTTGCATTGCTCTTGCGGATGCCGCAGTAATAGCAGTCGTTGCGGCAGTAGTTCGTGAACTCGATAAGTCCCCGGATATAGATGTCATGTCCGTAATGATGAATGCGGACTGCCCGCGCCAGCTCAAAGAGATGTTCAGCGGCGGCAGGAGTGCGTTCCCGTATGATCGTGACCCATTCGCTGCGCTTAAGCTTCCGCGTCAGGCAGAGCTTGTCGATCAGCGCGGTTACTTTCTGTTCTCTGTCATTGGGCGTCATATGTTTTTCCCGTAGATTGTTTTCGTGCTCACGCCGGGCAGCATCCCCAGTTTGCCGGAGAGAGCGCTGATGATATTGTTGGGGGCGTCCATCGCCACACTGATGACGTGGATGCCTTTTTCCCTGTAAGGAATCCCCATTCTGCCAATCACATATTCCCCGTATTCGGTCAGCAGATGGTTGAGTTCATCGACAGATTTCCTTGACTCAAGGATGATGCCGATGAGAGCGATTCTTGTCTCCATAGAAACCTCCTTAGAAGACTGCACTGTGCAGCCTGTGAGCAAAACATCCTGCCGGCGCGGAAATAAAAAAAGCGCCGTAAAGGCGCCTGAATATACGAAAAACAGGGACCTCCTCCGGAAAAGAGGAAATCCTTAAAGAATTCAGTATTGCGCGCCTTATTGCTCAGGTCGTGAGAACGGCCTTTACAGTCAGAACGTATGTCTTAACAGAGTATACCATGGCGGAACAGATTATACAAGAAGCAGTTCACAGTGACAGCCCACGGCATTACATGGACGGATTACGTTTTTCGCAGTTCTCCCGGCGGAAAAGATGGTATGATAACGTCAGTATATCAGGGACGGAAGAGTGCTCTGGCGTGAGAATAGAAAGGAGAAAGCGGAAAAAGTATGAAGAAACTGGATTTTAACAGAGGCTGGACTTACAGACGGATTCAGGAAGAAGGACCGGGACAGGAGATACGGCTCCCCCACGATGCCATGATATCGGAGAAGAGGACGCAGGACAGTGCCGGAGGTATCAATACAGGCTGGTTTGAGGGTTACGACTATGTCTACGAGAAGGAATTCGATGTACCAAAGGAAGAGGAGGGGCGTTACGTCAGCTTTGAGTTTGAAGGCGTGTACCACAATGCCGAGATCTGGCTGAACGGGAACAGGGCGGCATTCCGCCCGTACGGGTATTCGGATTTCTTTGTGGATGCGTCAAAATATCTGAAATATGGAGAAAAGAACCAGATACGTGTCATTGCACGCAATGCAGACCAGCCCAACAGCCGATGGTATTCGGGGGCGGGAATCTACCGCCCGGTGTGGTTGTATACGGCGTCGGCAGGACATATTCTGCAGAATGGCATCCGTGTCAGGACGATCAGTACAGAGCCGGCAGTGATCGAAGCTGAGATCAGGACGACATGTGCGGGGGCGCTGGATATCGGAATCCGCGCAGCGGAAGAGACAGAAGATTTTGCTGCGGAAGCGCATGAACATACGGATGGATCAGCCACAGTCCGGGTGACGGTCCCTGACGCACGCCTGTGGAGCGTGGATACCCCTTATCTGTACCGGATGCAGGTGAAGTTTACAGCGGATACAGATGAACCGGAAACAGGCGGTTCTGGAGAAGCAGATGTACGCGAGATCACATTCGGCATCCGCCTCGTCGGCTGGGATACGGAGAAAGGCTTTTCCATCAACGGGGAAAGAGTGATCCTGCGCGGCGCATGCATTCACCACGATAACGGCGTTCTGGGAGCCTGCTGTTATCCGGAGGCGGAGGAGCGTAAAGTGCGGATCCTGAAGGAGAACGGATATAATGCCATCCGCTCCGCCCATAATCCGTGCTCGAAAGCAATGCTGGAGGCATGCGACCGTCTTGGGATGCTGGTGATGGATGAGTTTGTAGATGTGTGGTATATCCACAAGACAGAGTACGATTATGTGAATTATTTTAATGACTGGTGGAAACAGGATCTCAAGGATATGGTGAGGAAAGACTTTAACCATCCGTGCGTTGTTATGTACTCTACGGGAAATGAAGTGTCCGAGACAGCACAGCCGAAAGGAATCAGGCTTACAAAGCAGATGACAGATTATCTCCATCATCTGGATGAGACCAGACCGGTGACCTGCGGCATCAATATTTTCTTCAATTTCTTAAGTTCCATAGGTTTCGGCGTCTACAGTGACAAGAAGGCGAAAAAAGAAGTGGAAAAAGCGGAGAAAAATAAATCAGGCGGTAAAAATCCCAAGAAGAAAAAAGCGGTGGGCAGCCAGTTCTTCAATGATCTGGCGGGAATGCTGGGAAGCGGTTTTATGAAGACCGGAGCCACATTCTACGGCTGTGACGTGAAGACGAGGGATGCTTTTGCCAATATGGATATCGCCGGATATAACTACGGGATCAAGCGGTATCTCCATGATCTGAAGAAATATCCGGACAGGCTGATACTCGGAAGCGAGACGTTCTGCTCAGATGCCTACACATTCTGGGAGATGGCAAAGAAGAACCCGAGGATCATAGGAGATTTTGTGTGGGCCGGCATGGATTATCTGGGGGAAGTAGGCGTCGGCTCATGGGAGTACAGCGATTATGCACCTGACTTTTCCCACGGGCCGGGATGGATCACTGCGGGAAGCGGAAGGATCGACCTGACGGGAAAGCCTCTTGCGGAAGCGGGATACACGAGAACTGCATTTGAACTGGAGAAAAAGCCGGTTATCGCCGTGCGTCCGGTAAATCATACAGATGAGAAGCACTCTCCGTCAGCGTGGAAGATGACCAATGCACAGGAGTCATGGTCATGGGCCGGCTGTGAGGGGAAGAAAGCGTATGTGGAAGTCTATGCCCGCGCTGCGAAGATCGCTCTCTTTTTAAACGGCAGACTGCTCGCAGAGAAAGAGCTGAAAGACAGATGCGATGTAATGTTTACGGTAGAATATATGCCGGGCAGGCTGGAAGCGGTATCATATGATGCGGCTGGCAGAGAGATTGCAAGAAATGCGCTGGAGACAGCGGATGAGGAGACGATCCTTCGGGCGGTTCCGGAACAAAAAACAGTGAGGCCGGACGGGCTGTGCTTTGTACGGCTGCAGTATACAGACAAGGCGGGTACGGTAAAGCCGCTCGAGAGAGGAATGCTTCACGTGACTGTAACGAACGGGGAACTTCTGGGACTTGGAAACGGATGCCCCTACAATGAGACAGGTTACTGTGAGAATTATACGGACACGTATTTCGGGGAAGCACTTGCAGTGGTGAGAGCGTCGGAAGATGCCGGAATAAAGCCTGTTGTGATCGAAGTAACCGATGGAAAAAGAAGCGGTCTTGCAGAGATTGAGACAGAATAGCCGGAACAGGAAGTTGCATTATGGTATATACAAAACAAATTACGTCAAAAGAATGACCATTCACGTGCTTCCTGATCCGATGTATAAACAGCATGATATTATAACAATAGTGAAAGGACTCCCGGAGGAAAACGGGAGAGGAGGAAAGAGTAATGCTGAAGATCAGCAGTCTGACAGTGGAACATCTGTCAGAGAGATGTGTGACGGACAGGCCGGATCCGGAGATATCATTCCGGCTGGAGAGCGACCGGCAGAATGTGACCCTTAAGCAGGCGCAGATCACCGTGGGAGACTGGACGATGCAGACAGATTCCCAGATACTGGTGCCCTATAAAGGAAGAGCGCTTGAGCCGTTTACCGTTTATAAGGTAAAAATAACGGCGGAGGACGATGCGGGGGAGACTGCACAGGCGGAGACGCAGTTTGAGACCGGCAGGATGGGGACGCCTTGGGACGGACAGTGGATCTCGGACAGCGCATACAGGTTCACGGAGAAAAAAGTGTCCCCTGTCCCTATGATGTTCCGCAGAAAAATCAAATGTACAAAGAAAATAAAAAGCGCAAAGCTTTATGCTTCGGCACTGGGCATATATGAGCTGGCAGTAAACGGAAAGAAAGCGGGAGACCGGTATTTTGCTCCCGGCTTTACATCTTACCGGCATGAAATGCAGTATCAGACTTATGATATCACGGAGATGCTCGAGGAAGAGAATGTTCTGACCGCAGTTGTGGCGGGCGGCTGGGCGGTCGGCTCTTTCGTGTTTACGAGAGAAAACCGGCATGACGCCGACAGACAGGCGTTTCTGGCGGAACTCCGGATTGCTTATGAGGACGGCACCCGGGAAATCATAGGAACTGACAGCTCGTGGGAAGTGACAGAGGACGGGCCGTACCGCATGGCTGATATTTACGATGGAGAGACGTATGACGCAACGGTCGATCTTGAAAAGATCACATGGCGGAAGGCGTCCGTGGAAAAGCTGAAGTTTGAACCGGATCTGAGAGCAGATTACAGCAGTCCGGTGCGCGCCCATGAGGAAATGCATCCGGTCTCTGTGAACAGACTTGCAGACGGGACACTCATTTATGATTTCGGACAGAATTTTGCCGGAGTTGTAAAACTCAGGCTGCAGGGAAAAGAGGGGCAGGTCATTACAGTAAGGCATGCTGAAATCCTGAACAAAGACGGAAGTCTGAATGTGGAATTCCTGCGCTCGGCGAAAGCAGCAGCCACATATACATGCCGTGACGGAGCTCAGGAGTACAGCCCGAGGCTTACATATATGGGATTCCGGTATGTAAGCGTGACGGGGATCAGACAGGAGAACGTGGAGGTCTCGGCCCTCGCTCTTTACTCAGATATAGAGGAAATCGGTGAATTTGAATGTTCCGATGAGAGAATCAACCGGCTGCAGAAAAATATTCTCTGGAGCAGCAAGTCCAATTTTGTAGAGATTCCTACGGACTGTCCCCAGAGAGACGAAAGGATGGGCTGGACAGGAGATATTGCGGTTTTCGCGCCGACAGCCTGTTTTAACTTTGATATCGGACGTTTTATCAAAAAGTGGCTCATTGACGTCCGGGCGGAGCAGCTCCCGACCGGAGGAATCCCGAATACAGTTCCTTCTCAGGGGTACGGCTTCCCGGCGACGATGCCGGCTATGGCGGTAGACTGGTGGGGGGATGCCTGCGTGCTCGTGCCGTGGGCACAGTACATGGCAGCGGGAGACGTGCAGGTCTTACGCGAGATGTATCCGGTTATGAAGAAATATGTGAAAGCATGTCGCTTCTGGGCCGGATTGGGGATCGGGAAGCACCGGTATATCTGGAACACGCCTTCCGTACTTCATTTTGGAGACTGGGTGGCGCCGGATGTTCCGAAGATGTCCCAGTGGCAGAAGCGGAGCAAGTGGACGGCAACTGCAAGCCTGTATAATACGAGCCGCCTTACCGGGATGACGGCGGATATTCTGGGAGAAAAGGACGACGCGGAGTATTTCAGAAAACTTTCGGAGAAGGCGGCAGATGCATATATCTCTGTGTTTACAGACGGAAACGGGAAGATGAAAGAAGAGTTCCAGACAGCCTATGTTCTTCCGCTCTGGTTTAAGATGTTCCCGGAAAAGGACCAGAAGAAAGCGGCGGAGAATCTGGCGGAGCTGGTAAGAAACTCGGACTATTGTATCGGAACCGGTTTTCCCGGCACTCCTTATATTTTATTTGCACTTGCGGATAACGGTCAGGAAGAGACCGCATTTAAAATGCTTACCAATACAAAATGTCCGTCATGGCTCTACGAGGTGGAATCCGGAGCAACTACCATATGGGAGCGCTGGGACGGTCTTGATGAAAACGGGGAGTGCCCGATCAGTGATGACGGCACGGATATGATGATCTCATACAACCACTATGCATCAGGCGCCGTCGGAGCATTCCTGTATGAGAGAGTGGCCGGCATCGAGCCTATCGAACCGGGGTACCGTACGTTCCGGATCCGGCCGCTGCCCGGAGGCGGGCTCACTTATGCAAAGGGAAGTACGATGACGCCTTACGGAAGGATCGTATCTGAATGGAAGATTGAAGACAATACATTCTATCTGGATATTCAGGTGCCTGTGGGTACGAAATGTGCTGCTGCGCTTCCGGACGGAACGGCTTCGGAATACGGCAGCGGAAGTTATCATTTAAGCTGCGCGTACAGCGGAAACGGCGAAAATATCTGCTGAGAAACGTTTTAATATAAGAAAAAAGAAAGGAAAAGGGAAATTATGAGTCAGCAAAAACAATCAAACTTCTGGAATACACCGCTGACATCCTCCCTGATCAAAGGGAAGGACGTGCGTCTGCCTGAGATGCTGCTGGGCTACTTTATCGGCCCCATCGGAGGGCTTCTGTCATCCGGTATATTTACCAGTATTCTGAACACCTACTTTACAGATGTGCTGAAGCTGGACCTTACATTTCTGACCACCTTGCAGCTGTTCTCTACAATCCTGATCGTCATTGCCAATTTGGTCGTAGGACAGCTGATCGAGAGGACGAGAGTGCTGGCAGGCAAGGCAAGACCTTGGATCCTGCTCTCGGCACTAACACTTTCCGTGGCATCGGTGCTGATGTTCATCGTGCCTTTTGAAGGTGTCATGAAGATGGTATGGATCGCAATCACATACAATCTGTTCTACTCAGTTGCGTATCCGATCTACAATACGGCAAACTCCACACTGGTTGCGGTTTCTACAAGAAATTCAGATCAGAGAGGACAGCTCGCATCCTGCAATAATATCGCAGGCCTTGCTGCCATGGGCGTCGGTTCAATGATCTTTCCGATCCTCGTGTCATTCGCCCTGAAAGAAAATCAGGCGCTGTGGTTCACTGCAATGCTTGCAGTCGGAATCCTGACGGCTTTGACGATCTTCCTGCAGTACAAGTTCAGCCGTGAGCGTGTCACGGAAGAACTGATGGAGAGCGGTGCGGCACAGGAAACAGACAAAGTAAAATCTGTTTCTATGGGAAAACAGTTTAAAGCTGTGGCAACAGAAAAATGGTGGTGGGTGGTCATGATCTTCTATATGATCTTCCAGTTCTCCGGTGCGATCAAGAATGGATCCATGTCCTATTTCTGCAGATGGGTTCTTGATAATTCTGCACTGGGACCGGATGGCTGGGGGACATACCAGTCAATCCTCGCTATTATGGGCGCTATCCCGATGGCAGTAGCCATGCTCTTTGTCAATCCGCTGTGCCAGAAGTTAGGCAAGCGGAAGACGGTCAGCGCATTCCTTGTACTGGGCGTGATCGGTGGTGTGATCGCAATTCTGGGAGGAAGCAGCATCGTCCCCGTGGCAGTCGGAGTGGCACTGAAATGTCTGGGATCTTCACCGGCATGCTACATGATCCTTGCTATGCTGGCGGATGTGATCGACCACATCGAGTGGAAGACGGGACTCAGGACAGACGGCCTGACCATGTCCATCTACAGCTCCCTCATGGTGGCGGCGTCACCCGTCATGAACGCGGTATTTTCAGCAATCCTGAATATGGTCGGCTATGACCAGAATCTTATTGTGGGAACCGATATGCAGAGCGCACTGGCACAGACCGGTATTTCTGTCGGATATATCTGGTTCGAGACAATCGCATATGTAATCTGTGCGATTCTGATGTTCGTATTCTTCCGGGTAGAAGATAACCTGAAAGAAGAGCAGGCTGAGATTGAGAGAAGAAACAGCGCTGCAAGATCATAATTATATTTGGATCTTTCAGTCCGGGGACTGATAAAATAGATCAAAATTTCAAAGGAGGAGACATTATGAGAGCAAAAAAACTTGCACCTGTCATGCGCGGTTTATCAGCGGTAACCGCTTCCGTGATGGCTCTGTCCATCGTTGGCGCGGATATCGCAGACGGATACCGTGCAAGGATCGACGACTTTCTGGGCACCCAGAGTTACGTCACAAATACGGATGAGGAATCCGCCCGTTTTGTCAGCGATTATGACACATTCGAGGATATGAAAGCTGCGGCAAAGGATATCGCGGTTCGGGAAGGTGAAGAAGGTACGGTCATTATGAAAAATGACAACAGTGTACTTCCACTTTCCGGGAAGAGCGTTGCTCTGTTCGGACTGGCTGCTTACGCGCCGTATCCCTACGCCAGCGGAGATCTTAAGGCAGGCAACGCGGATGCAGTAGATCTTGTACAGGCATTTCAGGATGCCGGAGTGGAGGTCAATCAGACAGTGATGGATTTCTATGAGAACGGAATCCTTAACGAGCACACAGAGGAAGTTGCTAACCAGTGGACAGGAGAAATGGAAACTCAGGTTGCATACGACCATATTTATGTGACAGCGCCCGGCGATATGACTACATATCAGATTGCCGAAGTCCCGCCGTCAGAGTATGAGAATCTGGGAGCGCCGTCAGGCTGGGAGTCCCAGATAGACAAGGATAATACGGTAGGTATCTGTGTATTTGCCCGCGGCGCAGGCGAGAGTAATACATACGCTCCGGGATCTGCCGTGAATTACGCAGGTGAAGAGACCGGTGAAGATCCGCTTGCACTCTCCGAAGATGAACTGGCAGTGATCGATAAGGCAAAGGAGACCTGCTCACAGGTTGTAGTGCTGATCAACTCGGGAAATACGATGGTTTTAAGCGATATTGCCGCAGGCGGGGAGCATGAAGTAGACGGTATTGCATATATCGGCTGTCTGAATGATTATCAGGCAATTGGTGTAGTAAATGTGCTTACAGGGCAGATTAACGCTACAGGAGCCCTGCCGGATACTTATGTGGCAGATAATGCATCCATCCCTGCAGTGCAGAACTTCGGCGGCGGATACTATGCCGACTATGAAGTTGTGAACAGTGATGGGGATGATCCGCGGTATCCGGGAACAACAATTGAAAACATCGAGGCCGGATCTTTCGGCGGCACAACTCCGACATACAACGGAGGAACCTACATTGTAGAGGCTGAGGGCATCTATGTAGGATACAAATATTATGAGACAAGATATTATGATTCTATTGCAAATCCGGATTCGGGGGCAGCTTCAGCAGCAGGGGCGACACAGTCTGATGCCTGGAACTATAATGATGAAGTGCTTTATGACTTCGGTCACGGCCTGAGCTATCTTGACTATACTCAGGAGCTTAAAAGCGTGAATGTGGACTGCACGGAGGACGGAGAGATCACAGCGGTTGTTGCAATTACCAACAACAGTGATCAGGACGGACGTTTCCTTGCACAGCTCTATGCACAGCAGCCGTACACAGATTACGACAGAGAAAATAATGTGGAGAAATCCGCGGTTATGTTCCTGAACTCTGCAAAGGTTGATGTAGCAGCAGGCGCCACAGAGGAAGTTACAATTACGATTCCGACGAAATACCTTGCAAGCTATGATTATACCAACGCGAAGACATACATTCTTGACGCCGGCGACTACTATTTTACAGCAGCTGCAGGTTCACATGAAGCTGTAAACAATATTCTTGCAGCACAGGGATACACAACAGCTGACGGTATGGACGCAGAGGCTTCCGGAGCAGTTCAGACATGGAATCTGGCAGAGATGGACAACACGACATACTCCGTATCCAACGGTACAGAGGTTACAAATGTTGCAGACGATGCAGACCTGAACTACTGGACAGAGGACGACACAGTAACATACCTGACTCGTCAGGACTGGGAAGGAACATGGCCGGTCAACTACAACGAAGTTGAGATCAATATCAGCGACAGTCCGAAGAGCGAGGAGTGGATCGCAGAACTTCGCGGGCAGACTTATACAATTCAGGACGGTGATGCCGCAACAGAGGGAACAGATAACGGGCTCCGTTTCGATACAACGGATATCCAGTACGAACAGCTTGAAAATGTTGACGATGATTTCTGGAATGAACTTGTCGCACAGATCACTATAGATGAGGCTGTCGGAGCTGTCATCCACGGCGGAAGCCAGACAGATACACTGACAAATGTAGACAACCCGGTTGTAGTACAGAACGAGGGTGTCAGCGGCTTCACAGCTACATATACAGATGAAGAAACAGGAGAAACATATAGATTCAACGTACATTCCCAGACACTGCTCGGCTCTTCTTTTAACCCGGAACTGGCTTACGACTGGGGACGTGTGGAAGGCAATTCAGGACTGTGGCTGCAGCGTTATCATCTGTGGGGCACAGGTCTGACACAGAGACGTACACCTTACAATGGACGTAACTATGAATATATTTCAGAGGATTCGATGCTGACAAACCGGATGGGATACGGCGTGCTTCAGGGATGTGCTGACATGGGCATTCTGAACGGACCGAAGCACATGGGATTCAATGATCAGGAACACAATCGTGCAGGTATCTCCGTATACATGAACGAGCAGAAGTTCCGTGAGACAGATCTGCGCTGTTTCCAGGGCGGACTTGAGGATGCAGACGGCATGGCGGTTATGATCGCTTTCAACCGTATTGGGGCAACCAACGCTTCTCATTATGCACCGATGCTCCAGACAATCCTCCGTGGTGAGTGGGCATACACCGGACTGATCTCTACCGATATGATGAACAATAATTACTACTTCAATCCTGAGTCAATGATTATGGCAGGAATTACACAGGTTGCGGATTTTGCCACAAATGATAATCATATCAATATGGGAGACGGTGGTACGGACGCAACATGGGCGTACATTGACGAGGATACGGTTTCAAAAGATGCCGCTCTTGTTGATCAGGCTCGTGAGAATCTGAAATATCAGCTCTATACATTTGCAAACAGTGCGGTCATGAACGTATCTACGGAAAGAGTCCAGACATGGTGGGATAACGCGATCAGCGCAGTTACATATATCAGCGGCGCGCTTGCAGTCGTGACACTTGCGGCATGGATCGTACTTACAGTGAAACCTGAGAAGAAAAAGGAGGAGGAATGATCATGATTAAGAAACAGTCTTTCGGAATCTGGTTCAATCTTGTTGTAGCAGTGCTGACAGTTGTTTCCCTGATCGTATACGGTGTGAACATCTCCGGAGAAGGCTATTTTAAGGGGGCTTCAGTAGGAAATCTCATTTTGTACGGCGTGATTGCAATTATCATGCTTGCAGCAGTGGTCGTACTTGCACAGCTGCAGATCACAGGTACGGCTCAGAAAGTTATGGAGATTATCTCCGGTCTGCTTAGAATCGCTGTACCGGTACTGCTTACACTGGCTCTTGTAAATCTGGTGAGTGCAAGAGCAGAGGGGCTCGGATTTATCTATTTCTCCAACGCTGATGTGCTTCAGGAAGTACAGACACCGGCCAATATGTCTTCAGCAACAGGCACGATCGCAAATATGATCTGCCTTGGAGCTGCCGCGATCTTTGCAATGATCGCCGCGTTCTTCACACTTCGGAAAAAAGATGCGTAAGACGAACGGAAATATAGAAGGAAAACAGAACTAAAAAAGGCTCTGAAAATAGAAAAAGAATCAGATAAAAGGCCTTCGGGCTGCGGATGACAGAAGCATCCGCGGTTCGGAGGCTTTTTGAAATTTCGTTTCAAATCACGGCGAAAGATGGTATAATAATTGCACGATATGCAATTCGGACCGGCGGAGCGGTCCGCCCTGCTGCTCAGGGATTATACCGCAGGCTGCGGCTTGAAAAGTAAATGGCGCTTCGCGCCGCTTCCTTTTCTGCGCGCGCAGTATAATGATTGCTCAGTGTGTAATGAAGCAAGGGAGGAACTGCCATGTATCATATCGCGGTGGTGGAAGACGACAAAATGTATGCCGCACAGCTCAGGGAATATCTGAAGCGGTACGAGACAGAGAAAAAGCAGAAAATCTCGGTCACTATGTTTTCCGACGGTGAAGATATTGTGACAGATTACTCTGCGGATTTTGATATTATTCTTATGGACATAGAGATGACGTTTTTAGACGGGATGTCTGCGGCGGAACGGATTCGGGAGAAAGATTCTGAGGTGATTATAATCTTTATTACAAATATGCCTCAGTACGCGATTCAGGGCTACCGGGTAGATGCGCTTGACTATGTCCTCAAACCATTATCTTATTTTGCTTTTTCCCAGCGGATCGACAGGGCGATCGGCCGAATCAGGAAAAAGGGCAGCCGTTTTGTTGTCATTCCGTTAAAAGGTGGCAGGAGAAAAGTAGATATTTCTCTGCTGTGCTATGTGGAGGTGAGAGATCATGACCTGATCTACCATACTGCGGACGGAGATTTTGAGACAAAGGGGACGATGAAAGATGCGGAAGATGCGCTGAAAGATGAAAACTTCTTCCGGTGCAACCGGTGCTATCTTGTCAATCTGGACTATGTGGAAAATTTTCAGGGCAGTGATGTTACCGTGAACGGCAATGTTATTCAGGTGAGCCGCTCCCGCAAAAAAGCATTTCTTGATGCGCTCAACGATTATATGAATGAGGTGGGAAGATGAGAGAAATCGTCAATACTCCCGGATATTATTATTCCATTGCATATATTCTTGCGGCATTTATTGTTGCCCATACAAACCGCAGGAGAATGAACGGCTGGAAGA
This sequence comes from uncultured Lachnoclostridium sp., assembly GCA_946499505.1. GTDB lineage: Bacteria > Bacillota > Clostridia > Lachnospirales > Lachnospiraceae > Mediterraneibacter. The sequence goes on from CAMMSL010000003.1 coordinate 95,654, forward strand.
GAAATCTGACACATATTATATTTGCAGCTGCCCTTTCAGGATTTATGTGGATTACAGACGGGGTGCGCCAGATGTTTTTCCTGCCGGCGATGGCAGTGTCTGTTACCCTGATCCTGCTCTATCTGTATATGTGCTGTGAGTTTACCGTCCCGGAAGCAGGCTACTACTGTGCCCGGGCGTTTATCACGGGAGAGTTTGCGGCATCCCTTTGCTGGCAGATTTATTTTTATACAGCAGGAACTGTACTGCCGGGACAGGGACTGCTCTGGAAATGGGGAGAGCTGATCGTTGTATACGGGATTATTTTTACCGGGATATACCTGCTTGAGCGCAGCCTGCAGGGCGATGCCGTAAATGTACGGATCAACAGACGGGAACTGCTGACCGTGATCGTCATCACGATCGCCGTATTTGCCGTGAGCAATGTGAGTTATCTGGATCAGAATACAATATTCAGCAGTCCCTTCGCAGGAGAGATGTTCGCCATCCGTACACTGGTGGACTTGAGCGGTATGGCAGTGCTCTACGCTTACCATATACAGACAAGAGAACTGCAGATGAAGTTCGAAGTGGACACGCTGCAGAATATTCTGGAGATGCAGTATAAGAACTACCAGCTCTCACAGGAAAGCATTGAGATCGTAAACCGGAAATATCATGATCTGAAGCATCAGATCACGCTTCTGAAAGCAGAGGCGAACAGCCGGAAATCACTGGAGTATCTTGAGGAGATGGAACAGGATATCCGATCTTATGAGGCACAGAATAAAACAGGAAATAAAGTGCTTGATGCGGTGCTTACAAGCAAGAGCCTGTACTGTCAGAACAAAGAGATCAGTCTGACCTGCGTGGCCGACGGCACGCTTCTTGATTTCATGGCGGAGATGGATATCAGTGCCCTGTTCGGCAACATGCTCGATAATGCGATCGAGAGTGTGGAGAAGCTGGATGATAAAGAGAAGAGGCTGATCCATCTGTCTGTGGCGGAGCAGAAGAGTTTCCTTAGAATACGTGTGGAAAACTATACAGAAGAAAAAATCACATTCCGCAACGGAATGCCGGTTACCACTAAAAAAGATAAGCATCTTCACGGGTTCGGCATGAAAAGTATACAGAGTACGGTGAGAAAGTACGGTGGTTCAGTAACAGCCGGGGTGCGTGACAATTGGTTTGAACTTCGCGTGCTGATTCCGCTGAATCAGAAACAGCAATAATATATAGAGAAGGAAGAGGTTATATGTCAGAAGTAAGAAAGCATATTGTATTTCACGGGAGAGTTCAGGGAGTGGGCTTCCGCTATACGGCAAAATATCTCGCTTTGTCCATGGATCTTACAGGCTGGGTGCAGAACGAGTGGGACGGCACCGTGACTATGGAAGTGCAGGGAAGAGAAACACTGATCAATAAGCTGCTTGTCGGGCTGAATCATGACAGATTTATAACGATTGAATGGATGGATACGACAGAAGTGCCGCTGCGCGATGATGAGAGAAGCTTTTCCGTGCGGTGACACAGTGTCTGTTGATATAAATATTATGAAAGAGGAGAGAACATACTAATGAAAGAAAACACTATGAAATTGGGATTTATCGGAACAGGAAATATGGCAGGTGCCATTATGGGAGGCATTATTAAAAATGAGATATTCAAGCCGGAAGAGATCATCGGTGCAGATATCTCCGAGGCAGGCCGGGACAGAGTAAAGAATAATTACGGCATTCATGTGACAGGCGATAACCGTGAAGCGGCAGAAAAATCAGAGGTCCTGATCCTTTCTGTAAAACCTCAGTATTATGCGGATGCTATTGCCGAGATTAAAGACTGTATCAGTGAAGATCAGCTTATCATTACGATCGCTCCGGGCAAGACACTTGCATGGCTTGAGGAGCAGTTCGGAAAGCCGGTCAAAATCGTTCGTACTATGCCGAATACGCCTGCTCTCGTAGGCGAAGGCATGACCGCGGCATGTACAAACAAATATGTAACAGAGGAAGAAAAAGAGTACGCGCTTAAGATTCTCGCTTCTTTCGGAAAAGTTGAGCTTGTGCCTGAGCATCTGATCGATGCTGTAGTGGCAGTGAGCGGAAGCTCACCGGCGTATGTATTTATGTTCATCGAAGCGATGGCAGACGCGGCCGTAGCTGAGGGAATGCCAAGACCGCAGGCTTACCAGTTTGCGGCTCAGGCGGTATACGGCAGCGCGAAAATGGTGATGGAGACAGGAAAACATCCCGGTGAGTTAAAAGACATGGTATGCTCACCTGCGGGTACAACGATCGAAGCGGTCCGCGTACTTGAGGAAAAGGGCTTCCGCAGCGCTGTGATCGAGGCAATGAAGGCCTGTGCGGATGTATCGAGAAATATGTAAGCAGAATACAGACCGTATTAAAATCGCGGAAAGGAAAGATTATATATGGATAAGACGGAACATATCTATGATATCGGAATCATCGGCGGGGGAACCGCCGGAATGACAGCGGCTATCTATGGGCAGCGCGCCGGAAAACAGACAGTTATCATCGAGGGCAGTACGTTCGGCGGACAGATCACCTCTTCCCCGAATGTAGAAAACTATCCGGGCATCGCCAGTGTCAGCGGCAGCGAGTTTTCTATGAACCTTTTGGATCAGGCGACGAAACTTGGCACTGAGACAGTGATGGAACAGGTGACGGGAATTCGAGACGAAGGCAGTGTCAAAGTGATAGAGACTGCTGGAAAAGAATATCCGTGCAGAAGCATTATACTTGCGACTGGTGTGACACACCGCCATCTCGGGGTGCCTAACGAGGAACGTCTGACCGGTGCAGGAGTATCCTACTGTGCGACATGTGACGGCATGTTTTTCCGAGGAAGGGATGTAGCTGTAGTAGGGGGAGGAAGCACGGCTCTTCAGGACGCAGAATTTCTTTCAAATTACTGCAGAAAAGTGTACCTTATCCACCGCAGAGATGAATTCCGCGGCGAGGACAGTATCGTAAAAAGACTTGAAGGAAAGGAAAATGTAGAATTTGTCCTGAATACGACAGTAAAAGAGATCATTGGAAATACCGCAGTCGAGCGGCTGATCCTGAATAATAAGAAGACAGGCAAGGAATATAAACTGGAAGTATCCGGCGTATTCATCGCAGTGGGCCAGATTCCGCAGAATGAAGTATTTGCCGATGTCGTAAAACTGGATGAAAGCGGATTCATCCTCGCGGCAGAAGACTGCGTCACATCCCATCCGGGAATATTTGCCGCAGGGGACTGCCGTACAAAAGAAGTAAGACAGCTGACTACAGCGGCTGCCGACGGGGCAGTAGCGGCGCTGGCGGCGTGCAAATATATAGCGGAATGAATTCGTGTTTGCTGGAGAGACATCCTATGATAAATCGTCTGAAATCATTCTGATACAGTATATTGACTCACGTATTCGGATTAGCCGGGACTGTAATGCTTCCGGCTCCAGTTACAAAAGGAAGAAAAACTAATAACCCTGAAATATAGCTAAAAACAATCAGCCGGACGCACAACTCGCGATGCTCAAACAAGTCCGTCCGGCAGATCAACGCTATATCTCAGGGTTAAAGTTTATCTAACCTTTCTCCACAGTCACCGTCCGCATTACAATCCCGCCTAATCTGAAAGGTGCATCAAATAGGCTGTATCCATTTGATTTTCTGCGTTTTCTCAATCGGAAACGCCTCTCCAACAATCACTGAATTTACAAAAAACCGGTCGAAGGGGTGGAATTTGTCAACAAAGCCCACCCCTTCGACCGGTTTCTTATACATGCGATTTGCCGGAGTGACTGCCGAATTCGATGAAGTAGAAAACGGACGGAGATGAGGCGCAGGAAGACTTAAAAAGAGAGGGACGGTATGTGAGGAAGGCGACTTCGAAGTAATTCGATGGAAAAAGTTAAGGCTCTAAAAGATGATGTTAAGCCTGAAAATGGGGTGTTTGAGTCGAAGACGAGTTCCCCATTTTCAGGCTTTGCTTTTAGTCAGCTTTCAGGGCCTTTAATTTTTCCCGAATTATGGAGCGGAGCCTGATGCACATGCCGTCCCTCTCGAAGAAAGTATTTCCATGCCTCATCTCCATCTGTTTTCGGATCTTATATCATCAGATATTCAGTCCGGCAAACACGAATTTAATCCTGATACATCTTCATCCCCATCCACTGTTTCATATGATCTACCATCTTCGCATCGGGTTCGATATAGATGCATACATTCTTCTGATCCATAGGCATCATGATCGCATATGCTTTAGCGGACGGATTACCGGATGTATAATCAAATACCTTATCCGGTTTATATGAATTTAATCTCGGCGATCCTTTCGGAGCGATAATTTCAGCACTCTGGATATCCAGACTCTTAAGGTGTTTACGTTTTGCCTTATTGTAGATCGCATCAATTTGCAGATCGTGGTTCAGGATCATGTACTCATATTCCACACTGAGTTTCGGGAAGATGAAATAGTAAGCGACTACTGCAAGGATGACTGCAATCACAAAAGAAAGAAAGCCGATAAAGGGCATACCGACTACCGCTACCGCTACGATCACAAGGATCACGAGAATGCGGACCGGAAGGTCATAGGCTTTAGGCCTGCGGGAGATAAGCTGTTCATATAATGCGTCGTTCATAGTTTAATGATTCCTTTCTGATTGTAAATAATTGAGCACCATAATGGCTATTTTGAATGTCATGGCATCTTCGAAAAGCCGGACATCAAGGCCGGTACGCTTCTCAATCTGTTCAAGACGGTAGATCAGCGTATTGCGGTGCATATGGAGCTGGCGGGATGTCTCTGCAATATTGAGATTATTCTGGAAGAAGCGGTTGATCGTACCGAGTGTTTCGTCATCAAACGATTCAGGTACATCGGATCCGAAGATTTCTTTCAGAAAGTTTTCGCAAAGAGAAACGGGAAGCTGATAGATCAGTCTTCCGATTCCAAGCTCATTGTAGGGAAATACTGTCTGTTCGGAGTAGAAAAGTTTGCCGACTTTCAGTGCAAGACTTGTCTCACGGAATGCTTCGGGCAGTTCCGTCAGATTTGTAATTACAAAGCTGTAGGAAAGCTGGACGCGGATCAGAGCTTCCGTACTCAGCGTATCAACGATAGTCCGTGCAATGCGGCGGCTGTCAGCTTCTGTCTCGCCCGAACGGAGAGGACGCAGCAAAGCCAGTGTATTTTCCGCAACAGGAACGAGGTAAGTCTTGGTCTGTGCTGGAAACATATTTTTTAGTATTTCAGTCACTGTTTCGTCAATATGTCTGCATTCAAGAAGGAACAGCACGCGTCTGTCATCCGGAGTAATATGAAGCCGGGCGGCCCGCTCTGTGATGTCATAGGCCGGAATTCCGCCGGTCATAAGCCCCTGAAGGAAATCTGTCTTATTATATTTTTCCTTGTAAGCTGTGCACAGACAGCGAATCTGAGCAACAGCCTGTTCCGCTGCTTCAGGTGAATCCGCGTTTACGTCCATTGAGACCCCGGTAATGCGTTTCAACTCTGCAAGTGCTTTTGTCAGTTCCTGTGTGTAATCCATACTTTCTTCTCCGTATTTCCCGTATAAAAAGGCTGCACTCGTTAACCAAGTGCAGCCCCTCATATTATGATAGATAAGCGGTAAGCTTGCCGGTCAGGCAGACCAGCGGTGAATAGCATCTTTGCTGCCGCTCAGCTGCTATCCCAATTTTAAAGCATTAGTTTGTAATCGTCAACTCTGTCTCTTTGTCAAATACGTGAATCTTCTCCATGTCGAGTGCGAATACAGCTTTGTCGCCTGTTCTCAGAGTAGTACGCGGATTTACACGTGCTGTCATCTGTGTTCCTTCTACATCAAAGTAAAGGAATACTTCAGCGCCGAGCAGCTCGTAAACTTTGATCGTAGAAGTGATCACGCTGTCCGGTGAGTTGCTGATGAATGCCTGTGAATCATGAACATCCTCAGGACGGATACCAAGTACGACTGTCTTTCCGTCATATCCGCCGTCGATGAGAGCTTTTTTCTTGGAAGCCGGTACTTTCAGTACATGCTCGCCGACTGTAAGAGTTACATCCTGTCCGTTTACTTTACATACAGCATCCATGAAGTTCATCTGCGGTGATCCGATGAATCCTGCTACGAACAGATTGCAAGGTGTATTGTAAAGGTTCTGAGGTGTGTCTACCTGCTGAACAACACCGTCTTTCATAACTACGATTCTTGTACCAAGTGTCATAGCCTCTGTCTGGTCATGTGTTACGTAGATGATCGTAGCACCCAGATTCTCATGAAGCTTGGAAATCTCGATACGCATCTGGACTCTCAGTTTTGCATCCAGGTTGGAGAGAGGCTCGTCCATAAGGAATACCTTAGGATTACGAACGATCGCACGTCCCATAGCAACACGCTGTCTCTGTCCACCGGAAAGAGCCTTCGGTTTACGGTCAAGCAGCTTCTCAAGGTCAAGGATCCTTGCTGCCTCGCGGACTTTCTTGTCAATCTCGTCTTTCGGAACTTTACGAAGTTTCAGTCCGAATGCCATGTTGTCATATACTGTCATATGCGGATACAGAGCGTAGTTCTGGAATACCATTGCGATATCACGATCCTTCGGCTCTACATCATTCATAACTTTTCCGTCGATCTTCAGTGTACCGCCGGAGATGTCCTCCAGACCTGCGATCATACGAAGTGTTGTAGATTTACCACATCCTGAAGGTCCTACGAAGATGATGAACTCTTTGTCTTCGATGTCAAGATTGAAGTCCTTAACTGCGTGGAATCCGTTCGGATAAATTTTCTGAATACCCTCAAGTGATAAGCTTGCCATTTTATGTAGCCTCCTTAAAAATAATTGTTTTCGTTGAATCTGAAATCAGTATAATCCCGCAGGCGGAATCGGACAATGTCACGAGTGACTAAAAAAACGAAAAAATAATGTACATTTCGACCATAGGAGGGAAATACCATGGACGGAAAGCAGATTGACGCGTGCCGAGAAATCCGCTACAATAGCTGTGTTTATAAATAAGCAGGAAGAATGCCTGCTCTACAGCAAGAAAGCGAGGAAAATCATTATGGCAAATCCAGTTGTTACATTTGAGATGGAAAACGGCGATATCATGAAAGCGGAGCTCTATCCGGAGATTGCTCCGAATACAGTGAGAAATTTTATTTCATTAGTAAATAAGGGATTCTATGACGGACTGATCTTTCACCGTGTGATCCGCGGATTCATGATCCAGGGCGGCTGCCCCGACGGAAACGGGATGGGAGGTCCGGGCTACACGATCAAAGGTGAATTTTCTCAGAACGGATTCAAGAATGACCTTGCCCATGATCCGGGAGTTCTTTCTATGGCAAGGGCAATGCATCCGGACTCGGCAGGAAGCCAGTTTTTTATCATGCACGAGAAATCACCGCATCTTGACGGAGCATATGCAGCATTCGGGAAAATTATCGAGGGCATGGATGTGGTAAATAAGATTGCGGAAACAGCAACTGATTACAGTGACCGCCCGCTTGAGGATCAGAGAATGAAGAAAGTTACGGTGGAGACATTCGGGGAGACGTATGAAGAACCGGAGACTTTATAAAAAATTTATAATTTTCACACAATTGTTAGCACTCTTTTTTGAAGAGTGCTAATTTTCTATTGACTTTTCATTTTTTGCGTACTAGAATGTATTGCAGGCACAGGATACAGCCTGTAACAGCCGGATGAACGAGGCTGATCAAGGAATATTCAGATACATTTTTAAAGAGGTGTTAAAGATGGAAGTTAAAAAAGGAAACTTATCGATCGACAGCGAGAATATATTTCCTATTATAAAGAAATGGGTATATTCCGACCACGATATTTTCGTCCGTGAGATGGTCTCAAACGGATGCGATGCGATTACGAAACTGAAGAAACTGGATATGATGGGAGAGTATGAACTCCCGGAAGGATATAAGCCGAAGATCGAGGTTATTGTAAATCCGGAAGAGAAGACGATGAAATTTATCGATAACGGTCTTGGCATGACAGCCGACGAGGTTGAGGAGTATATTACACAGATCGCATTTTCCGGTGCGACACAGTTCCTCGAGAAATATAAAGATAAGACGACAGAAGACGATATGATCGGACATTTCGGTCTCGGATTTTATTCCGCATTCATGGTAGCGGATGAAGTTCAGATTGATACTCTTTCTTATAAAGAAGGAGCAACACCTGTACACTGGGCGAGCCAGGGCGGTACAGAGTACGAGATGCAGGACGGCAATAAGACGACAGTCGGTTCCGAGATCACCCTGTTCCTCAATGAGGATAGTCTGGAGTTCGCCAATGAGTACCGTGCAAGGGAAGTACTCGAAAAGTACTGCTCATTTATGCCGGTAGAGATTTTCCTCTCAAAGGCAAATGCGGAGCCTGAGTATGAGACGATAGATGAGGAAGACCTGCTTGATACAGACGAAGTGGTCGAGCACATCGAAGAAGAGAAGAAAGAAGGAGAAGAGGGCGAGCCGAAGAAGAAAGTAAAGATCGTAAAACGTCCGGTCTCCATCAGTGATACACATCCGCTGTGGGCAAAGAATCCGAGCGAGTGTACAAAAGATGAGTATATTGCATTTTACCGCAAGGTATTTATGGATTACAAGGAACCTCTGTTCTGGATCCATCTGAATATGGATTATCCGTTTAACTTAAAGGGTATTCTGTATTTCCCGAAGATCAATACAGAGTACGAGTCCATTGAAGGAACGATCAAGCTGTATAACAATCAGGTATTCATCGCGGATAACATCAAAGAAGTGATTCCGGAGTTCCTGATGGTATTAAAGGGAGTCATCGACTGTCCGGATCTGCCGCTGAACGTATCACGAAGCGCGCTGCAGAACGACGGCTTTGTAAATAAAGTTGCGGATTATATTTCCAAGAAAGTAGCGGACAAACTCGTGGGAATGTTCAAGACAGACCGTGAGAATTATGAGAAATACTGGGATGACATCAGCCCGTTCATCAAGTTCGGATGCCTCAAAGACGAGAAGTTCGGCGAGAAGATGAAAGATTCCATGATCTACAAGAATCTGGATCACAAGTATCTGACTTTGGAGGATGTGATCAAAGAGAGCAAAGGCGGGGATACGGAAGAAAACAAAGAGACAGAGAACTCCGCTGCCGGGGCTGAAAGTGACAAGAAAGAAGAAAACGCCGGAGATACGGCGGAAACTTCCGATGGCGGAGAAGAGACAGACAAGGAAGAGAAGAAGACAAGCATCTACTATGTGACCGATGAGGTACAGCAGAGCCAGTACATCAATATGTTCAAGGCTCAGGGACAGGATGCTATTATCCTGACACACAACATCGATTCCGCTTTTGTGACATATCTGGAGCAGAAACATCAGGATCTGCAGTTCCTGAGAATTGATGCGGATGTTCACGAGTCTTTGAAAGACGAAGTGGCTGAGGATGAGAAAGAAGACTTCCAGAAGACAGCAGACAGCCTTGTGGAAATATTCCGCAAAGAGCTGAATAATGACAAGCTGGATGTAAAAGTTGAGAAGCTGAAGGATGACAAAGTGGCATCCATGGCTGTTCTTTCCGAACAGGAGAGGCGTATGGCAGAGATGATGAGGATGTACGGCATGAGCGGTATGGATCCGTCCATGTTCGGAACACAGGCTACCCTTGTCCTGAATGCAAACCATCCGCTTGTGAAATTCCTTGTTGAGCATAAGCGCAGCAAGAATGTGCCGATTATCTGTAAACAGCTCTATGATCTGGCAATGCTGGCCCATAAGCCGCTCAGTCCGGAAGAGATGACGGCATTTGTACAGCGGAGTAATGATATTATGATGCTGCTGACAAAATAATGATGTAGACGTCGAAAGTATGACACAGAAGTAAATTCTGGCGGATAAAAGAAACCCGGTGACAGAAAACTCAATTAGTGAGCTTCCCGTCATCGGGTTTTCTTATTGGTTTATGGCGCTGCTTCATAAGAGACCGGTGATTATATCTTTTCGAACGGGATCCCTTTCTGATGCAGAAATTTTTCTGCCATTTCATCCCAGATATGTTCCAGAGATTTATCTAGTGTAAAAGTCTTGAAAGATGTTCCGGTCACACAGGTGAGATGTGTCCCGTCAAAGTGCAGGTTCAGATAGAGACCCTGTATTTCTTCCGGGCGGAGGGAAGAGGCATTCTGCTCGATCAGACGCTGGATATTTTTCGGGGAAAGACAGAACACAAAGTGGAAACTCAGAGGAGTCCGTTTCCCCCGGATAATATGCAGACAGTATTCGCGGACATTTTTCCAACGGGAATACTCCGGCAGGCTCGCATCGCTGTCAAAGAATCCTTTTTGGATGAAACCGTCAATACGGAATGTATTAAATGTTACGATCTCCCCCTCTATGAAGCAGAAACTGTCAAAAGTGTCTTTTAGAAAAAGCTGTGATGTAAAGTCTTTAATGTCGGTCAAAGATAATGATATCATTTCAGCAAATACCCCCTGATCTGTCCTTATCCCATCATATCATAAAAAGCATGTTTTGTAATAAGGAAATTCAGGACACATCGGCGTCATTGACTTTTACGCCGAAAAATTTTATTATTATAAGGTATCGTGGCTTATTACAGCTAAAAACAGAGAAATCAATACAAACATCTTTTCGAAGAGAAAGTCGGAAGAATCTATGATAAAAATAAAACGTAAGACAAAGCGTTATCTTATACTTTTGGGCCTGGCAGCGGCAGTTATCATTCTGGTGCTCATCATTGTTCACGGAGTGAGGAGCGTACTGCGTCCGAGTACAGATACTTCTGCCGGACTGGAATATATCCAGCAGGAAGAGGCGGGAAGCGTTTCAGCGATCGAAGACAAGATAAATCTGCTGGAACAGCAGGAAAGAGCGGCAGCCGGGGACAGCGAGGATACGCGCAGCGTGAAGGAAAAATTCAGCGGGGTGGTCGTGATCGGCGACTCGGTAACACAGGGATTTTCAGAATATGATATCCTCAATACTTCCAGTGTGGTCTCAAAGATAGGGGTACATCTGTACGAGACGGATGAATTGATCACCCAGGCGGAGGCGCTTAGCCCGGGAACAGTTTTTCTCGCCCTGGGGAGAAATGACCTGGCAGCCACAGAGGGAGATGTGGATAAGTTTATATCTCAGTACACAGACGTGCTGGATCAGATTGCAAATGAAATACCGGATGCCAATATCTTCGTCAATTCCATCTTTCCGGTACAGGAGAGTGCAATTGAGGATGATCCCTATCTCGCAGATATAGCCGATTATAATGCGGCTTTGAAGGAACTGTGTGACAGCAGGAGCATCGGATTTATTGACAATACGGATCTTGTGGAGGATCAGTATTTTGAGCCGGACGGTCAGCATTTTAAAGCAGACTTTTATCCAATCTGGGCAGAGCACATGGCGGAGGTGGCAGCACTATGACATCAAAAAGACCAGGCATAGCCTATATTATGAAGTATGTTGTGTTTGTTCTGATCATAGGGTTTGTGGTGCTGCTCATGCTGTTTATGAGCGGGAGCAATAAGCCCTTTGAGGAAGTTAGCAAATCAGTAGAAGACTCCCTTGACACGGAGGCGCTGACAGTACAGGATACAGCCGTATTTAAGCGTAATTTCGGCCTGAATGCAGCGGATTATACCGGTGTCTTGTACTATTCTTCCGGAGCGAATATGTCTGCTGAGGAAGTGCTTCTTGTAAAGGTAAAAAGAGACAGTCAGGTACAGGAAGTAGTGGATGCTATTGATGAGAGGATTCAGTCTCGTATCAATGATTTCGAGGGGTATGCACCCGATGAGGTAAAGCTGCTCGAGGATGCGAGACAGAGTGTGAGAGGAACTTATATCTTTTATGCATGCTCACCGGATGCGGACCGTTATCTGAGCATTTTTAGCGGCAGTCTGTAAATACGCCGCATTAGCCTGTAAACAGAGAGGAAAGAACGGATGTTATTCAGCAGTATTACATTTTTGTTTATGTTTCTGCCGATCGTGCTGGCAGTTTACTATCTTGTCCCGTATAAAGTAAAAAATATTGTCTTGCTGATCGCAAGTCTGTTCTTCTATGCATGGGGAGAGCCTGTCTATGTCATACTTATGATACTTTCCATTGTGTTCAATTATTTCTGCGGGCGGGACATAAAAGCGAAGGAAGAAGATCCGCGCAGGGCGAAGTTCGCTGTGATATTTGCGATAACAGGTAATCTGCTGATCCTGGGATTCTTTAAATATTACGGATTCCTGATCGAAACGATCAATTCAATCCTCCCCACGAATATTCCGTACAGGGAGCTTGCTCTTCCTGTGGGAATTTCATTTTACACTTTTCAGGCGATTTCCTATATTCTGGACGTGTACTGGAAAAAGGCGGAGGCACAGAAGAATATTCTTTACTTTGCACTTTATATCAGCATGTTTCCGCAGCTGATCGCCGGTCCGATCGTCCGGTATGTCGATATTGAAGAGCAGCTCAATAAAAGGAAGATGAGTGCGTCAAAGATCGGCGTGGGTGCAATGTACTTTATTATAGGTCTTGCCAAGAAAGCTGTGCTTGCCAATACCGTGGGAGCAGTTTTCGAAGAGATTGCAGGAATGCCGGCAGGAAATCTGTCTATACTTACAGCGTGGCTCGGAGTCTTTTCCTATGCGTTCCAGATCTATTTTGACTTCAGCGGATACTCGGATATGGCGATCGGGCTGGGAAAAATGTTCGGATTTGAGTTTAAAAAGAACTTTGATTATCCCTATGTTTCCAAGAGTGTCACGGAATTCTGGAGGAGATGGCATATTTCATTGAGTACATGGTTCCGTGAGTATGTATATATCCCGTTAGGAGGTAATCGGTGTTCTGTTTCACGAAATATATTTAATCTTATGGTCGTGTGGACACTGACCGGGATGTGGCATGGAGCTGCGTGGAATTTTGTGGCATGGGGCGTGTACTATGGCGTGATCCTTGTGATGGAGAAATATATATGGGGAGTGATGGTCGATCAGCTTCCGAATCCGGTGCGTCATATCTATACAGGAGTTATCGTGCTCGTGGGATGGGTGTTTTTCTTCAGTCCCAGTCTCGGATATGCGATGCGGTATTTGCTTGCTATGATCGGCGGCGGGGCCGGCATCGTGGATGCGACAGGAGCATTTCTTCTGTTTACGCACTGGCTCCTGTATCTGCTTGCGGTGATCGGATCTTCATCTCTGGGACTGAAGATTATCAAATCCGTGATACGGGCGCCCAGAAATCAGTATGTACAGCTGGTAGTGGCAGCAGTCATTTTTATCGGCATGTTTCTGATCTCGACGGCATTTCTTGTGACAGGTACTTTTAATCCATTTTTGTATTTCAGATTTTAGGTGGGAGTCTTATGATAAACAGAAAAAGAAAAGCGAGGATTGCAAATCTGATCGGGAAGATATTTATTTTACTCCTTTTTCTTGTGATGATCATAAATGTGATCGTACCTGACCGGGAGAAATCGGAACTGGAGAACCGTTCGCTCGAGTCACGGCCACGATTTAATCTGACGACGATCCTGTCCGGGGACTTTATGGAGCAATGGGAGCAATACCTGAGTGATCAGTTTGTCGGCCGGGATACGTGGCGCAGCCTGAAAGTCGGGCTTGACCGGCTGGGCGGAGCCAGAATGGAAAATGATATTTACATCGGGAAAGGCGGACAGCTCATGGAAAATATCGAGGTGCCGGATGAGGAGCAGCTGGAGGCCAATCTGACAGCCATCAAGGATTTTTCCGATACCTATGAGAATATCCCGGTCACGATGATGCTTGTGCCGGATGCCGCATGCATCCTGTCAGACAGTCTTCCGGCATTTGCAAGAGTGGAAGACCAGCGTCAGATGTTCAGCATGGCAGAGCGGGAGCTGGGCGATTCTGTTAACTGGATTGATACGGTGTCCATATTGAATAATCATAAATCAGAAAAGTTATACTATAAGACAGATCATCACTGGACTACCCAGGGAGCTTTCTATGTGTTCCAGGATGCGGCAAAGACATTAGGTATCGAAGGGGATGTGTCAGATGATTTTGTGTCTTATACGGTGACAGACAGTTTTAACGGTGTCCTTGCGGCTTCCAGCGGCGTAGGACTGGATGAAAAGGAACAGATCGATATCTATGCGCCGACAGAGGGCGATGACGATGTCGTGGTGAATTATGTAGACGAGGGACGGAAGACGACATCTCTGTATGATTCATCAAAGTTGGAGACGCGTGATAAATACGGTGTATTTCTTGGCGGAAACACATCAGTTATAGATATCAGGACCGTGTCTACAAGCCAGAAGCGTCTGCTTGTGGTGAAGGATTCTTTTGCAGACTGTTTTATCCCGTTTCTGGCTCCGTATTACAGGGAAATCGTAGTGGTAGATCCCCGGTATTACAGCGGAACTATGGATGATATTATGGATACTTACAGGATCACGGATGCATTGATCCTGTACAGCGGCAATACATTTTTTACAGACAATAATATAAGCGGAGTGTTTACAGGTGAGTAATCAGATCAGAGAAGAATTTTTGGGCAAGAAAGAGCCGGTAAGACTGAATAAGTATTTAAGTGAGGCGGGCGTGTGCTCCAGGAGGGAGGCGGACCGCCTCATTGAGTCTGGACGGGTAACCGTGGACGGGAAACCTGCACAGACAGGAATGAAAGTTATTCCGGGACAGGAAGTACAGGTGGGAAAAAAACTTGTATCCAAAGGGGACGAGATGGTTGTGCTGGCGGTGAATAAGCCGCGGGGAATCGTCTGCACCGAAGAGAAGCGGGAGCGGAACAGCATCGTCAGATTCCTTGATTACCCCATCCGTGTAACCTATGTCGGGCGTCTGGATAAAGATTCCAGAGGGCTTCTTCTCATGACGAACAACGGGGATATCATCAACCGCATGATGCGCGCATCCAATTACCATGAGAAAGAATATAAGGTTACGGTAGACAAGGAAATCACGGATGAGTTTCTTGAGAAGATGGCAGGCGGCGTTCCTATACTGGATACGGTGACAAGGCCGTGCAAGGTCAGAAAGATCGGGAAGTATACGTTTTCGATCATCCTGACACAGGGGCTCAACCGCCAGATCAGAAGGATGTGTGAAGCCCTCGGATATGAGGTAAAAGACCTCCTGAGAGTAAGGGTAATGAATATCCGGCTGGGCAGCCTGAAGGAAGGCGGATACCGGAAGGTGACAGATGCGGAATTAGAGGAACTGTATAAGCTGATACAGGGATCCTCTGCCAGATGAGAGAAGCTGTGCGGCAGATCGGATATGAAAAAGAATGTGACAGAAAAGGCAGATATAAGATTATGGAAGATAAGATGGTAAACGATGTGAAGACAGGGTCTGACGATAAGATGAAACGGATGCGTGAGCTGGTGGATCTTTTGAACCGTGCACGGCGCGCATATGAACAGGAAGATACGGAGATCATGAGCAACTTTGAGTATGACCGCCTCTATGATGAACTTCAGGAACTGGAGAAAGAGCTTGGAACAACGCTTGCTGCCAGTCCTACGGTCAATGTGGGATATGAAGTCTTAAGCGAACTTCCCAAAGAAAGACACGAGCGTCCCATGCTCTCTCTGGACAAGACTAAAGACGTGGCGCGTCTCAAAGAGTTCCTCGGCAGTCAGAAGGCCATGATCTCATGGAAACTGGACGGCCTTACGATTGTTCTTACGTACCGGGAAGGCGCGCTTGAGAAAGCCGTGACCCGCGGCAACGGGGAAGTGGGGGAAGTAGTAACAAACAATGCCAGAGTGTTCAAGAATGTTCCACTTACGATACCCTATCAGGGAGAGCTCGTATTAAGAGGAGAAGCGGTTATTTCCTATAAGGATTTCGAGAAGATCAACGAAGAGATCGGGGATGCCGATGCAAAGTATAAGAATCCGAGAAATCTGTGCAGCGGTTCTGTCCGTCAGCTCAACAATGAGATCACGGCAAAGCGTAATGTCAGATTCTATGCGTTTACTCTCGTGCGGGCGGAAGGTGTTGATTTTAAAAACTCCAGACTTTATCAGATGCAGTGGCTGCAGCAGCAGGGATTTGACGTGGTGGAGAACCATCCGGTCACAGCAGATACCATTGAAGAAGAAGTGGCATGGTTTGCGGAGCATATCGAGAAAAATGAAGTGCCGTCCGACGGACTGGTTCTTGTATATGATGACATCGCCTACGGCCAGTCGCTGGGGACGACGGCGAAGTTCCCGAGGGATTCCTTTGCGTTTAAGTGGGCGGACGAGATCCGTGAGACCACGCTGACAGAGATCGAATGGAGTCCGTCGAGGACAGGACTGATCAATCCGGTTGCCGTATTTGAGCCGGTGGAACTGGAAGGAACGACGGTAAGCCGTGCCAGCGTCCACAATATCAGTATCATGGAAGAACTGGAACTGGGAGTGGGGGACAGGATCACCGTGTACAAGGCGAATATGATCATTCCTCAGATCGCGGAGAACCTGACGAGAAGCGGTGTGAAAGACATCCCGAAAGAATGTCCGGTCTGCGGCGGCCCTACAAAGATCGCCATGGAAAATGAGACAAAGACGCTTTACTGTACCAATCCGAAGTGTCAGGCGAAACATGTCAAGTCGTTTACTCTTTTTGTAAGCAGGGACGCTATGAATATCGAGGGGCTTTCCGAGGCGACTCTGGAGAAGTTCATCATGAACGGATATGTAAAAGACTTTACCGATCTGTTCCATCTCGACAGATATGCGGATGAGATCCGCCAGATGGACGGCTTCGGGGATAAATCTTATGAGAACCTGCAGAACAGTATCAAAAATGCGCGGACGACAACACTCCCCCGCCTCGTCTACAGTCTGGGAATCCCGAATATCGGTATCGCAAATGCGAAGATGATCTGCGGGGCTCTTGGAAATGATCCGGAGCGCATCCTGAATACAACCGTAGAGGAGTTAAGCGGGATCTCCGGAGTGGGCAGCGTGATCGCGGGGACCTTTGTGGATTATTTTGCTGATGAAGACCACAGGAATCTGTTTAAAAGACTTCTCGAAGAAGTCGAGATACCAAAAGAGGAGATTACAGAGGACTCCCGGAAATTTGAGGGAGTGAACTTTGTCATAACCGGAAGCGTGAACCATTTCGCCAACCGGGCAGAAGTAAAAGAAGAAATTGAAAAGAGAGGAGGGAAAGTGACAGGAAGCGTAACATCGAAGACGAATTATCTTATCAACAATGATGTGAATTCCACTTCTTCCAAGAACAGAAAGGCGCGGGAACTTGGAGTCCCGATCATCTCGGAAGAGGAGTTTTTAAATATGTTGAACGGATAGTATAAAGAAAGGCAGGTAATGTGTGAATTTCAAAATCGCAAAATTAAAAGAAAAGTTACTGGAAAAATTAAATGAGACTCTGAAAGCAGTACTCCCGATCATTGCCATCGTGCTGGTCTTATGCTTTACGATCGCTCCGCTGGAGCCCGGCATCCTGCTGGCGTTTCTGCTGGGGGCTGTATTCCTGATCGCGGGGATGATGTTTTTTACTCTGGGCGCAGAGATGTCCATGACGCCTATCGGCGAAAATGTGGGAACCAGTATGACGCAGACGAGAAAACTGTGGCTGATGGTGCTTCTGACCTTTATCCTCGGCTTTATCGTGACTATATCGGAGCCGGATCTTCAGGTGCTGGCAGAGCAGGTGCCCGCGGTGCCGAACATGATCCTTGTGCTGTCTGTGGCATTCGGCGTGGGTATCTTCCTCGTAGCGTCACTGCTCCGCATGCTGTACAATATTTCGCTGGCGCATATGCTGATCGTGCTCTATATCATCGTGTTTGCGCTGGCATTTCTTGCCCCGGATGAATTTATTGCCGTGGCATTTGACTCCGGCGGTGTGACGACAGGACCTATGACGGTGCCCTTTATCATGGCATTCGGTATCGGTATTTCCGCGATCCGAAGCGATGAGAGGGCAGAGGATGACAGTTTCGGTCTTGTGGCGCTTTCATCTGTGGGACCGATTCTTTCCGTGCTCGTGCTGAGCCTGATCTACCGGCCTGACAGCGCGGCTTATGTGCCGGAAAGTATCCCTGAAATCGGAAATTCCGTAGAACTCTGGCATATATTTGCAGAGGGAATCCCGGAATATATGAAAGAGATGGCAGTTTCGCTCCTGCCGATCATTGTCTTCTTTATTATTTTCCAGATCGTATTCCGGAGAGTACAGAAGAGAATGCTCATCAGGATCGGAGTCGGTATGGTATATACTTACGCGGGACTTTTCCTGTTCCTGACAGGGGTAAATGTGGGCTTTATGCCGGCAGGTAATTATCTCGGACAGGTGCTGGCGGATAATCCGTATAAATGGGTGATCGTTCCCATCGGTATGATCATCGGATACTTTATCGTCCGCGCAGAGCCCGCGGTGTTCGTCCTGACACGGCAGGTAGAGGATATTACTTCAGGGACCATAAGTGCGGGAGCCATGAGCCTGAGCCTCTCCATCGGTGTGGCTGTATCTCTGGGACTCGCTATGGTGCGGGTGCTGACCGGAATATCGATCTTCTGGTTTGTGATACCGGGATATGCCATTGCCCTGCTCCTGTCGTTCTTTGTGCCGAAGATCTTTACAGCCATTGCGTTTGACTCCGGCGGCGTGGCATCGGGGCCCATGACCGCCACATTTCTCCTTCCGTTTGCCATCGGGGCTTGTACGAGTGTAGGAGGGAATATCGTTACGGATGCATTCGGTGTGGTCGCCATGGTCGCCATGACGCCTCTCATTACAATACAGATATTAGGGCTTGTATTTGAACTCAATTCCAGACATCTCGAGAAGATGGAAGCAAGAAAGGCAGCTGCTGCATTTGCCCAGCTTCCGGATGATGAGATCATAGAACTTTAAGGAGGAAAGGCTATCGTTATGAGTGAGATAAATATGTTGATGACTGTCACCAAGAGATCTGTAGGCCGCAGACTGCTGGCATGTTATGAGGAGATTGGTCTTTCTTCCACTCTGTGTACGCTGGCGCAGGGGACGGCAACCAGCGAGATACTGGATTACTTTGGTCTTGAAGTCACAGAGAAGATGGTAACCCTGACCGTGGTGTCGGATGACACATGGAAAAAGGTAAAACGGGAACTTGAAGACAGATTACAGATTGACGTCCCCGGCACGGGCATCGCGTTTCTGATGCCGCTGTCCAGTGTGGGCGGCAAGAAGGTGCTGCAGTTTCTGATCGACGGACAGAAAGTTGAAAAAGTAGAGGAGAGTGTCATGAAAAATACCAATTATGAACTGATCATCGTAGTCGCAAATCACGGGCACAGCGAAGAAGTGATGGACGCCGCGAGAGCGAAGGGCGCAGGAGGCGGTACCGTGATACACGCAAAGGGAACAGGGCTTGAGAGAGCGGAGAAGTTCCTCGGAGTATCCATCGCAGATGAGAAGGAGCTCATCCTGATCGTCGCAAAGGCAGAGATGAAAAATGCGATCATGAAATCTATCATGGATCATGCGGGGCTTGAGAGCAAAGCACGCTCTGTCGTCTTCTCCCTCCCTGTGACGGACACCGCCGGGCTGAGACTGCAGGAAATCCAGTGACAGGACGCTGTTTTAGAAAAAGTTCATTTGTATAACCTGCGTATCTGTACTATAATAAAAAAGCCGGATGCGTGCGCATTTTACAGGAAAAGTGCTGAAGGCTGACGGAGATTAATTGATTGCAGAAGGGATTTAATATGTCGGATCAAGATTTCATCATAGTGGATGAGGAAGATAAAGAAAAAGAGAATAACGGACAGGACAGCCTCTCTGAAGAAGGACAGAAGAAAGAGGTTGTTTCTTCTGACAACAGCAGAAAAGACGGCGATTCCGATAAGAAAGATGACGACGGATATGAGAAGATCTGTTTTATCTGCCACCGTCCGGAGAGCGTGACGGGGAAGATGATCGATCTTCCCAATAATATTACAGTGTGCCCGGACTGCATGCAGAGAAGCTTTGACGCCATGACCAACGGTTCTGTGGACTTGAACCGTCTGATGAATATGCCGGGCGTACAGTTCTTCAATATGTCGGATCTGGAGAACATGCAGCCGAAACCGCAGAAGATCAAGAAGAAAAAGGAAAAACCGAAAGAATTCCACAAGCTGGATATCAAGAACATTCCGGCGCCTCACAAGATCAAGGCAAAGCTGGACGAATATGTGGTGGGGCAGGAGTATGCGAAGAAAGCAATGTCCGTTGCTGTGTACAATCATTATAAGAGAGTAGCCACGGATACAATGGACGACATCGAGATCGAGAAGTCCAATATGCTTATGATCGGACCGACGGGAAGCGGAAAGACTTATCTTGTCAAAACGCTTGCGAGACTCCTTGACGTGCCGCTTGCGATCACGGACGCCACATCCCTTACAGAGGCCGGATACATAGGTGACGATATTGAGAGCGTCGTATCTAAGCTGCTGGCAGCCGCTGACAATGATGTGGAGAAAGCGGAACAGGGTATCATCTTTATCGATGAGATCGATAAGATCGCCAAGAAACGCAACTCCAATCAGAGAGATGTGAGCGGTGAGTCCGTACAGCAGGGAATGCTGAAACTCCTCGAGGGAAGCGATGTGGAAGTACCGGTGGGCGCCAACAGCAAGAATGCCATGGTGCCGCTGACCACGGTCAATACAAAGAATATCCTTTTCATCTGCGGAGGAGCTTTCCCGGATCTGGAGGAGATCATCAAGGAGCGTCTCCAGAAGAAGACTTCCATGGGATTTAATTCGGAACTGAAAGATAAATTCGAAAATGATAAGGATCTTTTATCCAAGGTTACAGTCGAGGATCTGAGAAAGTTCGGTATGATCCCGGAGTTCCTCGGACGTCTCCCGATCATATTTACGCTGAAGCCGCTTGATAAGGACATGATGGTCAAGATATTAAAAGAGCCGAGAAACGCGATCTTAAAGCAGTATCAGAAACTGCTTGCTCTTGACGAGGTGAAGCTGAACTTCGATCAGGGCGCTCTTGAAGCAATCGCCGAGAAGGCTATGGAGAAGGATACCGGAGCCCGTGCCCTGCGCGCCATTATCGAGGAATTCATGCTGGATATCATGTATGAGATCCCGAAAGATGACAGCATCGGCGAGGTCGTGATCACGAGAGAATATATCGAGGGAACCGGCGGACCGATCATACGGCTGAGAGGGCAGGAAGTGCCGCAGCTTGAACAGAATTAAAAATATATAAATACAGACAGCGCATCACACAAATTGTTTCTGTGTGATGCGCTGTCTTCTTATGTCAGAGCTGCCGCATTGTTTCAAACGTGTTATACAGATTGAGCTGACCGTACCCCCACTCCCGGTTCGGATACTCCATGGTCTTCGGGCGTACCGCACCGAGGATCAGAAGGCTTTTGATCTGGAAAGAGTCGATGCCGGAGACTTTCTGGATATCAAGGATCCATTCCAGCATCAGCGCCACAGCTCCGGATGTGATAGCGGCTGAGATGCAGGAGCCGGTGCGGGAAGAGAATCTGTCTCCGGGAAGAGCGCCTGTCACGTTAACGCCCGGAGCCGTGATGTCAGGCTTGAGCCGTCCGGTCCGCGTGTAGCCTCTCCCCGATGACTGGGAAACCGCGCCCGCAGTTCCGTTATAATAGGATACGACAACGGGACTGTCAGTATTGGCGGGATTTGTGAGGGTGTAGTACGGATCAGATTCGAGGAAGAAGACTTCACCGGTGAGAAATTCCGTCAGAGGAAGCCACATATGGAAACGTCCGTCCGCGACAGTGAGCGGTTCTACAATGATCTTCCAGATGCCGGGGGCAGGTGCGTTAAAGCGGAAGAATACCAGCTCGGAACTGCTTTTCTCCACAAGGAGCCGGTAATCCACTGAGACTTTCGTGCGCTCGAAGAGAAAGTCGATCTCGGCGCTGGCGCCCACCCGGAAAGGAATACGGGAAGTATTTTCCCCCGAAGGCGAGATGATGGATATGGAGAGGATATTTGGCACTTCGGTCCAAAGCTCCAGAGAGAAGCCGGTTACATTTTCGCCGACTCTTAATTCCACTGTCTTAGTATCCTCTGTATTTTCCAGTGTATTAAAATAATGGTGCCGTTTGTCAGCCTCGTTTCCGGTGCCGATCACAGTGATATGGTTCGCCCTTGTGCTGTAGCCTTCGATCAGAAAAGAGAGAGGCAGTGTGCCGATATGCCCTCCCATGCTGGAGCCGCACGTAATGCATATGACCAGCGGCATTCCCAGACTGTCGGCAAGATCGTTTAGATATTTAAGTCCCAGCATCAGATCCGTTTCCTGATAACAGACTGCGTTTCCGGGAATAAAATAGTAATCTCTCAGGTACTGTTTCGCCTGCTTCAGTTTGACCATAGCAATAGCGGCTTCTGGAGCTGCCCCGAGAAACTGTTCTCCGGCGTCGGCTCCGCCCGCCGCAAGGCTTGCGGCATAAGTGCCGTGCCCGCTTTCGTCCGTGGATGGAACCAGTTCGAGCGGTTCTTCAGACTGAAGAGCGCTGTTGATCTGTTCCTGTGTGTATTCACTGCCATAAGAAAAATCTCGGGGCGGAGTGCCGCTCTGCACCGTCTGGTCCCAGATGGCGGCAATCCGCGTAGTGCCGTCAAGATTCCGAAAGACCCTGTTCGTATAATCAATGCCGCTGTCCATGAAACCGATCAGGATCCCGTTTCCTTTCAACTGCAGGGTGGGGTAATTCTGGACAGGAAGTATCCCGGTCTGATTCAGCGTCTCCATGCTGATGGGAGCATAACACTTGGGGATGGAATTATAGGAATATTTGGGGAGCGTGATAGGATCAGCAGCCGATGCGGGGAGATAAATGCATTTATACCCGAATCCGGCATCCTGCTCGCAGTGATCCTCCTGCATAATGCTGTCAAAAAAAGAAGTCCGGACATGATTGCCGATAAAATCACGGTAGTCTTCGGACAGAATCTGTTCTCTGCATTGTTCAAGATCTGATGGCATACTATGTATCTCCTTGATTATTTTATATAAGCAGGCAGGTAGATAAACAAAGCAGCGCCCGCCTGAATTATCCTATGCAGGAGAAGGTCTGGGTATGCAGAGCAGCCATCAGTTAGCCAGTCGCCGGATTTTTATGCAAGCATAAATCCGTCTCCTGCTGACTGATGGCTGGCATGGAGCAACAGTTCAGCCCGCGCCATTCGCAAAGCCGCACTGCCGTGCTTACTGCGGCGATGCCGCATCTTTGCTCATAAGAAGGCGCTCACCTTATCAGTCAGCCAGTCGCCGGATCTTTATGCAAGCATAAACCCGTCTCCTGCTGACTGATGGCTGAACTGTTGGTTAAAAAAGTATAAATTCCGAGTGTTTTCTTGAAGTTGACAGATAATAGGGTATAATAATTATATGTTTGGACGTCAAAAGCGGATGTCGGTTTTGGATGTGATTTGTCCGCGGCGGACGAAAGAAGAAAGGAGTTACTACTATGAAAGATTTTTTTGGAGATTTAGGGAAACGCATCGGTGAGACTGCGGAGACGATGACGAATATGGCCGGGGAGGCGATCGAGATCCAGCGCCTGAAAAGCCAGATCCGCACTCTTGCAAGAGGAAATGCAGTGGACCTGATGGAGCTCGGAAAGTCGATCTATGACCGTTATAAAGCGGGCGGAGAAGTTGAGGAGAGCGCACAGGCTCTCTGCGATGCAATCAAAGACAGAGAGTCGACGATTGATGAATATGAGAAGAAGATCTCAAAGATCAAGGGGGCTTCCAAATGTTCCAATTGCGGGAAAATGGTAGGGAAAGACATGGCATACTGTCCGTACTGCGGTGAAAAAGTTGCTTCAGCAGAGGATGAAGAAGCAGGAAGCAATGATGCAGTGGATGAGGCTGCTGATGATTATGTGGAACAGGTAAAAGAAAAAATGGCGGATGCAGCGGAAAAAGCTGCGGACAAGGCAGGCGAGGCGGCAAAAAAAGTCAGCGATATGGCGGGAAAAGCTGCAGAAAAAACCGGAGACATAGCCGGGAAGGCAGCAGAAAAGACCGGCGAGATGGCAGAGAAAGCAGCGGAAAAGATCAATGATGCCGCAGAGAAAGTTTCAGGTAAATTAAATGAATAGGAAATGGTTCCTGATCGAAACTGCAGGATTATTTGCAGCAGATCAGCTGCTTAAGACATATGCGGAGCAGAATCTTGACAAAAAAGAAGAACGGAAACTTGCAGGACCGGTCGTACTCAGAAGAGTGCACAATAAAGGTCTGTGTCTGGGACTATTATCAGGAAATCAGACCGTGGTACGGTATTTATCGCTGGCTGCGGCAGGAATTGTGTCAGTATGTCAGGCAGCTGCGCTGTTTGTCAGGAAAGGATTCTGGAAAAAGCAGGGGCTTGCCCTGATGTCAGCGGGCGCATGGAGCAACACATTCGACCGGTTTGCCCGGGGATGCGTGGTCGACTATGTCGGGTTTAAGGTGAAAGATCCTGAAATTGCAAAGGTCACGTATAATCTGGGAGATTTCTTTATAGCGGCGGGAGCTGTGATCTTGTCGTTGTGTTCAGTGTTTTCCCCTTCAAACAAGAAAAAAGAGAAAATACAGAGAACAGAAGATATCGAAGAACAGATGCAAGAAAGATAAACAGGCAGCGCCGGGGATACCGGCGCTGTAACTGTGTTAGATAAATTATATGTTTTATGGTTAGAATTCAACAGCTTTTTTTACTTCATCTATATCACCGGTAAATATGATGCCATCCATACCGAGGGATTTCCCGGCTTCAATGTTTCGCTCAAGATCATCAATGAAGAAACATTCTTCCGGTTTGAGCGAATAAGTACGGAACAGATATTGGTACATGGCAGGATCCGGTTTTGCTGTTTTCAGAGGCGCGGAGAAAACGACTCCGCTGAATTTTTTCAGCACTTCATACTGTTTGGCCCATTCGGCAAAGTAATCAGGAGCGTTGGACAGCAGATAGACAGGCACATTCCGTTCCACAAGCTCGTCAATAAAACGGAGCGTCTCTTCCTTTGGTGTAATATACCGGGGCCAGTCTTTAAAAAAGGCCCGGGTCGGATCAGCCAGGCGTTCCGGAAGCGCGGTGAGGCATTCTTCTATATATTCATCGTAATCAAGCGTTCCCTTGTCCAGTTCTCCCCATTTCTTATAGATAACGGAACAGAGCAGACTGCAGTCTTCTTCCGACCTACAGAACTGCTGCATTATGTATTTCCCGTCGAATTTCCCTATCACATTTCCAAAATCAAAAATTATATTCTTGTATTTCATAACGATCTCCCAGTCTTAATTTATAGTTTTTCAGAACAAATATATCCGGATATATTATACACCCAAAATCACAATTAAAAAAATCTTCATTTTTGACTAACTTTTTATGCCGGCCGGTTGTCTTATTATAACAGAAGCGGACAAGGAAGGAGGAATGAGATGATTTCTGACTTCTTACTGATACAGAAAATCAGAAACGGAGACAATCGTGCAGGAAATGAATTCGTGAAAAAGTATTATCCTCTGATCTATCAATATTGCTTTCTGCACATTCACGACAGAGACTGTGCGGAAGATATGACTCAGGAAACGTTTGTGAGATTTTTCGAAGCAGTTATGAACCGAACAGATATTGCAAAAGTGAAGAGCTATTTATACCGTGTTGCCGGAAATACAGTAAAGAATTATTACAGGAAAAAGAAGGAACTGCTGCTTGAGAAGCTGCCTGACACTGTGGAAAATAACGCGGCAGATATAGAAGTCAGGCTTGATATTGAACGGGCAGTGGCATGTCTTCCGGATGAGATAAGAGAAATCACAATCCTGTTTTTCTTTCAGGGATTAAAGCAGAAAGATATCTCTGATCTGTTAGGTATAAAGCTGTCACTTGTAAAATACCGGGTATCGAAAGCAAAGGAACTGCTGTCTAAGGAACTGGAGGTGGGAACATAATGAAACAGTATGAGAAGAAAATCGAGAGCTACCAGACCCTGATACAAAAGGGATATGTCCGGGAATCTGCTGTCCGGAATGCTATGAAACAATGTGCCGGCATCATGAGCCGGCATGACGACAGACGGGCGTCGTATTTTGAATTTCTGTATGAGCAGCTTAAGTATATCCGGAAAAGATGGTGGGTGCTGCAGGGCGGAAGCCTGCTCCTGCTCTGGATGTTACTGGCTGATTATGGAGAAGGGGCAAATGCAGAGCGGGTACTGGGAGCTTTATCAGTGATATTTGCGGTGCTGATCATTCCGGAAATATGGAAAAACCGGAGATTTTCCGCAGTCGAGATTGAGAAGACATCCTACTACTCGTTGCGCCAGATCTGTTCGGCGAGGATATTGATGTTTGCGGCAGTAGATTTGACGATGATCACATTATTTTTTGCCGTTTCGTTTTCCACGCTGCAGATTTCGGCGTACCGTATCGTCATAGATTTTCTTGTGCCGTTTAATATCTCCTGCTGCATCTGTTTCCGCCTGTTGTACAGCAAATGGCAGGAACTGGAATATATCGCGGTTTTTCTGAGTACAGCGTGCATATTTGCATGGTCGCTGATTGTATCATCTGATTTTATTTATGAGAGAATCTCGATGCCGGTGTGGATCGGACTGCTTCTTTTATCTTTCGTTTATCTGATTTATTGTATCTGGAAATCGCAATGTAATTGCGAAATAAACTGGGAGGGCAAGGCAAATGGAACTGCAATTTAAAAATGTATCAAAAGATTACGGACAGGTGCTGGCTGTGGATCATGTGACGTATTCCATGGGAAAAGGCGTATACGGGCTGCTGGGAGTGAACGGGGCGGGAAAGACAACTCTGATGAGAATGCTGTGCACCGCGATAAATCCCACAGACGGCAGGATTTTGTGGAATGGCAAAGATATCTTCCGGCTGGGGGCATCGTACAGAGGAATACTCGGCTATCTGCCGCAGAATTACGGCTTCTATCCGGATCTGTCGGTCTATGAGTACATGATGTATATCGCGTCGATCAAAGGACTGCGCCAGAATGCGGCGAAGAAAAGGACTGCACGTCTGTTGGAACAGGTCGGATTAAGTGAAAAGAGGAAAAGCAAAATGCGGACTTTATCAGGCGGAATGATCCGTCGTGTCGGAATCGCGCAGGCAATGTTGAATAACCCGCGTATACTCGTTCTGGATGAACCGACGGCAGGGCTTGATCCGAATGAAAGGATCCGTTTCCGCAATCTGATCAGCGAGCTGTCGGAGGACCGGCTTGTACTGCTGTCCACGCATATTGTGTCAGATGTAGAGTATATCGCAAACGAGATCATACTGATGAAAGAAGGAAAGTTCTTCTATACGGGAACCTCGGAGCAGATCATTTCTTCTATGGATATGTCTGTATGGCATTGTACGGTTCCGAAAAAGGAGCTGAATCATTACATGAAGAAATATCTGACGGGAAATATAAGGACAGTGTCCGGCGGCGTGGAGCTGAGGGTGCTTTCAAAGACACCTCCGACTGAAAATGCAGTGCAGGAAGCGGCAACGCTTGAGGACGCATTTCTTCTGTATTTTGGAGAGAAAGCAGGTGATAAAATTGATGTTGAAATATGAGATGATCAAGATTTTTTCAAAAAGGATCAATCGTGTCGTGCTTGCAGTGACTTTGTTCATTGCGGTCATTTCAAGCTGCTTTGCCATCGGGAGTCTCAGATATACGGATGAAGAGGGAGAAAGTCATACGGGAATCGCGGCAGGGCGGCTTCTGGCAGCGGATATAAACCAGTGGCAGGGGGAGCTGACATCGGATAAAATATATGAGGTTATAAGTGATTACAAAGAATTGTCAGCAAAATATCCGGATGGAATACCTGATACGGAATATGGAAAATCAGAACAGTCGTATTGGGATGTTAAGAATTTTGTAATCAATATACTGACGCCTGATTCGGAATGGAATGAAGACGTCCTGTATCAGCTGACAGATGAACAGATGCAGGACATTTATACGATATACAAGGATAACATGGGAAAATTGGAGGAAGAGTACGGCACGACGCCCGAAAAGAAAGACTTTCTGGATAGTATTTATGAAAAAATAAAACTGCCGCTTACCTTTAAAGCAAAGGATTCGTGGGATACGATGACAATGTACGTACAGACCTATGCGATCCTGCTTGCGGTGGTAATAGGCTTTCTGGCGGCAGGCATTTTTTCAGCAGAATTCCGACCGGGAGCGGAAGATGTCTTTCTTGCCTCCAGATACGGAAGATCGAAAGCGGTGAGAAATAAGATTGCTGCGGGAATTCTTATGGCTACAATCGTCTACTGGACCGGCATGGCGCTGCTGTCGCTTATCTCATTTGCGGCCATGGGGACAAGCAGATTTTTTACGCCATATCAGATCAGCGACCCCTACAGTATATATGTGATGACATATGGAGAATATTATCTGCTCATATTAGCGGGCGGATATATTGCCTCCCTGTTTGGCGCGGCTCTGACCATGCTGGTGACGGTAAAGATGCACACGCCGAATCTGGCGGTCTGTATTCCCTTTATCCTGCAGTGCATGATGCCGTTTATTGCCCGGGCATTGTCGTCATTTGATGCATTTTTCAATCTGATGCCGACTATGTTGACAAATGTTTTGAATACTGTAAGAGTGCCGATTCTTGTTCAGATCGGACCTTTTGTGTTCCGGCTGATCCCGTTTCTGCTGGTTCTGTACAGTGTGCTGTTCGTCGGGCTGCTTCCGCTGATATACAGGAGTTACAGCCGGTATGGGATCAAGAAAAGATATGGAAGCAGACAAAATATGAATACAAGATAATACGTAAAATAACGTAAAATAGATTGATGTACGTAAAAACACGTGATATAATATAGGCATGATAAGGAAAGGAGATACAAAAGATGCCAATGACTCCGAAAGAGATGATAAAACATCTCAAGAAAAACGGGTTTGAAGAAGTTAGTCAGAATGGTTCACACTTGAAATTAAAAAACCCGGCAACAGGAAGAACGGTAATCGTTCCTTATCACTCCAAAGCCATGAAAAAAGGGCTGGAGCAGGCAATACTTAAACAGGCAGGGCTGAAATAAGCCCTGCGCCTGAAAAGACGGAGGTATCGCGTATGAATAAATTGTTTTATCCTGCATTATTTCACAAGGCAGAAGAAGGCGGGTTTTGGGTATCATTTCCAGATTTCCCGGAATGCCTTACAGAGGGAGACGATATGTCACAGGCTTATGAGATGGCAGTTGAGGCATTAGGGCTTGCCTTGGTAAGCAGAAAAGAGGAAAAAGAGGTGATTCCTGTTCCCACAGAGATTGACAAACTGACTCCGGAAGACGGGACGTTGGTAATTGTAGAGTTTGATTTGTTGGAGTATCAGAAGAAACATAATTCAAGGGCAGTAAAAAAGACTCTCAGCATTCCGGAATGGCTGAATGAAGAAGCAATGGCGATGGGGGTGAATTTTTCACAGGTGCTTCAGGAAGCTTTGATAAATAAGCTGAATATCGGCAGATAACAAAATAATGGAGTATACAGGGGATAAGCACTATATAGAGAAAAACTAAGGAATTGTTTTAAGTTTCTTTAGAGAATAAATATAGAATGAAAGCGTCAGTATTTCTGCTGGCGCTTAAATTTTCTCGTAATCCTATATATTGTGTGCTAAAATACGATTAGTAGATAATGTGGTGTTATCTGGAATGGGCATGAAGAAATAGAGGGGGATTTCATGTTATGGATGAAAATGAAAAATACGAAATGATCAGGTGTCCATATTGCCAAAAAGACGTGACACACATTGAGGGAACAGACTATATATGCCCTTACTGCGGAAAGTCTTTGAAAGATCAGCCAGAAAAAGAATCAAAACTGCAGAAAGTAAAGCAGTATATTCTCAGGAACAAAGTATTAGTGGCTATTACAGCCTGCCTTGTTATTATTATACTAGGGATGAGTGGTGCTGTATCATCTGCTGTAAATGAACAAGAGCTGATGTCAGATCAACTGCTGGAGCAGACAGAACAATATGAAGATTTACAAAGCAAGTCTGATATTTTGTCTGCCCAGTATGACGATTTGACCGACGCTTATGACACTTTACAGGCTGAAATTGCAAACTATCAGGATCAGCAGGAAACGATAGATACTCTGAATACTCAGCTTACTGAGTTGCGAGAAAAGTGTGATACTCTTTCAGCAGAAAATGAGGAGCTAAAATCACAAGTATCATCTTTACAGACTAAAGCATCAAGTACATCTTCATCATCAAGCAGCAGTACGAGTAGTTCCAGCTTAAGTAATGATTCAGGTGGAGGAATGGTGTGGTTGTCTGCAACAGGATCAAAATATCATAGTATTCCGGACTGCGGGAACATGAATCCGAATACTGCAAGACAGGTATCGAGGTCATCTGCTGAAGCACAGGGGTATGATGCGTGTAGTAAATGTTGGTAGGGAGGAGACAAAATGCTATTAACAACAGGCTATAATTTTGACGGGTATAAAATAACAAGTTATTTGAATGTTATATCAGCAGAAGTGGTACTGGGAACAGGTATTTTTAGTTCTTTGGGTTCTCAGTTCGCAGACCTTACGGGAACAAGAAGTGGATCATATGAAAGAAAGCTGGAAAGCGCAAAGGAAAATGCTTTAAATGAATTAAAAAAGCAAGCAGAATTTTTAGGTGGAAATGCAATTATCGGAATAGATATTGATTATACTACATTTACGTCTGATATACTTGGAGTTGTTGCAAATGGGACTGCAGTAGTAATTGAACCAGAGGAGTCAACAGTAAGCAACGAAAAATACATACCTGTATTGTCATATAATACAAAATTACCCTTTAATATTTGTAATGTTGTTTTAAGAGCAGATGATATTTTTCAAAATTACAGTGCTGCATTGGAGATTAAAAGTTATAATGATGCAGGAAAAATAAAAGCCATTATATCAGATATAGAGTTTAAAACTATTTTCAATGAAAATATAAACTTGAAAGAGTATATTTTTGCAGTCAACCAAAAATATGATGACTTATTATATTCAACTGATTTTATAAAAGTTTCCTGTGATCAATTACGTATTGATTTGATTCAAAAGGCATATGTTAAAGTTAAAAAGGTGATTTATTCTGGTGATGAAACAATAATTGATATGGAAGATACTATTGAGCAGAATCAAATTTCTCAAATACCAGTTAATCAATTAGAAGCATTGAGACAGAATTACGGACGAGATGTCATGTGTAATACGCAGGTTACTGAATATTCATGGATATGCTATTGTGGAATGGAAAATAGCCGCAGAGTAATTGAATGTGAGAGATGTCATAGGAAAGACAATAGTATAAAAAAATCGACATCATTAGGAGATAGCGTATTAAAGGGAAATATAATAGATACGGCTATATCCAAGAAAACCGCAAGAGAAATTTATGAATATGTATCCAGCCTTGATATGAAAGAACTTGAAGATCTTGAATATGAGTTAAAGACATTAGTACGAAAAGAATCGCTGTTTGAGGAAAATCAGAAAGAAGAAGCAATAGAAACGATTGTAAGAATGCTATGATAGCTCGATAAGGTAAAAGGGCAGAAATAAAGAAAAAACCGCTGACTATCAGCGGCTTTTTCTGATGGAGTATACGGGATTCGAACCCGTGGCCTCAACAATGCGAATGTTGCGCGCTCCCAACTGCGCTAATACCCCATATCTTATTATTTCGGGAAACCGGTTCTGCGGTTTCCCCTATGGAAACAACGGGGCTCGAACCCATGACCTCCCGCTAGTCAGGCGAGCGCTCTCCCAGCTGAGCTATGTTTCCATCTATAACGAACCGCGAAGATGTTCAACTCTTCGCGGTCAAGTGGAGCTGGCGGGAATCGAACCCGCGTCCAAAAACCCATCCCATGTACTTCTACTATCATAGTCCGTTCTTTTACATTCCCTCTGCTGCACGGAAACGAACATCCTTGCAGGTTCAGTAGCTTCATATTACGCCTGACGGCTCAAAGCTTTGCCGGCATCGTTTCTCACATGTTTGATACCGGATTCCCGATGTGTGAGTGCATCAGGAGCGGCATGCAGCATTTAGGCTGCAGCTAATTCGTAATTATCGTTAGCGTTTAATTTTAAGTTTGCGATTTGACGCATCGGCCTGCGGATAGCTTCTCCATCTTCAAGATCCCTGTCGAAACCAGTACAACCCCTGGTCATAAGTACAGAGTAATCTGTACGGAAAAAGTGTGCTAACGACCACACAATATATAATATAGGACCGGCACAGAGAAAAGTCAAGATTACATTTATAAAAAATCATGCGGGCATGCTTTCCTCTCCCGGACATCCCCATGGCTGAACTGTTACAAAAAATTAACATACAATAGATATAGAGAACTGGATTTTTTACATAGGATGTGTGATAATATGTTACGTACGGCCAGCCGTACAGTTTCAGATACCTTTCGTCTGTAAGCTGTGAACGGCATGGCAGAGAAAGACAGAAAAATGCAACAGAAAAGGGGAATATTTATGCCTACAACATACGCACACTATAAATTTGGAAAAGAAGTTATCAGTGCGCTGCCGCGTCCGCTTCAGAGTTCCATTGAGAATAACAGGGAGTTGTTTGACATCGGCGTTCACGGGCCTGACCTTCTTTTTTATTATAAAGCACTTATGAAAAATCCGGTCAACACTCAGGGCTATGAACTGCATGACAAGATGGCTGATGAGTTTTTCAACAATGCAATAGAAGTGATCAAAAAGGCGGAGGATCCTGCAGCGGCGAGAGCCTATATCTATGGTTTTATCTGCCATTTCGCATTGGACAGCGAGTGTCATCCGTATATTGAAAAGATGATACAGACCAGCGGGCTGAGCCATTCTGAGATTGAGATGGAGTTTGACCGTCTGCTGCTCAAGGAAGATTACATCAATCCGGTGCGGTATCTGGCCACCGGACATATTCATCCGAACAGAGAAAACGCTTCTGTGATCGCACCGTTTTTTCATGATGTGACGCCGGAGCTTATAGAGAAGTCTATGCGTTCTATGATCTTCTGCCACAAGGTGCTGCTGGCTCCGGGAAAGGCGAAGAGAAATCTGATCTTCGGCTGCCTGAAACTGGCAGGACATTATGAGGATAAGCACGGGATGGTTATGAGTCTGGAGCCGAATCCTGCGTGTAAAGAATACTGCCAGCTCCTGAAACGTCTGTATGCAGGCGCGGTGCCGCTGGCGGCAGGTCTGATCATTCAGTACCAGAAAGCACTGTTTGACGGAAAAGAACTTCCGGAACGTTTCCACCGTACATTCGGCGCCGGCGACAAGTGGGAAGAGCTGCGGCTGTAAAAACGCAGGCCCGTATATAATGTCGGCAGGCGGAAGGGCCGATCACAGGGGGATATCCTGAAAAATAAGAAAGGGAAGAGAGACATGAAATTTAAACTGACTTCACTGGAAAAGAAGTGGGTGCTGTACGATGTGGGAAACTCTGCGTTTACCCTGATGGTATCCACGATTTTTCCGATTTATTTTAATGCGCTTGCAGAGAGCGCCGGTATATCGGATGTGGATTATCTTGCGTACTGGGGTTATGCTACATCTATCTGTACACTGATCATAGCGATCCTCGGGCCGACACTTGGTGCAATCGCCGATACAAAGAACTTTAAAAAGATTATCTTTTCCGCCGCAATGGGCGTAGGAGTTTTCGGGTGTATTGTGCTGGGCTTTCTGTCCTCGTGGCTCTGGTTTCTGGTTATATTTGTCCTTGCGAAGACCGGATATTCGGCCAGTCTTGTGTTCTATGACGCCATGCTGACGGACGTTACCGAACCGGACCGCATGGATTCTGTCTCTTCCCACGGATACGCATGGGGATATATCGGAAGCTGTATTCCCTTTGTGATCTGTCTTGTGATCGTTCTGGGCGGCGGAAATGTGGGACTGAGCACACAAGCTTCCATGATCCTTGCTTTTATTATTACAGCAGTCTGGTGGCTGGGGTCATCTGTGCCGCTTCTGCGCTCCTACCGGCAGAAGTATTTCTCCGAGGCAGGAGAACATGTGGTGATAAACAGCTTCAAGCGTCTGGGCAGGACATTTATCGAGCTGACGAAGCAGAAACATATCTTTGTATTCCTGCTGGCGTTCTTCTTCTATATTGACGGCGTTTATACAGTGATCGATATGGCGACGGCTTACGGACAGGCACTGGGACTGGACAGCACAGGTCTGCTCCTTGCTCTGCTGGTAACGCAGATCGTTGCGTTCCCGTGTGTCCTTATTTTCAGCAGACTTGTGAAGAAGATAAGCTCTGAGACGATCATCACGATCTGTATTGCTGCTTACTTCTGTATTGCGGTCTACGCATACTGGCTGGACACACAGTTTGACTTCTGGCTGCTGGCAGTACTGGTAGGCATGTTTCAGGGAACAATACAGGCGCTGTCCCGTTCTTATTTTGCCAAGATCATCCCGGCGGAGAAGTCTGGAGAGTTTTTCGGGATCTATGATATTTGCGGAAAAGGAGCTTCAGTTATCGGTACGGCTCTGGTATCAGTTTTAAGTCAGTTGACTGGAAGCATCAATATCGGTGTGAGCGCGCTGTCGGTTATGTTCCTGATCGGACTTGTACTGTTCCGGTTTTCTGCAAAGCTGAATATAGAACATAAAAAAGTGTGAAAATAATCTGAAATTACTGGAAAATTCTCAACTTTGCGAGAGTTCCATGTTATAATTAAATACAGATGATGTTGGGAGATAAGCCCCAGCTGTGATGCCTGCAGATTTAATTCTTTTTATCATGGCATCATATAATTTAACAGAGCGGATACATGAAAAGTATCCGCTTTGATTTTCATAGGAGCAGTACATATATGAAAGATTTTGTCAAATTGCAGGATATTACAAAGATTTATAAGATGGGAGAGGTCGAGATCCGGGCTGCTGACAATATCAGTTTTTCCATTGATAAGGGCGAGTTTGTCGTTATCGTCGGACCCAGCGGTGCAGGCAAGACGACTGTGCTCAACATTCTCGGCGGGATGGATACGGCCACGAGCGGAACGCTTCTTGTAGACGGGGAGGAGATCACTGCATACAATTCCAGACGGCTGACCGAATACAGACGGGAGGATATCGGTTTTGTGTTCCAGTTCTACAATCTGGTACCGAATCTGACGGCTCTTGAAAATGTGGAGCTCGCCCTTCAGATCTGCAGGGATCCGCTGGATGCCAGAGAGGTAATGGAGGAAGTAGGTCTGGGAGACAGACTGAATAACTTCCCCGCCCAGTTATCCGGCGGCGAACAGCAGAGAGTTTCGATCGCAAGGGCTCTGGCGAAAAATCCCAAACTGCTCCTCTGTGACGAGCCGACAGGTGCTCTTGACTATAATACAGGTAAGGCAATCCTGAAACTTCTGCAGAATATGTGCCGGGAGCGCGGGATGACTGTGATCGTGATCACGCATAATCAGGCGATCGCTCCGATGGCCGACCGGCTGATACATATTAAGAACGGACAGGTTTCGCGGATGGAACTCAATGAGCATCCGATGTCCATCGATGATATAGAATGGTAGGGTAACGGCAGATGAAGAAAAAAGCGTTGAGAAAAGACTTTTATATGGAGATAAGGCGCAGTACCGGGCGCTTTATGTCCATTTTTTTCATCGTTGCGATCGGGTGTGCATTCTTCTCCGGGATCAGGGCATCAGAGCCGGATATGCGTTATTCAGGGGACGCTTATTTCGATAACAGGAATATGATGGACATCGAGGTGATCAGCACTCTCGGGCTTACAGATGATGACCTGCAGGCGATCGAAGATGTGGACGGAATAGAGGCCGCGGAAGGCGGTTATTCTGTCGACGTGCTGAGTTCGGAAGGAGATAATCAGATTGCGGTACATGTCATGTCTCTTCTGCCGTCTATGAATCAGGTACAGCTGGAGGACGGAAGACTTCCGGAAGCGGAAGACGAATGCGCCGTTGATGTGGATTATCTGAATGAGAGCAGCCTTAAGATCGGAGATAAGATCACGCTTTCAAGCGGCAGCGACGATGAGATTACAGATACACTGAAGACAGATACATTTACGATCACGGGTGCTGTGAGCAGTCCCAATTATATTTCTTTCCAGAGAGGGAGCACGACCATCGGCAATGGAAGTGTGACAGCGTTTATTGTAGTTCCGGAGAAAAGCTTTGCGCTGGACGTGTATACGGAGATCTATGCACAGGTGGACGGAGCGAAGGAAATGACCGCTTTTACGGACGAGTATGACGACCGTGTTCAGGAAGTGATAGATAAGATAGAAGAAATTAAAGATGAGCGGGAGCAGATCCGCTATGATGAGATTGTGGATGAAGCCAATGAAGCTCTCGAGGATGCACGGCAGCAGGTAACGGACGCAGAAAAAGAACTGGAGGATGGCAAAGCAGAGGCGCAGGCGGAACTTGCGGACGCGCGGCAGCAGCTGGAGGACGCTCAGGCAGAAGTAGACAGCGGGCGTCAGGAACTCGAATCGTCGAAGCAGCAGCTGGAATCTTCCCGGCAGCAGCTGAAGGACAGCCAGGCTCAGGTGGATCAGGGGCAGGAGGAACTGAATGCCAATATTGATGCCCTGAATGGACAGATCGATGAACTGAACGCGGCGAAAGAACAGTACAATGCCCTTGCGGCCAGCGGCGCCACGGATGATGTGACAATGGCTACACTGAATGCAATGTATGAGGAGATACAGAAAGGTGAGTCTGCGGTTGCGCAGGCACAGGCCCAGATTGATGCCGCCAAGGCAGAACTGGAATCCGGCCAGCAGCAGATCAACAGCGGCTGGGATCAGATCACGCAGGGTGAACAGAAGATATCCGATTCTGAGGCACAGCTTGCAGATGCGGAAGCTGAGATCGCAGACGGCTGGGAAGAATATTACGAAGGAGAAGCTGAGGCAGAACAGGAGATCGCGGACGGTGAGCAGAAGATCGCAGACGCGAAGGAAGAGCTTGCGGATGCGGAAGCCGAGATCAATGATCTTGAGAAGCCGGAGTGGTACATATATGACAGATCAAATCTGCCGGATTATACCGGATATGGCGAAAATGCAGACCGCATGCGGGCGATAGGAGAAGTGTTCCCGGCTATCTTCTTCCTTGTGGCGGCTTTGATCAGCCTGACGACTATGACCCGTATGGTAGAAGAGCAGAGGACGCTGATCGGAACGCTTAAGGCGCTCGGTTATGAGAAACATTCCATAGCCGGAAAATATCTTGGCTATGCGCTTCTGGCAACAGTGTCAGGCAGTGTAGTGGGAATCCTTTTCGGAGAGAAAGTATTTCCGTACATTATCATCAATGCATACGGTATCATGTATCAGCATATGCACGACATTGTTATACCGTATAATCTGGGATACGGACTGGGCGCGGCGGCAGCGGCGCTGGCGAGCACACTCCTGGCGACAATCCTTTCCTGCTACAAAGAACTGAGAGAGCAGGCGGCGGAGCTGATGCGTCCTCCGACTCCGAAACAGGGGCAGCGAGTGCTGCTCGAGCGTGCGGCGTTTATCTGGAAACGGCTGAATTTTTCGTGGAAAGCAACCATCCGTAATCTTGTCCGCTATAAGAAACGCCTGTTTATGACGATCTTCGGCATCGGCGGGTGTATGGCTCTCATGCTTGTAGGATTCGGTCTGAAAGATTCTATATTTGCCATCGTGGATATCCAGTACGGAGAGATCCAGCTCTACGACGGTAATATTATCCTGACAGACGATGCTACAGATGAGGAGAAAAACAATATCCTTACAGAGCTCGATAAAGACAGTGCCATGACAGGTTCTACGGAGGGGCTGCTGACACAGATCTCCGTGGGAAACGGAGATGAATGGCATGACGTCTATCTGGATGTGCCGAAGGATGTGGAAGAGTTCTCGGAATTTGTTGTACTCCAGGACCGTGTGACGAATGAAAAATATGAGCTCGATGATTCGGGGGCTGTCCTTACAGAGAAGATGGCTAAAGAACTGGATGTGAAACCGGGCGATACGATTACGATCCGCGATGAGGACAGAGGAGATCTTAAGGTAGAAATCAGTGCTGTCTGTGAAAATTACATGGGGCATTATCTGTATATGACGCCGGCATATTATGAGAAAGTGTACGGGGAAACTCCGGACTACAATTCGATTTTTTATAAAACTGCTGACCGGATTACAGAAGAGGCAGAACGCATCGGCGAAGAGGCTCTTGCAATGCCGGGAACTCTTAGTATCAGCTATACGACAGATCTGAGAGAACAGGTGGACAATATGCTGGGTGCGCTGGACGAAGTAATAGTGGTGCTTATCATATCGGCGGGAATGCTGGCGTTCGTGGTACTCTACAACCTGAACAATATCAATATTACAGAACGTCAGAGAGAGCTTGCCACGCTGAAGGTGCTGGGATTCTATAACGGCGAGGTGGCGATGTATGTGTACAGAGAGAACATTGTCCTGACAATCCTCGGAGCCATCTTCGGAATCATCCTCGGAAAGATCCTGCACGGGTTCATTATCGTGACGGTGGAGATTGAGTCAGTCATGTTCGGGCGGAATATTGATCTGAGCAGTTTTGTCTACGGTTTTCTGCTGACACTCCTGTTCTCCCTGCTGGTAAACGGAGCGATGTATTTCAAGCTTAAGAAGATCAATATGGTGGAGTCGCTGAAGAGTGTGGAATAAAAATGAGCAGCAGAACAAAGAAATTCTGCTGCTCATATGGTCTACAGTACCTGCTCCGCGATCAGGACAAGCGCCGGCATTGTCACTACGCCAAGCACGGTTGTCAGGGAAAAAATCTCTGAAGAATAGGTATAGTTGTGTTTGTAGCGGATCGCCATCATCGTGCCGGTGGTGGACGATGGACATGCTGCTGCGATCAGAATCGTCATGGATATCACTGTCGGCAGATGGAAGAGCATGAGCAGTGGTATCGTGCAGGCAGGGAAGATCAGCAGCTTGACCGCGGAGGTATAGTACAGCCTCGGGTTTTTGCACATTTTTCTAAGATCTGCCTGAGCTACGGAAAAACCTGCCACCATCATGGCGAGGGGCGTGTTCATATCCGCAATATAGTTCATGGAATCCAGAAGTACAGACGGGATCTTCAACTGCAGGAAGAACAGAAGCACCGCGATCAGTGTTGCAATGAACATAGGTGAGATCAGTCCTTCTTTGAGGCTCTTGAGCGATAATTTCTTTTCCATCAGGACAATGCCGTGGGTCCATGAGAACAGATTGAACATGACCATATATGCACTGAGATAAAACACTCCGGTATCGCCGAGCACACTTCCGATCAAGGGGATGCCGATGAAGCCGCAGTTGGAATATATTGCATTAAATCGTTCGATACCGTAATCCGTACCGTCTTTGGGGCGGATCAGCAAGGTTGAGATTATGATGCCGAGAATATGAGTGGCGGCAGCTGCTGCGAAAGAAAGCAGAAGCCCCCGGACCAGTTCGGGATCGTATTCCGTCTGATAGACCGTGATGATCAGGATTGGATTTACGATCAGGAGCAGGAGATTTGAAACGGTTTTGTTTCCGTTCTGATCTACCAGTCTGATCTTGTAACATACAAATGCGAGCACCATAATGAAGAACATCTTCAAAAGCTGCTCAAAAATAAGAATAAACATAATTCAATACTCCGTTTTATTTGCTAAATAGTATCTGCATATTCGGGAAAAGATATTACCGGTGGATTCCGGACTGAAGTTCATCAGCCCATGACTGGAGACTGTAGGTGTGTCCGTTGAACAGTTTCAGTATCACTCCGGTCGGATTATCCTCGTTTGCAAATGCGTTTGCCTCGTCCGTATCCACGTGCATGGCCAGAGAGTAAGACGGACTCACCCTGACAACGACATCAGAAAAGATCAGGGAGCGTTCGTAACTTGTCGTGATGACAAACACGATATCATTGTCTTTCACATGAGCACGGATCGCGTCGACCGGAGTCATATGGATATGGCGCTTTGCTACAATAACTCCTTTTTCCAGTTCGATTTTTCCTTTCGGACCGATCAGGGTGCATCCGGGCGTGCCTTCCAGATCGCCGGACTGCCGGATCACGCTCTTGATGCCAAGGCGTCTTGCGTCTGTCACGGAAATCTCCACCTGAGTTTCTTTACGGCAGGGCCCCAGTATGACGACCTTTTCAAATCTGCCTTTCGGGCCGACGACGGTCAGCCTTTCTTTGCAGGCGTACTGTCCGGGCTGGCTCAGTTCTTTTGCAAAGGTAGGTTTTGCTCCGGCCCCGAACAGGGTCTCAAAATCTTCCTGCGTGATATGGATGTGTCTTGCAGAAGTCTCGATCGGTATTGTTAAGCTCATGGATTTCTCACTCCTTTACCCTATTAGATTTTAGCAGAATAAAGTGCTGTTTTCAATAATGAGTTGTCAGAGTGGAAATGCTGTATTTGTCTGAAAACACCACATAAAATGTTAAAAAGCTGTCAAATATAAGTAAAAATAATATAAAGATCTTGTAAAATATCGTTGACACAAAGGAATCCGGCATGTTAGTTTTAATTTAGCGCGCAATTTCGCGCGCCGGAAACGACAGACAACTACATACAGACAAATAATAGCGCAATTTAAATCAAACAATATCAGGCGCTATCGTTCGCAAAGGAGAAAAAGGAATGGGAATAACAGATGTACTTTCTTTGTTCGGCGGCCTTGCACTCTTCCTATACGGAATGCAGATGATGAGCAACGGCCTGGAAGCGGCCGCCGGCAACAAGATGAAATCAATCCTTGAGAAACTGACTTCAAACCGGATCAAGGGGGTTCTGGTAGGAGCCGTGATCACAGCCGTGATCCAGTCCTCTTCGGCGACCACAGTCATGGTCGTAGGCTTTGTAAATTCCGGTCTTATGACACTGCAGCAGGCTGTGTGGATCATCATGGGAGCCAATATCGGTACCACTATCACAGGCCAGCTCATCGCTCTGGATATCGGAGCCATCGCACCGCTGTTTGCGATCATCGGTGTCGGTGCGATCATGTTCTCGAAGAATGAAAAGGTGCATCATATCAGCAGCATCATTGCAGGGCTCGGTATCCTTTTTATAGGTATGGACATGATGGGAACTGCGATGGAACCGCTTCAGGAGTCGCAGGCATTTATCAACTTGATGACACAGTTCAGCAATCCGCTTATCGGTATTCTGGTAGGTGCAGTATTTACGGCGGTGATCCAGTCTTCTTCGGCATCTGTAGGTATCCTGCAGGCGCTGGCATCAACAGGGATGATCCCGCTGTCAAGCGCGGTTTACGTGCTTTTCGGACAGAATATCGGAACCTGTATCACGGCGGTCCTTGCATCTATCGGAACTAAGGTGAATGCGAGACGTACGACGATCATTCATCTGATGTTTAATATTATCGGTACGGCGATCTTTACGGTAATATGTATGGTAACGCCTTATGTATCCCTGATCGAGTCGCTCACTCCGGGAAATCCGGTGGCTCAGATCGCGAATGCGCATACCATATTCAACATCGTGACAACGCTGATCCTGCTCCCGTTCGGCACTTATATGGCGCATGCAGCGGAGAAGATCCTTCCGGACAGCAAGAAGGAAGACGACGAAGATCTCCGGCTCAAATATATCAGGCCTTTTGACTCTTCCTATGCAGTCGGCAACAGTGCCATCGCGGTCACTCAGGTAAAAGAAGAAGTGAACCGTATGCTGGACATGGTGGCGAAGAATATCGGCGACGCCTTTGACACACTCATTAAATACAATGACAAGTCGCGTAAGAAAGTCGAAGAGAGAGAAGAGTATATCGATTATCTGAACAAAGGGATTTCAGAGTATATCGTTTCCCTTATGGCAGGAGAGATGAACGCGGATGACTCCCGCAAGATCAACGGCTATTATGCGATCATCAGCAACCTTGAGAGAATCGGCGATCACGCCACAAATATCGCGGGGTATGCCGACGATATGAAGAAATGGGATCTGAAGTTCTCGGACACTGTGCTCGACGAGCTGGAAGAGATGAAAAAGCAGTGTATCACCTGTCTGGAAAATGTGAAAAATGTGGATTCTTCTGATACGGGCAGAGTGCTCAGCCAGGCGGAAGTACTGGAACAGAAGACAGACGATATGCGCG
This sequence comes from uncultured Lachnoclostridium sp., assembly GCA_946499505.1. Taxonomy (GTDB): domain Bacteria; phylum Bacillota; class Clostridia; order Lachnospirales; family Lachnospiraceae; genus Mediterraneibacter. The sequence continues at coordinate 137,847 of CAMMSL010000003.1, forward strand.
ATAAGTACTTTAAGAAACAGATGCAGAGACTGAAGAAAGGCAAGTGCAATCCTCAGAGCGGCATCGTGTTCTCGGAAGTACTCACAGATTTTGAGAGAATGGGAGACCATTCGCTCAATATCGCCCAGCAGTATAAAGAGATGGGATAAAAACTATATAATGGAATGAAATGTTCCCTCATTTTGCAGATATGCCGGTATCCGGAGAAAAGAAACGGATATGGACAAATTTGTGAAATGAGGGAATTGTATTTTGTGTGAATATGAAGGATAATGGATTAAATGAATGTATTGTAAAACCGTAAGGAAGTTGGGAGAGAAAGGAGAAAGTCAGGTGGATAACAGATATATACTGGATCAGGAGAGGTACGCGGCCCTTGCAAGGCGCGCGGCGGCAGAAGGATGTGTGCTGCTTAAAAATACGAAACGCGCCCTGCCGCTGAAGGAGGGGGAAAGTGTCTCTGTATTCGGACGCATCCAGTTTGATTATTACAAAAGCGGAACCGGGTCAGGCGGTCTTGTAAATACCAGATATGTTGTGGGAATTCTGGACGCCTTAAAAGAAGAAGATCTGATTTTGAACCAAAAGGTGGAAGAGACTTACCGGAAATGGCTGGAAACACACCCCTTTGATGCAGGAACCGGCTGGGCGCAGGAACCGTGGAGTCAGGAAGAGATGCCTCTTACAGATGAACTGGTCAGAGAAGCTTCTGCCCGGTCAGATGCAGCCATAGTGATCATAGGACGTACGGCGGGAGAGGATCAGGATGCCTGCGCGGAAAAGGGCAGCTATCTTCTCACTGACCTGGAGGAGGAGATGCTTGAGAAAGTGTGCAGAGCTTTCCCGCGTACGATTGTAGTTCTGAATGTCGGAAGTATTATCGACATGAAATGGGTGGAGAAATACGATCCTTCCGCAGTGCTGTATGTATGGCAGGGCGGCATGGAAGGCGGACATGGGGCCGCGGACGTGCTTATGGGCAGAGTAAATCCCTGCGGAAAGCTGACCGATACGATTGCCTGTGACATCAGTGACTATCCTTCTACGAGAAATTTTGGCGGGGATGCGGGCGACGTCTATCAGGAGGATATTTATGTGGGATACCGGTATTTTGAGACGTTTGCAAAGAAGAAAGTACTGTATCCCTTCGGGTTTGGAATGTCATATACCGGATTTGAACTGAAAGACGGCTGTGTGGAGCAGATCGGGAAAGGATCGCAGCAGGAAGATTCACAGGCTGTTACAGCGGATGCGGATGACAGCTCACGCTTTTCTGTGCAGTTTTCCGTGAAGGTAAGAAATGTGGGAGATGTAAGCGGAAAAGAAGTGGTGCAGGTCTATGTGAAAGCGCCGCAGGGGAAGCTGGGGAAGCCGCTGCGGAGTCTGGCTGCATTTGCAAAGACCCGGGAACTGGAGCCGGGAGAAGAAGAGCTGCTGGTGATGACGGCTCCGGATCTTATGCTGTCTTCCTATGACGACAGCGGGGCGGCGGGATATAAATCCTGCTATGTGATGGAAGAGGGGACTTATGAGTTCTATATCGGTACGGACGTGCGGAATGCTGAATGTATCGGAAATCTGCATATCGATAGGACAGTTGCAGTCGAGAGATGCAGAGAGTGTGCGGCTCCGGTAGAAAGTTTTCAAAGGATGCGTACAGCCGCAGGAGCAGGCGCGGAGACAGCAGACGGTGAAGCAGAACTGGAGCTGACGTGGGAAAGCGTGCCGGTAAGAACTGAATCCGTCAGCAGTCATATGAGAAATGATGGTGCCGAGGATATTCCCTATACAGGAGACAGAGGGATCCGGCTGGGAGATGTATTTGACGGAAAGGCAGATATGAAAAGCTTCCTTGCCCAGATGTCGGATGATGATCTCTGTTGCATTGTAAAGGGGGAAGGAATGTGCTCTCCGAAAGTGACGCCGGGTACTGCGGCGGCCTTCGGCGGCCTGACGGAATCTTTGCAAAAACTCGGAATTCCCTGCGGATGCTGCGCAGACGGACCTTCGGGAATCCGTATGGACTGCGGTACACAGGCATTTTCCCTTCCTAACGGCGTCTGTCTGGCGTCTTCATTCAACGAAGAACTGCTGGAGGAGCTCTATGAGATGACGGGCGCAGAGCTCAGGAAAAACCGGATAGATACCCTGCTCGGTCCGGGGATGAATATACACCGCAATCCGCTGAACGGGCGTAATTTCGAGTATTTCTCGGAAGATCCTCTTGTGACGGGAAAGATCGCGGCGGCCCAGCTGCGGGGGATGGCGAAATATGGCGTGACCGGCACGATCAAGCATTTTGCGGCAAACAATCAGGAGTATAACCGGAGAAAATGCAACTCGATCCTGTCAGAGCGGGCGCTCCGGGAGATTTACCTGAGAGGATTCGAGATCGCGGTAGAGGAAGGCGGCGCCCATTCGATCATGACTACATACGGCGCGGTAAACGGTCTGTGGACAGCAGGAAATTATGATCTCCTTACGAGACTGCTCCGTCAGGAGTGGGGGTACGACGGTATGGTGATGACAGACTGGTGGGCTGAGATGAACGACGAGGGCGGACAGCCTTCTGTGGAAAATCTTGCCGAGATGGTACGCGCGCAGAATGACGTGTTCATGGTGGTTCCCGATACAGAAGAAAAAATGGGAAATCTCAAAGAAAGTCTTGCCAGCGGTTTCCTGACGAGAGGAATGCTTTTAAGATGCGCGGAAAATATTCTGAAGATGCTTATGCGTTCCCCTGTGATGGAGAGGTCTCTGGGGCGTATTTCAGATGAAGAGAAAGAGGCAGCCGAGAATGCTTTGCCGGAGGAACAGATTAATTTTGATCTGGAATACTATAAAGTAGATGAATATCTGGAGCTTCCGGGAGAAAAGATCTGTACGGATCGGGGAGAATCATGGACGTTTGGGATCATTATCCGCGATCCGGGCGTATACCGCCTTACACTGACGGCGAGCGCCGAAGGAGGAGAACTGGCTCAGATCCCTGTTTCCGTATTTTTGAATGGAAGTTTGAAAGGTTCGATCACGGTGAACGGAACGGATGGAAAGGTGATTGAAATAGACCAGAGTCTGGGTGAGATTTTCTTCCCGAATAACTATGTGAGGATTTATTTCGCACAGAGCGGCATGAAGATACAGAAACTGAAGATATGGAAAGAGAAGGGAGATTGAATATTCAGTCTCCCTTCTCCTGAATTTTCGTCCGCTACATTACAGCGAGAATATACATTTCTTTTTCTTCTGCGCTGAAAGGCACTTTGTTCCCTGAGAGCGTTTCTCCGTTGACAGTGAGCGACGAAACGCCTTTTTCTTTATGGTCAGGATTCTGTACGGTGATATGATATTTGACACCGCGGAATACCCTTGTCACTTCGTAACTTTCCAGAGAATCCGGAATGCACGGATCAATGATAAGTCCGTCGTAATCCGGACGGATGCCGAGTATGTACTGGGATACGTTTAAAAACGTCCATGCAGCGGTTCCGGTCAGCCAGCTGTTCTTTGCCTCGCCGAAATTTGGGGCGTCTTTTCCGGCAATCATCTGCGAATATACATACGGCTCCGTACGGTGGATGTCGCTGATATCTTCAATATACGCCGGACATGTGCGGGTGTAGACGCTCCACGCACGGTTTCCTCTTCCCACGACGGTCTCGGCGATGGAGATCCATGGGTTATTGTGGCAGAAGATTCCGGCATTCTCCTTGTATCCCGGCGGGTAGGAGGATATCTCTCCCAGTTCGGTGTGATAGCGCAGATATGGGGGCTGGAGCAGCACGATCCCGTATTTTGTATCCAGGTGCTTTTCGACAGATTCCAGAGCTTTTAAGCAGTACCCGTCAGAGAGACCGATCCCCGCCATAGAACAGAATCCCTGAGGCTCGATGAATATCTTTCCTTCTTCGCACTCATGGGAGCCTACTTTGTTTTTAAAATGATCATATGCTCTCAGATACCATTCTCCGTCCCATCCTGCGTCCAGAACGGTCTGTTCCATATCTTTTACGGCTTTCTCGGCAAAGTCAGCTTCGTCTTTCATGCCCTGATGACGGCAGATTGCGGTATAGTCCTTTCCGTACAGGACAAACATCCCGGCAATAAATACGGACTCCGCATTCGGCCCTTCGGACGGCCCGAATGTCTGGAAAGATTCTCCCGGTTCCGTGGAGAAACAGTTCAGGTTCAGGCAGTCGTTCCAGTCTGCCCGCCCGATCAGCGGCAGACCGTGAGGTCCCAGGTGATCCACTGTGTAGTGGAAAGAGCGGCGTAAGTGCTCCATAAAGGATACTGTGTTGGAAGTATCACTGTCAAACGGAGTCGCCTCATCCAGGATCGTATAATCGCCGGTTTCTTTAATATATGCGGCTGTTCCGGCGATCAGCCATAACGGATCATCGTTGAAGCCGCTTCCGATATCCGAGTTGCCTTTCTTTGTGAGCGGCTGGTACTGGTGGTATGCGCTGCCGTCCTCAAACTGTGTGGAGGCGATATCAATCAGCCTCTGCCTTGCCCGGTCAGGAACAAGATGGACAAATCCAAGCAGATCCTGACAGGAATCCCGGAATCCCATGCCGCGCCCAATCCCGGATTCAAAGTAGGAGGCGGAACGGCTCATGTTAAAAGTGACCATACACTGATACTGGTGCCATACATTGACCATCCGGTCCAGTTTCTCTTCGTCGGAGGATACGGTAAAGCGGCTCAGAAGATTCGTCCAGTAGTCTTTGAGCTTTTCCAGTGCCAGATCGGTTTTTTCTTCAGAGTCAAATCTTGCCATCAACTCGTCTGCGCGTTTCCGGTTGATCCTGCCTTCTTCCGGGCGGCCGTCCCATTTTTCTTCCACGGGATTTTCTATATACCCCAGAAGGAATATATAAGTTCTGGATTCGCCGGGAGCAAGGGTTATTTTGATATGGTGGGATCCAACCGGCGCCCATCCACTGGCGATCGAGTTTTTCGACTCGCCTTTTACTACGCATTCTGGAGCGGAATTTTCCCCGTAAGCGCCGAGAAATGCATCCCGGTCTGTATCATATCCGTCAATCGCAGTGTTTACCGCATAGACTGCATAATGATTCCTGCGTTCCCTGTATTCGGTCTTGTGAAAGATGGCTGATCCGTGCACTTCCACTTCACCGGTTGAGTAATTACGCTGGAAGTTGGTCATGTCGTCCATTGCGTTCCAAAGGCAGAATTCCACATATGAAAAAACAGAGAGCTCCTTTGTATCCGTACTTTCATTTGTGATCGTCAGCTTATTGATCTCACAGCTCTCGCCTACCGGAACGAAAGCTGTCAGTTCTGCCGCAACAGAATTCTTTTTGCCCTCAAAGACAGAATAGCCCAGGCCGTGGCGGCACTTGTAAGAGTCCAGACATGTCTTTGACGGCATCCATCCCGGATTCCAGATGGTATCCCCGTCTTTTATGTAGTAATAATGTCCGTTGCTGTCAAGCGGCACATTGTTGTACCGATATCTCGTCAGCCGCAGAAGCTTGGCGTCTTTATAGAAGCTGTAGCCTCCGCAGGTATTGGAGATAAGAGAAAAGAAGTCCTCCGACCCCAGGTAATTGATCCAGGGGAGGGGCGTCTGAGGAACAGTGATCACATACTCTTTCCTTTCGTCATCAAAATATCCGTATTTCATACCGGAACCTCCGTTTCCTAAAACATATGGACAATGAGTTTACGAATACGTTTAAGTTACGTATTTTCAAGGAAAAGTATATATGAAAGAAACTAAAAAATCAATAATAATTTGAAAACGAATAAGTAAAAGTACAAAATTTACAATCAAAATTTTATACAAAAACAGGAATAATGTGATAATTGCACAATAAAATAATAAAAAGTTTGGGTAAATTAACAAAAATGCAAAAATAGTATTGCGAAAATACGAAAATAGGGTTATAGTTAAACTACGAAAACGATTAAGTGAACAAAACGAAAGATTACTTAACCAGGATATGCGCATAGAAAGGAGAAACGCGGCATGGTATCGATGAAGATGATAGCGGAACGGTGCAATGTATCTGTTGCTACAGTAAGCAAAGCATTGAGCAACCGTGGAGATATCGGTGAAGATACCAAGAATCGTATCAGACAGACGGCAAAGGAGCTGGGATATGTTCCCAATGTCGCTGCCAGAGCATTGAAGACGAATCATTCTTATAATATAGGAGTTCTTTTTGAAGAACAGGCCGGCAGCGGTCTGACACATGAGTATTTCTCAGGAGTGCTCAACGGATTAAAGCTCCAGATAGAACAGCAGCATTACGATCTTACTTTTATTAACACATCATTTGAGAACAGTGAGATGACCTATCTGGACCATGCAAGATATCGAAATTTTGATGGTATCGCTGTTATCTGTTGTGATGATTATGAATCAGCCCAGGTTCAGGAACTTCTGAAAAGCGACATACCGACAGTGACAGTGGACTATGTACATCAAAACTGCACGGCAGTTCTTTCCAATAATATCAAAGGCATGGAAGATCTGATGAAATACATCTACAGCCAGGGACATCGAAGGATCGCTTACATATGCGGCCAGGCCGGCTCGTATGTTACGAAAGACCGTCTCGCAGCATTTTACAGAACGGCAGAGGAACTCAAACTCGACATTCCGGAAGAATATGTAAAAGAAGCCCGGTACATGGAGACAAGGGAATCTGCAGAAGCAACAAAGGCTCTTCTTGATCTGAAGAATCCGCCTACCTGCATCATCTATCCCGATGATATGGCGCTGATCGGCGGAAGAAATGTGATCACAGAAAGAGGCATGACGATACCGGGCGATATATCGATCGCCGGGTACGACGGGATCAGGATGTCACAGCTGCTCCATCCGAAACTGACGACGATCAGGCAGGATACGGAGCGGATCGGGCGGGAAGCCGGACGCAGGCTGATCCAGTCTATTGAAACACCGAAGACGGCTCTTGTGGAGAGAGTTGTTATAGAGGGGGAACTATTGACAGGACAGTCAGTAGGAAAAATAACCCCGGAAACAAATAACCAATTTTAAAGGAGGTTCATCTATGAAAAAGAAACTGGTAAGCGCTTTATTATGTACGGCAATGGTTACATCCATGATCGCGGGCTGCGGAAGCACAGGCGGCAATGAAAGTGACAACAACGGCGGAACAGAAGCAAACAGCGAAGAAACAGGCTCAGAGGAGCAGGGAAAAGTTTTTAACATCTACTGCTGGAACGAAGAGTTCAAGACAAGGATCACAGACCATTATGCAGACTATGAAGAAGTAGATGCTACGACCGGAAAGATCGGTGATATCACTGTAAAATGGAACATCACCCCGAGTGACGACAATGCATACCAGAACAATCTGGATGCGACACTTCTGAAACAGGCTGATGCGGCTGCTGATGACAAGATCGATATGTTCCTGGTTGAGGCCGATTACGCATTAAAATATGTAGACAGTGATTATACGATGCCTATTAAAGATCTGGGAATTACTGATGACGATCTGTCAAAACAGTATCAGTATACAAAGGATGTTGTTACGGATTCCGACGGTGTCCTGAAAGGCCTGTCATGGCAGGGCTGCCCGGGAGTTCTTTTCTATAACAGAGCGGCGGCAAAAGAGGTATTCGGAACAGACGATCCGTCTGAAGTACAGGAATATGTAAAAGACTGGGATACCTTTAACAATACGGCAGCTACACTAAAAGACGCAGGATACAGTATTATGTCCACGGTAAATGACTCCTACCGTGTATATTCCAACAATGTATCTTCTCCGTGGGTAGTAGACGGCAAGATCAATATTGACGACAACATCATGAACTGGGTAGACGATTCGAAAGAGCTGGTAGACGCAGGCGAGACAAATACATATGAACTCTGGAGCGATGACTGGAGCAAAGGTTTCTATCCGGACGGAAAAGTATTCTGCTACTTCGGACCTGCATGGCTTGTAAACTTCTCTATGGCAGCTGACACAGAAGGCAGTATCGGATACGAAGGCGGCTGGGGCGCTACTGAAGGACCGCAGGGCTTCTTCTGGGGCGGCACATGGATCTGCGCGGCAGAAGGAACAGACAATGCTGATCTGATCAAAGACATCATGCTGACAATGACAACAGACGACACGGTAATGAAAGAGATCGTAGTAGACGATGATGATTTCGTAAACAATCAGGACGTTATGAACGAAATGGCTGAAGACACAAGCTATTCAAGCAAGATCCTCGGCGGACAGAACCCGATCGGCATCTACTGCGCAGGCGTTGAGAATCTTGATCTGAGCAACCTTTCCGCATATGATCAGGGATGTAACGAAGAGTTCCAGAACGCGATGAAGAACTACTTTGAAGGCAGTGCTACAAAAGATGAAGCACTCGATCTGTTCTATAAAGCAGTGGTAGAGAAATATCCGGAACTTACATACTAATTAAGTATAAGAACACGTAAATTGTGAAATCGCACACAGATAAAAATTGGGTGCGACAGCAGGTGATTTGGGCTGCGCCTGCCGTGCCGCAAGGCAGGCGGACGCAGCTTTCATTTTCTGAAACGGAGGACGGATCAGATGAAGAAACAAAGAAGCAGAGTGTCCGGCTATAATAAGTGGGGATATATTTTCCTTATCCCATTTACGCTGGCATATGTAATATTCCAGCTCATACCGCTGGTAAGTACAATTTATAACAGTTTTTTTGAAAACTATATGTCCGGACTGACTCAGATCGGTCCGACGTTTGTAGGACTCGACAACTATGTGCAGCTCTTCGAGGGGGGAGATATCTGGATATATGCGAAGAATACAATGGTGCTGTGGATCATGTGTTTTATTCCGCAGATCATCTTATCGCTGCTGTTGGGAGCCTGGTTTTCAGATACACGTCTCAGGCTGAGAGGATCCAGATTTTTCAAGACGGTGATCTATCTGCCGAACCTGATCATGGCGTCAGCTTTCGCCATGTTGTTCTTTACATTGTTTTCAGACGGAGGGCCGATCAACTCGCTGCTCATGCAGATCGGATTTATCGATACGCCGTATAAGTTCCTCTCCAATACGGGAAGCGCAAGAGGTCTGATCGCTCTTATGAACTGTCTGATGTGGTTTGGAAACACGACGATCCTTCTGATGGCCGGCATGATGGGAATCGATACGAACCTCTTCGAGGCGGCGGAAGTAGACGGGGCAACCTCTACTCAGGTGTTCTATAAGATCACACTCCCGCTTCTGAGGCCTATCCTCGTATATGTGATCATTACCTCTCTGATCGGCGGATTACAGCTGTTTGATGTTCCGCAGATCCTGACTAACGGAACCGGAGATCCGATGCGTTCTACCATGACGCTGATCATGTTCCTCAACAAGCATCTGTTCAGTAAGAATTACGGCATGGCCGGCGCTCTTTCGGTTGTATTGTTCATCATGACAGGTATCCTGAGCCTTATCGTATTCAAGGTGACAGGAAACGATAAGAGAAAGGGGTAGGATTATGAGCGGAAAAAACAATGACGGTTTAAAGAAAGGCCTGGGAATCAAGGCGAGAAGAATATTGGCATATATTGTCCTTATTATCATAAGTTTCTTCTGCCTGTTCTGGTTTTACATACTGTTTATCAATGCTACAAGGTCAAATGGAGAACTGCAGGCCGGATTTACACTTCTGCCGAGTACCCATGCGATTGATAACTGGAACAATCTTCTCCATGGTACACTGCCCATTGTGCAGGGCATGCTGAACAGTCTGATCATTGCAGGCTCGAGTGCGGTGCTGAGCGTATATTTTTCCACGATGACGGCTTATGCGATCCATGCATATGATTTCAGACTGAAAAAGTATATCTATCCGTTTATCTTGATGATCATGATGATCCCGACACAGGTGACGGCGCTTGGATTCGTACAGCTAGTATCCCGTATGGGCCTTGAAGATTCATTTATACCATTGATATGCACGACGATTGCGGCACCGGTTACATTCTTCTATATGAAGCAATATATGGAAAGCACTCTTCCGCTTGCCCTGATCGAGGCGGCCAGGATAGACGGATCCGGTGAGTTCCGGACATTTAACCATATCGTGCTTCCCCTTATGAAACCGGCGATCGCAGTACAGGCAATCTTTACATTTGTGAGCAGCTGGAATAATTACTTTACTCCGGCTCTGATCCTGCATGACGACAATAAAAAGACACTGCCGATCCTGATCGCCCAGCTGCGTGCCGCAGACTGGCTGAAGTTCGATATGGGGCAGGTATATATGGCGATCGCATTCTCCATCTTCCCGGTGATCATCGTATATCTGGTATTGTCCAGACAGATCGTTCAGGGTGTTGCGGTAGGCAGTGTGAAAGAGTAAATTTCATCAAGGGATTTATCATAAAATTTACTCATAATATAAGAAATATTACATGGATATGAGAAAAATCACATTGACAGATAGAAAATAAAGTGATATTTTTAGAAAAATATATACCAATATTTTGAAAAAGTGTGGCAAAATGAAAATGGGCCATCTGCAATGTGTATAAGTTGGAATTTTCTGACAGTTAAACGGGGGAAGACAATAAATTGTGAAGAAAGATACGCAGGAGGAAGTATTGCCCGGGAAGCAGAGTCCTTAGGGGTAATACTTCCTTTGTATTTGTTATAATCTGTACTGCCGTACCGGTTCCCGGGTACGGATGACATAGAAAGGCCGTATGAGCCTGTTTAGTTATTTATTTCTATGAACTTATAGGGAAAGGGAGGTATAAGAATCATATGAGACAGAAACTAAAACGTATTGTCTGTACCCTGTTGGTATCAGTCATGGTTCTGGGAATGATGCCGTCTTACGCATTTGCGGAAGAAAGTGCGGATACTGTTGAGACGGTGGAAAATGGCATCGGACAGGAAGAGATGCAGACAGAGGAATCTGATCAGACGGGGACGACAGAAAAGAAGGAAGTGACAGAAACCGATAGCGGGGAATCCTCTGATAAAACGGAAGTGACAGAAACCGGCAGTGGGGAATCTTCTGTTAAGACAGAAGTGACAGAAACCGGATCTGAAGTAACCGACAAAGAGGAAGCTTCCGATCAGACCGAAAGTAATATCCGGAAATCAGATAATAATCAGACTGCGGATGATTCATCCAAACAAGAAGCTGATAAACAGAAGAAAGTACAGCAGAAAACGATCCGGAGTGCGGATGTGTCCGGGGATAATGCGGTACCGCAGGCAGACGGCGAATATGACAATGCTGATCTGGGCAGTACAGATCTGAATCAGTTTACAAAAGAGGCAGAATTTCTGAAAGACGGAGAGTCGACAGACACGCTGAATGACGGAGACAGCTATACAGTGCATTTGTCCTTCAGCGAAACGGAAGGCATAGAAGGACAGATTAATTTTAATGAGAAAATGACATATACGCTTCCGGAAGGACTGACTCTGGTTGACCCAGGAAATAACATTTCAGTCAATGCCAGTGTCATAGGAGGGGACGGGCAACTTCATAACGTAACTGTAAACTTCATAGTCGGACGTGACAGTGAAGGGAATATTACTCTTACGCCGCAAAGCAATCAGGAAGAAAAACTGGAACTTCTGTCACGGGCAGATAATGCAGCGTTTGATATGTATGTTAATGTACGGTATAACGGCGAAGAGGAAAAAGACGAGATTGATTTTGGAAATGATGTTATCAAAGAGATTACAGTTACATCAGAAAGTGACCTTGCCATCAATAAGACAGCGTCTTATAACAAAGCGAATGGTACTGTAGATTATACCCTTACCATAACATCGTCCGGCTCTAACACGAATGTGCATCTGTCCGATACAATAAGCGGTAATGCGGTAACTCTGGATCCGGACACAATCCGGGTGACCAGCAATATGGGAACAACGGATGCTCAGGTTACTGCCAGCGGAAATGTTCTCGCAAGCAATAAGTTTAATATGACCGGCGGTGAAGTCGTAACGGTGACGTACAGTGCTGCAGTTGATTATACAATGCTTGACGGCAATATTATCGGCTTGGATGATACAAAAAATACACTTAGCGTAGATTCGGACAAGAATCATCCTGAGGATGTGTCTGCAGGTATCAATCATCAGACGGCGTTTGATTATGCGTCAAAAAGCAATGTCGGGGGATTTGACAGTGCTGAAGTGAGTAAAGACAGCAAGAGTTATATCCTGTCGTGGCAGATTGTTGTCAACCCGGATTTCATGGATACCGGCGATATTAAGATAACAGATAAATTAGGCAATACAGATATCCAGTCATATGATCCGGACAGTTTTCAGCTTGCCGCGGTTACGAAAGATGGAACATCGGTCGACCTTAGTAACGTATCGTTTAAACCGCCATTAAAAACTGCTACAGATTGGATCCAGAGTCTGCCCTCTGTGATAGGCGACAAGCCGGTCCGTTATACAATCACATACAACACACTGGTGGATAAGGCAGCAATCGACGATTCATGGACGCAGACGACAGTCTCGAATGATCTGGACGTTCCGGGCACAGAGGGAGACTCAACAATATTTGTGGACATACCGGCTCAGAACGACTATCAGGTAACAAAAGAATATACGGATGCCGACATGGATGCACGGACTGTGGACTGGCTTGTTACGGTAACCGCCCCGGAAGAAGGGTTTAAAACATTTACTGTGACAGATACACTGCCGGGAACATGGAGTAACAATACATGGTATGGTAACGTGGCAAATAAAGAGTCACTGATTGTAAGAGTAAATGGCGAAGTGCTGGAAGAAGGAACGGACTATACTGTAGATTGGGACGGGAATTATACTTCCGGTAATCACCCTGCGAATTTTACAGTTACGTTTAAGAACGGAGCGGATGGAAAGGGACTGGCGGCAGCTAAAGAAGGAACCGGAGACCAGACGGTTACCATTGCCTTTACAAGCAGTTATGGCGAAACAGGATGGCCGGAAGGTCATATGATGACGAATACAGCCAGCGTTACAGCCAACGAAGTAACACATACTGCAACGGCGTCTTACACACCGGCGGATAAAACGATTGAAAAGACGGTGGATAACAATGGCTCCTTCGATGACAGCAGCCTTAGCAAAGAAGTTACATATTATGTGGCAATTACCGGAGTGACAGAAAGTGATCTGGAAGATGGAAAGATTACTGTTACCGATACCTATAATTCCAAGTATTTGAGGATTGTCGAAAATCCCTACTGGCAGGATGGTACAAACGTATACGGTACAAATGAATCAGGCAATTATAATGGGGCGGCAGGGGATGATTATCGCTATATGATTACATATGGCGAGCCGTCTGCTGACGGAAAGAGAGAAGTATCGTTCACATTCGAGCCGATAAGGGACAGCGGCGGCAATCTTTATTCCCGCTACTATTTCCGTTATCAGATGGCAATTGCAGATGCAGACGCCATGCGGGAACTGGTAGAGGCTGCTGCGTCCGATCCCACGGGAAGTCTTGACGAATATCTGTCAAACACGGCTGCGTGGGGAGATCTTACGGATGAATATACGGTCGGATTTGAGAGCAGCCCGCTGAGCAAATCCGTGTTCGACAAGCCGACAGCAAACAATAATCAGACAATCACATGGCAGCTGACAATCAATCAGAATAAAGCGCGCTTGAACAACGGCGAACCAATGGAACTGGTTGATGACTTTACTGTACAGGATCCGAGTGAGTATGAAATGACCTATGTGGATGGCAGCATGAGTATTTCCTATGACGGTGTATCACAGAATGATGTCGACTATACGTATACCGAGAGTGAAAACGGAGGTGGTACGCTTACATGGAGCATACCGGATGAGACAGCAGTTGTTATCAAATATCAGACTCAGATTGTAGGAGATACAACAGGCAAGACCCAGTTCCGCAATCGTGCAAAGCTGAATGGGGAGGAGTTTACGGACAATGCCGGTCAGGATTATACGATTGAATCCGGCGGCTCCGGTACGGCATCTACACTTAATTTTGATATCCTGAAGCAGGATATCAACGATCTGACGGTAAATCTGCCGGGAGCAATGTTTAAGTTATATGCCGATGACGGCAGCGGCAATCCTACTCCTATGATAGTGGACGGTAAAGAGGTTGTTCCGTCATATACTTCCGGCGAAGACGGCGTAATACGGGTGATTTCCAATCAGACTGCAAATGGCTGGGCGCTTCGGAACCATCGTATTTATTATTTGAAAGAAGTAAAAGCACCTGAAGGATATGATATACCGGAGGACGGCATATGGATTAAAATCTGGATTACTGAATTCGGAGATGATAACATCGATGAGGCAGAAGGTGAAGTAGCACGGCCGGATGATGCGATTGTAGTTAATAACAATACAACGATCCGCGTGACAAACGGTCAGGTAACAATTCCTGTATCCAAGCAGCTGCTTGGCGGAGAATGGAAGGACGGCGAACAGTATCAGGTGGAGATTACTGCAGATCCTGCATCTGAGAAGCCGGCTCCGATGCCCTCTGCATCAACTCTGACATTTACAGCGGACAGTACAGATTATTTTGTATTGTCAGGCTTTACTGAGGCCGGCACATACAGATATCTGATCCGTGAGGTTGTTCCGGAAGAAAAAGAGGACGATATTACATATTCAGGGGCTGTATACAACCTGGTCGTAACAGCAGAGCAGATGCAGGAAACAGAAGATTCGCCGGCACATCTGGAAGTCGGTTATACACTTACAAAGATACGTGATGATCAGGGCAATGAAATAAATGTACCGGTTTCAAGTGCAGATTTTATCAACTCCAAAGGTACAGGAAATCTGAGCCTGACCAAGGTAGTGGAAGGAACGACGACGAAAAGTACATTTGATGTTCAGGTTAAACTGGATAATACATCTGTCAATGGTAAATACGGAGATTTAACTTTTAAAAACGGCATAGCTGATGTTCAATTAACCGCAGGACAGACTAAAACTGCTACAGGGCTGCCGGCGGGAGTAACGTATACCGTGACAGAGGTAAATGTGCCGGATGGATATCAGGTAAGTTACAGCGGAGAAACCGGAACGATAACTGCAGGAGGAACAGCACAGGCAACGGTAACGAATACCTATCATCGCACGGTTGATGTCAGTGTAGAAAAGAAGTGGCTGGATTGCGATAATCAGGATGGAAAACGTCCTGAATCTATTCAGGTACAGCTTTATGCAGACAACAATCCGGTAGGAGAGGCAGTAACGCTGAACACTGACAATGATTGGAGCTATACATGGAGAGGACTGGACGAGGAAATAAACAGCACTTCAATCACTTATTCAGTAAAAGAAGTCGGAGAGGCAAATGGAACGATCCAGTTTAACGGTGCAACATATCGCGTAATGTATGGCAAAAATGAATCTGAGAAAAATAAGCTGACCATTACTAATACCCATATTCCTGAAACGGTCAGCGCAACGGTCCGTAAAGTATGGAATGATGCCGATAATCAGGACGGAAAGAGACCGCTGAGTATCCGTGTGGCACTGAAGAACGGAAATACCCTGATAGATACGGTTACCCTAAATTCAGACAACGATTGGAAAGCAACAGTAGAGAACCTGCCGAAGTATACGAACGGTATAGAGAATGTCTATAGCTGGACAGAAGATATGACAGGAATGCCGGAGGGATACACACTTACAGGCAGCAGTACCGAGGGAACCGTGACAACGCTTACGAACAGTTACACACCGGAGACAATACAGATACCCGTAACCAAGAACTGGCGGGATAATAATGATCAGGATGGTATCCGTCCGAAGGTGGTTACGGTAAAACTTCTGGCGGACGGAAAGGATACAGGAAAGACGCTGGCATTGACTGAGGCAGACAACTGGAGCGGCTCCTTTACCGATCTTGCAAAATATAAGGGCGGAGTAGAGATCAGCTATACAGTTGAAGAAGTAGTTGTAGATGGATACGAGGCAGTTATTGAGGGAAATATGACAGCGGGATATGTGATCACGAACAGTCATATTCCAGAGACAACAGAAGTATCCGGAAGCAAGACCTGGGATGATGCGAATAATCAGGACGGAAAACGCCCGGCATCTATTACGATTCATCTGCTGGCAAATGGAAAAGAACTGGAAGACAAAGAATTAACAGTTACAGCTGATGATGGTTGGAAATGGGAGTTCAAGGATCTCCCGAAGTATGAGAACGGAAAAGAGATTACCTACACCATTACCGAGGATGCGGTTCCGGATTATACGATAGAGATAGACGGCTATGATGTGACCAACAGCTACACCCCCGGAAAGACCAGTGTAACAGTGACCAAGAGCTGGAATGACGCAGATAATCAGGATGGCAAACGACCTGATAGTATACAGGTACAGCTCTATGCAGATGGAAAAGCACAGGGAGAACCTGTTGTGCTGAATGATAAGAATCACTGGAGCCATACGTGGTCAGATCTGGATGAGAAAGCAGACAGCAAAACGATCGAGTATACAGTAAAAGAAGTCGGAGAAACAGACGGTAAGATTGATTTCGACGGCGCAGAGTATGAGGTGACCTGCACCGGAGATGCCACAACGGGTTATACAATCACGAACAGTTATACTCCAGAGACGACGGAAGTATCCGGAAGCAAGACCTGGGATGATGCGAATAATCAGGACGGAAAACGCCCGGCATCTATTACGATTCATCTGCTGGCAAATGGAAAAGAACTGGAAGACAAAGAATTAACAGTTACAGCTGATGATGGTTGGAAATGGGAGTTCAAGGATCTCCCGAAGTATGAGAACGGAAAAGAGATTACCTACACCATTACCGAGGATGCGGTTC